>NZ_JBVISM010000014.1:0-188616 GCF_055575515.1 Streptomyces sp. NPDC034086 | reverse complement strand
TTCCTCGCAGCACACGGTCACCCTCAACGCCGCGAACATCACCGGCATCCTGGGTGAGGGGGCCACGGTCGCGGACGCCAGGGAGTACGTCCACACCGCGCTGAGCACCAACAGCCGCGCCACCCTCGGCCACGCCAAGAACTACGCCGAACGCACCCGGAACAAGGACTGATCATGGCTGGGGACTACACCGAAACCCAGGTGATCGTGGTCGGCGCGGGCCCCGTCGGGCTGCTGCTCGCCGGGGAGCTGCGGCTGGCGGGGGCGGACGTGGTGGTCCTCGACAAGCTCACCGCGCCGACCACCGAATCCCGTGCCTCCACCCTGCACTCCCGGACCATGGAGATCCTCGCGACCCGGGGACTGCTCGACGGACTGGGCGACATCCCGAACGACGCCGCCGGCCACTTCGGGGGGATCCCCTTCGGCCTCGGCCTCCCCGGCCCCTACCCGGGCCAGTGGAAGGTGGCGCAGACCCGCCTGGAGGAAGTGCTCGGCCAGTGGGCCGCGGACCTGGGCGCGGAGATCAGGCGCGGCCACGAACTGACCGGGCTCACCGTCGCCGGAGACCTGGTCACCGCCGAGGTGCGCGGCCCCGACGGGACGGCCACGTCCGTCCGGGCCGCGTACGCCGTCGGCTGCGACGGCGAGAACAGCGCCGTACGCCGGCTGGGCGGCTTCGCGTTCCCGGGCGACGACGCCGGGCGCGAACTGCTGCGCGCGGACGTGGCGGGCATCGACATCCCCGGCCGCCGCTTCGAGCGGCTGGAGGGAGGCCTCGTCGTCTCCGCCCGGCGGCCCGACGGCGTGACCCGGGTGATGGTGCACGAGTTCGGCGCCGAACCCCGCCGGGGCCAGCCCTCCTTCGAAGAGGTCGCCGACACCTGGAAGCGCATCACGGGCGAGGACATCAGCGGCGGCACCCCGCTGTGGGTGAACTCCTTCGGGGACGCGTCCCGGCAGGCCACGAGCTACCGCCGGGGCCGGCTCCTGCTCGCCGGTGACGCGGCGCACCAGCAGATGCCGATCGGCGGCCAGGCCCTCAACCTCGGCCTCCAGGACGCCTTCAACCTCGGCTGGAAGCTGGGGGCCGTGGTGGCCGGGCACGGCCGCGACGCACTGCTCGACAGCTACCACGAGGAACGGCACGCCGTCGGACAGGCCGTCCAGAGCAACATCAGGACACAGGCGCTGCTGCTGCTCGGCGGCCCCGAGGTCGACGCGGTCCGCGAGGTCTTCGCGGAACTGACCGGCCACGAGGACGTACGCGCCCACCTGGCCGGGATGATCTCGGGCCTGGACGTCCGCTACCCGGCGGACACGGGCGGCACCCCGCTGCTCGGCAGGCGGATCCCGCAGGCCGACGCGGTGGGCGACGAGGGCCCGGCGACGACCTTCGAACTGCTGCGCCCCGGCCGCGGCCTGCTGCTCCTCCCGCCCGGTGACGAGCACCGCGGCAGGGAACTGCGGGCCGCCGCCGGGCCCTGGGCGGACCGGGTGCGCTTCGCCACCGCCGCCGCGGCGGACCCGGCGTCCGGAGTGGGAACCACGGCCCTGCTGGTCCGGCCCGACGGTCACGTCGTCTGGTCGGGCGACGCGCCGGACGGTGACGTCACGGCCGCCCTGGAGCGGTGGTTCGGCCCGGTGCCGTCCGGCACCCCGGAGCAGGCCGCTCCGCGCGGCCCGGTGCGGGCGCTGCGGTCGGTACCGGCACCGAGGGACCGGAGGAACGGCATGGACAGGCTCCTGGGAAGGACCGCCCTGGTCACCGGGTCGAGCCGGGGCATGGGCCGCGCGGCCGCGCTGCGCCTGGCGGAGGAGGGCGCGCTCGTCGCCGTCCACTACACCCGGGACGAGGCGGCCGCCCGCGAGGTCGTCGCCTCGGTCGAGAGGGACGGCGGCCGCGCCTTCGCGGTGCGCACCGAACTCGGCGTCCAAGGCGACGTGGACACGCTCTTCACCGCGCTGGAGGCCGACCTGCTGGAGCGCACCGGCAGCACCGACCTGAACATCCTGGTCAACAACGCCGGAGTGATGGGCGGCGTCGGGGCGGACGAGGTCACCCCGGAGCAGTTCGACCGGATCTTCGCGGTCAACGCGAAGGCGCCGTTCTTCCTGATCCAGCGGGCACTGCGGAACATGCCCGACGGCGGCCGGATCATCAACATCTCCTCCGGCCTGACCCGCTTCGCGAACCCGGACGAGATCGCGTACGCGATGAGCAAGGGCGCGCTCGAACAGCTCGCGCTGCACTTCGCGAAGGCGCTCGGGCCCCGGCGCATCACCATCAACTCGGTGGCCCCCGGGATCACCCGCAACGACAATCCGGTCTTCGGCATCCCCGAGGCCGTCGAACAGATGGCGTCGCTGTCCGCCTTCAACCGGATCGGCGAACCCGAGGACGTCGCCGACGTGGTGGCCTTCCTCGCCACCGACGAGGCCCGCTGGATCACCGGCTCCTTCGTCGACGCCACGGGCGGAACGCTGCTCGGCTGAGCCGTCCGCGAACCGCCCGGAACCCCCCTGGACCGCCGGCGCAACCCACGCCACGCCGGCGACGGGGCGGGCCGGCCGGGGAACCCTCCCCGGCCGGCCGCCCCTCACCCTCCTCCTCACCGAGCGGAACGCGCGCATGCTGACCTCGACGACAACCGCGCCGGGCGTCGAACGGCCCGGCGCCCGATGGGCCCTGGTGTCCGTACTCGCCGCGAACATGCTGGTCGACGCGCTGGAGGTGTCCGCGACCCTGGTGGCGCTGCCGGCCGTCGGCGCCGACCTCGGGCTCTCCGTCCCGCGGCTCCAGTGGATCGTCAGCGGCTTCGCCGCCGGCTTCGGCGGGCTGCTGCTCCTGGGCGGCCGCCTGGTCGAACGGCTCGGCCGCCGCGGGGTCTACCTGGCCGCGCTGTCCGTCTTCGCCGCCGCCTCGCTGGCCGGCGCCCTGACGGACAGTGCGACGCTGCTGACCGTCACCCGTGTGGTGAAGGGCTTCTGCGTCGCGCTGACCGCTCCCACCGGACTCGCCATCATCACCGCGGCCGTCCCGGAGGGCGCCGCCCGCCGCCGGGCCGTGTCCCTCTACTCCTTCTTCGGCGCCGCCGGCTTCTGCGCGGGGCTGCTGCTGTCGGGCCTGCTGACCGGGATCAGCTGGCGCTGGACCCTGGCCTTCCCGGCCCCCGTCGGCCTGCTGCTCCTGGCGGCCGGTCTGCGGCTGATTCCGCGCGACCGGCCCGCCGTGCGGCCGCGCGCGCCGGACTGGCACGCGCCGGCGGGCGGCCTCAGCCTGACCGGCGCGCTCCTGCTGCTCGCGTACGCGCTCGCGAACCTCGCCGGCCCCGGCCGCGAGCGGGCCCTCGCGGCGGCCGCCTTCACCGCGGCGCTGCTGCTCGGTGCCGTCTTCGTCACGGCCGAACGCCGGTCGCCGCGACCGCTGGTGCCCCCCGAACTGCTGCGGCACACGGCGCTGCTGCGCTCCGCGTTCGGCGCCGCCGCGCTCAACGGCTCGTACGTCGGCTTCCTCCTCATCGCCACCCTGCACCTCCAGGGGGCCGGCCGCAGCGCCTGGCAGACGGCGCTCGCCTTCCTGCCGGCCGCCGTCCCGCTCGCGCTGAGCGCGCTGTACTCCGGCCGGATCGCCGTCCGGCTGGGCCCGGCGCGAGCGGTCGCCGCCGGGGCGGTACTCGCCCCGGCCGGCTACGCGCTCTACCCGAGGGCGCCGGGCGCCGATCCGGGCGCCGCCGGTCTGCTGCCCGCCATGGTGTGCGTCGGCGCCGCCTTCGTCCTCGCCTTCACCGCCCTCCACCTCCAGGCGACGGGCTCGGTCCCGGCCGGGCTCCAGGGGGCGGCGGGAGGGCTCTACCAGACCTGCGTGCAGGCGGGCGCCGTGCTGACCACGGCGTCCGTCTCCGCGCTTTCCACCGTGGGCCGGGCTTCGGCGCTCTGGCTGGTCACCGCAGTCGGAGCGGCCGGGGCGTGCGTCGCGCTCGGCGGCCTCACCCGCTCGTCCCACGTCTCCTCACCACCAACCCGCTCATGAAAGGACCCACCATGTCGAAGGAACCCCTGCGGCTGGCCGTCGTCATCAGCAGCGTCCGCGAGGGCCGCTTCGGGCCGGTGCCCGGCCAGTGGTTCGCCGAGCAGGCCCGTCAGCGGGACGACCTCGTCGTCGACGTGATCGACCTGACGGAGCACGACCTGCCGGCCGCCCTGTCCCACGACCCCTCCCCGGAGACCGCCGAGGCGCTCGCCACGATCTCGCCGCGCCTCGAACAGGCCGACGCGTACGTGATCGTGACCCCGGAGTACAACCACAGCTACCCGGCCTCCCTCAAGCACCTCATCGACTGGCACTACACCCAGTGGCGCGCCAAGCCGGTCGGCTTCGTCTCCTACGGCGGTCTGGCGGGCGGCCTGCGGGCGGTCGAGCACCTGCGCCCGGTCTTCGCCGAACTGCACGCCGTCACCGTCCGCGACGGCATCAGCTTCCACTCGGCATGGGAGCAGTTCGGCGAGGACGGGCAGCCCAAGGAGCCGGAGGGACCGCAGAGCGCGGCCAAGGTCCTGCTCGACCAGCTCGTCTGGTGGGGCGCCACCCTCCGCGAGGGCCGCGCCAAGTCCCCCTACCAGGCCTGACACCCGGCGCGTAGGCCCCCGACCACGGGCGGACGGGGGAAGCCCCGTCCGCCCCGACCCGGAAAGCATCATGAACACACTTCACATGTCACAGACGTACGAGACAGACAACGGCCTCGTCCACATGACCCCGCCCGACATGGCGGTCCTGGCCACCGCCGGGCTGCACGAGCGCACCCGGATCCTCGAGCAGTACGTGCGCGAGGAGCTCGGCCGGATCCTCGGCATCGAGCCGCACCTGGTCGACACCACGGGCCGCCCCATGGGCTGCCTCGGGATCGGCTCGATCTCCGGTATCGAACTCCAGTACCGGATGGAGAACACGCTGGGCGTCGAGGTGAACCTCCAGCGGCTGCTGCTCGCCAACAGCGCCCAGGAGCTCATCGACTGCCTCGCGGGCCAGTTCGGTCCCGAGGCCCACCTGCACGGGGCAGCGGTGCCGGCATGAGCACTACGACCCTCCTGCCGGCCGTCCGCCCGGTCGTCAACCACCAGGGGCTCGACCGGCCCGACTTCACCCTCTCCGCCGACCGCGTCGACCTCTGGCTGATCCGCCGTCCCACCGGGCCGGACGCCGAGGCGCTCGCGATCGGCGAACTCGACGAGCAGGAGCGCAAGCGCACCGACTCCTTCATCCGCCGGTCCGACGGCCTGCTGTACGCCGCCGCCCACGTGGCGGTGCGCCGGCTGCTCGGACGGTACACGGCCACCCTGCCCCAGGACGTCCGCTTCATGCGCGAGCCCTGCCCGGGCTGCGGCGAGCCGCACGGCCGCCCCGCCCTGTCCCCGCCGCCCCCGCCGCTGCACTACTCCCTCTCGCACAGCGGGGGAGTGGCCATGGTCGGCGTCGGCACCACGCCGCTCGGCGTCGACGTCGAGAAACTCCCCGGCGCCGAGACGGTGGACATCTGCTCCAAGGCGCTGCACCCCGACGAGCAGATCGAGATAGCCGAGGCCGAGCAGGGCGAGGAGCGCCGGCAGCTGTTCGGCCAGATCTGGACGCGCAAGGAAGCGTTTCTCAAGGGGCTCGGTACAGGGTTGAGCCGATCGCCCGCCGAGGACTACCTCGGCACCGACCACGGCCGCCACCCGGACGGCTGGACCATGGTCGGCGTTCCGGCCGACTCCACCCACGCCGCCGCGGTGGCGGTGGCGGGGCCGGCTCCCAAGGTGGTCGACGTCAGGTGGGTGCCCGACACCTGGCTGGCCGCGGGCAACACCGTGTGCGGCGCCGCCGCCCCCGGACCGCACCACACGGTCCTCGCCAGTTGAACCGCAAGTAAGGACGTGACCGGATGACCACCGCCTTCGTCTTCCCCGGCCAGGGCTCCGAACGCGCCGGCATGGGCAAGGAGCTGCTCGCCCTGCGGCCCGACCTCGCCGACACCTACTACCGCACCGCCGACGACCTGCTCGGGTTCCCGCTGACCCGGCTCTGCCTGGACGGGTCCCCCCGGGACCTGGAGGACCCGGCGGTGGCGCAGCCGGCGATCTTCCTGACGAGCCTGGCCGTACTGGAGGTGCTGCGCGGCGAGGGCCTGCGGCCGGACGCCGTGGCCGGGCACAGCCTGGGCGAGTACGCGGCCCTGGTGGCCGCCGGCGTCCTGGAGTGGACCGAGGCGCTGTGGCTGGTCCGGCTCCGCAGCGAGCTCGTCGCGACGGTCGGGGACCGCGTCGGCAGCGCCACGGCGGCGGTCATCGGCCTGGCCCGTACGGACCTGGCGCGGATGTGCGCCGAAGCCCGGGCGGCCACCGGCCAGGTGGTCGAGGTGGCGGGGGACAACGAGCCCCGCCAGACCGTGGTGTCCGGCCAGGCCCGGGCGGTGGCCCACGCCGCCGACGCCGCCCGGGCGGCCGGGGCCCGGGTGGAGTGGCTGCGCACCGGCGGCCCGTTCCACTCCAGCCTGCTGGGCGAGGCCGAGGCGGAGTTCACCGAGACGCTCATCGCGACGGAGTTCCGCGATCCGGCCGTGCCGCTGGTGTCCGGCGTCACCGGCGGGTGGGTGACCTCGGCCGCCGACGCCGTCGTCGCCCTGCGCGGCCAGCTCACCAGCCCGGTGCGGTGGACCGAGGCGGTCGGGACGCTCGCGGCCTCCGGCGCCGACCGGTTCGTGGAGGTGGGACCGGGCCGCGTGCTCGGCGGGCTGGTCCAGCGGATCCTGCCGGGCGTCCGGGTCCACTCCACGGACACCGCGGACCGGCTGGCCGGAGCCGTGCACGCCTTCACCGGCACCGCAGTCTGACCATCGACCCCCACAGAAAGGGTGCACGACATGCCCCGAGCGGAGGACACGATCCGGTCCCGGATCGACGAACTCAACGGGATCAAGGAGTCCGCGCGCACCGGTGACCAGGGCGCGACCGAACGCCAGCACGCCAAGGGCAAACTGACCGCGCACGAGCGGATCGCGCTCCTGCTGGACAAGGGGTCCTTCACCGAGGTGGAGCCCCTGCGCCGGCACCGGGCGACCGGTTTCGGACTGGAGGCGAAGAAGCCCTACAGCGACGGTGTCGTCACCGGCTGGGGCACGGTCGAGGGCCGGACCGTCTTCGTCTACGCGCACGACTTCCGCATCTTCGGCGGCGCGCTCGGCGAGGCCCACGCCAGCAAGATCCACAAGGTGATGGACATGGCCGAGGCGGCCGGCGCCCCGCTGGTCTCCCTCAACGACGGCGCGGGCGCCCGTATCCAGGAGGGCGTCTCCGCCCTCGCCGGCTACGGCGGCATCTTCCAGCGCAACACGAAGGCCTCCGGGGTCATCCCGCAGATCTCCGTGATGCTCGGCCCGTGCGCCGGCGGAGCCGCGTACTCCCCGGCCCTGACGGACTTCGTCTTCATGGTCCGCGAGACCTCGCAGATGTTCATCACCGGACCCGACGTGGTCAAGGCCGTCACCGGTGAGGAGATCAGCCAGAACGGGCTGGGCGGCGCGGACGTCCACTCCGCCACCTCGGGCGTCGCGCACTTCGCGTACGACGACGAGGAGACCTGCATCGCCGAGGTCCGCTACCTGCTGGCGCTGCTGCCCTCCAACAACCGGGAGCTGGCCCCCGTGGAGCGCTCCGGCGACCCGGCCGACCGGCTCAACGAGGCGCTGCTCGACCTGGTGCCCCTCCAGCCCGGGCAGGCGTACGACATCCGCAAGGTCATCGAGGAGGTCGTGGACGACGGGGACCACTTCGAGGTGCACCCGGCCTGGGCGCCCAACCTGGTCTGTTCCCTGGCCCGCCTCGACGGGCACGTGGTGGGCATCGTCGCGAACAACCCGGCGGCCATGGCGGGAGTCCTGGACATCGAGGCCTCCGAGAAGGGCGCGCGGTTCGTCCAGTTCTGCGACGCCTTCAACATCCCCCTGGTCACGCTGGTCGACGTGCCCGGCTTCCTGCCGGGTGTCGACCAGGAGCACAACGGCATCATCCGGCGCGGGGCCAAGCTGCTGTACGCGTACTGCAACGCGACCGTCCCGCGCATCTCGCTGGTGCTGCGCAAGGCCTACGGGGGCGCGTACATCGTCATGGACTCCCGCTCGATCGGCGCCGACCTGGCGCTGGCCTGGCCCACCAACGAGATCGCCGTCATGGGCGCCGAGGGCGCGGCCAACGTGGTCTTCCGGCGCGAGATCGCCGCCGCCGAGGACCCCGAGGCCGTACGGGCGCAGCGGATCGCGGAGTACAAGGACGAGCTGATGCACCCGTACTACGCGGCCGAGCGCGGCCTGATCGACGACGTGATCGACCCCCGCGACACCCGCTCGGTGCTGATCCGCTCCCTGGACATGCTCCGCGCCAAGCACGCCGACCTGCCCGCCCGCAAGCACGGGAACCCGCCGCAGTGAGCACCGGCGGCGGCGCCCCGCGAGACGAGGAGAGTCCTGTGGAGACCCCGGAGCCCGGTCACCTCATCCGCGTGGTGAAGGGAAAGCCCGACGCCGAGGAACTGGCGGCGCTGACCGCCGTCGTACTCGCCCGTGCGGCGGCGTACGAGGGCGAGCACGGCGGCACGGCCGGGGGCGGGCCCGTCCTCGCGGGCTGGAGGCGTCCCGAGCGCATGCGCGGCTTCCTCGGTCCGCGCACCTGGCGCGACAACTCCGCCGAGGCGCGGTCCGCCTGACGGCGTCCGCTTCCTCCCACCTCCCACCCTCTTTCCTTCTTTCCAAGGAGAAACGACATGTCGGACCTCGTCCTCGGACGGACGCCCTTCGAGGAGGCGGTATGAGGCTGCTGGTCACCGGCGGCGCCGGTTTCATCGGCTCGCACTTCGTGCGGACCGTCCTCGGCGGCGGATACCCGGGCCACGAGGAGGACCGGGTCACCGTCCTCGACAAGCTCACCTACGCGGGCAACCGGGAGAACCTCCCGGCCGCCCACCCCCGGCTGGACTTCGTCCGCGGCGACATCTGCGACGGGGCACTGCTGCGCGAGCTGCTGCCCGGCCACGACGCGGTGGTGCACTTCGCGGCCGAGTCGCACGTCGACCGCTCCGTCCACTCGGCGGCCGAGTTCGTCCGCACCAACGTCGGCGGTACCCAGGCCCTGCTGGACGCCGCCCTGGCCACCGGGGTCGGGCGCGTGGTCCACGTCTCCACCGACGAGGTCTACGGCTCCATAGCCGAGGGCGCCTGGACCGAGGAGTGGCCGCTCCAGCCCAACTCCCCGTACGCCGCGTCCAAGGCCTCCTCCGACCTCATCGCGCGCTCCTACTGGCGCACGCACGGGCTCGACGTCTCCATCACCCGCTGCTCCAACAACTACGGGCCCTACCAGCACCCCGAGAAGCTGATCCCGCTCTTCGTCACCAACCTGCTGGAGGGCCGGCAGGTACCGCTGTACGGCGACGGGCGCAACATCCGGGAGTGGCTGCACGTCGACGACCACTGCCGGGCCATCGCCCTGGTCCTGGACCGGGGCCGGGCCGGCGAGGTCTACAACATCGGCGGCGGCAACGAACAGACCAACCTGCACATCACCGAGCGGCTGCTCGCCCTGTGCGGCGCCGACGCCTCCGCGGTGCGCCGGGTGGCCGACCGCAAGGGCCACGACCTGCGCTACGCCCTCGACGAGACCAAGATCCGCGAGGAGCTGGGGTACGCGCCGCGCGTCCCCTTCGAGCAGGGTCTCGCCGACACCGTCGCCTGGTACCGCGACAACCCCGGCTGGTGGAAGTCCGTCAAGCACCGCACCGACAACCCCGGCCCCGAGGGCCGTGAAGGGATCCCGTCATGAACGTCCACAAGGGACTCATCCTCGATGAGACCGCGAAGTTCCACCAGGACACCCAGAACGACGGGCCCTTCGTTCCCGGCACCACGGAGATCTGGCCCGCCGGCGCGGTCCTCGACGAGCGCGACCGCGCCGCCCTGGTCGAGGCGGCCCTGGAGATGCGGATCGCCGCCGGACCCAGCTCGCGCAGGTTCGAATCGCGGTTCGCCCGCAAGCTGGGGCACCGCAAGGCCCATCTGACCAACTCCGGCTCCTCCGCGAACCTGCTGGCCATGACGGCCTTCACCTCGCACCTGCTGGAGGACCGGCGCCTCCGGCGCGGCGACGAGGTCATCACGGTCGCGGCGGGCTTCCCCACCACCGTCAACCCGATCATCCAGAACGGCCTCGTGCCCGTCTTCGTCGACGTCGAACTGGGCACCTACAACACCACCGCCGACCGGGTGGCGGCCGCCATCGGCCCCAAGACCCGCGCCATCATGATCGCCCACGCCCTCGGCAACCCCTTCGAGGTCGCCGAGATCGCGCAGCTCGCCCAGGAGCACGACCTGTTCCTGATCGAGGACAACTGCGATGCCGTCGGCTCCACCTACGACGGGCAGCTCACGGGCACCTTCGGCGACATCACCACGGTCAGCTTCTACCCGGCCCACCACCTCACCATGGGCGAGGGCGGCTGCGTCCTGACCTCCAACCTGGCGCTCGCGCGGATCGTGGAATCGCTGCGCGACTGGGGCCGGGACTGCTGGTGCGAGCCGGGCGAGACCAACAAGTGCCTCAAGCGCTTCAAGTACCAGATGGGCACCCTCCCCGAGGGCTACGACCACAAGTACATCTTCTCCCACGTGGGCTACAACCTGAAGGCGACCGACATCCAGGCGGCCCTGGGCCTGACCCAGCTCGACAAGCTCGACGACTTCTGCGACGCCCGCCGCCGCAACTGGCGCCGGCTGCGCGACGGCCTCGAGGGCGTACCGCACCTGATCCTGCCGGAGGCCACCCCGCGCAGCGACCCGAGCTGGTTCGGGTTCGCGATCACCGTGGACCCCGGGGCGCCCTACACCCGCGCCGCCCTCGTGGACTTCCTGGAGGACCGCAAGATCGGCACGCGGCGGCTGTTCGCCGGGAACCTGACCCGGCACCCGGCGTACATCGACCAGCCGCACCGCATCGTCGGCGACCTCACCAACAGTGACATCATCACCGACCAGACCTTCTGGATCGGGGTGTACCCGGCGCTGACCGACGAGATGCTCGACTACGTCATCGCGTCCGTCAAGGAGTTCGTGGGAGGCCGCTCGTGACGGCTCCCACCGTCTCCCCCGCCGCCGTGCTGCGGCCCCGCCGCGACGCCGAACTCCCCTCCCGCTTCGCCCGGTCGGCCGCCGCCTGCACCGGCCTGGTGCGCAACACCGCGGACGTCCACGCCTGGCTGGAGGAACGCCGCCGGGCACACCGCTTCCGGGTGGACCGCATCCCCTTCGCGGAACTGGACGGCTGGTCCTTCGACCCGCGCACGGGCAACCTGGGGCACCGCAGCGGGAAGTTCTTCACCGTCGAGGGCCTGCGGGTGGCCACCTCCACCGACGGCCTCGAGCAGCGGTGGCACCAGCCGATCATCCGCCAGCCCGAGGTCGGCATCCTCGGCATCCTGGTCAAGGAGTTCGACGGCGTCCTGCACTTCCTGATGCAGGCCAAGATGGAGCCCGGCAACCGCAACCTGCTCCAGGTGTCGCCGACCGTGCAGGCCACCCGCAGCAACTACACCAAGGCCCACAAGGGCGCCGACGTGCGCTACGTCGAGTACTTCACCGATCCCCGCCGCGGCCGGGTCCTCGCCGACGTCCTCCAGTCCGAGCACGGCTCGTGGTTCTTCCGCAAGAGCAACCGCAACATGCTGGTCGAGGCCCTCGGAGACGTACCGGAGCACGACGACTTCCGCTGGCTCACCCTCGGCCAGATCGGTGAGCTGCTGCTCCAGGGCAACGTCATCAACATGGACGCCCGGACCGTGCTGGCCTGCGCCCCCTTCCCCGACCCCGAGGGCGTCAGCCTGCACTCCGACACCGCGCTGCGGTCCTGGTTCACCGCCGAACGCGCCCGCCACGACGTCAGCGCCGAACGCGTCCCGCTCGCCGGCCTGCCCGGCTGGGTGCGGGGCGAGCACTCCATCGACCACGAGGAGGGACGCTACTTCGGCGTCGTCGCGGTCGGCGTGCACGCGGGCAGCCGCGAGGTCGCCAGCTGGACGCAGCCGCTCTTCGAACCCAGGGGCGAGGGCGTCACCGCGTTCCTCACCCGCAGGATCGGCGGGGTCCCGCACCTGCTCGTCCACGCCCGCGTCGAGGGCGGCTTCCTCGACACGGTGGAGCTCGGGCCCACGGTGCAGTACACCCCCTCCAACTACGCGCACCTGCCGCCGGCCGAGCGGCCCCGCTTCCTCGACCTGGTCCTCGGCGCCGACCCGGCACGGATCCGCTACGAGGCACTGCACTCCGAGGAGGGCGGCCGGTTCCTGAACGCCGAGAGCCGCTACCTGTTCGTCGACACCGACGAGGACCAGGCCCCGCTCGAGGCGCCGCCGGGCTACCTGTGGGCCACCACCGGTCAGCTCACCGCCCTGCTGCGCCACAACCACTACCTCAACGTGCAGGCGCGCACTCTGCTCTCCTGCCTGACCTCGGGAGCGGTGCGCCTCTGATGGACCCCGTCCGCATCGGCGTGCTCGGCTGTGCCGACATCGCCCGCCGCCGGATGCTGCCCGCTCTGCGCGCGGCCCCGGGCGCCCGGCTCGTCGCGGTCGCCAGCCGCGACGCCGCCAAGGCCCGTGCCACGGCCGCGGAGGCCGGCTGCGAGGCCGTCACCGGCTACGCGGCCCTGCTGGAGCGGGACGACATCGACGCCGTGTACGTCCCGCTCCCGGCCGCCCTGCACGCCGCGTGGGTGGAGGCGGCGCTGCGCGCGGGCAAGCACGTCCTCGCGGAGAAGCCCCTCACCACCGACCTCGCCTCCACCCGGCGGCTCATGGCCCTGGCCGAGGGCACCGGGCGGGTGCTGAGGGAGAACGTCATGTTCGTCCACCACTCCCAGCACGCCGCGGTACGCACGCTCGTGGCCGACGGGGCGATCGGCGACCTGCGCTCCTTCCGGGCGGAGTTCTCCATCCCCCGGCTGCCCGACTCCGACATCCGCTACGACGCCGCGCTGGGCGGCGGCGCCCTGTGGGACACCGGCGTCTACCCCGTCCGCGCGGCCCTGCACTTCCTCGGGGACCGCCTCGAGGCCGAGGCCGCCGTACTGGTCCGGGGCGGTCCCGGCCGTGGCGTCGACACCAGCGGGACGGCGCTGCTGCGCACCCCCGAAGGGGTCTGCGCGCAGCTCGCCTTCGGCCTGGACCACGGCTACCGCTCCGCCTACGAGATCACCGGGAGCGAAGGGCGGCTCACCGTCGACCGGGCCTTCACCCCGCCCGCCGGCCACCCGCCCCTGGTCCGGCTCGAACGCCGCACGGGCGCCGAGGAGATCGTCCTCGCCGCCGACGACCAGGTGCTGGCCGCCGTCACCGCGTTCACCGCCGCCGTCCGCTCGGGCACGGCGGCCCCGGACGGCCCGGCCCTGCGCCAGGCGGAGCTGGTGGAGGCGGTCCGCGTCGGCGCCCGCGTGCTCTGAACGCACCAGCGGTGGGGCGCCGGGTCCGCCCGGCGCCCCACACCCATGAAGTCCGCCATCTGGAGAGGCCATGCCTTCGACCCATGACGACATCGCGGCCCTGCGCGACCAGATCCAGGTCCTGCGCGACCGTGCCGAACTGCGCGAACTGTTCGACCGCTACATCACGGCCCTCGACACCCACGACGGAACCGGCGGGGACGGGACCGACTTCGCCGCGCTCTTCACCGAGGACGCCACCTTCGCCTTCCCGATCGGCGTCTGCGCGGGCGTCGAGGCCTTCACCGCCTTCCAGCGCGAGGCCCGGCAGCGGTGGGCGCGTACGCACCACCTGAGCGCCAACCACTCCGTGGTGCTCGACGGCGACCGGGCCACCCTGCGGGCCCAGCAGCTCACCACCCACGTCCACCACGGGGCGGACGGTCCCGAGGCCCGCTTCGACGTCGGCGGCCACTCCGAGGCCCGCGCCGTACGCACGGAGGCCGGCTGGCGGCTGGAGCACGTCGCGTTCCACGTCGTATGGGACTCAGGGGTGCGCCTGCCCGAGCTCACCGGAGTCCGGCTGTGAGCGTCCGATGAACGCGGTGCAGATCGCCGGCTACTGGGTCCCCGCGCGGGACCCCGTACGCGAACACGCACACGAGTCGCTGCGGCTCCCCACCCCGGCCCTGGCCACGCTGCTGCGCCGCCGGGCCGTCTGGGCCCTCGCCGTCGCCCGGAGACGGGCCGCGCGCCACGGCCGCTGAGCCCGTCCCTACCCAGGAGAGAACCCGCATGCTCGCCTCACCGTCCCCCGGCCCGCCTCCCGTCCGCCCCGTCGTCCTCGAGGCGGACGGGATCCCGCTGTCCGGGCTGCTCGCCCTGCCCGCGCGGCCGGTGCCCCGGGCCCTCGTGGTGGCCCTGCACGGCGCGGGGATGAGCGCCGGTTACTTCGACAGCCGGGCCCGGCCCGGGCTCTCGCTGCTGGAGCTGGGCGCCTCGCTGGGCCATGCCGTACTCGCCCTGGACCGGCCCGGGTACGGGGCCTCGGCGGCCGTCCTGCCCGAGGGACAGGACCTCGCCGGGCAGACGGCGACCCTGCTCGCCGCCCTGGAGGGCTTCGCCCGCCGGAACGAGCTGGGCGCGGGCTGCTTCCTGGTGGCCCACTCGAACGGCGGCCGGCTCGCGCTGTCGGCCGCGGCCGCCGCGGCGGGCGACATCGCCCCGTTCGGCGTGGACGTCTCCGGCATCGGCCGGCGCTTCGCCGTCGAGCCCTGGCGCCTGCCGGGAGCGGACCTGCCGGGCGAATGGCGCCGGCACTGGGGGGCGCTGAGGTTCTACCCGCCGGACGCCTTCCGGCTCGGGCAGGGGCTGCTGCGGCCGGTGCCCGTCCGGGAGGCGCGGGAGACGCTCGAATGGCCGGAAATGTACCCCGCCGTGGTGGCCGGAGTACGGGTGCCCGTGCGCTTCACGTTCGCCGAACAGGAACTGTGGTGGAGGCATGACGGGGAGGCGCTGGAGGAACTGCTGACTCCGCTGGTGGCGGCCTCCACAGAGGTGGCCCGGCAGCCCCATGCTGGGCACAACATCAGTCTGGGCTGGGCCGCCCGCTCCTACCACCTGCGGGTCCTGTCCCACCTGGAGGAATGCCTGCTCGCCCGCGGCGTGACGATTGGCCGGACCGTGACGCCGCCTGACCGGGACCTGAAGAAGGTTGACGCATACGTGACATAGGGCCCGTTGACCCACGGACCGCGACCTACGAGCCTTTTGATGAGCATCCAGAGATGACCGGCGAAACCTTTCATACGGGACACCTCCGCACGGTTCCCGGCGGGCTTCGACCCATCTGCCTCATCCCGAAAAAAGGAACGCGCATGAGTGACGTGAAGGACCTGGTGCAGGTCGCCGGCATCATCGACGCCGAGGAGGCCAAGCTCCTGGCCGAGGAAGGCTGCGACTGGTTCGGCTTCCCGCTCCGCCTTCCGTCGGGCAAGGACGACATCTCCGAGGCCGCGGCCACGGAGATCATCGCGGGCCTGACCGCTCCTCAGGAAGGCGTCCTCATCAGCTACATGACGGACGCCGACGAGATCAGCGCGTTCACCACGCAGCTCGGCGTCAAGGCCGTCCAGCTCCACGGCGACGTCGAGCCGGAGCAGCTGCGCAAGCTGAAGGCCGACCGCCCGGACCTGTACGTCCTCAAGAGCCTGGTCGTGAAGGAGGACAACGCCGAGGAGCTCCTCCAGCTCGTCGACGAGGTCGCGGACGTGGTGGACATGTTCATCACCGACACCTTCAACCCGGCGACCGGCGCCAAGGGCGCCACCGGTCTGACCCACGACTGGAACGTCAGCGCCGAACTCGTGCGCCGTTCGCCGAAGCCCCTCATGATGGCCGGCGGCCTGAACGCGGACAACGTCGCCGACGCCATCCGCTTCGTCAAGCCCGCCGCCGTCGACGCCCACACCGGCCTCGAAGGTCCCGACGGGCGCAAGGACCGCGCGAAGGTGGCGAAGTTCGTCGCGGAGTCGCGCAAGGCCTTCGCCGAGATCGCAGGCTCCTGACCTCGGCACCCGACCCCACGGTTGCGGTAACCGGGCCCCCTGGGCCCCGGACCGGCCGCAGCCCGTCTCCACGACCGACGAGGAACAGGTTTCTCATGGCGACCGGCCACCACAACGTCCACCCGCTGCCGCAGACCAACCAGCTCCGGGCCATGCACACGATCATCCGTGACCGCAGTGCGTCCCGCGCGGACTTCGTGTTCTACTCCCGGCGCATCATCCGCCTCCTGATCGAATCGGCGCTCGACCGGCTGCCGTTCGACCGGCACGATGCCGTCACGCCGGTCGGTGAGACGTACGACGGACTCAAGTTCGGCACCAAACTGTGCGCCGTACCCGTGATCCGGGCCGGTGACTCGATGCTCGACGAGCTGCGCCAGGTCATCCCCGACATCACCGTCGGCAAGGTGCTCATCCAGCGGAACAAGGTCACCAAGCTCCCGCACCTCTACTACAAGAACTTCCCCGACGACATCGCCGACCGGCACGTCCTCGCCCTGGAGCCGATGCTCGCCACCGGCGGCAGCGCCAACGCGGCCATCGACGTCCTCCTGGAGGCCGGCGTGCGCGAGGAGCACATCGTGTTCGTCAACCTCCTCGCGGCGCCCGAGGGCATAGCGGCGGTCCACGCCAAGCACCCGGCCGTCACCATCGTCACCTCGTCCATCGAGGAACGCCTCAACGAGAACGCTTTCATGATCCCGGGCATCGGCGACTTCGGCGACCGCTACTTCGGCACGACCGACTCGGCAGCGGCCTGATGAGGAGCAGCCGAACGCTCGCGGACTCCGCGCTCACCGCGCTCGCCCCGGCGGTCTGGGGGTCCACGTACCTGGTGACCACGGAGTTACTGCCCGAGGGCAGGCCCCTGCTGGCCTCGCTGCTCCGTGCCCTGCCCGCCGGCCTCATCCTGGTGGCCATCGGCCGGACGCTGCCGAAGGGCATCTGGTGGTGGCGCGCCCTGGTGCTCGGCGTGCTGAACATCGGCGCCTTCTTCTACCTGCTCTTCGTGGCCGCCTACAACCTGCCGGGCGGCGTCGCGGCGCTGGTGATGGCCATCCAGCCGATGATCGTGCTGCTGCTCGGCGCCGTCCTGCTCAAGGAGAGGATCAGGCGGATCCACCTGGCCGCCTGCGCCCTGGGCACGGCCGGTGTGGCGCTGCTCGTCATCCAGCCGAACGCCGGGCTCAACGCCACCGGTGTCGTCGCGGGTCTCCTCGGCGCGCTCAGCATGGCCTCCGGCATCGTGCTCACCAAGCGCTGGGGACGCCCCGAAGGGGTGGGCCTGCTGCCCTTCACGGGCTGGCAGCTCACCGTCGGCGGCCTGGTCCTGCTGCCGGTCGCGCTGATCGGCGAGGGCCTGCCCGCCGAGATCACCGCCGAGAACCTCTGGGGCTTCGCCTACCTGGGCATCATCGGGGCCCTGGTCGCCTACGCGATCTGGTTCCGCGGTGTGCAGCGGCTGCCCGCGCTGGCGGTGTCCTTCCTGAGCTTCGCCTCGCCCCTGACGGCCACCCTCCTCGGCTACTTCGTCCTCGACCAGGCGCTCTCGCCGCTCCAGATCGTCGGAGCGCTGACGGTGGTCGCCTCGGTGGTCCTGGCCCAGCCGAAGACGGGCAGGAAGGAACCCGGGCAGCCGGAGCCGGCCCGAGAGACCCCGCGGGAATCCGTCAGCACGTAACGCGACGGATCACCGCCCACGACTCCCCGCCCGGCCCTGCCCCCCGGGAGCAGGGCGGGGAGCGGTGGTGGCACACCGCGGCCTCCCCCGTCCGCGGTGTGCCACCCACCCACCAGACACCCAGACCGTGAGAGGACCGAGTCCGTGCCCCACGTCCACATCAGGCACTACCCGAGGGACTTCACGGCCGAACAGCTGAGGGCGATCGACGAGGCGGTGACCGCCGCCGTGACACGGACCTTCGCCACCGGCGAGGACACCGTCTCCATCTCCCTGGAGCCGGTGGCACCCGAGGACTGGGACGCCCAGGTCCTCACCGAGATGGCGGCCCGCCGCGACCTCCTGGTCAGGCGGCCCGGCTACTGGAACGAGAGTTGAGAGACATCCCGATGAGCGCGAGCAGCGGCGTCCCCGTCGTCTACACCGAGGAGGTCCGAGAGGCCCTCCACGAGGGCAAGGCCGTCGTCGCCCTCGAGAGCAACGTCATCACCCACGGCCTGCCCTACCCGGACAACGCCGCCACCGCCCGCAAGGTGGAGGACGCCGTACGGTCCGGGGGCGCCGTGCCCGCGACGATCTGCATCGAGGCCGGCGAGATCCGCGTCGGCATGTCGGACGCCGACATCGAGCGGTTCGCCTCCCTGCCGGGCATCCCCAAGGTGTCCAGCCGGGACCTGCCCGTCGTCCTGGCGCAGGGCGGTCCGGGAGCCACCACCGTGGCCTCCTCGGTCGTGGCGGCCGAGCTCGCGGGGATCCCGTTCTTCTCGTCCGCCGGCATCGGCGGCGTGCACCGGGGCGCCCAGGAGACCTGGGACGTGTCCTCGGACCTGATCCAGTTCACCCGCTCCAAGGTCGCCGTCGTCTGCGCGGGCGCCAAGATGATCCTCGACCTGGGCCTGACCCTGGAGTACCTGGAGACGCAGTGCGTCCCCGTCGTCGCCTACCGCTCGGACGACTTCCCCGCGTTCTACTGCCGTACGAGCGGCCACAAGGCCCCCCACCGCCTGGACGACGAGCGGGTCATCGCCCGTGCGATCGAGGCCCACTGGGCCCTCGGCAACAACAGCTCCTTCCTGATCACCACCCCGGTCAGGGAGGAGGACGCCATCGACTCCGCCGAGGTGGACACGGCCATCCGCGCCGCCGTCGCCGAGGCCGCCCGGGACGGCGTCTCGGGCCAGGCCATCACCAAGTACCTGATGCGGGCGGTCGACGCCGCCACGGACGGCCGCTCCGCCAGGGCCAACATGGCCGTCCTCGCCTCCTGCGCCGAGGCGGCCGGCCGCCTGGCCGTCGCGCACTCCGCCCACCTCGCGGAGCTCGCCGGCCGCTGAGCGCACACGAACCGCCCCCGCACCACGCGTTGACCTCAGTCTGGAGAGACACACACATGTCCGAGAAGCTGTTCGAGCCGGTCACTCTGGGGAAGCTGGCCCTGAGCAACCGAGTGGTCATGGCGCCCATGTCCCGCAACCGGGCCACCGGCGAGGGTCTGGCCACCGAACTGATGGCCACCTACTACGGTCAGCGCGCGGGGGCCGGCCTGATCATCACCGAGGGCATCCAGCCGTCGGTCACCGGCCAGGGCTTCGGCAACAGCCCGGGCCTGCACACCCCCGAGCAGGCCGCTTCCTGGAAGCCGGTCACCGGGGCCGTGCACGCCCGCGGCGGACTGATCGTCGCGCAGCTCATGCACTGCGGCCGCATCGGCCACCCCTCCCTGTACCCGAGCGGCCACCGGTCGGTCGCCCCGTCCGCCGTCACCGCGGCCGGCCAGGCCTACGGCCCCGAGGGGCCGCTGGACTACCCGGAGCCGCGCGCCCTGACGACCGGGGAGATCGCCGGGATCGTCGAGGAGTTCGCGGACTCCGCCGCGCTCGCGATCGAGGCGGGCTTCGACGGGGTGGAGATCCACGCGGGCAACGGCTTCCTGCTGCACCAGTTCCTCGCGGAGAACACCAACCGGCGCACCGACGCGTACGGCGGCTCCGTCGAGAACCGCGTCCGCTTCCCGGCCGAGGTGATCGGGGCGGTCTGCGAGCGCATCGGCGCCGACCGCGTCGGCGTGCGAATCTCGCCCTCGAACCCGTACAACGACATCGAGGAGGGCGACACCCGCGCCGTCTACGAGGCGCTCCTCGCGGCCCTGCCGCCCCTCGCCTTCCTGCACGTCCTCGAGGGCGGCAACCGCGACCACGTCGCGGACCTGCGCGCACGGTGGAGCGGCGCGGTCGTCCTGTGCCCCCACCCGGAGAACGGCGTCGTCGTCAACGCCCGGATCGCCACCGAGGCCGTGGAGGCCGGCCTGGCCGACGCCGTCGCCTTCGGCGCGTCCTTCATCGCCAACCCGGACCTGCCCGAGCGCATCCGCACGGGCGCCCCGCTGGCCGAGGCCGACCAGAGCACGTTCTACGGCGGCGACCACACCGGCTACACCGACTACCCGACGCTCGAAGGGGCCGGCGCCGCGTGAGCTCCCGACAGATGCTGCTCTTCTCGGGGCGCGCACACCCCGAGCTGGCCGAGGCCGTCGCGGCCGAGCTGGGCACGACCCTGGTCCCGACGAAGGCGGTCGACTTCGCCAACGGCGAGATCTACATCCGCTACCACGCCTCCGTGCGCGGCGCGGACTGCTTCGTGATCCAGAGCCACACGGCCCCGGTCAACAAGTCCATCATGGAACAGCTCATCATGGTCGACGCGTTGAAGCGGGCCTCGGCCCGCAGCATCACGGTGATCCTGCCGTTCTACGGATACGCGCGCCAGGACCGCAAGCACAGCGGCCGGGAACCCATCTCGGCCCGCCTGGTGGCGGACCTGCTCAGGACCGCCGGAGCGGACCGGATCCTGACGGTCGACCTGCACGCCGACCAGATCCAGGGCTTCTTCGACGGTCCGGTGGACCACCTGTTCGCCATGCCGGTCCTCGCGGACCACATCGGCTCCAAGGTGGACCGGGACGACCTCACCGTCGTCTCGCCCGACGCCGGCCGCGTGCGCGTGGCCGACGGCTGGTGCGACCGCCTCGGCGCTCCGCTGGCCATCGTCCACAAGCGGCGGGACAAGGACGTGGCCCACCAGGTCACGGCCCACGAGGTGGTCGGCGAGGTCCGCGACCGCGTCTGCGTCCTGGTCGACGACATGATCGACACCGGCGGCACGATCTGCGCCGCCGCCGACGCCCTGTTCGCGCAGGGCGCCCGGGACGTCATCGTGGCGGCCACGCACGGGGTCCTCTCGGGCCCCGCCGCGGACCGCCTGAAGAACTCGCGCGTCAGCGAGTTCGTCTTCACCGACACCCTTCCGGTGCCCGCGGCACTCGGCATCGACAAGGTGACCGTCCTTCCGATCGCCCCGCTCATCGCGGGCGCCACGAGGGAGGTGTTCGACAACGGGTCAGTAACCCGGCTCCTGCGGAGCCGGTGATCGCCCGGACGGGCGGCCCGGGGAGGGCCCGTCCGTCCGTAGGGGGAGGCGGCCGCACGCACCGCGCCGTTCCGGTCTTTCCGGGTGGTGAGGCTTTGCCCTTGCGCCCCTCAGTTCTTCGGTTTCATCCGGCCGAGCAGTCGTCTCGGCCACTGACGCCGCACCGCTTGCGCGGTGCCCGCCCCGCGCGGACACCGCCCCCATGCCGGCGGTGAGGCGTCGTCCACCGGGCTCGCTGCCTCGCGGAGCCCGGCCTGCGGGGGCGGCCGACGCGCCCGCTGCTCCACAAACGGAACTTAAGGAAGCGGGAAATGACTCTTCAGGAGACCAGCGTGCTCGAGCCCACCCTGCGCGGCACCACCACCTTGCCCGGCCTGCTCGCGGAGCGCGTGGCCGAGCACCCCGACGCGGTCGCCGTCGCCTACCGGGAGGAGAAGCTCACCTTCCGTGAGCTGGCCTCCCGGAGCTCGGCCCTGGCCGAGTACCTGAGACACCTCGGTGTCTCCACGGACGACTGCGTCGGCCTCTTCGTCGAGCCTTCCATCGACCTGATGGTGGGTGCGTGGGGCATCCTCGGCGCCGGAGCCGCCTACCTGCCGCTGTCCCCGGAGTACCCCGAGGACCGGCTCCGCTACATGATCGAGAACAGCCAGGCGAAGATCATCCTGGCGCAGCAGCGCCTGGTGTCCCGCCTGCGCGAGCTGGCCCCGCAGGACGTCCGGGTCGTCACCCTGCGCGAGTCCGAGGCGTTCGTCCTCCCGGAGGGCCACGAGCTCCCGGCCGCCGAGGGCGCCCGGCCGGACTCCCTCGCGTACGTCATCTACACCTCCGGCAGCACGGGCAAGCCCAAGGGCGTGATGATCGAGCACGGCAGCATCGTCAGCCAGCTCGGCTGGCTGCGCGAGACCTACGCGATCGACCGCAGCAAGGTCGTGCTCCAGAAGACCCCGATGAGCTTCGACGCCGCCCAGTGGGAGATCCTCTCCCCGGCCAACGGCGCCACCGTCGTCATGGGCGCCCCGGGCGTCTACGCCGACCCCGAGGGCCTCATCGAGACCATCGTCAAGCACGGCGTGACCACCCTCCAGTGCGTCCCGACGCTGCTCCAGGGCCTGCTCGACACCGAGAAGTTCGGCGAGTGCGTCTCCCTCCAGCAGATCTTCAGCGGTGGCGAGGCCCTCTCCCGCCTGCTGGCGATCCAGACCACGCAGGAGATGCCGGGCCGGGCGCTGATCAACGTCTACGGCCCGACCGAGACCACCATCAACTCCTCC
The DNA here is from genome assembly GCF_055575515.1 of Streptomyces sp. NPDC034086. Classification (NCBI taxonomy): domain Bacteria; kingdom Bacillati; phylum Actinomycetota; class Actinomycetes; order Kitasatosporales; family Streptomycetaceae; genus Streptomyces; species Streptomyces sp. NPDC034086. The sequence goes on along the minus strand of NZ_JBVISM010000014.1, from coordinate 166,171 downwards.
TCCTTCGTGGTGGACCCCGCCGACCTGGAAGAGGGACCGCAGTCCATCTCCATCGGCCGCCCGGTGCACGGCACCACGTACCACATCCTCGACAAGGAGACCCTGAAGCCGGTCGGCGTCGGGGAGATCGGCGAGCTGTACATCGGCGGCGTGCAGCTGGCGCGCGGCTACCTGCACCGCCCCGACCTGACCGCCGAGCGCTTCCTCGAGATCCAGCTCGAGGAGGGCGCCGCGCCCACCCGCCTGTACAAGACGGGCGACCTGGGCCAGTGGAACCCGGACGGCACCGTGCAGTTCGCCGGCCGCGCCGACAACCAGGTCAAGCTGCGCGGCTACCGCGTCGAGCTGGACGAGATATCCCTGGCGATCGAGAACCACGACTGGGTCCGCAACGCCGCCGTCATCGTCAAGAACGACGGCCGCACCGGCTTCCAGAACCTGATCGCCTGCGTCGAGCTGAGCGAGAAGGAAGCCGCCCTGATGGACCAGGGCAACCACGGCTCCCACCACGCGTCGAAGAAGAGCAAGCTCCAGGTCAAGGCGCAGCTGTCCAACCCGGGCCTGCGCGACGACGCCGAGCTGGCCGCCCGCCCGGCCTTCGACCTGGAGGGCGCCGCGCCCACCCCCGAGCAGCGCGCCCGGGTCTTCGCCCGCAAGACGTACCGCTTCTACGAGGGCGGCGCCGTCACCCAGGACGACCTGCTGAAGCTGCTCGGCGCCAAGGTCACCGCGGCCTACTCCCGCAAGGCGGCCGATCTGGCGCCGGCCGAACTGGGCCAGATCCTGCGCTGGTTCGGCCAGTACGTCAGCGAGGAGCGGCTGCTCCCGAAGTACGGCTACGCCTCCCCGGGCGCGCTGTACGCGACGCAGATGTACTTCGAGCTGGAGGGCGTCGGCGGGCTGCGGCCCGGCTACTACTACTACCAGCCGGTCCGTCACCAGCTCGTGCTGATCAGCGAGAAGGCCCCCACCGGCAAGCCGACCGCGCACATCCACTTCATCGGCAAGAAGAGCGGCATCGAGCCGGTCTACAAGAACAACATCCAGGAAGTCCTGGAGATCGAGACCGGCCACATCGTCGGCCTCTTCGAGCAGGTCCTGCCGGCCTACGGCCTGGACATCCAGGACCGCGCCTACGAGCCGGCCGTCCGCGAGCTGCTCGACGTCGCCGACGAGGACTACTACCTGGGCACCTTCGAGCTCGTCCCGAACGCGGGCGAGCGCGAGGACCACGCCGAGGTCTACGTCCAGACGCACGGCGGCAAGGTCGCCGGCCTGCCCGAGGGCCAGTACCGCTACGAGAACGGCGCGCTGAGCCGTTTCTCCGACGACATCGTCCTCAAGAAGCACGTCATCGCGATCAACCAGTCGGTGTACCAGGCCGCCAGCTTCGGCATCAGCGTCTACAGCCGGGCGCCCGAGGAGTGGCTGCACTACATCACCCTGGGCAAGAAGCTCCAGCACCTGATGATGAACGGGCTGAACCTGGGCTTCATGTCCTCCGGTTACAGCTCCAAGACGGGCAACCCGCTGCCGGCCTCGCGCCGCATGGACGCCGTCCTCGCCGAGAACGGCGTCGAGGGCGGGCCGATGTACTTCTTCGTCGGCGGCCGCGTCAGCGACGAGCAGCTCGGCCACGAGGGCATGCGCGAGGACAGCGTCCACATGCGCGGTCCGGCGGAGCTGATCCGCGACGACCTCGTCAGCTTCCTGCCCGACTACATGATCCCCAACCGGGTCGTGGTCTTCGAGCGGCTGCCGCTGTCGGCCAACGGCAAGATCGACGTCAAGGCGCTGGCCGTCTCCGACCAGGTCAACGCCGAGCTGGTGGAGCGTCCCTTCGTCGCCCCGCGCACCGAGACCGAGAAGGAGATCGCGGAGATCTGGGGCAAGGCCCTGCGCCGCGAGAGCGTCTCCGTCCAGGACGACTTCTTCGAGTCCGGCGGCAACTCGCTGATCGCCGTCGGCCTGGTCCGCGAACTCAACTCGCGCCTGGGCGTCTCCCTGCCGCTGCAGACCGTCCTGGAGTCCCCGACGGTCGAGAAGCTCGCGCGCCGCCTGGAGCGCGAGGTCGCCCAGGAGTCCTCGCGCCTGGTGCGCCTGCACGCGGAGACCGGCAAGCAGAAGCCGGTGCTGTGCTGGCCGGGCCTGGGCGGCTACCCGATGAACCTGCGCACCCTGGCCGGCGAGATCGGTCTCGGCCGCTCGTTCTACGGCGTCCAGTCGTACGGCATCAACGAGGGCGAGACCCCGTACGAGACCATCGTCGAGATGGCCAAGGCGGACATCGAGGCCATCAAGGAGCTCCAGCCGACCGGCCCCTACACCCTGTGGGGCTACTCCTTCGGCGCGCGCGTGGCCTTCGAGACGGCCTACCAGCTGGAGCAGGCGGGCGAGAAGGTCGACAACCTCTTCCTGATCGCCCCGGGGTCGCCGAAGGTGCGCGCCGAGAACGGCAAGGTGTGGGGCCGCGAGGCGTCCTTCGCCAACCGCGCCTACACGACCATCCTCTTCTCGGTGTTCACCGGCACCATCTCCGGCCCGGACCTGGAGAAGTGCCTGGAGACCGTGACGGACGAGGCGTCCTTCGCCGAGTTCATCAGCGAGCTCAAGGGCATCGACGTCGACCTCGCCAAGCGGATCATCTCGGTCGTGGGCCAGACCTACGAATTCGAGTACTCGTTCCGCGAGCTGGCCGAGCGCACCCTCCAGGCGCCGATCAGCATCTTCAAGGCCGAGGGTGACGACTACTCGTTCCTCGAGAACAGCAGCGGCTACTCGGCCGAGCCGCCGACGGTCATCGACCTCGACGCCGACCACTACAGCCTGCTGCGCGAGGACATCGGCGAGCTGGTCAAGCACATCCGGTACCTGCTCGGCGAGTAGGAACGGGTAAGCGCGGAAAACAGGTAGTCCGCACCTAGGCGGCCGCCCTGCCGGATTTCTCCGGCAGGGCGGCCGCTTTTTTGTATTCCTGACGCAGGTTCCCCGAACAGGGGGAAAGGCAGCGCAATTCTGACGCAAGTTGACGGCGCCCTGACATGCGATTGGTTGACGGGCGTCGGAGACCTGGAAGAGACTTCTTATAACTCAGGCGGACTGCCTATCGCATTCCCAACTCCGTCGATGACCGTTCGGAAATTGCCGCTGTCTTGCTGACGAGGAGAACCACCCATGCGTTTCAATCTCATCGGACCCTTTGAGATCGTCACGGACGACGGCAGGGCCTACCGCCCGGGAACGCCCAAGGTCTGCCAGACGTTGGCCCTGCTGCTCACGAGACCCAACGAAATCGTGACGGCCGACGCGCTCATACGGGAACTGTGGGGCGAGAAACCGCCGCGCAGCGCCGTGACGACGCTGCAGACGTACATCTACCACGCACGCCGGATGTTCGCGAACGAACGGCTGGTACCGGCGGACCGGCCTCTGATCATCACCAGCCCGCCCGGTTATGCGATCCGCGTCGACGATTCCGAGACGGACATCCGGATATTCGAGGGGCTCGTCTCCCAGGCGCGCGGCGAACTCGCCCAGGGCGATCCGCTCACCGCGCTGCGGACCGTCCGCGAGGCGCTCGACCTCTGGCGCGGGCCCGCCCTGTCGAACTTCCCCGCGGGCGACCTGCTCGCCGGCCACATCGTGCACCTGGAGGAGCTGCGCATCCGGGCCTTCGAGATCCGCATCGCCTGCGAGGAACAGCTCGGCTGGCACCGCGAGTCCATCCCGGAGCTGCGGAAGCTGATCAACCAGTACCCGCTCAACGAGTGGTTCCACAGCCAGCTCATCGGCGCCCTCGGCGCCGCCGGCCGGCGCGCGGAAGCCCTCCAGGCCTACCAGGACGTACGCCGGCTGCTCGCCGACGAACTGGGCCTGGAACCCTCCCTGGAGCTCAAGCAGCTCCAGGCCCGCCTGCTCAGCCCCGTCCCGCAGGCCTCGCCCCCCGCCCCCCGGGTCCCCGCCGAGGACGGCGCCGCCGGCCGGCCGCGCGCGGCCGCCCCCTCGGGCGCCTGACCCCCCCCGCAAACCCGAGAGTCCCGGTACGGCCTGTGGGCCGTACCGGGACTCTTCCGTGCCGCGCGGGTCACGCCCCCGCGCGGGTCACGCCCGCTCGTTCACCTCGGCGAGGGAGCGCAGGATCGCCGTCTGCTTGGCGTCCCGCTCCCGCACGTGCTCCTCGTACGTCTTCGAACCGTACGCGGCCTCCGCCTGCTCGATGAGCGAGCGTATGGTCTCGTCGTCCATCGGCGGACGGCCGAGCCCCTCCCAGCCGCGCTCCAGGTTGGAGCCGAGCGTGCCCAGCCACTTGCGCAGGCCGCCCTGGCCACCGCCCAGGTGGAAGGCCAGGAACGGCCCCACGGTGGCCCAGCGCAGCCCGATGGAGTGGGTGACCACCTGGTCGAGCTCCTCCAGCGTGACCACGCCCTCGCGCACCAGGTGCACCGACTCGCGCAGCAGCGCCGACTGGAGCCGGTTCGCGGCGAACGCCATGATCGGCTTGTGCAGGACGACCGGCTTGCGGCTCACCGACGTGAAGAAGGCGACGGCCTCCTCCACCGCCCGGGCGGAGGTGCGCTCGCCGGCCACGACCTCCACCAGCGGCACCACGTGCGGCGGGTTGAAGGGGTGACCCACGACCAGCCGGCTGGAGTCGGCCATCCGGGCGCCCATGTCGTCCGGGTTCAGGGTGGAGGTGGACGACAGCAGCAGCGCGGAGGCCGGGGCCGCCTTGCCGATCCGCTCGTACAGCTCCTGCTTCAGCTCCAGGTTCTCCGGAGCGTTCTCGACGATGACGTCGGCGTCCGCCACCGCCCGTTCCAGGTCCGGCTCGAAGCTGAGCCGCTCGGCGAAGCCGGCCGGGTCCGCGCTGCCCTCCGGCAGGTACGGACCGAACAGCTCCAGGCCCTCGGCCACGATCCGCGGCGCGTCCTCGCGCCGGCTGTTGACCCGTACGTTGAGCCCGTGGCCCAGGAACAGGGCGATCCAGCCCAGCCCGATCGTGCCCGCGCCGATGACCGTGACGACGCGCTTGTCCTGGCTCACGCGCCCGCCCCCAGCTTCGGGATGACCCGTTCGGCCATCAGCCGCATCGTGGTGGCCGCGTCCTCGAAGGACAGGTGGCCCGAGTGCACGCCGAGGCTGATGGTGATGTCGTCACCGAACCACTCGGAGATCTGCTCGAGCTGTGCCCGTACCTGGTCGGGGGCGCCGATGAGCAGCTTCTGCTGCTCCATCTTGCTCTCGAAGTGGGAGGTCCGGGTGGCCTCCACCAGCTTCTCGTAGCCCGGGTAGGCCTCGGAGCGGGTGGTGCCCCACGACGCGACGGCGTCCCGGATCGCCGCCGAGTTGCGGTCGTCGTCGAGACGGCCCTTGGCGCGGGCCTCCTCGCCGTCCTCGGAGACCACGCACGGGTAGCTGAAGTGGATCTGCTCGGTGCCCGCCGCACGGCCGGAGGCGGCCCATTCCGCCCGGTAGAGCGCCAGCCGGCTCTGCAGCTCCTCGGTGGACATGACGTTCGGCACGGTCTGGAGGTTGTGGCCGTTGCGGCCCGCCTCGGCACAGGACTCGGCGCTGCGCGCGGTGGTCACGAACACCGGCGGGTGCGGGGCCTGCACCGGCCGCGGCAGCAGCGTGACCGGGCCGAACTGGTGGAACCGGCCGTCGAAGACCACGTCCTCCTCGGTCCACAGCCGCGTGATGGCCTCGACGCCCTCGACGAAACGGTCCTTCGACTCGTCGATGTCGATGCCGAACGCCTTGAACTCGTCCGGCAGGAAGGCCCGCCCGAACGCGGCGTCGACGCGCCCGTTCGAGATGTTGTCCAGCATCGCCAGCTTGCCGGCCAGCTTCACCGGGTGCTGGAAGGCCGGAATGGTGGCGCTGGTCCCCAGCCGCACGCGCTTGGTGCGGCCCGCCGCGGCGGCGAGGAAGGTGACCGGGTCGGGGCTGTAGCCGCCGTACGAGAAGAAGTAGTGCTCCACCATCTTCACGTGGTCGAAGCCCAGCTCCTCCGCGAGGTCGACGAGGCGCAGCGCCTCGTCGAAGTACTGCTGGGCGGACTTGTCGGCAGGGCCGACCGTGGGGAAGAAGACGATCCCGAATTTCACGAAAGCTCCTCAGCCTCGTCAGTCGCGGCCGGAGCCGTCGTGGTGGAGGTCCCGCTCGGCGACCTTCCAGGTGCCGTCGACGAGGACCAGGCGGTCGTGGCACACGACACTGGCGAAGATGTCGAGCTCGCCGCCGGTCCTCGTGCGCATCGCCAGCGCGTAACTGCGGGCGTGCAGAGAGCCGTCCGCCTGCGGGCGCACGTCGAGCATCCCCAGCCAGTGCCGGAAGTCGATCTTGTCGGCCTCGAGCCGCTTCTTGCGGGCCCGGGAGGACTCCCGGATGGCGGCGCGGCCGCGCAGGGGCTCGTCCAGACGGCTCGCCTCCTGGAAGACGGCGTCCTCGGTGAACGTCTCCGCCCACGCATCGGGGAAGCCGTCGTCGAGGAGACCCATTTGCCGGGCGTAGAACTGCTGCACCTGCGTGTAGAGCTCGGCGGAGACGAAGGGCTCCGCCGCGGTGCGCGGGGTGCTGGGGGTGGAGTCGCTCATACGAGCTGCCTTTCCTGGATCAGCCGGCGTGCCGGCATCGCTTGCGTCGTCGTCTGGGTCAGGGGGCGCCGAGCCCGGCGGTGGAGGACAACAGCCGCGACCCGTAGGCGCCGGCGGCCGGATCGAACCGCAGCGCCACATGGCTCGCGAGGCTGTGCACGTCGCGCCAGATCCGCTGCATGGGGTGGGCGGCGAGCTGGCCGGAGCTGCCGGACGCGCGCAGCAGCCGCTCGACGACCTCCACCGACTGCTCGACGGCGTACGCGCAGTCGGCCGGGTTGCGCACCAGCTCGAGCGCCGTCGCCGTGGGAGCGTCGGCGACGCGGGCGGCGCGCTCCAGCAGCAGCTCGGCGGCATCGACGGCGATCACCGCGCGGGAAGCGGCCGTACGGAGCCCGAGCGCCTCCTCCTCCGCGCCCGTACGGGAGTCCTCGGCCCACACGCGCAGGGCGGCGCGGGCCGCGCCGAGCGCGGGGGCGCCGAAGAGCAGCCCGCTCAGCAGGCGCAGCGGGGCGGTGTGGCAGCGGGCGTCCGAACCGACGCTCCGGCCCTCGATCATGTCCTGCCGGGTGAAGCCCCGGTGGGCCGGCACGAACACGTTGTCGGCCACCAGGGTGTTGCTGCCGGTGCCGCGCATGCCGATCGAGGTCCAGGTGTCGGCCACCCGGTACTCCTGGCGGGGCAGCGCGAAGAACCACGGAACCTGAGCGCCGTCCCGCGGCACCAGCGCGCACACCAGGGCCCAGTCGGAGAAGCCGACCCCGCTCGTGAAGTCCCACTCCCCGGACACCCGCCAGCCGCCGGTGACCGCGGTGGCCGTGCCGCGCGGCATCAGCGCGCCCACCACGGCGGTGTCCGCGCCCTTGGCCCACAGCTCCCGCTGCCCCTCCTCCGGGAGGAAGGCGCCCATCCGGCCGGCACCGGCGATGACCGAGGCGCACCAGGCGGCCGAGGTACAGCCCTGCGCGAGGGCGGAGACGGCGTGCAGCAGCTCGGTCGCGGTGCCGTCCCGGCCGCCCCAGCGGGCCGGCACGAAATGCCCGGCGAAGCCGGCGTCGACGATCCCGTCCGACACGGTGCGCGACAGCGCGCGATCGGCGTCGGCCCGCTCCGCGTACCGGACGGCCACGGAAGCCAACTCCTGTGCTCTGACATGCAGATCCGTGTCCGATGACGGGAAGCTCGGCATCAGTACCACTTTCCTCGCTCGTTCGTGGCGGCGCGCCATCCGGTGGCGACGGAGTCACCCTGGCGGCGGCGGATCCAGCGCCGCTGGAAAGGCGCTCGACGGCGGAGGCGGCGGACACCGGCCCGGCCCGCCTCGACCCGTCCTCGACCGGCTCCCGGCAGCCTGGGCGGCCGCGGGCCCGTGCGGCCACGAAGCCGAGACGACATGAGGTGGCGAGCAGTGAAGGGAATCATCCTGGCCGGAGGCAGCGGAACCCGGCTGCACCCCATCACCCTGGGGGTGTCCAAGCAACTGCTGCCCGTCTACGACAAGCCGATGATCTACTACCCGCTGTCGGTGCTGATGCTCGCAGGCATCCGCGACATCCTGATCATCTCGTCCCCCCGCGACCTGCCGCAGTTCCGCACGGTCCTCGGCGACGGCAGCGCGCTCGGCCTCACCCTCTCCTACGCCGAGCAGGAGCAGCCGCGCGGCCTCGCGGAGGCCTTCACCATCGGCGCGGACCACATCGGGGACGACTCCGTCGCCCTGGTCCTCGGCGACAACATCTTCCACGGCCCCGGCTTCGCCCGGCTGCTCCAGCAGTACATGCCGCACACCGAGGGCGCCCTGCTGTTCGGCTACCCGGTGCGCGACCCCGAGCGGTACGGAGTGGGCGAGGCCGACGAGGAAGGGCGCCTGATCTCCCTGGAGGAGAAGCCGGCCGAGCCCCGCTCCAACCGGGCCATCACGGGCCTGTACTTCTACGACAACGACGTGGTCTCCATCGCGCGCGCCCTGAAGCCCTCGCCCCGCGGCGAGCTGGAGATCACCGACGTCAACCTGGAGTACCTGGCCCGCGGCAAGGCCGGCCTGGTGGACCTCGGCCGCGGCTTCACCTGGCTGGACACCGGCACCCACGACTCACTGCTCGACGCGGGGCAGTACATCCAGACCCTGGAGCGCCGCCAGGGCATGCGCATCGCCTGCATCGAGGAAGTCGCCCTGCGCATGGGCTTCATCGACCCCGAGCAGTGCCACCGGCTCGGGACCCTCCTCGGCAAGTCCGGGTACGGGCGCTACGTCATGGAGGTCGCCGACTCGCTGCGCGACACCCCGCCCGAGAGGCGCTCCGGCTCGCTGGCCCGGGCCTGAGACGCGGCCGGCCCGAGACACGGCCGGGGCCCGGCGGACGGTCGTCGTCCACCGGGCCCCGGCCGTCCGCGCGGAGCGGTCAGCCCTCGTACGGACGCGCCTCGCGGCCGTCCCGCAGGGTGAGGCCCCACCAGGCCAGCTGGTCCAGGAGCACGGTGGCGGCCTTCGAGCTGCCGTCCTCGTCGTGCGGCCGGCCGTCCTCGCCGAACCGCTCCCACGCGTTGTGGAAGCTCACGGTGTCCCGCATGGTGACGGCGTGCAGCTCGGCGAAGACCTGCCGCAGCTGCTCCACGGCACGCAGGCCGCCCGCCATGCCGCCGTACGAGACGAAGCCGACCGGCTTGGCGCGCCAGCCGCTGTACACGTAGTCGACGGCCAGCTTCAGCGAGGCCGGGTAACCGTGGTTGTACTCCGGCGTGATGACGACGTACGCGTCGAGCCCCTCGATCCGGGAGGCCAGCGCGGGGGCCTCCCCGGGGGTGCCCAGCGGGTCGAGGTTCAGCTTCAGCTCCTCGACGAGCGCCGGCTCCGACAGGTCGATGACGTGGATCTCCATGTCATCGCGGCGGCCGGCCTCGGCGACGAACCAGTCCGTGACCTTGTCGGCGAAGCGGCCGGTGCGGACGCTGCCGACCAGAACGCCCACCTTGAGCGGGTTGCCGGACATCGTGGTACCTCATTTCGACAGGGAATGCGTCGGGAAGGGTGGTGCGGGGCGCCGCGGCCCGGGCCCCGTGCGGTGCGGCGCGTCGTGGCCCGGGGCCCGCGTCAGAACGTAGAACCTCAAGCCGACTCGAGGTCAAGCCGGTTCCGGCAGGAGCGGTCAGGCAGCCCCGTCACGCCGCAGGGTCCGTTCGGCGACCCGCCACCGGCCGTCCTCCTCGACCAGGCGGTCGCGGCACACCACGCTCGCCGTGATCCGCAGCTCCTCACCGCGCACCGTGCGCGCGGTCAGCACGTACGCGCGCGCGTGCAGGCTGCCGTCCGGCTGCGGGCGCACGTCGAGCATGCCGAGCCAGTGGCGCAGGTCGGTCTTCTCCCGGAGGAGCTTCTCGGCGTGCGCCCGGGCCGAGTCGGCACGCCCCGCCCGGCTGCTGACCGAGGGCGGGAAGACCGCGTCCTCGGTGAACGTGGCGGCCCACTCCTCGGCGCGCCCCTCGTCCATCATCGCCATCTGGCCGGCGTAGAACTGCTGGATCCGCGTGTACAGCTCCGCGGAGACGTAGTCCTCTCCGGCGGGTGACCCGGTCATGGGTTCGGTGCTCATCGGGACGCTTCCTCACAGGGGCGAACGCCGCCGCGGATGCCCCGCACGGCGGCTCGGCGGCATGGGTGTCCCACGGTCGCCGGTACCGCTGGAGACACGCTCGACCGGCGTACGACCGCCCCGCGCGGGCGGCCGCCGGGGCCGCCGCCCGCCCTCAGCCCGTCACCTCCCGCAGCCAGCCGTCCACGGTGTCCGCGACGGCGGCCGCGTCCGCGCCCAGCAGCGAGAAGTGGTCGCCGTCCACCTCCGCGAGGTGGTCCGCGTACTCCCAGCCGTCCGCGGCCGAGGCCGCGGACGCCGAGGCGCGCACCAGCAGCGTGGGCGCCGCCGCCGGTTCGGGCGTCCAGTCGGCGAACAGCCGCAGGTGGCCGCCCATCGCGAGCAGGCGCGCGTCGTCGGGCGGCCCCAGCGGGCCGTCCGCGTCCAGCAGACGGGCCGCCAGCACCGCCAGTCCGTGCCGGTTCCCGCCCCGCGCGTACGTGTCGAGGAGCACCACCGCCGCCGCCTCACGGCCGATCTCCAGCAGTTCCCGGGCCACCGCGTGCGCGACCCACCCGCCGCAGGAGTGCCCCAGCAGCACCGGCCGTGCCGTACCGGCCGCCTCGGCCACCGCCTCCGCCTGGGCCCGTACCAGCGCCTGCCGGCCGCGCGGCAGCACCGCGTCACCCGCGAAGCCCGGATGCGCGAGCACCGTCAGACCCCGCCGCCCGTCCAGGGCCGCCGCGAGCCCGAGGAACTCGTGCGGGCCCGAGGCCGCGCCCAGCGAGGGGAACGCGAACAGTCCCGCCGTCCCCTCCCGCCCGGACGCCAGCCGCGCCGGAGCCGGCCAGCGCTCCACCCCGGACCGGGAGTCGTAGCCGGGCAGCAGCTCGGCCGCCGCCATCAGCAGCGCCGTGCCCTCGGCGGTACGGCCCTGCGCGTGCGCCCCGCGCAGCAGCCCCGCCAGCGTGCCCCCGGCGGCGGCCCCGGCTTCGGCTTCGGGGGCGGCCCCGGCTTCGGCGGCCGGCTCGGGCCCGCCCACCGCCGGGCCCCGCTCCGCGAGCAGCGCCGCGAGCCGCTCGCGCGGCGAAAACCCGCCGCCCGCCCACCGGTTGGCGGCCCGGCGCGGACGCTCGGCGACCAGGTTCCGCAGCAGCGCCGGCACAGGAGCCGCGGCGGCGCCCATCGGGCCCTCCTCGGGGCGGGCGGCGACCAGGGTCAGGCTCCGCGCGAGCACGTGCCCCAGCAGGCCGGGGCCGTCCCCGGCCGGGGACGCGAGCCCCGCCGGGAAACCCCCGGCGTCGGCGCCCCAGCCCAGTACGGCGGCGGGCAGCCCGGCCGCGCGGCGGCGGGCGGCCAGAGCGGTGAGGAACGAGCCCAGCGCCGCGGCGTCCTCCGGACCGCCCGCGCCCAGCGCCGCCCCCACGGTGGTGACGAACGCCAGCGCGGCCGGGTGCCCCTCCAGGGCGAGCGCGGCATCGACCGAAGCCTCCAGCGGGGGCCCGTCCGGACCCGTCAGGTGCACGATCGCGGCCGCCTCCCCGCCGGGTCCGGCCGGCCGCACGCCGTGCGCCTCCACCAGGTGGCGGGCGCACTCCTCGGCACGCGCCCCCTCGACGGCGCCGCTGAGCCGGACCGTCCCCGGCACGCCGGCGTCCGTCCCGGGCACCACGGCCCCGGCCCGTATTAGGCGCCGCGCGTACGCGACGCCGTCGCGCAGGGCCAGGTCGGGCTCGCCGCCGACCAGCGCCCGCAGCAGGGCCTTGCGGCTCGCGTCGCCGCCGTCCACGTCCACCAGCACGATGCGGCCCGCTCCCGCGCCGCCGAGCCATGCCTGCACCGAGCGCACGAAGCCGCGTACCGCCGCCCCGGCGAGATCGGCGACGCCCTCCCCGGGCAGCACCTCCTCGGCCCTGTCCGTGACCACGGCCAGCACCGAACCGGCCAGCCGCTCCTCGGCGAGCCAGGCACCGATCAGCTCCCGCACCTCGTCCACCGCCGCCGCCACGCCCCGGCCGCCGCATTCCGCGCCGGCGGGCCGCGCGGCGCGGGCCAGCACCAGTTCCGGCAGCGGGCTCCCGTCCGCCGCCGCGGCCAGCAGGGCGGGCAGCCCGCCGTACGCGGGCGTCCCGTCGCCGTCCGGCAGCGGGGACCGGCCGTCGCCGCCGTCCGGCGGGGCGGATTCGCCGTGGCCGCCGTCCGGCGCGCCGAGCAGCGCCCGGCGCGGCCCCGCGCCCACCGGCTCGGGCGCCTCGGCCGCCCGCTCCCACACCACCGCCAGCGGGGTGACGGGCCGTCCGGGCCGCCCGCCCGGCGCCTCGGACAGGGTGACGGTCGCCGCGGCCACCGGCCCGCCCTCCGCGTCGGCCAGTTCCAGCGCCACCACCCCGGCCGCGCCGCGTACGGCACGCACCCGCAGGGAGGCGGCCCCGGTCGCGTACAGGGCCGTACCGCTCCAGGCCCGCGCCGCCAGCGGGTTCCCCGCCGCGGCCGCCACGGGGTGCAGCGCCGCCTCCAGCAGCGCGGGGTGCAGGGCGTACGGCCGCCCGTGCAGCCCGGCCGGCAGTGCGACCTCCGCGAGGAACTCCTCGCCCCGCCGCCAGGCCCGCTCCACCGCCGGGTGCGCCTCGGCCCCCTCCAGCCGCTCGGCGTCCCGCGGCGGCCAGGGGGCCGGGCCGAAGGACGGCGTCCGGCCCGGGGCCAGCACGGCCGTCAGGTGCCGTACCCACGGCTCCCGCGCGTCGGTGTCCTCGGCCCGCGAGGTCACCGTCAGCCGCCGCCGGCCCGCCCCGTCGGGGGCCTCCGCCAGCAGCTGGAGCAGGACGCCGCCCCGCTCGGGCAGGGTCAGGGCCGCCTCCGCGGCGGCCTGCTCGACCTCCGGGGCACCGACCGCGCCGCCCACCGCCAGCGCGGCCTCCACGAGCGCCTCCGCCGGGACACCCCCGGACGCGGCGAACTCGGGGTGGCTGTCCGCGCGGACGCGGCCCGTGAACAGGACGGCTGACGCCCCGGGCAGGTCCAGGCGGAACGCGGCCAGCGGATGCCCCGTCGCCGTCATCCCGCAGGCGGCGGCCGCGCCCGAGCCGGCCGCGCCCGCGCCGGGCGGGTCCGCGGGCCGGAACGTCCCCCGGCCCCCGGCCGGCGCCGGCCGCGTCCGGACGGACCCCGCGGCGGGGGACTGCGCCGCCCGGGCGGCGGGGCCGTCGCCCGGCCGGCGGCGGCCGCGCGGGAAGGCGTACGTGGGCAGGCCGTACAGCGGTGGCCCGGGCGGGAGTCCGAGCGGCAGCCGGCCGAGGGCGCCGTGGGCGTACAGGCTCGCCGTCGCCGTCAGCAGGGCCCGGGGCTCGTCGCCCCGGCGGCAGAGGGCCGGCACCACGACGGCGGAGCCCCGGCCGGTGAGGCAGGACCGGGCCATGGCGGTGAGGGCGCCGTCGGGCCCCAGCTCCAGAACGGCGCCGGCGCCCTCGGCCTCCAGGGCGCGGACGGCGTCGTGGAAACGGACGGTCTCGCGGGCGTGGCGGACCCAGTAGTCCGGGTGCGCGACCTCCTCGGTGACGATCCCGCCGGTGAGCGCGGACACGAAGGCGGTCCGGGGCCGCCGGAAGTCCAGACCGGCGATGGCCCGCCGGAACTCGTCCAGCACCGGGTCCATCAGCGGCGAGTGGAAGGCGTGGCTGACCCGCAGCGCCTTGGACTTGACGTCCCGTTCGGCGAGCCGCCCGACGACGGTGCGGACCGCTTCGCGCGTGCCGGAGACGACGACGTCCCGGGGCCCGTTGACGGCCGCGACGGCCGTCCCCGGGACCAGCAGCGGGGCGACCTCCTCCTCTCCCGTCCGGACGCAGACCATGGTCCCGTCCCCGGGCAGGGCCTCCATCAGCCGCCCGCGCGCGGTGACGAGCGCGGCCGCGTCCTCCAGGGACAGCACCCCGGACACGTGCGCGGCGGCGACCTCGCCGACGGAGTGCCCGCCGACGAACTTCGGTACGACCCCCCAGGACTCGACGAGCCGGTAGAGCGCGACCTCGACGGCGAACAGGGCGGGCTGCGCGGTCCCGGTCCGGGTCAGGGCGTCGGCGTCGTCACCGAAGACGGCCCGCCCGACCCCGCCGCCGAGCGCCGCGCACACCTCGTCGAAGGCGGCCGCGAAGACCGGGAAGGCCCGGTACAGCCCGAGGCCCATCCCGGGCCGCTGGCCGCCCTGGCCGGAGAAGAGGACGGCCAGGTCCCGCCGTTCCTTCGCCGTCCCCCGGACCAGGCCCGCGGCCCGGTGGTCCCGGGCGAGGGCGTCCAGCCCCCGCGCCAGCTCCTCCCGGTCCGCGGCGACGACCACCGCCCGGTGCTCGAACGCCGTACGCGTGGTGGCGAGCGCCCGGCTGAGCGCCCCCGGCCGCGCGTCCGGGTGCTCGGCGAGCCAGCTCCGCAGCCGCCGGGCCTGGGCGCGCAGGTCCTCCGCGGTGGCGCCGGAGACGGTGTACGGCAGAGGGTGCGCGGGCGCGTCGGCATCCTCGGGCCCGTCGGGCCCGTCGGCCGGGGCGCCGCGCGGTGCCTCCTCCAGGACGACGTGACAGTTGCATCCCGCGACGAGCCGCCGGTCGGGCCCCGGGCCCGGCGCCGGCGCGCCGCGGTCGCGGCCGAGGTCCAGCAGCGTCCCGATCAGGTCCGTGATGCCCAGCGCGCCGTACGGCTCGACGCACCGGACCCCGAGCGGGTCGACGCCGGCCGCCTCGCAGGCCCGCCGCAGCGCGTCCTCGCGGCCGTCGCGGTCCTCCCGGCTCCGGGGGCCGGGTGCGGCCGGTGCCGCGCCCCCGGCGTCGTCGACGGCGCTGCCCGCGATGACGCCGAGCACCCGGTCGCCGTCGGCCAGGGCCCGGGCGAGGGGCTTGAGGACGAGGACACCGCCGCCCTCGCCGCGTACGGGCCCGCGGGCCCCGGACCCCGCGTGAGCGCTGCCGGCGACCGGTTCGGGTCCGAGCCCGCCGACCAGGGCGGTGCCGGCCTCCCCGCCGCGCAGGCTCTCGCAGGCCAGGTGCACGGCCGCGAGGGAGGAGGAACGGCCGGTGTACACGGTGACGCTCGGGCCGGTCAGGCCCAGCAGCTCGCCGGTGCGGCGGCCGATCGTCTCCGGGCCGTGCTGGTACGAGGGGGCGGTGTGCTCGTCGCGCACGGCGCCGACGAACACGCCGACGCGTTCGCCCCGCAGCGACCCCGGCACGATCCCCGCGTGCTCGAGGGCCTCCCAGCACAGCTCCAGCACCAGCCGCCGGCGCGGACCCATCGACGCGGCCTCACGCGGGGAGATCCCGAAGAAGGCGGGGTCGAACGCGTCGGCACCGTCGTCCGGCGACCGCCGCGCGGTGCCCGGCTCCGGGGCCCGAGGGAGGCGGCAGGACAGGCCGACGACGGCGATCCGGTCGTCGGCGGGCACGGCAGCGTCCGGGAGGGGACCACGCGTGTCTTCAGCCATCGTCTTCTTCTCACCCATCCGTCCTGCCACGAGGTGATGCGGGAGAGATGCTGCTCACAGCGGGTGGAGGCGGACTCAAGAACGGCTGAATCCGGCCGTGGCGGGCACGGAGCCCGGACGGGGACTCGAGGAGCGCTCGGAGCGCGGGGGAGTGCGGCCCGTCAGGCGACCGGTCCGCCCGCGTTGTGGAGCAGCCGCTGGAGCACCTTCACCGTGGTGACGTAGTCCGCGTCGTCGATGCCCTCGTGGAGGGCGGCGCGGATCGCGGGGGCGTTCGCCGCGAGCTCGACCCGGGCCCGTTCCCCCTCCTCGGTGAGCCACAGCCGCTGTCCGGCGTCCCGGGTCAGCCAGCCGCGCTCGAGGAGCACCTCGGCCTCCGCGGCCAGATCGTCCTCGGGCCGGATGTAGGAGGCCATGGCCGTGCGCAGTTCCGCCAGGGTCATCCCCTCCCCGTCGGGGGAGATGTCGTTCGCCGACAGGTTGCGCAGGAGCCAGAACTGGGGCTGGGTGTAGCCCTTCTCGGCCTGCCGGGCCCGGGTGAACGCGATGAGCGCCTCGTAGGCCATACCGGTCCAGTACGCGGCGGGCTGCCCGGCGAGTTCGGCGTCGGTCATCTGCTGGGTCGTCATGGGGGCCTCCTGGACGTTCCGGTGCGGAGCCCGCACACCGTGCGGGCCGTGCGGCGAACGTACGACCTCAAGCGCGGTTGAGGGCAAGCCCGCAGATGTGGCACCGCCCTCGGCCTACGCCGTCTCTTCCGGATCTTGTCTGACCCGCGTCGTCCGGCACCGCACCTCGCCGCGTTGTCGAGGCACCCGAGGACGTCCGGTCATCGGGAGCCTCTCCGCCTTGCGACGCACGGCACCGGACGACGCGGGCTTGACCGGCAAGATCCGAAAGAGACGGCTTAGGCGTGGTGGCCGTGCAGGGCCAGTGCCCACGTGAGGAGGCCGAACGACACCGTGCACAGGACCGTGCGCCACGCGTTCGCGCGGACCCACCGCCCCTCGAACGCGCGGCGCACGGCGGCCGGATCGGTGATCCGGTCCACCGGGCCCGCCTGCTCCAGGGCGGTGTTGAGCGGGATGTTCACCCGGGCGGTGACCGTCATCGCGAGCAGGTACGCGGCGAACGCACCGGCCAGCGGCAGCAGGGCGTGGCGTCCGTCACCCGGCAGGTGCAGGCCCAGGGCGAGTCCGGTGAACAGCGGGGAGCCGACGTAGCCCAGCAGGAACCAGCCGTTGAGGATGGCCACGTTGACGCGCTGCATCGTCTCGATCGCCGTCCGGTCGGACGAGGCGCGCAGGCCGGGCATCACCGCCACCGAGAACCCGTAGAAGAGGCCGCCGACCAGGCCCGTCGTGAGGGTCGCGGCGATCAGTGACAGCAGCCGTGCCGTTTCCATGTGTCCCCCCGTACCCGTAGGTGCCGCGGGTGCGTGCCGTGCACCGCGGTGGCCGGATTCTCGCCCATCCCCGGCCGTCGCGCCGCCCATACGCGCCGTTCCCGTCCGGTCCCCCGGCGGGTACCGGCCCCACGCTCCTGCCCGGCGGGGCCGGATGGCCGGTTCCGCCCTGGCAGCCGGGGGTTCCCCCGGCGCGCGGTACCCTCCCGCTGGGCCCGCACGCCCCCCAGGACGCCGGAGAGGAATCAGACCGTGACCGACCCGAAGCACAGGCTGGACGCACTGCGGTCCGACATCGAGCGCCGCAACCCCGCCCAGCCCGAGTTCCACCAGGCCGTACGGGAGGTCCTGGACACCCTGGCCCCCGTCTTCGCGGCGCGCCCCGAGTACGCCGAGGCCGGGCTCGTGGAGCGGCTGCTGGAACCGGAGCGGCAGATCATCTTCAGGGTGCCGTGGACCGACGACCACGGGCGCGTCCACGTCAACCGCGGTTACCGGGTGGAGTTCAACAGCGCGCTCGGCCCCTACAAGGGCGGGCTGCGCTTCCACCCCTCCGTGGACATCGGCGTGGTGAAGTTCCTCGGCTTCGAGCAGATCTTCAAGAACGCGCTGACCGGCCTGGGCATCGGCGGCGGCAAGGGCGGCAGCGACTTCGACCCGCACGGCCGCTCCGACGCCGAGGTCATGCGCTTCTGCCAGTCCTTCATGACCGAACTCCACCGCCACATCGGCGAGCACACCGACGTCCCGGCCGGGGACATCGGCGTCGGCGGCCGCGAGATCGGCTACCTGTTCGGCCAGTACCGGCGCATCACCAACCGCTGGGAGGCCGGCGTCCTGACCGGCAAGGGGCAGGGCTGGGGCGGCTCCGCGATCCGGCCCGAGGCCACCGGCTACGGCAGCGTCCTGTTCGCCGCCGAGATGCTGAAGGTGCGCGGCGAGTCCCTGGACGGCCTGACGGCCGTGGTCTCCGGCTCCGGGAACGTGGCCCTGTACACGGTCGAGAAGCTCCAGCAGCTCGGCGCCAACCCGCTGACCTGCTCCGACTCCCAGGGCTACGTGGTCGACGACAAGGGCATCGACCTGGCGCTGCTGCGGCAGATCAAGGAGGTCGAGCGGGGCCGCGTCAGCGAGTACGCCGCCCGGCGCGGCCCCTCGGCCCGCTTCGTGCCGGGCGGGCGGGTCTGGGAGGTCCCGGCCGATGTGGCGTTCCCCTCCGCGACCCAGAACGAACTCGGCGCCGACGACGCGCGCGCCCTCATCGGGAACGGCGTCAAGGCGGTCTCGGAGGGCGCCAACATGCCCACCACCCCCGAGGCGGTCCACCTCTTCCGGGCGGCGGGCGTCGCCTTCGGACCGGGCAAGGCCGCCAACGCGGGCGGCGTCGCCGTCAGCGCCCTGGAGATGGCCCAGAACGCGGGCCGCACCGCCTGGACCCGCGACCGGGTCGAGTCGGAGCTGGCCGGCATCATGAGCGCGATCCACGAGGTGGCGTACGAGACCGCCGCCCGCTACGACGCCCCGGGCGACTACGTCACGGGCGCCAACATCGCCGGCTTCGAACGCGTGGCGGACGCCATGCTGGTCCAGGGCGTGATCTGAGCCCTGCCCCACGGCCCGCCGCCCCCCCCCGGGGACCGCTCGCGCCGGCCCCGGGGGGCGGCGGCGTAGCCTGGGGGTCCGCCCGCCACCGACAGGGAGTTGCCGCGTGCTGACCGCGCTTGACGGGACGTACGGCGACCGCGAGGACGCCATCGGCGTCGCCGGCCGCACCGCCTCGTACGAGGAACTGCTCGGCGCGGCGAGGGCCGTCGCCGCCGACGTCGCCGGGGCCCCCGCCTTCGCCGTGACGGCGACCGCCTCCCTCGAAACCGTGGCGGCGGCCGTCGGCGGGCTCCTGGCCGGGGTGCCCTTCGTACCGCTGCCCCCCGACGCGGGCCCCGCCGAACGCGAGCACATCCTGCGGGACTCCGGCGCCGTCGAGACCGCCGTCGACTTCGCCCGCCGCTCCGCCGCCGCCCCGCCCCGCGGCGGCGGCCCCGAGGACCCCGCGCTGATCCTGTACACCTCCGGGACCACCGGCCCGCCCAAGGGCGTCGTCCTGACCGCCGACGCCCTCGCCGCCGACCTCGACGCCCTCGCCGGGGCCTGGCAGTGGAGCGCCGAGGACACCCTGGTGCACGGGCTCCCCCTGTTCCACGTGCACGGCCTGGTCCTCGGCGTCCTCGGCGCCCTGCGCACCGGCAGCCGCCTGGTGCACACCGGCCGCCCGGACCCGCGGGCGTACGCCGCCGCCCGGGGCAGCCTGTACTTCGGGGTGCCGACCGTGTGGTCCCGCATCGCCGCCGAACCGGAGCACGCGGCCGCGCTGTCCGGGGCCCGTCTCCTCGTCTCCGGCAGCGCCGCCCTGCCCGCGCCCGTCTTCCGGGACCTGGAACGCCTCACCGGCCACCGCCCCGTGGAGCGCTACGGGATGACCGAGACCCTGATCACCCTCAGCGGCCGCGCGGGCGGCGAGGTCCGGCCCGGCACCGTCGGCACCCCCCTGCCCGGCATCCGCACCCGGATCGCGGCCGAGCCGGGCGCCGAGATCGGCGAACTCCAGCTGACCGGGCCCACGCTGTTCTCCGGCTACCTGGGCCGCCCCGAGGCCACCGCGGCCGCGTACACCGAGGACGGGTGGTTCCGCACGGGTGACATCGCCGCCGTCGACCCGCGGGACGGCGTCCACCGCATCGTCGGCCGCGCCTCCATCGACATGATCAAATCCGGTGGCTACCGCATCGGCGCGGGCGAGATCGAGAACGCCCTGCTGGACCACCCCAAGGTCGCCGAGGCGGCCGTCGTCGGGGTCCCGGACGCGGACCTCGGACAGCGCGTCGTCGCCTTCGTCGTCGCCGAAGGGGTCACCGGCCCCGAACTCACCGACTTCGTCGCCGCGCACCTGTCGGTGCACAAACGCCCGCGCGAGGTCCGATTCGTCGCCGCGATCCCGCGCAACGCCATGGGCAAACCGCAGAAGAAGCTCCTCCTCACGGACCGGCCCGGGGAAGCCGGGTGAGCACCACCGCGCAGGGAAGCCCCTGGATCCGCCGCTTCCACCCGCCGACGGCGCCGCCGGGGAACGCCCCGGTCCTCGTCGTCCTCCCGCACGCGGGCGGCAGCGCCTCCTTCTACTTCCCGCTCTCCCGCGACCTGGCCGCCCACGCCGAGGTGCTCACCGTCCAGTACCCCGGCCGCCAGGAGCGGCTGGGGGAGCCGGTCCCGGACACCGTCGCCGGGCTCGCCGACGGGGTGGAACGGGCGCTCCTGCCGTGGCGCGAGCGGCCCCTCGTCCTGTTCGGGCACAGCATGGGCGCCGTCCTCGCCTTCGAGCTGGCGCGCCGGCTGGAGGCGGCCGGCGACACGCCGCGCGGCCTGATCGTCTCCGGACGCCGCTCCCCGCTGATCGTGCGGGAGGAGGAGGACCTCCACACGCGGGACGACGACACCCTCCTCGCCCGGGTGCACTCCCTCGCCGGCACCGACCCGGCCCTGCTGGCCGATCCGGAGGTCCGGGCGCTGATCCTCCCGGCGCTGCGCGGCGACTTCAAGGCCGTCGAGACCTGGCGGTACGAGCCGGGACCGCCGCTGCGCACTCCCGTCAGCGTGCTCTGCGGGGAGTCCGACCCGCGGGCGAGCGTGGCCGAGGCGATGGGCTGGCGCGCGCTGGCGGGGGCGGGGTTCGGCTTCCGGAGCTTCCCCGGCGGGCACTTCTACCTGGCGGAGCGGCACGAGGCCGTGGTCCGGGCGGTGGCCGAGGACCTGGCGGCGTTCACCGCGCCGGGCTGACCCCCGCGCCGCGTCGGGTCCGGCCGGGGATCCCGGGGAGCGGGTCCGGCGCGGGCTCCCGGAGCGGGTCCGGCCGGGGATCGCGGGAGCGGATCCGGCCGGGGATCCCGGGAGCGGTGCGGCCGGGCGGGCCGTGCGCCGCGCCCGGTCATCCACGGGCGCGGAGGTAGGCGTCCAGTGCGGCGGCGCCGGCCAGCAGGGCCCGGCCCCGGGCGGACAGGCGGCCGTGCCAGTCGTGCAGGGCGGACTCCAGGGGCTCCGGGCCGCCGGCCGCGCGGACCCGGTCGATCAGCGGCGCGATCTGCTCCAGCAGGTAGCCGCCCCGGCGGAGCTGGCTGGTCATGCGGGCGTCCCGTACGGCGGCCCCGTCGTAGACGCGGTACCCCGTCCGGGGGTCGCGGTGCGGGCGTACCAGTCCGGCGTCCTCCCACTTGCGCAGGGTCGCGGGCCGGATCCCGAGCTTCGCCGCCAGCGGGCCGATGAAGGTGCCGCCGGGCTCGGGGAGCGGGACCGGCTCCAGGTCGCGCAGGGCGCCCTCCACGGCGCGCAGGGTGCGGCGGTCCTCGAGCAGCTGCGCGTGGCTCTCGTCGACGAGGCGGAAGGCGTCCTCGGCCGCCCCCCGGTTCACGGCCCGCATGATCGCCGCCGCCGTCCGGTGGCCGTGGCCGGGCACCAGGGCGAGGAACGCCCGCAGGGCGTCCGCGTGCAGCGGGGTGTACGCACGGTAGCCGTGGGGCGAGCGGGCGGCGGCCGGGAGGATGCCGGCCTCCTCGTAGTTCCTGACCGCCTGGGTGGAGAGACCGTGCCCGCGTGCCAGGTCGACCGGCCTCAGCTGCCGGGGGGTTTTAAGGTTCGGGCCCATGTTCGGCGAGGATAGCGGCCCAAGTTTCAACCGGAGGTTCAACGATAGCGTTGAGGTCATGGCGACCCGCATCAAGGAAACCGTCCATGCCCTCGACGCTGCCGCGGTCCTGCGGCTGCTGCCGGAGCGGCCCCGGCTGCTCGCCCTGGGCGAGCCCACCCACGGCGAGGACACCCTGCTCCAGCTGCGCAACGAGCTCTTCCGGCAACTCGTCGAGGAGGGCTACCGGACCATCGCGATCGAGAGCGACTGCCTGAGGGGCCTCGTCGTGGACGACCACGTCACCACCGGCGAGGGCGTCCTCGGCGAGGTCGTGGAGCACGGCATCAGCCACGGCTGGGGCACCTCGGCGGCCAACCGCGAGCTGGTGCGCTGGATGCGCGCCCACAACGAAGGACGGCCGGCCGGGGAGCGGGTGCGCTTCGCCGGTTTCGACGGCCCGCTGGAGATCACCGGCGCCGCGAGCCCCCGTCAGGCCCTCGTCGCCCTCCACGGCCACCTCGCGGCCCGGGTGGACGCGGACCTGCTGCCCTGCACGGGGGAGGCCCTCGACCGGCTGCTGGGCCCCGACGGCCGGTGGACCGAACCCGCCGCGATGAGGGACCCGGCCCGGTCCGTGGGGAAGACGGCCGACGCCGCCCGACTGCGGCTGATCGCGGACGACTTGGCGGCGCTGCTGGAGGAGCAGGCCCCGCACCTGATCGCGGCCGCCGGGCGCGAGGCCTGGGACCGGGCGCGCCTGTACGCGCGGACGGCCACGGGACTGCTGCGCTACCACCACTGCATGGCCGACGACTCGCCCGCCCGGATGGCCCGTCTGGTGGCGGTCCGGGACCGGATGATGGCCCGCAACCTGCTGGCCCTCGCCGAGCGGGGACCGGTCTTCGTCCACGCCCACAACGCCCATCTCCAGCGGGAGAAGAGCTCGATGCGGATGGGCGGGGAACCGCTGGAGTGGTGGAGCGCCGGTGCTCTGGCCGCCGCGCGCCTCGGCGAGGAGTACGCCTTCCTGCCCACGGCCCTCGGCACGATCCGGCACCGGGGCGTGGAGGCGCCGGAGCCGGACACCCTCGAGGGGCTCCTGTACGCGCTCCCGGAGGACCGCTGCCTCGTCGACGCCCGGCGGCTGGCCGCCGTGTTCGGCGACGCGCCGCCGCCCGCGCCGCGCGCCTCGGCCTGGTTCGGCTACGCCCCCTTCGACCCCGCCCGCCTGGCCGGCAGCGACGGGCTGGTGTTCGTCAAGGACCTTCCGTAGCCTTCCGCGGCGCGTTCCGCGGCGCCTTCGCCGGCGCCGCGCGCCCGACCGGGACGGCCCGTAGGGTCGGCGGGACCGGGAGAGAGGGAGAGCCGTGGGGACCGACATCGTGATCGCGCAGACCACCGTCGACGACGAGGAGCGGGCGCTGGGGCTCGCCCGGGGCGCGGTGGAGGAGCGGCTCGCCGCCTGTGCGCACGTCGACGCTCCCCTCACCGCCGTCTACAGGTGGAAGGGGAGCGTCGGGACGGCCACCGAGTGGCGGGTCTCCTACAAGACCGCCCGGGACCGTCTGCCGGCCCTCACCGAGTGGGTCGCGCGGGCCCATCCCTACGAGGTGCCCGAGTGGATCGTCCTGCCCGTCGCCGGCGGATCGGCCGCCTACCTGGCCTGGGTGGCCGAGGAGAGCGGTGAAGGGACGTAGGCGGCCGGCGGACAGCCGAGCCGGAGCCGGTTCGGGGCGCCGGGATCCTGCCGGGACGGCGGCGCGGACCGCCCCCCTGCACCGGGGCCGTCGGCTTCTTCGGCGGACCGCCCCCGGGTACTGGAGGACGAGGCCGTGCGGGACCCCTCCTGCCGCACCGCGGGCCGACTTCCGCACGGCCGGCGGCTACCGCTGCGGCTGCCACGACGGCTACGGCTACGGCTACCGCTGCCTGCCTGCCTGCCTGCCTGCCGGCCGGCCGGCCCGGCGCTCCCGCTCCCGCTCCCGCCGGCCGTGCCCGCCGCGCTCGACGCGTGGTCCCGCGCGTGCGCCGCGCCCCCGACCGGCACCGGACGGCCGGCGGCCGCTCCTGCTTCGGGGACCGGCCGAAAGCGCCGTCACCTCCGTCCCGCGCCCGCAGGCCCCGCACGGCGGCCGGAGCAACGCGCAACGGCGCCGGGTACGTTGAGCCGGTCCAGCCCGTACGCCGGCATCCTGCGAGGAACCCATGCAGCCCACGCCCCCGAGCACCGACCGCGCCGCCCGGCTCCGGCGGGCCGTCGTCTTCCGGGACCTGCACGCCGGTCCCCGGCCCTTCGTCGTCCCGAACCCCTGGGACGCGGGGACCGCGCGCATCCTGGCCTCCTTCGGCTTCGCCGCCCTCGCCACCACCGGAGCCGGCCTCGCCCACAGCCTCGGCCGCCCCGACGGGGCCGGCCGGGTCAGCCGCGCCGAGATACTCGCCAACGCCGCCGCCATCGTCGACGCCACCGGACTGCCCGTCACCGCCGACCTGGAGAGCGGCTTCGGCGAGCGGCCCGAGGACGTCGCCGAGACCATCCGGCTCGCCGCCGACGCGGGCCTGGTCGGCGGCTCCGTCGAGGACTCCACGGGCCGCGACGGGGACCCCGTACGCCCCCTGGAGGAGGCCGTCGAACGGGTCGCCGCCGCCGTCGAGGCGGCCAAGGGGCTCGACTTCCCCTTCACCGTCACCGCCCGCGCCGAGAACTTCTTCCAGGGCCGGCCCGACCTCGACGACACCATCCGCCGCCTCAAGGCGTACGAGGCCGCCGGCGCCGACGTGCTCTACGCCCCGGCCCTGCCGGACGCCGACGCGGTCCGCGCCGTCTGCGCCGCCGTCGAACGGCCCGTCAACGTCCTCATGACCGCCGCACTCGAGCTGTCCGTGGCCGACCTCGGAGCCCTCGGCGTACGCCGGATCAGCACCGGCTCCGCGCTCTCCCGCGCCGCACTCGGCGCCCTCACCCGCGCCGCCCGCGAGATCACCGGGACGGGCACCTTCGGCTTCGTCACGGACGCCCTCCCGTACGACGAGGCCAACGCCCTGCTGGCCGCCGCCCCCGTCCCGTCCGCCGGCCCGGAGAGCGATCCGGCACCGTGAGCCGTCCGTACGCCCCACCCGCGGCCTCCGCACCGGCCGAGGCCCCCGCCGTCACACAGGGGAGTTCTCCCATGGGCACCACCGCCGTCAGCGGTCCCGTCGAGGCCGTGCGTCTCCCCGATCCGTACCCCTCCTACGCGCGCCTGGTCGCCGAGCGCCCCTTCGCCCGGGACGAGGCGCTCGGCGTCTGGGTGGCCGCCGACGCGGCGGCGGTGCGCGCGGTGCTGGGCAGCGGCGCGCTGCGGGTGAGGCCCGTCGCGGAGCCGGTCCCGGCCGGGATCGCGGGGACGGCCGCCGGGGAGGTGTTCGGTGAGCTGGTGCGGATGACGGACGGCGCCCCGGCCGCCCGGCTGAAGGGGATCGTCGCCGGGGCGCTGGCCCGCGCGGACACCGCGTACGCGGCCTCGGTGGCGGCCCGCCTGACCCGCGAGGCCCTGGCGGCGGGCGGTGACGTCCCGTACGAGGAGCTGATGTTCGCCGTGCCGGCCCGGGTGGTGGCCGAGCTCAGCGGCCTCACCGAAGGGGCCGGCCGGGAGGCGGCCCGCGCGATCGGCGACTTCGTCCAGTGCATCCCCGCCGGTGCGACGCCCGCGCAGCAGCAGGCCGCCGCGGCGGCGGCGGAGCGCCTGCGCGCACTCCTCGGCCCGGCGCTGGACCCGGCGCGGGGGCTGCTGCGGGAGCTGGTCACGGCCGCCGGGCGGGACGGGTGGCCGCACCCGGGGCCGCTGCTGTCCAACGCCATCGGCTTCCTCTCCCAGACCTACGACGCCACCGCCGGCCTCATCGGCAACACCCTCGTCGCCCTCGCCCGGGGAGCGGACGGGCGGGACGTGGAGGCCCTGGTGCGCGAGGTGGTCCGCCATGACGCCCCGATCCAGAACACGCGCCGCTTCGCGGCCGGGCCCTTCACGCACGCCGGGTCCACCGTGGAGCCCGGACAGCAGGTGCTCGTCCTCCTCGCCGCCGCCAACCGCGACCCCGCCGTCAATCCGGACCCGCACGCGCTGACCCCCGGCAGGGTGAATCCGGCCGTCTTCACCTTCGGCGCGGCGGCCCACCGCTGCCCGGGGGCGGAGCTCGCCACGGCCCTCGCCACCGGCGTCGTCACCGAACTGCGCGCGGCAGGCTTGAGCACCACCGCGACCCCCGCCTACCGCCCGCTGGCCAACGCACGCATCCCGCTCCTCTAGCGCGCGGGCCGTCCCCGACGGAAACCGGCGCGGCCCCCGCGACCGCGATCAGGCCGGGCGGTCGGTCACCCCTACGCCTCAGACAGGACAACCCTACGATGTCGGACACCCTTCACCTCTGGATGCGGCACGAGGCCCGCCCCACCGAACGCCGGGCCCCCCTCACCCCCCAGGACGCCGCCCGCCTCGTCGCGGCCGGCATCCGGATCACCGTCGAGGAGTCGGACCAGCGCGCCTTCCCCCTCACCGGCTACACCGCCGCCGGCTGCGCCACCGCCCCCGCCGGCTCCTGGCACGAACAGGCCCCCGACGACGCGTACGTCCTCGGCCTCAAGGAACTCCCCGCCGGTCCCGGCGCCCCCGCCCTGCGCCACCGGCACATCTACTTCGGCCACGCCTACAAGGGCCAGGCCGGCGCCCGCGAGCTGCTCGCCCGCTTCACCGAGGGCGGCGGCGCCCTGCTCGACATGGAGTACCTCACCGACGAAGCCGGGCGCCGCGTCGCCGCGTTCGGCTACTGGGCGGGCTACGTCGGCGCCGCCCTCGCCGTCCTGCACCACCGCGGCGCCCTCACCGCCCCGCTGCGCCCCACGGACCGCCCCACCCTGGACGCCCTCCTCGCCGCCGGCGCGGCCGCCCCCGGCACCGCCACCGCGCTCGTCATCGGGGCGCTCGGCCGCTGCGGCCGCGGCGCCTGCGACGCCCTCGTCCAGGCCGGGCTGGAGCCCGCCCGCTGGGACCTCGCCGAGACCCGGAACATCGACCGGCCCGCCCTGCTCGGGCACGACCTGCTGGTCAACACCGTCCTGACCACCAGCCCCGTACCGCCCTTCCTGACCAAGGCCGACCTCGACGACCCCGGCCGCCGGCTCTCCCTGGTCAGCGACGTCACCTGCGACGTCACCTCCGACTGCAACGTCCTGCCGGTCTACGACGAGACCACCACCTGGACCGAGCCCGTACGCACCCTCCGCGAGGGCGAACGCCCCCTCGACCTCATCGCCATCGACAACCTCCCCTCCCTCCTCCCCGTCGAGGCCGCCACCGCCTTCTCCGCCGAACTCACCCCGCACCTGCTGCGGCTGGCCGAGTGGGACGGCGTCTGGGCCCGCGCCCTGCACACCTTCGAGGCGGCCGTCCGGGCCCAGGAGGCACCCCTCGGTCACTGACCAGCCGCCCGCGCCGGCCTCCGGCACCGGCGGCCGTCACCTCACGGGTGCGACGGCCGGACCATCGCCATGAGCACGGGCGACTCCGGGGCCGGCCGTACGGGCCCGATCGCCTCGTAGCCCCACGACTCGTAGACCCGCTGCACCTTCCCCTCCCCGGCGGCCGGGTTGACCACGAACGAGGCGTACCGCTCCTCGCGACCGGCCGGCAGCTCGTCATGGACCCGCCGGGCCGGCCCCGTACCCCGGCGGGCGGGCGTCACGCGGGTCTCCCGGAGGGCCAGGACCGGCGAGGCGGTGTACTTCGGGTCCACGTCGCCGATCCGCCTCCACCAGAGGTCCCCGGCGGGACGGCGTAGTTCCGCAGGTGCAGCAACGGCTCCCGCACCTCGGCGTACACCGCGATGAGCGGGCCCCGCACCCGCCCCGCCTCCGTGAACCGACGCAGCCGGGTCGTCATCCCACGTCCTCCAGGTCTCGCGGCCCACTCCGCTGCCGGGGCGGCTTGCCGGGCCGTTCGCTCACATCGCCTCCGCCGCCAGGGGGATGCCGCAGATCCCGGACCATGACCGCGTAGAGGGGGGAGTCGTCGGAGGGCTTGGCCTCATCCCGTTTCTCGTAGCCCCAGCCCTCGTACAGAGCCTGTACTTTCGGGTGGGCGGAGTCCACCAGGAGCGTCGCGAAGTGCACGTCCACCGACTGGAGCAGCGCGTCATGGATCCGCTGCGCCCGGCCGGTGCCCTGCCACCGCGGTATCACCATCAGCTCGGACAGGGCGAAGATCCGGCCACGCACCCCCTCGGGCCGGTCGGCCCCCTTCCACCAGCCGCCCGGCTTGAACGTGGACCCGTACGCGTACCCGACCGGAGCGCCGTCCTCCCACCCCGAGACACACGTCCAGTCCTCGCGCCGCGACCACAGGTCCACGAAGTAGGAGAACCGTTCGCGGGAGTGGAAGGGGTCGGGGTCGTTCGCGTACACCTCGTCGTGGATGTCCAGGAGCAGGGAGCGGACGTCCTGCGCGTCGGCGTGCGTGTACCACTTCAGGTCCATCGTCGTGACTCCTCGACCACGGACGTGGACCGCCGTGCGGCGACGTTCATCCGCTGCCGCGCCCTCACCGGCCGGTCAAGCTGGTCATCATCACCGCGTACACCGGCGAGTCCGCGAAAGGCTGGTTCTCCCCGATCTTCCGGTACCCCCACCGTTCGTACATCGCCTGGAGCCGGGGCCGCTTCGTGTCCACGGTGAGGACCGCCAACGCCTCCGGCCGTCCGTCGAGCAGCGCGTCGTGCAGGCGCGGGCCCAGGCCCGTCTTCCGCCACTTCGGACGCACCATGAGTTCAGAGACGGAGAACGTGCCGCCCCGCTCCGGCGGGGTGGTGAGGTGCCCTTGCCACCACTCCCTCCCGGGCGCGGCGGGGGCGCCGTAGGAGAAGCCGACAGGCAGGGGCCCCTGCCAGGCGATCACGCAGGTGAAACCAGGGTTGCCGCCCCAGTGGTCCACGAACCAGGGGAAGCGCTGTACGAACTCCTCCTCCCGCCGATCCGCGTAGGCGTCCTCGTGGACGTCCAGCAGGGTCTGGCGGATGTCGCCGAGATCGTCGTGGCCGTAGCGGTTCAGCTCGATGGTCACCTGGTGCTCCATTCGGTGCGGTAGCGGTCCGCCCACTCACGGGCCACCCGGGTGGATGCGGCAGCGGTGAACAAGGAGCGGTGGAAATCCCCGATCATCGTGCGGAGACGGCCTGGGAGAGGGTCACCGGCCATCAGCTCGAAGACGGTGCTCGTCGTCGCACATGCCTGTTCCACCTCGCCCTGGTGCAGTTGTGCGGCGCCGAGCCGGGCGATGGTCATCGACCGGTTACGCCGCAGCTCCTCGGGCAGGGAGGCGAGGGCGTGGTGAGAGGCGGCTTCGGCGTGCGCGTGCTTGCCGAGCAGCTCGTGCACGATCGCGGCGAGCGCTGCGAGTTCGGCCGGTCCGTAGAACCCGATCCATGGCGCCCGAGGCACCGTCGGGTCTGCTTTCGCGAGGGCGGCTTCCGCGTGGCTCAGGGAGTGCAGGGCAGGGTTGCGGTCCCCGCGTGAGGCGTGCCCGATGGCCGTTCGGGCGTGAGCGAGGGAGGACAGCAGGGGATCACGCCGTGCAGCCAGGGTGGACTGGGCGGCCTGCGAGGCGGCGATGCCTTCGCCGTGGTCCTGCCGCTGGTGCGCGAGCATCGCGGTGGAATTCCAGACCCGCAACTGGGCTGCGGAGTCCTGGGCCATGCCCGCCATACGCAGGGCCTCGTTCAGGTGCGCACGCGCCCGGGCGAACTGCCTGGCGTCCACGCACGACCATGCCGCCGTCGACGTGTAGTGCGCGGCCACCGAGAGGAGGCGCCGGCGGACGGTCTGCGACACGGCGTTCCGCTGTAGTCGAACGGCCTCGGCCGCCCGGGCGAGGGCGGCACTCTCGAGTGCTCCGTGTCCTCCACGGGATTGGTCGAGGGCCGTGAGCGCGGCCATCCCGTTCCGCAGGCGGATCACGTCCGACATTCCCGCCGACCGGCTGTTCGCGATTCCCGGACCACAGGCGGTCAATGAGCCGGCCGTGGCGGTGAGGAAGGAGCGGCGGAGCACAGGTTCCTCCGAAGGTCTGGCGGAAGCGGCTGGTTCGAACCCCAGATCCGTGCTCGGGCATCCGAACACGGCCTCGAGCGCCGCGCGCGTACGCCCGATCGGCCGTCGGGTGGCGCCGCTGAGCAGGTTCCGCACCGTGCGCGCGGAGACGTCACCGAAACGACCGGTGATCGCCAGGAGCGCGGTGTTCATCCGACCTGCCAACTCCTCTTGAGTGAGCCCCAGGTCAGCCATGCGTTCCCGTAATACGGCGTTCCCGGCCATGCCGCCGAACGTAGTACCGGGCTCACACCACGGGCAAGGAGAGCCGTAACGCGCACGCAAAGTTTTCCGGTCCCTGACGTGCGGCCACAGGGGAGCCCTTCCTGTTCCTCCGTGGGCGCACGGCGTTGACTGGTCACAGCAGCGCGAGGCGAGGCCGCTTCGTGACCACCCCGCATCCGCGATAGGGAGCCCCTTTGACCAGTCCACCTTCACGCGGCGTATTGAGCCTGGACCTTCCTGACGGCATCGGTCCGGGTTCCGGGCCGCGGACCGGTATCGCGTCGCTGTCCCTGCCCAGTGCCGAGCTGCTCGACCGGGCGCGCGTCGGGTGGGAGGGCTTCCTCGCCACCTTCGGGGAGGCGGCGGATGAGTGAGCGGTACGAGTACGTGCCGCACCGGCTGCTGCGCGAGCGCGTGCGGGACATCGCGTCCGGCGTCGAGGGCGTGCTGATGGCCGTCGTCAACGAGAACGTCTCCGACACGGGCGTCGAGCGCTGGATGGAGCTCGCGTACATCCGGGGCGCGTCCGGGCGGGAGTTCACCACCGCCGTCGGCAACGTCCAGCCGGCGTGAGACCGCAGCGCAGGGAGCCGGAAGCAGGCGGGAACGGGGGTAAGGGCGTGCTGCGGAACCAGGGTGCTGGCATACTCCGCGCCGTGACGACTGACCACGGCGCCGGCCCGGCCCTGACCGTCGGCGAGCGCGACCCGGAGCTCGACGACCGGCTGACCGAAGCGCTGACCGCCTTCAACAGTGCCGCCACGGGCGCTCCCGACCGCGGCACGTTCTCGGTGAAGGTCACCGATGAGGCTGGTGAACTGGTGGGTGGGCTGACCGCACGCACGTGGGGCGGCCTCTGCGGCATCGAGCTGTTGTGGGTGCGCGAGGACAGCCGCGAGGACGGCTGGGGCAGCAGGATCTTGCGGGCGGCCGAGGCCGAGGCGCGGCGGCGTGGCTGCGACCGCCTCTCCGCCTCCACCTTCACGTTCCAGGCTCCCGGCTTCTACCAGCGTCACGGCTTCGTGGAGACCGGTAGGACACCGGGCATTCCCGGTGGACACGCTGATGTGCACCTGTTCAAGTCTCTGACCGACCCGCCACACCTGCCCGAGTAGCAGGCGTGCTGATCACCGCCGGACGGCGAGCCGCCCTCGTGCCGCTCGCGCCGGAGGGGGCGGCCGCGGCGGCGCCCCCTCCGTACGGTTCCGGCTACTCGGCGATGTAGGTGTGGCCGCTGTAGGCGTACACCAGGAGCTCGAGCTCGAGTTCAGGGTCCACCACGGTGCCCCCGGTGGGCTCGAAGTGTTCGTACCGGTTCCCGTTGAGGACCTTCACCTTCGCGCTCGTGTCCTCCACGTAGCGGATGCGGTCCAGCGCTTCGACACTGGTCGCGGGACCGCCGCTGAGTATGACGTTCGGGCTCTGCGCTGTCATGGTCGTCGTCTCCTTCGGCCGGGTGCGGAGGCAGCGGCCTCACTGCCTGCCCGCACAGAATGGGGGATACCGCTAAAGCTGGTCTAAACCGGAGGAACCGCCCGCCCTACGAGGCCCACGAGCCCGGGGCGCGGAAGTCCTCGTCCTCCGCAGGCCAGGCGGCGCGGAGCGGCCGCGGATCGGGCGGGGCGATCTCGGCGCCCATCATCCGGGCGGTGAGCAGCATGGCGATGGCCGCGACCTCCTCCAGCGTCGGGGACCCGCCGGTCACGTGGAAGGCCGCCTGCCGGAGCCGGGCCTCGGCGGGGTTCACAGGGGGAGGTTCCCGTGCTTGCGGCTGGGGCGCGGCGCGTGTTTGCCGCGCAGCATCTCCAGCGCGTCGATGAGCCGGGACCTGGTCTCGGCGGGGTCGATGACGTCGTCCACAAGGCCTCGTTCCGCGGCGTAGTAGGGGTGCATCAGCTCGGTCCGGTATTCCTTGATCTTCATCTGGCGCACCGTGTCGGGATCGTCGGCCGCGGCGATCTCGCGGCGGAAGATGACGTTCGCGGCGCCCTCGGCGCCCATCACGGCGATCTCGTTGGACGGCCAGGCCAGCGCGATGTCCGCGCCGATGGAGCGCGAGTCCATGACGATGTACGCGCCGCCGTAGGCCTTGCGCAGGATCAGCGAGATCCGCGGCACGGTGGCGTTGCAGTACGCGTACAGCAGCTTGGCCCCGTGCCGGATCACCCCGCCGTGCTCCTGGTCCACGCCCGGCAGGAATCCCGGTACGTCGACCAGCGTCACCAGCGGGATGCTGAAGGCGTCGCAGAACTGCACGAAGCGCGCTGCCTTTTCGCTCGCCCGGATGTCGAGGACGCCCGCCATGCAGGACGGCTGGTTGGCGACGATGCCGACGGTCCGGCCGCCGAGCCGGGCCAGGGTGCAGACGACGTTCCGCGCCCATCCGGCGTGGATCTCGAAGTGCTCCCCGTGGTCGACGACCTCCTCGATCAGCTCGCGGATGTCGTACGACTGGTTGGGGCGCGACGGCACCAGGTCGGCGAGGCGCTCGCAGCGCCGGCCGGGCGGGTCGTCGGTGTCGCCGGCGGGCGGCAGCTCGCGGTTGTTGGCGGGCAGCAGCGACAGCAGGTGGCGCACGTCCTCCAGCGCGCTCTCCTCGTCGTCGTACGCGAAGTGCGCGACGCCGGAGGTCTCCGCGTGGCTGTCGGCCCCGCCGAGGGTCTCGCTGGTGACGGCCTCGCCGGTGACCGCCTGGACCACGTCGGGTCCCGTGATGAACATCTGCGAGGTCCCGCGGACCATGAAGACGAAGTCGGTCAGCGCGGGGGAGTACGCGGCCCCGCCGGCGCACGGGCCCATGACCACGGAGATCTGCGGGATCACCCCGGAGCCGCGCACGTTGCGGGTGAAGATGCCGCCGTAGCCGGCGAGCGCGGTGACGCCCTCCTGGATGCGGGCGCCCGCCCCGTCGCACAGGCCCACCAGGGGCGCCCCGGTGGTCTCGGCGAGGTCCATCAGCTTGTGGATCTTCTCCGCGTGGGCCTCGCCCAGCGCGCCGCCGAAGATCCGGAAGTCGTGGGCGTACGCGAAGGCGGTCCGGCCGTGGACCAGGCCCCACCCCGTGATGACGCCGTCGGTGTGCGGCTTCCTGTACTCCAGGCCGAAGCCGGTGGCACGGTGCCGCCGCAGCCCTTCGATCTCGGTGAACGTCCCCTCGTCGAAGAGGAGTCCGAGTCTTTCGCGGGCGGTCAGCTTGCCCTTGGAGTGCTGGGCCTCGGTCGCCTTCTCGTCCGGACCCCGTACCACCTGCTCCCGCAGGACGGCGAGCTCCGCCGTGCGCTCCCGCAGTGACGAGTACCGGATCTCCTCCTGGGTGCTCATGAGGGCCCCTTTCGACGCAGACGCGCCGGTCCGGCCGGTGCGCGGCGACGAGCGTCCGGCGGAGGGCTAAAGCCCGGCTTGCACGCGGCCGCCCCGGTGCCGGCGCGCACCGTACCCCGGGACCGGGGGCACCCCTACCTCGCCCGTGCGGACCCCACTGCCCGCGCCGGTCCCGGGACTTCGGGGGCCGGGGTGCGTATCAGTGGAACGTCACGTCCGAACCGCCGGAGGCCTCTGTGAAGGAAATCCTCGACGCGATCGCCGCGTCGACCGCATCTGGCAGCGGTTCTCCCGCTGTCACCGCTGCCGACTTCGCGGCGTTGCCGCTGCCCGAGTCGTACCGCGCGGTGACCGTGCACAAGTCGGAGACGGACATGTTCGCGGGCATCGCGACCCGCGACCGCGACTCCCGCAAGTCCCTGCACGTCGAGCGGGTACCGCTGCCGGAGCTCGGCCCCGGCGAGGCCCTGGTCGCCGTCATGGCCTCCTCGGTCAACTACAACACCGTCTGGAGCTCGATCTTCGAGCCGCTGCCGACCTTCGGCTTCCTGGAGCGCTACGGCAGGATGTCCCCGCTCGCCGCGCGCCACGACCTCCCGTACCACATCCTCGGCTCCGACCTGGCGGGCGTCGTGCTGCGCACCGGCCCCGGCGTCAACCGCTGGCACCCCGGCGACGAGGTCGTCGCGCACTGCCTGTCGGTCGAGCTGGAATCGGCCGACGGGCACAACGACACGATGCTCGACCCCGAGCAGCGGATCTGGGGCTTCGAGACCAACTTCGGCGGCCTCGCCGAGATCGCCCTGGTCAAGTCGAACCAGCTGATGCCCAAGGCACGCCACCTCACCTGGGAGGAGGCCGCCTCCCCCGGCCTGGTCAACTCCACCGCCTACCGCCAGCTGGTCTCCCGCAACGGCGCCGGGATGAAGCAGGGCGACAACGTCCTGATCTGGGGCGCCAGCGGCGGCCTCGGCTCGTACGCCACCCAGCTGGCCCTGGCCGGCGGCGCCAACCCGATCTGCGTCGTCTCCAGCCCGGAGAAGGCGGAGATCTGCCGCGAGATGGGCGCCACCGCCGTCATCGACCGCGACGCCGAGGGCTACCGGTTCTGGAAGGACGAGCGGACCCAGGATCCGCGCGAGTGGAAGCGCTTCGGCAAGCGGATCCGCGAGCTGACCGGCGGCGAGGACGTGGACATCGTCTTCGAGCACCCGGGCCGCGAGACCTTCGGTGCCTCGGTCTACGTCACCCGCAAGGGCGGCACCATCGTCACCTGCGCCTCCACCTCCGGCTTCATGCACGAGTACGACAACCGCTACCTGTGGATGTCCCTCAAGCGCATCATCGGCTCGCACTTCGCCAACTACCGCGAGGCGTGGGAGGCCAACCGCCTCATCACCAAGGGCAAGATCCACCCCACCCTCTCGAAGGTCTACCCGCTGGAGGAGACCGGCCAGGCCTCCTACGACGTCCACCGCAACCTCCACCAGGGCAAGGTCGGCGTCCTCGCCCTCGCGCCCCAGGAGGGCCTCGGCGTCCGCGACCACGAGATGCGGGCCGAGCACCTCGACTCCATCAACCGCTTCCGCGACGGCCGGACCCCGCCGGAAACAGGATGACGGCCACGGGAGCCGCCGGGGCCGCCCTCCCCGGCGGCCAGGTGGCTCTCGCCCACGACGACGGACTCCCCCCGGGCGGTGAGCCGCGCGCCCTGTTGGAGGACGTCCTCGCGGACGTGCGCGGCACCTGCCCGCCCCTCGGCCAGCACCCGCCCGCCGTGGTGAGCGGCACCCACGTCGTCGACCCGCCGTTCTACGGCAGCGGCGACATCGGACGGATCGCCGCGTGCGCCGCCGTCAACGAACTGGCCGCCGCCGGCGCCCGCCCCCTCGCCCTGACCCTGTCGGCGGTCGTCGAGGCGGGCCTGCCGCTGGAGCGGCTGCACCGGCTGGCCCGCTCCGTGCGCGACGTTGCCCTCGAGGCCGGCGTGGTGGTCGCCGGCCTGGACGTCCGGGTCGTCCGGGCCGGCGAGGCGGACCAGGTCTACCTGCACACCACCGGGATCGGCGCCTTCCACGGCGCCCCGCCGCGCACCCGCGACGTCCGCCCCGGGGACCGCGTCCTGCTGAGCGCCCCGCTCGGCGGACACGGCGCCCACATCCTGTCGGTGCGCCGGGGACTCGGGTTCGAGAGCCTGGTCCCCAGCGGCTGCGCACCGCTGGCCGGACTGCTGGAGACGGCCCGCGCGGCCGGGTCCGGCGACGGGATCCGGGCCGTACGGACCGTGGCGCGCGGCGGACTCGCCGCCGTGCTGCACGCGTACGCCCGGGAACTGGGCCACACCCTGCGCGTCGAGGAGAGCGCCCTGCCCGTGCAGTACGAGGCCCGGATGGCCCTGGAGGCCATGGCCGTCGACCCGCTGCACGCCTCCAGCGAGAGCTGCCTGTGCCTGCTCGTCGCGCCGGACGCCGCGCCCGGTGTCCTGGCCTCGCTGCGCACCCACCCGTACGGGCGGTCCGCGGCCGAGATAGGCACGGTCGCCGAGGACGGCACCGCCCCGGTCGAGCTGGTGCGCGAGCGGGGCGGCACGGTGCCCGTCACACCCGAACCGGAGGCCTTCGCCCGCCTGGCGTGAGCCCCGCCGGGGCAGCCGGGGCAGCCGGGGCCGGGGCCGCGGGCCGGAAGCCGCGCAGCAGTACCAGCCCGGCCGCCGTGGCCAGCGCCGGGAGCAGCGCCATCCCGGCCAGGACGCCCCAGGTGGCGCCGGCGCCCTGGCCCGTGGCGTGCCCGGTGCCGGAGGAGACGTAGCCGGACGCCTGGAGCACCAGCCCCATCAGGAACGGCCCGACGGCCATGCCCAGCGCCTCCCCGGCGCTGAACAGGCCCGACATCGCACCGGCCCGGCTGCGTCCGGTG
Source organism: Streptomyces sp. NPDC034086 (assembly GCF_055575515.1). Lineage (NCBI taxonomy): Bacteria > Bacillati > Actinomycetota > Actinomycetes > Kitasatosporales > Streptomycetaceae > Streptomyces > Streptomyces sp. NPDC034086. The sequence goes on along the minus strand of NZ_JBVISM010000014.1, from coordinate 129,878 downwards.
CGGACGGCGTCCCCGGCCGCGCACTCGGCGAGCATCGTGTACAGGAACAGCAGCTGCCCCGCGTGCCCGGTACCGGCGACGAGGAGCGCCACCGGGGCCCAGAACGGCGGCAGCACGGGCGCGGCCGCCAGCAGCAGGGTGCCCCCGGCGAACAGGGCGCAGGAGAGACCGAGTACCCGCCGGTGACCGTACCGGCCGCCCACGCGGGACCACAGGGCCGTGGTGAACAGGTTCGGCAGGACGAACGCGGCGACCAGCACCCCGGTCATCCCCGGCCGCTCCAGGACGTGTTCGGCGTAGTAGGGGCAGCCCGCGAGCAGCACCCCGGTGCCGACGACGAGGACGGTCGCCCCGCGCAGCAGCACCGCGAACCGCGCGTTGCCGCGCAGTACGGCGAACCACGCGCGGGTCCCGGCGCCGCGCGGCTGCCCCGCGTCCGGCGGCAGGTCCCGGGCAGCGCCGGCCTGGGTGGTCCGGCCGGCCAGGGCGGTCCGGCCGGTCCGGGCGGTGCCGAAGAACACGCCGAGCGTCCCGGCGGCGACCACGCAGGCGCCGAACAGCCCGGCCCAGCGGTGTCCGGACAGGCCCCCGCCGCCCGCCTCGACGACGGCGGGCGCGGCCGATCCGGCGACCAGGGCGGCGACGGCGATGCCGGCCACCCGGCCCCCCACCAGCCGCACCCGGTCCCCCGCGCTCGTGGCGATCTCGGCGGGCAGGGCCGCGTACGCCGCCTGGAAGAACGCGAAAGCGGTCGCGGTGAGCAGGAAGCCCGCGGCGGTCCACAGCGCCCCCGCCGGCCCCTCCGCGGTCCCGGCGAACATCAGGGCGAAGCCGACGGCCACACCGAGGCCCCCGCCCAGGACGTGGCCCCGCCGCGGTCCCCACCGGCCGTGCGCCCGGTCGCCGATCCGTCCCGCGTGCGGGGTGAGCAGCACGTCCCAGACCTTGGGCACGAGGACGACGGCCCCCGCCACGGCGGCGCCGACCCCGAGGGTGTCGGTGAGGTACGGCAGCAGGAGCAGACCGGGCAGCGTGTTGAAGGCTCCGGTGACCAGGGAGCCGGAGGCGTATCCGAGACGCGTACGGGGGGACATGCCCCGATCGTCGCCGTGCCGGGCCGGCCCCGGCCAGTCGGTGCTTCTCCCCCTTCCCGCAGGTCGCGGCGGCCCCGGGGCGGCCGCCCCGGACGGCTCGTCAGGGAACGCCCCGACACCCGGCGCCGGGTACGGCGGTAGCCCTCCGCAGTAACTGACATGCAGGTAGTGACGGTCCGTCGGGGCTGTGCGCGGCGACGCCGGTCGGTGAGGCTGCCCGGGGGGAACGCGCACACGAGGGGGATTCCCGTGCTTGACCAGCAGCATCCGTCGGCGACGGCCCGGACCCGGGACCTCGCGGTCCTCTGCCGGGAGCTGAGGCTGGCCGGTGACGGTCCCCGGTTCGTCCGGCTGACCGGCGAGCCGTGGAGCGGCAAGAGCCGGCTCCTGCGGCAACTGGCCGCCGTCGCGCACGAGGAGGGGTGGACGGTGGCCTCCGGACGGGTGCCCAGGGTGGGCCGGACCCGGCCCTTCGAGGTGGTGGCCGACGCCCTGGACGACCATCTGGCCCGTGCCGACGGCACCTTGTTCGAGCGGCTCGGCGAGGCGCGCACGCGCGCGCTGGCGCCCGTCCTCCCCGCCCTCGCCACGCTGCCGGGGGCCGGGGAACCGGCCGACCCCGGTGCGGCGGCCCGTGCCCTGCGCGTCCTGCTCGGGCTGCTGGGGGAGCGCGGGACGCTGTTCGTCCTGGACGACGTGCACCGCTGCGGCCCCGAGGTCCTCGACCTGCTCGACCACCTCGTCCGGCACCCGCCGCAGGGTGCCGTGCTGACCGTCTTCGCGCACCGCGCCGTGCCGGGAGGCCGCCACCTGTCGGCCGTGCCGCACGACGCGCCCGGGGTCCGCCACCTCGCCCTGGGCCCGCTGCCCCCGGCCGACGCCCGCGCCCTGCTGCCGGCCGGGACGCCACCGCTCGCCGCCGAGCTGGTGCTGCGCGACGCGGCGGGGGTGCCGGGACTGCTGCACGCCCTGGCCCGGGGCGGCCCGCCCGGCCCGTCCTTCCACGCGACGGCCGAACTGGCCACGGGCGTCCCGCCGGTGCTCGCGCCCGGCTCGATCGACCTGCACACGCTGTCGTCCCTGGGCTGGCGCTGCGCCTGCGCCGCCGCCCTGCTCGGCGACCCGTTCACCGCGGCCGCGCTCGCGCACACCGCGGGCGTGCCGGCGGAACAGGCGCTGGCCGGACTCGACGAACTGCACGGCGAGGGGCTGGTCCGGCCCGAGGGCACCCCCGGTACGCGGTTCTGCTTCGTCCGCCCGGCGGTACGGGCGCTGGTCCACCACGCCTCCGGGGCCGGCTGGCGCAGTGCGGCACTGGGGCGGGCCCTGGAGGCGCTGAGGGCCGAGGCCGGTACGGGGACCGGCCCGGAGGACGGCGACGCCGGGGCCCGCCGGGCGCTGGCCGCGCACCTCGAACACGCCGACGCGGTCGGCCTGGAGGACGTCCGCGCCCTGGCGCTGAGTGCCCGCGACGGCCTGTACACCCGGCCCGCCCGCTCCGCCGCCGCCCTGCGCCGGGTGATGGCGACGGGCCCGGTACCGGTGGAGGTACGCCTCCTGCTCAACAAGGCGCTGGTGCTGTCGGGCCGCCTCGAGGAGGCGGTACGGGGCTACGAGGAGACCGGGCCCCGCTCGCACGAGGACCGGCTGCCGGGCGGCCGGACCGACACGGCGGTGTGGCAGGCCCGCGCGCTGCGCTGGAGCGGCCGTCACGCGCAGGCCCGGTCCGTGCTCGACGGGGACGGCGGCCTGCCCCCGGGAGGCGCCGCCGCCGACGCGGAACGGGCGGCGCTGGCCCTGGAGCCGGGGGCGGGGGCGGGCCCGGAGGAGGCCCGCGCCGCGGCCGAGCAGGCCCTGCGGACGGCCCCGGCGGACGATCCCGGGGCGCGGGCGCACGCGTACGCGCTGCTGGCCGCCGCCCGTGCGGCGGCCGGTGACGGCGAGCCGGCCAGGGCGGCGGCGGACGCGGCCCACGCGCTGCTGGCGCGGACCGGGGAGCCGGAGCGGGCCGCGCACCTGGAGGCGCTGCGCTGGCTCGGGGCGGCCGAGACCGGGCTGGGCGAGCCGGAGCGGGCCGGCCTGCACGGGGAGCGGGGCCTGGCGGCGGCACTGGAGCACGGGCAGGCGCATCTGGCGGGGCTGCTGGCCCTGGGTTTGGCGGAGGCCGCGCTGGCCCTCGGCGACACCGCGGGGGCACGGGCGCGCACCGCGCTGGCGGCCGCGCTCGCGGAACAGACCGCCGTGCCCGCTCTCGCCGCCGCCGCGCGGGAGGCGGAGCGCCGCACCGGGGCGCCCGCGGGAGGATCCCCGGACGTGAGCCGGCTGTCCCTGCTCAGCGAGCGGGAGCGCGTCGTCACGGGGCTGGTGGGGGAAGGGCGTACGAACCAACAGATCGCGGCCCGGCTCGGCATCAGTGTGAAGACCGTGGAGACATATATGAGCAGAATCTTCAAGAAGCTCGGGGTGAATTCGCGTACCCAGGTCGCGCATGTCGTCGGTTTGAGTGCGCATATCCGCTGACTACTGCCGGGCACAAGTGCCGCGGGCGGTATGTTTTGACTATTCCGGCCGCCCGGATGATGCCGAAAGCCCCGCCTGTTCCGGAAAAACTTTTCCGGAACAGGCGGGGCTGAACGGCCCGGCTCTACCGGCGGGGGATCCGGGAGCCCGTGCCCGGATCATGCCCTCCCGCGCTTGTGACCTGCTAAAGGCCGGGTCACAGGCAGGCGAGCTCCCAGCGGTCGTCCAGCGGGCAGTCGGCGGCCGACTCGATCACGCTCAGTTCGGCGAGGGACTGGGGAGCGGTCACCGCCGTGCCGGTTCCGGTGCCGGAGCCGGACGCCTGCGCGGCGGTGGCCGGGACCATCCCCCACAGACCGAACGCCAGAACGATGGCGGTGGCGGCATTTCGGATGGAAGAGCTGTTCATGTCTGACCCCCGTGTCGACAACTTTCGTTTGCGGGACCATCCTGACCAGCGGACACGGCGTCTCCAAGGAAAAAGGGCAGGCGTAAAGTTGCCTGGCAGCAAGTCCTGTCAGCACATGGGGGTGTCAAACGGGATGTCGGGGAGTTCCCTACACGGGTCCGAGTTCGGCGAGTTGGACGACGCGAGCGCGTCCGCCTATCAACACGCCGTTCTGTTAGGACGTTTCGTGCGTGCTGAGATCGCGTCCGCCCTGCGCATGACGCAGCTGGAGGCCGGGCGGGTGGAGGAGGCGCTCACCACGCTCCGCCTGCTCCGCCCCATGCCCGGCCGCCCGGACGAACTCGTCCCGGTGAGCCCGGACGCGGCGGCCGCGGACCTGGTGGGCCCGGCGGAGGCCGAGATCCGCGAGATGCAGCAGGCGGTGAGCAGCGTGAAGACGCAGATGCTGGGACTGCTGCCCGCCTACTTCGAAACCCGCCGCAGGCGCAATCAGGAGGAGGCCTTCGACGTCATCAGCGACGTGGGCGTGCTCCAGTCGATGCTGGACGAATGGGGTACGCGCTGCCGCGGCGAGCTGCTCACCTCCCAGCCGGGCGGCTCCCGCCGGCCCGGCGCCATGGAGACGGCCCTGCCCCTGACCCTCGCCCGGCTGCACCGCGGCGTGCACGTCCGGCACCTGTACCAGCACACCGTCCGCAGCGACCTGGCGACGACGGACTACGTGCGCGCGGTGACGGCCGAGGGCGCCGAGGTGCGCACCACGGACGAACTGGTCGACCGGATACTCATCTACGACCGCGAGGTGGCCTTCCTGCCCGAGCAGCGGGTGGAGGGCCGCTCCCCGGGCGCGATCGTGGTCCGCGAGCCCACGCTCGTCGCCTTCCTGTGCAAGGTCTACGACCACATGTGGGCCGGGGCCACGCCGTTCACCCCCGGGGAGGAGGACGCCGCCGACATCGCCGACGACCTCAAGCGGTCGATCATCCGGCTCATGGCGCAGGGCCACAAGGACGAGATGGTGGCCCGCCGGCTCGGCATGTCGGTGCGCACCTGCCGCCGCCACATCGCCCGGATCATGGAGGAGATGGAGTCCACCAGCCGGTTCCAGACGGGTGTCAACGTCGCGTTCTACGGGCTCCTCGGCACCGACTTCTCCCCCTCGGGCGCCGGAGCGGGGGACGCCGCCGGGCTGGGTACTAGCTGACGGGCAGCAACCTGCCAGGCCCGACGGCTGGTTCCTCCCGCCGGACCCCCGGCAGCCTGGTGCGTGCGGCCTCAGCACCCGGTGGGGCCCGAGGGAGGGCCAGCCATGGACACCGCAGTCATCGCCGCGGGACCGACCACCGCCGGGACCGCCGCACGGCACCTGGTGCACCGTCCGCAGCCCTGGGCACGGCACGGCGGTGCCGCCGCGCCGCCCGTGGCGGAGGAGTTCGTCCTGCTCGGCGACCTGACGAACCCGCACCCGCTGTTCGACGACGGCCCCGGTCACTTCCACGACCTGGTCGCGGCGGCCGACATGGTCCGGGAGGTCGGCGAGTTCATCGGCCGCACCCACTTCCGCGTGCCCGCGCAGCGCACCGGCATCTTCTACCGGGTGGGCATCGAGGTGAGCGACATCGGACCGTGGCGCAGCCGGCCCGGCGCCGCCCCCGGGCGGCTGGCGACCACGATGAGCGTCCGCCCGGACAAGGTCATCGACGGGGTGCCGCGCGCGCTGGAGTTCCGTACCGCGCTCGAGATCGACGACGTGCCCTGCGCCACGGGCACGGCGAACCTCGTCTTCCTCGCCCCGATGGTGCACCGCGACCACCGCGAGCACAGCAGGCTGGCAGCGCTCCGCCCGACGGCCGGCCAGGACCACCCGGTCCCCGTCGGAGGCCCGGTCGACGCCGCGGAGGTGGGGCGCCGCGATCCGGCCGGCGTCCTGCTGCACGGCCCCACCGGCCCCCGCGACGGGCGGCTGTCGGTCGGGGTGGCCGTGCCCCGGCACCGGCTCGGCGAGGAGGCCGCGCGGGACGGGCACGTGCCCGCGCCGGCACTGCTGGAAGCCCTGCGCCAGACGTCCCTGCTGACCGTGGGGCGCGGCCACTGCTTCGAACCCGGGCGCAGCGCCCTCGCCTCGCTCCAGGTCCACGTGCGCGGGTACGCCGAGGCCGACCTGCCGCTGCGCTGCGCCGCGGTGACCGGCGGGCCGGGCCGGGACGCCGCGGGCCGGCGTACGGCGCCCCTCACCCTGACCCTCACCCAGGCGGGCCGCACCGTCCTGGAGGCGACCACCGTGGTCGTGGAGGACCACTGACGGGGCCGTCCGCCGGCGGGCCGGCCGCGGCCGCCGCGGCAGCGGTCAGCCGGTGGCGGCCCGCAGCGCGCGCCCCAGGGCGTCGGCGGCCTCGGCGTCGAGCATGGTGGTGATCTCGGTGTCCAGGGTGCGGCCCAGCCCCGCGTCGTACACGGCCGCGCTGACGCAGAACGCGACACCGCCGACGTCGAGGCCGTACGTGCGGAAGGCCCACTCGGCGCCCGCGCCGGGGGTGCCGTCGGGCCGGTGCACGCGGGCCGGACGGTCGTCGGGCCCGAAGCCGAACTCGGTGAACCGGAACTGCATGCCCTGTCCGATGGCCTTGCTGTACGCCTCCTTCAGGGTCCACAGCCGCACCAGACGCGGATTGCGCCGCTCCGGGTCCAGCCCGGCGAGGTGCAGGCGCTCGGCCGGGGTGCAGATGTGCCGGTCGAGGCCCTTGCTGTAGATCTGCCGGTCCGCGAGCTCCGCGTCGACGCCGACGAGCCCGCGCGTGGTCAGGCCCACCAGCAGCAGGTCCCCGGTGTGGCTGAGGCTGATGTCGATCTGGTCGCAGCCGCGCAGGTACGGGCGTCCCGTGGGCCCGTAGGTCAGTTCGAGGTCCGCGGCGTCCGCGTGCAGGGCCGCCGCGGCCGCGTGCTTGAGCAGCCTGCGCGACGCCGCGTACCGCTCCCGGATGTCCTCGTGCGCGATGTCGTTGTAGCGGGCCCAGTCACGGCCCAGCACGGCCCGCAGGGCGGGCCCGTCGGCGTTCCGGGGACGCCAGTTGGCGAGGGTGCCGTACACCAGGGCCGTCCCGTAGGTGCGCAGGTCCGCGCGGACCGCCCCCCAGTCGGTGCCGTCGGCGCGCACCGCGATCGGATCGCCCGGGGCCACGGACGCGGGCGCGGTCACCGCGCACCGCCCCGGGCCGCGGGCCGGGCGCCGGAGGCGGCCAGTACCTCGGTGTGGACCTGCGCGATGCTGCGGGCGCGCAGCACGGCGGAGACGGGCACGCGGCGGCCCGTCTCCTGCTCGATCAGCATGACCAGCCGGAGCAGGTGCACGGAGTCCCAGGACGGCAGGGTGTCCAGGTCGGCGCGGGCCTGCTCCTCGGTCAGCTCCAGTCCGAGTTCGTCACTGATCAGGGCGAGGAAGCCCGGGAGATCAGCGGGTGGTTCCGGCAGGCTCATCGTCGTCCCCTCCGAGCTGTGCGTCGATGGTCAAGTGGTCGGGTACGGAGGGCGGTGCGGCCAGGTCGTGGCGGTAGCGCAGTGAGCCGTCGGGGTCCGCGGCGGTCTCGGCGAAGCCCAGTGAGGGGTAGAAGCCGGCCGTCCTGGTGTTCTTGGCGGTCGGCCGGTGCCGGGCGTGCACGGCCGGCAGGCCGCGGTCCGCCGCGTGCGCCAGCAGGGTCGCGAGGACGGCCTGCTCGACCCCGCGCGCGAACACCCGGCAGCTGAGCCAGAAGCCGTCCAGGTGCAGCCCGTCGTCCGCGTACCGGCCGAGGACCGCGCCGGCCAGGCCGCTGTCGCCGAACCGGTCGCCGACGTGCACCCCGAGCAGCAGGCACGCGCGGTCGGCGGCGAGCGCGGCGACGCGGTCCGCGCCGAGCCGTTCACCGGTGAGGTTGAACTGGTTGGTGCGCAGCGACAGCTGGGCGATCCGGTCGGCTTCGTACGGCCGTGGCGGCGCGATCCGGACGCGGACGCCCAGACCGCGCAGGTACTCCTCGTACGATCCGCTGCCCTGCTCCAGCTCCGCGCGGGCGGCGGCCTCGTGGTAGCGGGCGGTGCGGGCGAGGTCGTCGCCGGTCAGCCGGGGGGTGTCGAACCAGCCGTCCGCCAGCAGCCGGGTGACGTGCAGGGCCGGTTCGGTGCCCAGCGGCACCACGGCGGCGGCGGGGAGCCGGGCCCGCACCAGGGCGCGCTCGGCGGGGGAGTCGTCGGCGAACACCAGCGCGTCCGTTCCGATGCCGAGGGCGGCGGCGATGTCCCGCAGGCTGCCGTCCTTGGGCTCCCAGTGGGCGTGGACGCGTACGAAGTCCCGCTCGCGCAGCACCATGTCCGGGTGGTCGCGGAGCACGCCGAGGACCGGACCGGCATCGTTCTTGCTGCTGACGGCCAGCAGGACCCCTTGGGCGGCGAGCTGCCGCGCGGTGCGTTGCAGGGCCGCGTGCGGCTCCCCGGCCAGGGTGCCGGCGGCGGCCGTGATCCCCTCGGGGCCGTCCTCGCCGAGGATCCCCGCCCACAGGGTGCCGTCGAGGTCCAGGACCAGGCACTTGCGGGTCATGCCCCGGTGGGCGCGCAGCACGTGCACCGCCTCCCGGGCGTAGGCGGCGAGCAGCTGCTCCGTGTACGGGGCGTGCGTATACAGGGCCAGGCGGGGGTCGCAGGCCGGGCCGCCCTCGGCGATCAGCGGCTCCAGGTCGACCACGGCCACCGCCGGGTGCTCGTCGGCCAGCCGCAGCAGCCGGGCGTTGAATTCCCGCCACACCGCTCCGAGCAGGGCCCGCTCCCGCTGCCCGACGAGCTGCTGGAGGCGGATCCGGGGCAGGGGCAGGGTGTTCAGGACGAGCGGCCCCGCCGCGTCCGCCGCGTGGGCGGCGGTGACCGCGCGCAGCCGCTCCAGCAGCCGGGCACAGCCGGCCTCCACGTCCTGCCCGGTCCAGGGCTCCGGCAGCTCGTCGAAGACGGCGTCGGCGTCGAGTACGCACAGGGTCAGGCCGGGCCGCCGACGGCGCAGATCGCCGCCGTCGAGCAGGTCGCGCAGGTAGGCGCCGTGGTCCCCGGACAGCACCCGGGAGAGCAGCCCGTGCCGGGCCAGCTCGGCGACCAGCGGGTCGGTGAGCTGGGCCAGGGTGGAGTGACCGGTGACGGCCACCGTGACCAGGGGGGTGTCCGGATGGCGGGCGAGGACGTCCGCCGCCGGGAGCGCGGCCAGGACCCGGCCGGCGCGCACCAGGTCGGTACGGACGGCCTCGGGCTCCCGGTCCCCGTGGTCGGTCAGCTCGGCCAGCAGCGGGGCGACGCGCGGCCATTCCCCGGCGAGCCGGCCCGCGCGGTGCAGGGCGCGCAGCTCCCGCACCGGGTCGGCGGCCGTGGTGGGAGCGTCCGGGGCGGGGCCGGCGGGGGCGGCCGGGTCGGCGGGACCGGGCGCGGCCGGGGCGGCGGGGGCGGTCATCCGGCGGTCCCCGGCTCCGGGACGCGCTCCAGCGCCAGCCCGCCCTTGATCCACTTGCTGGACTCGACCACCACCGCCAGGGCCCGCTCGCCGTCGCCGAGTTCTCCGGCGAGCCGGTCGAGCTGGATCAGGGGCAGGGCGTTGCCGGTGTTCCCGGTGTCGGCCACGCACGACACCTCGCGCAGCTCCGCCACGTCCATGTGCTCGGTGATGCGGGCCGTCATCCGCCCCGAAAGCTGCGGGGGAAGGACGTAGTCGAGGTCCTCGCGGCGCCAGCCGGCGTCGGCCAGCAGCTCCCAGAAGATCTCCGAGGCCATGGCGGGAACGCTCTCCTCGATGGCCTTGTAGTCCTCGAACAGCATCTGCCGGCCGGCGGCGGGGCGGGCCGCGCCCTGCCAGTCGACGATCTGGCCGGGGGCGCGGCCGCGCCCGGTGAAACGGTGCAGCAGGCTCCGCACGGCGATGGCCTCGCCGACGGGCTCCGCGGCCACCACGGCCGCTCCCGCCCCGTCGCCGAACAGCACGTAGTTGACGAGCTCCTCCGTGGGCAGGCTGACCGCCTCGCGCTCCGGGTCGAGGAACCGGTCGGTGACGTCCCCGCCGACGACGAGCCCCGCGCGGTGGCCGCCCGCGAGCAGCGCGCGGGCCACGTCCAGCGCCTGCACGGCACCCGAGCAGCCCGCCTGGAGCTGGAAGGCGGGCAGGTGACTGAGGCCCAGCCGGTCGGCGACCACGGTCGCCGTGGTGGGCAGCAGGGTGTCGGGCGTGGCGGTGGCCAGGATCAGGAAGTCGAGGTCGGCGGGGGCGAGCCCGGAGCCGGCGAGGGCACGCCCGGCGGCCTCGGCGCACAGGTCGGCGAGGCTGTGGGTGAGGATGCCGGTGCCCAGGTCCCAGCAGAAGTGCCGGCTCCGGGTCCCCACGAAGAGGTCGATCCACTCCTCGCTGATCCCGAACACCTTGCCCAGCGTGGCGTTGTCCACCGGGTCACCGGGCAGGGCGGTGCCCGTGCCCACGACGTACAGGGCGGTCTCGGTCACAGGTGTCACGGTCGTACCCCCACACTGATCCACTCGCCGACGAAGTCGGCCAGGGTCCCCACCGAGCGCAGCGCGGGCAGCAGTTGCTGCACCGCGATGCCGCCGGCCTGCGGCAGCGAGGTCTCGATCCGGTCCTTCAGTTGCATGATCATTACAGAGTCGAAGCCGAGGTCCTCGTAGAAGCGGGACCGCCGGCCGACGCGTTCGGGCGCATAACCGCCCACCTCGACCACGGCACGCACCACGGCGGCCAGCACCGGGTCCTCGGAACCGCCGCGCTCGCCCGCGTCCGCGAGGGCCGTCGCCGTCGCCGCCGCGCCGGAGGCGGCCGGGGGCGCGGACGGAGCCGCCGGGTCCGCCGGGGCCGCCGGGCGGGCGGCCGCGGTGTGCCAGAAGCGGTGCTCGGTGGAGAAGGCGTACGGGGGCAGCCGCTCGGTCGTGCGCCAGGCGGGCTCGTACAGCTCCTCCCACCGCGGCTCCAGCCCGGAGCGGTACAGGGCGGCGACGGTCTCGGCCAGGTCCCGGGCCGTCGAGTCCCGGCCCGGCGCCGGATGCAGCAGCCGGATCCCGTCGGCCAGCCCGGACCGGCCCGCCAGCTGGATCAGCTGCGGCGCCGGGCCGATCTCCACCAGCGCGGTCGGGGCGGTCCGCGCGACCAGGTCGGCCAGCGCGTCCGCGAACAGCACCGGCCCGGCCGCCTGCCCCGCCCAGTAGGCGCCGTCCATCGGCTCGTCGGCCAGCAGCCGCCCGTACCGGGTGGAGGCGACGGGGACGCGCGGCGCGGCGGGTGTGATGCCCGCGGCAGCGGCGGCCAGCGGCTCCAGGACGGGGGCTATCAGCGGCGAGTGGAAGGCGTGGGAGACGCCGACCGCACGGCAGTGCGTACCGCGCCCGCGCAGTACGGCGGCGACCCGCTCCAGCGCCGCGAGCCCGCCCGACAGCACGGTGTTCCCCGGGCCGTTGACCGCGGCGAGGGACACCCCCGCACCGGTGGTGAGGAACTCCTCGACGGCTTCGCGCCCCGCCCGCACCGACAGCATGCCGCCGCCCTCGGGCAGCGCGTCCATCAGCCGTGCCCGCTCCGCGACCAGCCGGGCCGCCCCGTCCAGCGTGAGCACCCCGGCGGCCACGGCGGCCGCGAACTCCCCGACGCTGTGCCCCAGTACGACGTGCGGACCCGCACCGAGGCCGCTCAGCGTGGCCGCCAGCGCGTGGCCGACGGCGAACAGGGCGGGCTGCGCCCAGCGGGTGCGGTGCACGGCCGGATCCCCGCCGAGGAGCAGATCGCGCACCGAGCCGCCCAGGTGGGGGGCGAGCGCCGCGTCGGCCTCGTCGAGCCGGCGCCGGTACAGCGGCGACTGCCGGTACAGGGCGGCCGTCATCCCCGGCTCCTGGACGCCCTGGCCCGTGAACAGGAACCCGATGACCGGCGGACGCCAGGCCCGGTCGGCGATCCCGGCGGCGAGCCGTCCGTCCTCGGCCGCCCCGCGCAGCGCCGCCGCCAGCTCGACGGTGTCGGTGGCGGTGAACGCCGCCCGGTAGGGCAGCCCCGTCTTGACCCGGTTGCTGGTCCAGCACAGCGCGGCGGCGTCCCCGCGCGGGCGGGAGGCCACCGCCTCCGCCTGCGCGGCGAGGTTGCGGCGCAGCGCCTCCGGGGTGTCGGCCGAGACCGTGAACACCCCGGCCGGCGCGGCCCCGGCCCGGCGGCGCCGGGTACGGGCCGTACGGGGTGCGGCGGCGAGGACCGCGTGCGCGTTGGTCCCGCCCATGCCGAAGCTGCTCACGGCCGCCACGACCTCACCGGGGGGCAGCCGGACCGGGACCTTCAGCAGGGCCAGCCCCCGTTCGGAGAGCCGCAGCTGCGGGTTCTCCCGGTCCGCGAACCGGCTCGCCGGCACGATCCGGTGGTGCAGCGCGAGCGCCACCTTGATCAGCCCGGCGATGCCCGAGGCCCCTTCCGTGTGCCCGAGATTGCCCTTGACGGAGCCGATCGCGCACGGCTCCTCGCGCGGTACGCCGTGCACCTCGCCCAGGGCCCCGCACTCGATGACGTCGCCGAGCGCCGTACCCGTGCCGTGCGCCTCGACGAACCGCACCTGGTCCGGGGTGACCCCGGCCCTGCGGTACGCGGCCGCGACGACCTCCCGCTGGGAGTGCCGGTTCGGCGCGGTGACGCCGTTGCTGCGCCCGTCCTGGTTGACGGCGGTGCCCCGGATGACGGCGTAGACCCGCTGCCCGTCGGCGAGCGCGTCCTCCAGCCGCCGCAGCACCACCACCCCGACGCCGTCACTGCGTGCGATGCCGTTCGCGTCGGCGCTGAACGGCCTGCACCGGCCGTCCGGCGAGGCCAGACCCATCTGCGCGTACACCAGCCCCAGCGCCGGCGTCAGGACCAGGTTGACCCCGCCGGCGAGCGCCGTCCCGCACTCCCCGGACAGCAGTGAGTTGACCGCCAGGTGCACGGCGACCAGCGAGGAGGAGCAGGCCGTGTCCACGGACAGGCTCGGCCCCTTCAGGTCCAGGTGGTACGAGACGCGGTTCGCGGCCATGCCGGCACTGGACCCGGCGCCCAGCTGCGGGGTCACGCGCCCGTAGTCACCCAGGTGCAGCTGCCCCCACTCGCTGCCCATCATGCCGACGAACACCCCGGTGTCACCGCCCGCCAGGGACCGCGGGGAGCGCCCCGAGTCCTCCAGCGCCCGCCAGGCGCACTGGAGCAGCAGCCGCTGCTGCGGGTCCATCGCCGCGGCCTCGCGCGGCGAGACGGTGAAGAAGTCGTTGTCGAACACGTCGGCGTCGTCGATGAAACCGCCGCGCACCGGCGTCTCGTACCCCGGCCCGAACCTGCGCGGGCCCGGCTGCTCCCCGGTCGCGTCACCGCCGCGCATCAGCAGGTCCCAGTAGGCGTCGGGGCCCGGCGCGCCCGGGAAGACGCAGTCGAGCCCGACCAGGGCGACGGAGGCGGCACTCACCGGGAGACCTCCGCGGCCGGAACCGTCACGCCCCGGGCGCCGAGGTGGGCGACCAGCGCGACCACGGTCGGGTGGTCCCAGGCCAGCGACGGGTCCACGGCGATGCGGAACGTGTCCTCGATGTCCCCGCACAGGCTCAGCGCCCCCACCGAGTCCATGCCGTACTCGGCGAGCGGCACGGTGGGGTCGATGCTCTCCGGCAGCCGGTCGAGGTAGACGGCGAGGCGGTCGGTCAGCCAGTGGTGCAGCGGGGCCGCGCTGTGCGGCGACACGGGCAGGGACATCCCTGGACTCCTTGCGTGCGGGCTAGGGGGGGCGGTGGTCGGGGCCGTCGCCCGTCAGCCGGGAAGCGGGGTGTTGTGCAGGTCGTAGCTGCGCCGGTCCCCGAAGCGGGCCAGGACCTCCTGGTGGACGCGCGCCAGGCACGCGGGGGGCAGCTCCACGGGCGCGGTGCCCAGCCGGGACGCGATGCGGTGCAGGGCGGCCGCCGCCCAGGCCGGATCGGCCAGGAACGGGTCGAGGCCGTGGCGGTTGTGGCGGCGTACGCCGAGCACGGCCGCGGCCGCCAGGACCAGCACGTAGCGGTCCGTCAGCGCGAACCAGGCCGGCCCCACCGGCGTCCCCCCGTCCAGCGGCGGCAGTGCGAGGACCCGCCGGCGCAGGTCCCGCAGCTCTTCCACCAGGTGCTCCGCCATCGTGCGCAGGGCCCGCTCCACCGGGTCGCGGCCCGCCGGTTCCGCGGCGGCCGCCAGCAGCGAGGCGCTGAGGCTGTCGCGTCCGCCGGCCAGCGCGAGGGCGTCGTAGCGGAACGCCGGCAGGGGCGCGTCGGGCTGGAACAGCGCGGCGGGTGCCTCCTCCTCGGCGAACCAGGAGCGGCTCGCCAGGTGCTTCAGCTGCGGGATGACCGTCGCCTGGCAGGCGACCGTCCCCGCGTGGCCGAGGCTGATCACCGGCACGTCCCGGATGTGCTTCTGCAGGACGCCGACGGTGCCGTCCCGCGTGTACAGCTGCGAGCCCAGCACGGTGGACAGGTCGTACATCGTCTCGATCAGCACCCGCGGCAGCAGCAGCTTCACGGCAGCCGAGTACACGCTGGTCTCGGCCGGCAGCAGGTGCAGCGCCCGGGTGGCGACGACCGCCAGGCAGTCGTACAGGAGCAGGTTCACGAAGGCGCCGGTCAGGGTGTTCGCCGTGTGCTGCGGGTCCACCGGCGCCGTGCCCGCCGCGCCGGGCCCCCGCTGACGGTCCACCAGGACGGCCGTGCGCAGGCTGGTGTCCACGGCGGCCACCGACAGCGAGGCCATCAGCGTGCGGCTCATCTGGAACGACTGCAGCGAGGTCGCGACGCCGCTGCCGGGCGCGCCGAGCAGGGCGTCGGCGGGCACCGGGCAGTCGTCGAAGCGCACGCCCGAGAAGAAGCAGGAGCGCAGGCCCAGCGCGGCGGGGCGCCGCTCGGTGCGGTAGCGGCCGGCCGGCAGGGTGCGCGGGTCCAGCAGCAGGGCGCTCTGCGTCCCGCCGGGGAAGTGCCCGCCGGTACGGCAGAACAGCACCAGGGCGTCGGCCCGGTGCAGGTTGTTGACCACCGGCTTCGCCCCGGTGAGGGACAGGCCGCCGCCGGGGGCAAGGTCCGCGGAGATCTGGTTGCGCACGAAGTCGTTGGTGTGCGCGGTCTCGTGCTGGGCTATGGCCGCCTTCGAACCGGCCAGCAGCAGGCCGGCCAGCCACGACCGCTGCTCCTCGCTGCCGCGCATCCACACGTCCGAGGCGGCCATGAAGGTGGTCATGCCGTAGCCCATGCCGAGGGAGACGTCCCGGCGGAACACCGGCCGCATCACCCGCAGCAGGCCCTCGGGGGAGTCGAAGCGGCCGCCGAGCTCGCGCGGCACGAACTCGCGGTGCATCCCGAAGCCGTCGAGCAGCCCCTCCGCCTCCGGGGACAGCGCGGCCGCCCGGTCGGAGGCGAGCAGCGCGCCGTGCCCGGCCGGGTTGGCGGGCTCCGCCGGGTCGCCGAGCAGGGTCTCCAGCGCGGCGGCCCGGACCCGGCCGCTCGTCGACTCCGGCGACGGCGCGGGCCGCCGCACCGGCGCCCGGGGGGCCGGTCCGGCGGCGACGGCGACGGTGCTCACCACGCCGTCTCCGCGGCGGTGCGGGCGGAGGGCCGCAGCAGGTCGTTGCCGAGCAGCCTGTCGCGCGGCCGGACCAGGGCGTGCACGGCCGGGTCGAGGACCTCGTACTCGCCGCTGACCCCGCCCTCCAGGAACAGCTTGCGGATCAGGGTCCGCTGGATCTTGCCGCTGGTGGTACGGCGCAGGGTGCCGGGACGCACCAGGAGCACGTTGGCCGCGGGCACGTCGAAGTCCTGGCCGATGAGGACCTGGATGCGCCGGGCGAGGGCGCGCAGCGTCTCCCAGTCCGCGGTCTCGGGGCGCACCTCGTGCACGACGACGAGCTGCTCGCGGTCCGCGTCCACGGTGAAGACGGCGCCCTGGCCGGCCCCGAGGGCCGGCTCCCCCTCGCGCACCGCCCACTCGACGTCCTGCGGGTAGATGTTGCGCCCGTTGAGGATGATCATCTCCTTGAGGCGGCCGGTGACGTACAGCTCGTCCCCGTCGATCACCCCGAGGTCTCCGGTGCGCAGGAAGCCGCTGTCCCCGTCGTCCACCATGGCGTGGAAGGTGCGGGCGGTGTCGGTGGGACGCCGCCAGTAGCCCTGGGCGACGCTGTCGCCGCGCACCCAGATCTCCCCGACCCGCCCCTCGGGCAGCTCGCGGCCGACCACCGGCTCCACGATCCGCACGTCGAAGCCGCGTACGGTGCCGCTCCCGACCAGGGTCCGCACCGGCAGGCCGGGGCGCGGCGGGCGCAGCTCGTCGTACTCGAGGCCGGCCGCGTCGACGGTCAGGGTGCGCGGGCCGCGGCCGGGCGTGCCGCCGGACACGACGAGCGTGGCCTCGGCGAGCCCGTAGGCCGGGAAGAGGCTCCCGCGGCGGAAACCGGCCGCGGCGAAGCGCTCGGCGAAAGCCTCCAGGGTCCGGTGGCGCACCGGTTCGGCGCCGTTGACCGCCAGCCGCCAGCTGCTCAGGTCCAGGCCGGCGAGCTGGTCGTCCGTGATCCGGCGCAGGCACAGGTCGTAGCAGAAGTTGGGGCCGCCGCCGATGGTCACCCCGTACTCGCCGATCGACCGCAGCCAGCGCACCGGCCGCTTGACGAATGCGGTGGGGGACATCTGCACCGACGAGGCGCCCAGCCACAGCGGGTGCAGCAGATGACAGACGAGTCCCATGTCGTGGTAGTGCGGCAGCCAGCTGCCGAACACGTCCCCGGGGGTCGATCCCAGGACGCCGCGCATGGCCTCCATGTTGGCGAGGAGGTTGCGGTGACTGACCATCACCCCGCGCGGACGGGAGGTCGAACCCGAGGTGTACTGGAGGAACGCCAGGTCGTCCGGGCCGGTGCGGGGCGGCTGCCAGGCCCCGGCGTCCAGCCCCTCCTCCACGTCGGTGGCCAGGCACACCGTCTCGCCCCGGCCCGCCATGGCCAGCCACAGCGATACGTCGGGGGCGTGCGCGGAGTCGGTCAGCACCAGCCGCGCGCCGGTGTCGCGGATGATCCCCGACACGCGCTGCAGCCGCTCGCCCCGGTCACCGGGGAGCGGCGCCGGCACGGCGACGGCACCGGCGTACAGACAGCCGGCGAACGCCTTCAGGAACCCGGGGCCCGGCGGGTACAGCAGCAGCACCGGCTGCCCCAGGGCGCCGTGCTCGCGCAGCCGTACCGCGATGGCCCTGGCCGCCCGGTCCAGCTCCCCGTACGTGAGGTGCTCGGCGGCGGCGCCCGGGGCGTCACCGAGGAACACGTGAGCGTCGCGCTCGCCGAGAACCGCGGCCCGGCCGCGGAGCACCTCGGTGAACGTAGCGAATCCAGTCAACGTCAGCCCCCTTCTGGCGCACCCGGGGCAACTGCCGAACGCCCGGCGCCCCTGCCGCCAACGCCTCGGCATGCTCCACACCGCCCCTAAAGCCTGGCTTGCGGGTCCCGGGCCAGGGTGCGCGGCGCCGGATCAGGGGTCCGGCTGTCCGAAGCCGGGGGTGCGCCCGGCCCTAGGGTGGCGAGGGCCGGAGCGGGGGGAGTCCGCCGCCACCCGCGCCACCGGAGTGCCGAGGAACGGGGGCTGCATGCGATTTCGGGTGTTGGGGCCACTGGAGGTGGACGCGGCCGGCCCGTACGCGCACCGCGTCACCCCCCGCGCGGCCAAGATCCGCGTGGTCCTCGCGACGCTGCTCGTACGGCCCAACGAGATCGTGTCCGTGGGCAGCCTCATCGACGAACTGTGGGGCGAGGACCCGCCGCGCACCGCGACGACCACGCTCCAGGTCTACATCTCGCAGCTGCGCAAGCTCCTGCACGCCGCGGACCCCGACGCGGGCCGCGACTGCCTGGTCACCCGGCCGCCCGGCTACCTCATGCGGCTCGACCCGGACCGGCTGGACCTGACCGCCTTCGAGGACCTGCACGCCCGGGGCCGCGCCGCCATGGCCCGCCAGGACGCCGGCGCCGCCGCCGACCTCCAGCGCCGCGCGCTCGCGCTGTGGCGCGGGCCCCTGCTGTCCGACACCCCCCACGGGGCGGTGCTCGGCAGCACCGCCATCCGCCTCGGCGAACTGCGCACGGCCGCACTGGAGCAGCGCATCCGGGCCGACCTGCACCTGGGCCGCCACCACGACCTCGTCGGTGAACTGCGGGCGCTCGCCGCGGAGCTGCCGATGCGCGAGGAGTTCCACGCCCACCTGATGGTGGCGCTCTACCGCACCGGCCGGCAGGCCGACGCGCTGGAGGTCTTCGCCCGGCTGCGGCGCACCCTCGTCGACGAACTGGCCATCGAGCCGGGGCCGCCCCTCCAGCAGCTCCACGGCCGCATCCTCGACGGGGACACCGCACTGCTGCGCCCCGCGGGCGGCCGGGGCGCGGCCGCCGCCCCCGCCGCGGCCCCCGCCCCCGCCGCGGCACCGAGCGCGGCGCCGCCCGCCGGGCCGGACCCCGCACTGCCGCCGGTCACCGGGCCGGTGTGGGAACTCCCCGCCCCCGACCCGCTGTTCACCGGACGCGACGAGGACCTCGCCGCGCTGGAGACGCTCCTGCGGGACGTCCCCGCGGGCGGCTGCGTCGCGCTCACCGGCCCCTCCGGCGCGGGCAAGACCGCCCTCGCCCTCGCCGCCGCGCACCGCGCCGGCGACCTCTTCCCCGACGGCCGGGTCTTCCTGTCCCTGCGCGACGACACCGGCGCACCGCTCGACCCCGCCGCCGCCCTCACCCGGCTGCTGCTCCGCTGCCGGGTCACCGGGCCGCTGCCCGAGGACCTCGACGGGCTGCGCCGCACCCTGGAGCGCCTCACCCGGGGCCGCCGGATGCTGTTCGTGCTCGACGACGCGGCCGGCGCGGCGCAGGCCGGCCCCCTGCTGCCCACGACCCCCGGCAGCACCGCGCTGCTGACCGCCCGCCGGACCCCGGCCCTCCCGGTCACCCGGGCGCACCTGCTGGACGTCCTCGCCCCGGCCCAGGCCCGCCGGCTGCTGCTGACCGCCTCGGGGCGCGGCGGGGAGGGGGAGGGGGAGGACGACGGGCCCGACGGGGCCTGCGCCGCCGTCGTCGAGGCCTGCGGGCGGCTGCCCTCGGCCGTACGGGCCCTCGCGGGCCGGCTGGCCGCGCGTCCGCACTGGAGCGTGGCCTCCCTGGCCGCCCGGCTGTCCGACGAACACGCCCGGCTCCCCGAGCTGCGCTCCGCGGACCCCGGTCTGGACGCGGCCCTGCGCGGCGCGTACGACGAGGCCGGCGAACCCGTGCGGCGCGCCTTCCGGCTGCTCGGACTGCTGCCCGCCGGCCCCTTCCCCACCGCCGACGCGGCCGCCCTGTTCGGCACCCCCGAACCGGCCGCCGAAGCCCTGCTGGAGAGCCTCGTGGAAGCCCGGCTGCTGCGCGCCGGACCGCGCGGCGGCTACCGCCTGCACGTGCTGTGGCGGCTGCTGGCCGGCGAGCTCCTCGACGCCGAGGAGCCCCCCGGCGAGGCGGCGCGGGCCGTGGCCCGGCTCGCCGGGGCCCTGGCCGCCGAGGCACAGGAGGCCGGTGGGCTGCCGCACGCCGCCGAGTGGTTCGCGCACCGCCGCACCGCCCTGACCTCGGTCCTGGACCGGGCCCACGCGGCCGGACTCTGGGTCCACACCGTGCGCCTCGCCGACGGCCTCACCGCCCCCCTGGAGGCCCACGCGGCCTGGGACGACTGGGAACGCGCGCACTCCCGGGCCCTGGACGCGGCCGAGCACTCCGGTGACCTCGGCGCCCAGTCCCGGCTGCTGTGCTCGCTCGGCGACCTGGCCTGGCAGCGCCGCCGCACCGACACGGCCCGCGGCCTCTACCGGCGCGCCCTGAGGGCCGCCGACGGCGCCGACGCCCGGCCCGAGCGCGACCGCGCCCTGACGGGCCTGGCCGAACTGAGCCTGGAATCCTCGGCCGTCACGGAGGCCGCCCGGCTGATCGGCCAGGTCCTCGACGCGGCGCCCGCCGCCCCCCGCGACCACTACGAGGCCCGCCGGGTCCGGGCCCTGCTCGCCCTGGAGACCGAGGGCCCCGCCGCCGCCGAGCCGCACTTCGCGCAGTGCCTGGCCCTGGCGGCACGGCTCGGCGACCGGCGGCGCGAGGCGTACGCGGTCCGCTGGCTGCGCCAGGTGCGCGGCGGCCTTCCGCTGCCGGACTGGACGGAGACCCGGCCCGGGGTGTGGCGCCTGCGCGCCGCCGCCTGAGCCGCGGGCGGCCGTACCGCCGCAGGACCGACCGACCGACGCGCCACGCGTCGCCACGTACCGACGTAAGGAGAGACATCCGTGCTCACGGCGCTGCAAGGGGTGTACGGGGACCGTGCGGACGCGGTCACCGTCGCCGGCCGGACCGCCTCGTACGAGGAACTGCTGGGCGCGGCCGGGGCGGTGGCCGCCGACGTGGCCGGCGCCCCCGCCGTCGCCGTCGAGGCCACGGCCTCCCTGGAAACCGTCGCCGCGGTGGCCGGCTGCCTGCTGGCCGGGGTGCCCGTGGTGCCCGTACCGCCCGACGCCGGCGTCGCCGAACGCGAGCACGTCCTGCGCGACTCGGGCGCCTGCCCCGTCACGGTGGACTTCGCCCGCCGGGCCGCCTGGAGCGGCCCCGCGCCGGCGGCCGACGCCCCCGCGATGATCCTGTACACCTCGGGTACCACCGGCGCCCCCAAGGGCGTCGTCCTCGACGGCGCCGCCATCACCGCCGGCCTGGACGCCCTCGCCGGGGCCTGGCAGTGGAACGCCGAGGACACCCTGGTCCACGGGCTGCCGCTGTTCCACGTGCACGGCCTGGTCCTCGGCGTCCTCGGCGCGCTGCGCACCGGCAGCCGCCTGGTGCACACCGGCCGGCCCACCGCGGCCGCGTACGCCGGCGCGGGCGGGAGCCTGTACTTCGGGGTGCCCACCGTGTGGTCCCGCGTCGTGGGGGAACCCGAGCGGGCCCGGGCGCTGCGCTCCGCACGGCTGCTGGTCTCGGGCAGCGCCCCGCTTCCGGAGCGGGTCTTCCGCGGCCTGGAGGAGCTGACGGGCGGCCGGCCGGTCGAGCGGTACGGGATGACGGAGACCCTGATCACGGTGAGCGGCCGCGCGGACGGCCCGCTGCGGCCGGGCGCGGTGGGGACGCCGCTGCCCGGCGTCCGTACGCGGATCGCGGCCGGGCCCGGGGAGGAGATCGGTGAACTCCAGCTGACCGCACCCACGTTGTTCTCCGGCTACCTGGGGCGGCCCGAGGCCACGGCTGCCTCGTACACCGAGGACGGCTGGTTCCGCACGGGCGACATCGCGGCGATCGACGCGGACGGCACCCACCGCATCGTGGGCCGGGCCTCCGTCGACATGATCAAGTCGGGGGGCTACCGGATGGGGGCGGGCGAGATCGAGAACGCGCTCCTGGACCACCCGCGCGTGGCCGAGGCCGCCGTGGTCGGGGTACCGGACTCCGATCTGGGCCAGCGCGTCGTGGCGTTCGTCGTGGCCTCGGGGGTGACGGGGGCCGAGCTCACGGACTTCGTGGCCGCGCGCCTGTCGGTGCACAAGCGGCCGCGCGAGGTGCGGTTCGTCGCCTCGCTGCCGCGCAACGCGATGGGCAAGACCCGCAAGGGGCTGCTGCTGTCGGGGAGGGGTGAGGCGGCGCCGCCGCGCCGCCGCGGCCCTCAGCCCGGCCCCGGGGATCCGGCGGACGCCGGCTCGGCCTCGGGGCGGTAGTGGCGCAGGAACAGCTCCTCGAGGCTCGGGGGCCGGCTGACGAGGCTGCGCACGCCCGTCCGGGACAGCACCCGCAGGAACGCGCCGAGGTGCTCCTCGTCGACCTCGGCGGTCACCTCCGTGCCGTGCACCTCCAGGCCGTGGACCCCGTCGAGGTCCTCGAGGCCCTCGACGGGTGCGGCGAGTTCGGCCGTGACGTAGGTCCGCGACAGGTGCCGCATGCGGGCGAGGGTGCCGGTCTCGACCGTGCGCCCGTCCCGGACGATGCTGACGCGGTCGCACAGCGCCTCGACCTCGGCGAGGATGTGGCTGGAGAGCAGGACCGTACGGCCCTCGTCGGTGGCCTCGCCGACGCAGCTCTGGAAGACTTCCTCGGCCAACGGGTCGAGGCCGGAGGTGGGTTCGTCGAAGACGAGCAGCTCGGCGTCGGCGGCGAAGGCGGCGACCAGGGCGAGCTTCTGCCGGTTGCCCTTGGAGTACGCGCGGCCCTTCTTGCCCGGGTCGACCTCGAAGCGTTCCATCAGCTCCTTGGCCAGCCGGGGGTCGGTGTTGTCGCGCAGCCCCGTCAGGAAGCCGACGGCGTCGCCGCCGGAGAGGTTGCGCCACAGGTTCACGTCGCCGGGAACGTACGCGATCCGCTGGTGCAGGGCGACCGCGTCGCGCCAGGGGTCGCCGCCCAGCAGCCGCACGCGGCCGCGGTCGGCGCGGATCAGGCCGAGGAGGATGCGCAGGGTGGTGGACTTGCCGGCGCCGTTGGGGCCGAGGAAGCCGTGCACCTCACCCTTCTCGACGGTCAGGTCGAGGCCCTTCAGCGCGTGCGTGCGGCCGAACGACTTGTACAGTCCGGCAATCTCGATTGCCTTCATCACACTGTCGGAAGATACCTTAGTTTCAGAATATCGTGAAGATAGCGAAAGGGATCGTCTGACGATCGATCACGGGGGAGACACCATGGACACGAGCGCCGGTGAAAGCGGACAGCGGGCCTACAGCGAGGAGGTCTCGGCCTTCGTCGAACGGTTCGCCGCCGACCTGGTGGCCGCCGGCATGCCGCGGATGGCCTCCCGCGTCTTCGCGTGCCTGCTCGCCGAGGACGCGGGCGCGCTGAGCGCCGCGGAGCTCTCGCAACGGCTGAGGGTGAGCCCGGCCGCGGTATCGGGCGCGGTCCGCTACCTGGCCCAGGTGCACATGGTCGGCCGCGAGCGGGCACCGGGCGGGCGGCGGGAGATCTACCGGATCCACGCGGACCTCTGGTACGAGGCGGTCACCAACCGGGACCAGATGCTCAACCGCTGGGCGGCCACCCTCAAGCAGGGGATCCAGGTCCTCGGTCCCGGCACGCCGGCGGGCCTGCGGGCCGAGGAGACGGCCGACTTCTTCGACTTCGTGAAGGCGGAACTGGACTCGCTGATGGACCGCTGGCGCGCCCACCGCGGCGGCCCCCGCGTGACCCGCCGGCAGCCCTAGTACGTGTGGAAGCCGCGGCCGCTCTTGCGCCCCAGGTACCCCGCGTCCACCAGGTGCTCCAGGTGCCGGGCCGGCACCAGCGACGGCTCCCGGAACGAGGCGTGCAGGCTGTTCTGGATCTGCAGCGACACGTCCAGGCCGATCGTGTCCAGCAGCGTCAGCGGCCCCATCGGATAGCCACAGCCGCGCGTCATCACCGAGTCGATCTCCCCGGCGACCGCCCGGCGGTCCTCCAGCAGCCGCACCGCGCCGTTGAGGTACGGGAACAGCAGGGCGTTAACGATGAAACCGGCCCGGTCGTCGATCCCGACGGGGTGCTTGCCCAGCCGCGCGCACACCTCGTGGACCGTCCCCAGCGCGTCCCGCGCCGTCAGCACCGTGCCGACCACCTCCACCAGCCGCATCACCGGCGCCGGATTGAAGAAGTGCATGCCGAGCACGTCCTCGGGCCGCGAGGTGACCGCAGCGCACTCCACCACCGGCAGGCTCGACGTCGTCGTCGTCAGTACCGCGCCCGGACGGCACACGGCGTCCAGCCCCCGGAACACCTCCCGCTTGACGGCGAGTTCCTCGGCGACGGCCTCGACCACCAGGTCGCAGTCCGCAACCGCCTCCAGGGAATCGGCCGGGACCAGCCGCTCCAGCGCGGCCCGGCCGTCCTCGGCACCGATCCGGCCGCGCTTGACCCCGCGCTCCACGGACCCCGCGATCCTGTCCAGCGCCTCCTTCGCGCGGACGTCCGTACGGGCCACCAGCCGCGTCGCGTACCCGGACCGGGCGAACACCTCGGCGATGCCCGACGCCATCGTGCCGGAACCGATCACCCCGACGCTGCGCACCGGCCGCGACGGCCGCGCGGAACCCCCCGCCCCGCCCTCCGGAGGGACGGCCGCGGCACGGGGACCCGCCGGGCCCTCGGGCCAGGTGTGGAAGCCCCGGCCCGCCTTCGCGCCCAGCAGCCCCGCCGTCACCATGTGGTCCAGCAGCGGCGGCGGCAGGAACCGCGCCTGCCCCGTCTGTTCGTACAGACCGCGCAGGGTGTCGCGCGCCGTGTCCAGACCGATCAGATCGAGGTGGGCCAGCGGCCCCAGCGGCAGCCCGCAGCCCAGCATCATCGCCGCGTCGATGTCGTCGCGCGACGCGTAACGGCGCTCGTACATCGCGACGGCGCCGTTCAGGTAGGCCATCAGCAGCCCGCCCCCGGTGAAGCCCGGCTGGTCGCTGGAGGCCAGGGCCGTCCGGCCCAGCGCACCCACCAGCTCCTCGGCGGCCCGCCCCACCGACGGCTCGGTCAGCGGCGTGGTCACCACCTCCACCACACCGCCCTCCGGGGCGTGCCCGACCGGGTGCAGGCCCACCGTGCGCGGCAGCCGCCCGCACGCCGCCGCCACCCGGGTCACCGACAGCGACGTCGTCGTCGCGAACACCGTCCCGGGTCCGCACAGTCCGTCGGCCCGCCGCAGCACCTCCGTCTTCAGCGCGAAGTCCTCCGGCACCGCCTCCACGACCAGCTCGCTGCCCGTGACGGCCGCGAGATCGGCCGTGTACGTGACGCGGGCGCGGGCCGCCGGATCCTCCAGACCGCGCTGGACGCGCTCCCGGCCGCGGGCCAGGGCGTCACCGTCGGCCTCCACCGCCACCACCCGGGCGCCCGCCGAGGCGAGCGAACGGGCCAGCGCGGATCCGACCGTTCCGAGGCCGATCACCGCGACCGCGGTGAAGGGCAGGGCACCGGGAAGGGGTGCCGCGGATGCTGCCGTCATGCTGCTGAGTCCTTTCGGGGAGCGGGAGCCGCCTCCTCGTCCCAGCGGACGAGGACCGTGCCCAGGGACATGCCGCCGCCGAAACCGGCGAGCAGGACGACGTCCCGGTCCCGGAACGCCCCGGACCGGCACGCCCCGTCGAGGGCGAGGGGAATGGATGCGGCGCTGGTGTTTCCGTGCTCGGCGACGGTGAGGTGCGTACGGGCGCGGGGCAGGCCCAGGCGGGGCACGGTCTCGCCCAGCATCACGCCGTTCGCCTGGTGCGGGACGAAGTGGTCGACCTCGGAGCGGTCCATACCGTGCCGGTCCAGCACCTCGCCGACCGCGCGCGGCAGTTCGGCGGCCACGAAGTCGCGTACGCCGCGCCCGTCCATCCTGAAGTGGTGCAGCCCCTCCGCGACCGTCTTCTCCGAGGCGGGCAGCCGGCTTCCGCCGGCCTCGACGTGGATCAGTTCCGCCTGGTCGCCACGGCTGGCCAGGTACGAGCCGAGGACCCCGTAGCCCGACCGCACCGGGCCCAGCACCACGGCACCCGCACCGTCACCGAACAGGACGGCGGTCCGCCGGTCCTCCCGGTCGATGATGCGGGAGTACACGTCGGCGCCGATGACCAGGGCGTGACCGCCGGCCCCGCCGTCCCGTCCCGGCAGCAGCCGGGCCGCCGTCACCAGACCGAACACGAAACCGCTGCACACCGAGTTCAGGTCGAAGGCGGCCGCGTTCACCGCACCGATCCGGTGCTGGACCAGACAGGCCGTGGCCGGCTGGGGCGAATCCGGCGTGGACGTCGCCACCACGATCCACGACAGCTGCGCCGCCGAGATCCCCGCGGCGTCCAGCGCGGCCCGCGCCGCCTCGACCGCCAGATCGGAGGTGGCCTCGGACTCGGCCGCGTAGCGGCGCTCCCGGATGCCCGTCTTCCGCAGGATCCAGTCCTCCGTGACCCCCGCCCGTTCCGCGACGAGCCGATTGGAGACCGTGTCGGCAGGCAGGTACGACCCGGTGCCCAGAATTCCGATTGCTGTCATGACGGGCGGCTCCTCACCGTGGCGGTGGGCAGAAAGCGCGGGAGAGTACGGGAAATGCATTCACCGCGGGATGCTCGAATGGGACATTCAGCAATGGTTCTCGGAGACCGAGGCGGGCGGTAACCCTTGCTCCGCCCCCTAGCCGCCCCTAGCGGCCCGGCGGTCCGGTGACCAGGAGCTGTTTTTAGCCGACCTTTAGAGCTGGACGTCAGCGTCTCGACGGTCTGCACGGAATTCCCCCGGTCCTCGGTCCGCCCGCGCGCCCGGCGGATCCCTGAAGACGCATCAGGCAAACAGGCGAAGGGGGAGATCGTGGCTGACCCGCTGAATCCGGCACGGCAGACGACGGCGGCTCCGGAGGAGTCCGGTACACCCGCCCGTACCACCGGACCGATCGCGGTCATCGGCATCTCCTGCCGGTTCCCGCGGGCCGACGGCCCCGCCGCGTACTGGCGGCTGCTGCGCGACGGAACGGACGCCGTCACCGACGCGCCCGAGGCGCGCCGCGACGTCGTCCCCGCGGAGGCCGGCCCGGCCGCCGCCCGCGGCGGCTACCTCGACCGCGTCGACACCTTCGACGCCCGGTTCTTCGGCATCTCGCCGCGCGAGGCCGCCGCCATGGACCCGCAGCAGCGGCTCGTCCTCGAACTCGCCTGGGAGGCACTGGAGGACGCCGGCATCCTGCCGGGCACCCTCAAGAACAGCGGCACCGGCGTGTTCGTCGGCGCCATCTGGGACGACTACGCCGACCTCGTACGCCGCTCCGGCGGCGCGGCGACCGGACAGCACACCTTCACCGGGCTCAACCGGGGCGTCATCGCCAACCGGGTCTCCTACACGCTCGGCCTGAACGGGCCCAGCCTGACGGTCGACACCGCCCAGTCCTCCTCCCTCGTCGCCGTGCACCTGGCGTGCCGGGCCCTGCTCAGCGGGGAGGCCGACCTGGCCCTCGCCGGTGGCGTCAACCTGCGCGTCACCCCCGCCAGTTCCGAGATCACCGCCGGGTTCGGGGCGCTGTCCCCGGACGGCCGCTGCCACACCTTCGACGCGCGCGCCAACGGCTTCGTCCGGGGCGAGGGCGGCGGACTCGTCCTGCTCAAGCCCCTCGACCGGGCCCTCGCCGACGGCGACCGCGTCCACTGCGTCCTGCTCGGCAGCGCCGTCAACCACGACGGGGCCACCGACGGCCTCACCGTGCCCAGCCCCACCGCCCAGGCCGACGTCATCCGCCGGGCCCTGGAGGCCGCCGGCACCGACCCCGCCGAGGTGCAGTACGTCGAACTGCACGGCACCGGAACCCCGGTCGGCGACCCCGTCGAGGCCGCCGCGCTCGGCACCGCCCTCGGCGCGGCCCGCGACGCGGCCGACCCGCTGCCCGTCGGCTCCGCCAAGACGAACATCGGCCACCTCGAGGCCGCCGCGGGCATCGCCGGCCTCATCAAGGCCGCCCTCGCCGTCGGCCACCGCGAACTGCCGGCCAGCCTCCACCACCGCACCCCCCACCCCGCCATCGACCTCGAGGCGCTGCGGCTGCGCGTACAGACCGAGGCCGGCCCCTGGCCGCACCCCGCCCGCCCCCTCGTCGCGGGCGTCAGCTCCTTCGGCCTCGGCGGCGCCAACTGCCACGTCGTCCTCACCGAGGCCCCGGCCCCGGCCCCGGCCCCCGCCGAGGCTCCCGCGCCCGCCCCCGACACCGGCCGGACGCTGCTCTTCCCGCTCTCCGGCCGCGGCGAACGGGCCCTGCGCGCCCAGGCCGCCCGGCTCAGCGCGTACGCCGCCACCCACACCGGGACGGCCGCGGACCTCGCGCACGCCCTGGCCGCCACCCGTACCGCCCACGAGGACCGGGCCGTCGTACTCGCCGAGGACCTCACCGGCCTCACCGCGGGACTCGACGCGCTCGCCGCCGCTGCCCCCTCTCCGCACCTCGTCCGCGGCCGGGCCGGCTCCGGCGCCACCGCGTTCCTCTTCTCCGGGCAGGGCAGCCAGCGCCCCGGCATGGGACGCGAACTGCACGCCGCGCAGCCCGCGTTCGCCGCCGCCTTCGACGAGGTGTGCGCCGCCTTCGACGCCCACCTGCCCCGCCCGCTGCGGGAGATCGCCTTCGCCGAGCCGGGCACCGACGAGGCCGCCCTCCTCGACCGCACCGCCTGGACCCAGCCCGCGCTGTTCGCCTTCGAGGTGGCCCTCCACCGGCTCCTCGGCCACCTCGGCGTCCGCCCCGACTTCCTCGTCGGCCACTCCATCGGCGAACTCGCCGCCGCGCACGTCGCCGGGATCCTCACCCTGCCCGACGCCGCCGCGCTCGTCGCCGCCCGCGGCCGCCTCATGGACGCCCTCCCCGAGGGCGGCGCCATGGCCGCCCTCCAGGCCGACGAGGCCGAGGTCGCGCCGCTGCTCGCCGGGCGCACCGACCGGGTGTGCGTGGCGGCCGTCAACGGCCCGCGCTCCGTCGTGGTCTCCGGCGACGAGGACGCCGTCGACGCCCTCACCGAGCACTTCGCCGCGCAGGGCCGCAAGACCAAGCGGCTTCCGGTCAGCCACGCCTTCCACTCCCCGCACACGGACGCCGTGCTCGAGGCGTTCCGCACCGTCGCCGCCTCCGTCTCCTACGCTCCGGCGCGCATCCCCGTCGTCTCCAACCTGACCGGGCGGATCGTCACCGACGAGGAGATCGGCACCGCCGGCTACTGGGTGCGCCACGTCCGCGAGGCCGTCCGCTTCGCCGACGGCATCCGCGCCCTGGACGCCGCCGGCGTCACCACCTACGTGGAACTCGGCCCCGACGGAGCCCTGTCCTCCGCCGGACGCGAGTGCGCGGGCGAGGACGCCGCGTTCGTGCCGGTCGTCCGTACCGGCAAGCAGCCCGAGCCGGAGTCGCTCACCACGGCCCTGGCCCGGCTGCACACCCTGGGCGCCGCCCCGGACCTGCGCTGGGAGACCCTCCTCGGCGCGGCCGGCCCGGCTCCCCGGCTGGACCTGCCGACCTACGCCTTCCAGCGCCGCCGCCACTGGATCGACGCGGCGCCCGACGCCCCCGTGACGGCCCCGGTGACGGCCCCGGCGCCCGCCTCCGCGTCCGCCTCCGCGTCCGCGTCCGGGGACGGCCCGGGTGCGGAGACGGACTCCGATGCCGGAGCCCTGCGCGCCCGCCTCGCCGCGCTCCCCGCCGCCGGCCGCGAACGGGCCGTCCTCGACCTGCTCCGCGCGGACATCGCGGTCGTCCTGCGCCACGGCGACGCCCGCGACATCGACCTGCGCGAGACCTTCCACGAGCTCGGCTTCGACTCCTGGACCGCCGTCGAACTGCGCGACAGCCTCACCCGCAGCACCGGACTGGCCCTGCCCAGCAGCCTGCTGTTCGACCACCCCACGCCCGTCGCCCTCGCCCGCAACCTCGTGGAACGCGCCCTCGGCCACTCCGCCGACCCGGCCGCGGCCGCCCGCCGCACCGGGGCCGCGGCCACCGACGAACCGATCGCCGTCGTCGCCATGGCCTGCCGCTTCCCCGGAGGCACCGACTCGCCCGAGGCCCTGTGGGAGGTCCTCACCGCCGGCCGGGACGTCACCGGCCCCTTCCCCACCGACCGCGGCTGGGACCTGGAGGGCCTCTACGACCCCGAGGGCCGGCCCGGCACGCACTACGTGCGCGCCGGCGGCTTCCTCGACGGCGCCACCCTCTTCGACCCCGCCTTCTTCGGCATCTCGCCGCGCGAGGCCGCCGCCATGGACCCGCAGCAGCGGCTGCTGCTGGAGACCTCCTGGGAGGCCCTGGAACGCGCCGGCCTCGACCCCCTCGCCCTCAAGGGCACCGACACCGGCGTGTTCATCGGCGCGACCTTCCAGGACTACGGCCCGCGCCTGCACGAGGGCACGGAGTCCACCGAGGGCTACCTGATGACCGGCAGCACGCCCAGCGTCGCCTCCGGCCGCATCGCCTACACCCTCGGCCTCGAGGGCCCCGCCGTCACCGTCGACACCGCCTGCTCCTCCTCGCTCGTCGCGCTGCACCTGGCCGCGCAGTCCCTGCGCCAGGGCGAGTGCACCCTCGCCGTGGCGGGCGGCGTCACCGTCATGCCCACCCCCGGCCTCTTCGTCGAACTCACCCGCCAGCGCGCCCTGTCCGCCGACGGCCGCTGCAAGTCCTTCTCCGCCGACGCCGACGGCACCGGCTGGGCCGAGGGCGCGGGCGTCCTGCTGCTGGAGAAGCTCTCCGACGCGCGCCGCAACGGCCACCAGGTGCTCGCCGTCATCCGGGGCTCCGCCACCAACCAGGACGGCGCCTCCAACGGCCTCACCGCCCCCAGCGGACCCTCGCAGCAGCGCGTCATCCGCCAGGCCCTGGCCAACGCGGGCGTCACCGCCGACACCGTCGACGCCGTCGAGGCGCACGGCACCGGCACCAGGCTCGGCGACCCCATCGAGGCGCACGCCCTGCTCGCCACCTACGGCCAGGGCCGCGACACGGACCGGCCGCTGTGGCTCGGCTCCCTCAAGTCCAACACCGGCCACACCCAGCAGGCCGCGGGGGTCGCGGGCGTCATCAAGATGATCCTGGCCCTGCGCCACGGCGTCCTGCCCAAGACCCTGCACGCCGAAGAGCGTTCCCCGCACATCGACTGGTCGACGGGTGCCGTCGAACTGCTCACCGAGGCCCGCCCGTGGCCCGCCGCCGAGGAGACGGGCCACCCGCGCCGTGCGGGCGTCTCCTCCTTCGGGATCAGCGGTACGAACGCCCACCTCATCCTCGAGGAAGCCCCGGCCCCGGCATCGCCCGGGCCGGAGGCGGCACCCGCCGCCGGCCCCGTGGCGTGGCTGCTGTCCGCCAAGACCGAGGACGCCCTGCGCGAGCAGGCCGCCCGGCTGCGCACCCATGCGGCCGAGCACCCCGGAACCCCCGCCCCCGACGTCGCCGCCGCCCTCGCCGGACACCGCTCCGTCTTCGGCCACCGGGCGGCCGTGCTCGGCTCCACCCGCGAAGAACTGCTGGCCGGTCTGGAGGCCCCGCCGGTGTCCGGTGTGGCGGACGCGGGCGGCAGGACGGTGTTCGTGTTCCCGGGTCAGGGGTCGCAGTGGGCCGGGATGGGTGTCGAGCTGCTGGATTCGTCGCCGGTGTTCGCGTCCCGGTTCGCGCAGGTCGCGGCGGCGGTGGAGGCGCATGTCGACTGGTCGGTGGAGGGGGTGCTGCGCGGGGAGGGTGATCTTTCCCGTATCGAGGTGCTCCAGCCGGTGCTGTTCGCGGTGATGGTGTCGTTGGCGGAGTTGTGGCGTGCGGCGGGTGTGGTGCCGGACGCGGTGGTGGGTCATTCGCAGGGTGAGATCGCGGCCGCGGTGGTGTCGGGTGCGCTGTCTCTGGAGGACGGTGCGAAGGTCGTCGTGCTGCGCTCGCAGCTGTTCGCCGACGAGCTGGTCGGCAACGGCGCGGTCGCCTCGGTGTCGCTGGGCGCGGACGCGGTCCGCGAACGGCTCGCCCCGTACGGGGACGCGCTCTCCATCGCGGGGATCAACGGTCCGGGTACGTGCACCGTGGCCGGTGAGGTGGCCCCGCTGGAGGAACTCGTCGCGGCCCTGGAGGCCGAGGGGGTAAGGGCCAAGGTCATCCCCTCCACGGTGGCCTCGCACTGCGCCCAGGTCGACCGCCTCAAGGAGCGGCTGCTGGACCTGCTGGGTTTCGTGGAGCCCCGGACGGGTTCGGTCCCGTTGTACTCCACGGTCACCGGGGAGGTCCTGGAGGGTTCGGAGCTGACGGCGGCCTACTGGTACGAGAACTGCCGGCGGCCCGTCTCCTTCGAGCCGGTGGTCCGTTCCCTCCTGGCGGAGGGTTTCCGGGCGTTCGTGGAGTCGAGTGCGCATCCGGTGCTCACGTACGGGCTGGTGGAGACGGCCGAAGCGGCGGGCGCCGAGATCCTGGCCACGGGCACCCTGCGCCGTGGCGAGGGCGGCCTGGCCCGGTTCTACACCTCCCTCGCCACCGCCTGGACCCGTGGCGTCGACGTCGACTGGACCTCCGTCCTCACCGGCTCCGGCGCCCACGCGGCGACCGAGCTGCCCACCTACCCCTTCCAGCGCGCACGCCACTGGCTCGACGCCCCGGACACCGGCGGCGCCGACGTGTCCGCCGCGGGCCTGGCCGAGGCCCGGCACCCGCTGCTGGGCGCGTCCGTACGGGTCGCCGACGGCGACCGCTTCCTGCTGACCGGCCGGATCTCCCTGCGCAGCCACCCCTGGCTCGCCGACCACGGCGCGCTGGACACCGTCCTGCTGCCCGGCACCGCCTTCGTCGAACTGGCCGTCCGGGCCGGCGACGAGGCCGGCTGCGCGCACCTCGAAGAGCTCACCCTCGAAGCCCCGCTCGTGCTCCCGACGCGCGGAGCCGTCCAGGTCCAGGCGGCCGTCGGAGCCCCCGACGGATCCGGCCGGCGCTCCGTCGCCGTCTACGCACGGCCCGACGACTCCGACACCGACACGACCTGGACCCGCCACGCCAACGGCTTCCTGGCGCCCGCCGCCGCCCCGGTCCCGGCCGTGGACCTGGCGGTCTGGCCGCCGGCCGGTGCGCGGCCGGTGGACGTGGAGGGGTTCTACGAGCGGGCGGCCGGGGCCGGTTACGGCTACGGTCCCGCCTTCCAGGGCCTCAAGGCCGCCTGGGCCGAGGGCGGGACCGTGTACGCGGAGGTGGCGCTGGATGCCGGGCAGCGCGAGGAGGCGGCGGCCTTCGGCCTGCACCCCGCCCTCCTCGACGCCGCCCTGCACGCCGAGCAGCTCGTCCGCGCCGCCCGCGGCGAGGACTCCGGCGTCCGGCTGCCCTTCGTGTGGAGCGGCGTGTCCCTGCACGCCACCGGAGCCGCCTCCCTCCGCCTGCGCATGACCTCCCTCGGCACCGACACGGTCGCGCTGGACGTTGCCGACGCCGAAGGCCGCCCCGTGGCCCGCGTCGAGTCGCTCGTACTGCGGCCCGTCGCCGAGGGAGCCCTGCGCGGTGCACACCGCGACGGACTCCACCGCGTCGAGTGGTCGGCGGTTCCCGCGACCGAGGACGCCGGCGCGCTCCCCGACCGGACCGAGCTGGGTGGCGCCGCCTACCCGCGCCTCGCCGACCTCACGGCCGCCCTCGACCAGGGGCTCGCCGTTCCCTCGACGGTCGTGTTCTCCTGCGCACCCGCCACGGGTGCGGACACCGACGCAGCCCCGACCGCCGAAGCCGCCCGCGCGGCGACGGCCGCCGCCCTCGGCCTCGTCCGGGACTGGCTCGCCGAGGACCGGCTGGCCGCCGCCCGGCTGGTGGTCGTCACGCGCGGCGCCGTCTCCGTACGCGCCGGCGAGGACGTCATCGACCTCGTGCACGCCCCGCTGTGGGGTCTGCTGCGCTCCGCCCAGACGGAGAACCAGGACCGCTTCGTCCTGGTCGACCTCGACCCGTGGGACAGCGGCGGCACCGGCCTGACCGCCGCGCTCGCCACCGGGGAACCCCAGATCGCCGTCCGCGACGGCTCCCTGCTCGTCCCGCGCCTGGTCCGGGCCGGTGCTGTGTCCGGCGGGGGCGTGGTGTGGGATCCGGAGGGGACGGTGCTGGTCACCGGTGGTACGGGTGCGCTGGGTGCGTTGGTGGCCCGGCATCTGGTGTCGGAGCACGGGGTGCGTTCGCTGGTGTTGGCGGGCCGTCGTGGTGCGGATGCGCCGGGCGCCGTGGAGCTGGCTGATGCGCTGCGGGCTTCGGGTGCCGTGGTGGAGGTCGTGGCGTGTGACGCGGCGGACCGGGAGGCGCTGGCTTCGGTGCTGGCGGGGATCCCGGCGGACCGTCCCCTGAGGGGCGTGGTCCACGCCGCGGGTGTGCTGGACGACGGGCTCGTCGCCTCGCTCACCGAGGAGCGGCTGGACGCGGTGATGCGTCCCAAGGTCGATGCGGCGTGGAACCTCCACGAGCTGACCCGCGACCTCGACCTCACCGCACTCGTGTTCTTCTCCTCCATCGCCGGTGTGTTCGGCAATCCCGGCCAGGCCAACTACGCGGCCGCCAACGCCTTCATGGACGCCCTCGCCCACCGCCGGCACGCCCAGGGCCTGCCCGCCACCGCCCTCGCCTGGGGGCTGTGGGAGCAGTCCAGCGGCATGCTCGCCCACCTCAAGGACGGTGACCTCGGCTGGATGGCCCGCGCCGGCATCCTGCCGCTGGCCTCCGACCACGCCCTCGCGCTGCTCGACTCCGCGCTGCGCGCCCCCGGCGAGCCCCTGCTGGTCCCGGTACGCCTGGACGCGGCGACCCTGCGCACGCGCGCCGCCGCGGGCATGCTGCCCCCCTTGCTGCGTTCCCTGGTCCGCACCCCCGCCCGGCGCGCCGTCGAGGCGGCCGCCCCGGAGGCCGAGGTCTCCTCGCTGGTCCGCCGCCTCACCGCCCTCGACGGTGCCGGGCGGGAACGCGAACTCCTCGACCTGGTGCGCGGCCGGGTCGCCGCGGTGCTCGGCCACGCCGACCCGTCGGCGATCCGCCCCGACAAGGCGTTCAAGGAACTGGGCTTCGACTCCCTCACCGCCGTCGAACTGCGCAACCAGCTCGGCGCCGCCACCGGCATGCGGCTGCCCGCCACCCTCGTCTTCGACCACCCCACGATCAACGCGGCCGCCCGCTTCCTGCTCACCGAGCTGCTCGGCGCACCGGACGCAGCAGCGGCCGCCGGCACCGACGAGCCGGCCGCGGCCGCCCCGGCACCCGCCCACGCCCCCGACGAGCCGATCGCGATCGTCGGGATGGCCTGCCGCTACCCCGGCGGGGTGGGTTCACCCGAGGACCTGTGGCGGCTCGTCACCGAAGGCCGCGACGCCGTCGCCGGCTTCCCCACCGACCGCGGCTGGGACCTCGCCACCCTCTTCGACCCCGACCCCGACCGGCTGGGCACCACCTACGCCCGCGAGGGCGGATTCCTCTACGGGGCCGGCGACTTCGACCCCGTCCTCTTCGGGATCTCCCCGCGCGAGGCCCTCGCCATGGACCCGCAGCAGCGGCTCCTCCTCGAAGCCTCCTGGGAGGTCTTCGAGCGGGCCGGGCTCGACCTCGACACCGTGCGCGGCAGCCGCACCGGCGTCTTCGCCGGAGCCATGCACCACGACTACGCCTTCCGCGTCGAGGAGAACCCGCAGCGCGTCGAGGGATACGGCCTGACCGGCACCCAGGGCAGCGTGGTCTCCGGCCGCGTCGCCTACACCTTCGGACTGGAGGGCCCGGCCGTCACCGTCGACACCGCCTGCTCCTCCTCGCTCGTCGCCCTGCACCTGGCCGCCCAGTCCCTGCGCCAGGGCGAGTGCACGATGGCACTGGCCGGCGGCGTCGCCGTCATGGCCACCCCCGGTGTGTTCGTCGAGTTCAGCCGCCAGCGCGGCATGGCCGCCGACGGCCGCTGCAAGTCCTTCTCCGCCGACGCCGACGGCACCGGCTGGGCCGAGGGCGTGGGCGTGCTCCTCCTGGAGAAGCTCTCCGACGCCCGCCGCAACGGCCACCAGGTGCTCGCCGTCGTACGGGGCTCCGCCACCAACCAGGACGGCGCCTCCAACGGCCTCACCGCCCCCAACGGCCCCGCCCAGCAACGCGTCATCCGCCAGGCCCTCGCCAACGCCCGACTCGCCCCGCAGGACGTGGACGCCGTCGAGGCCCACGGCACCGGCACCACCCTCGGAGACCCCATCGAGGCGCAGGCCCTGCTGGCCACCTACGGCCAGGACCGGCCCGGGGACCGTCCGCTGTGGCTCGGCTCGCTGAAGTCGAACATCGGCCACGCCCAGGCCGCCGCGGGCGTCGCGGGCGTCATCAAGATGGTCATGGCCCTGCGCGAGGGGGTCCTCCCGAAGACCCTGCACGTCGGCGAGCCCACCCCCGAGGTGCGCTGGTCCGCGGGCGCCGTGGAGCTGCTCACCGAGGCCGTGGAATGGCCGGAGACGGGCCGGCCGCGCCGCGCCGGCGTCTCCTCGTTCGGCATCAGCGGCACCAACGCCCACGTGATCATCGAGGAGGGGCCGCAGGAGCCCGCGCCCGCCACGGAGCAGGAGCCCGCCCGGCTGCTGCCGTGGGTGGTCTCGGCGCGCAGCGCCGGCGCCCTGCGCGGCCAGGCCGCCCGGCTGCTCGGCCTGGACGGCTCCGCGCAGGCCGCGGACGTCGCCACCGCGCTGCTGACCACCCGGTCGCCGCTGGAGCACCGCGCGGTGGTGCTCGCCGAGGACCGGGACGGCTTCGCGGCCGGACTCCGCGCCCTCGCCGAGGGCACGGGCGCACCCGGCGTGACGCAGGGCCTCACGGGCACCGGCGAGCGGGTCGCCTTCCTGTTCTCGGGGCAGGGGGCGCAGCGCGCCGGCATGGGGCGTGAGCTGTACGACGCCCAGCCGGTGTTCGCGGCCGCGTTCGACGAGGTGTGCGCCCACTTCGACGTTCCGTTGAAGGAGATCGTGTTCGGGGGCGGGGACGAGGTCCACCGCACGGAGTTCACGCAGCCGGCGCTTTTCGCGCTCGAGGTGGCGTTGTACCGGCTGGTGGAGTCCTTCGGTGTGTGTCCGGACTTCGTGGCGGGTCATTCGATCGGTGAGATCGCGGCCGCGCACGTGGCGGGGGTGCTGTCCCTGGCGGACGCGGCGCGTCTGGTGGCGGCGCGTGGTGCGCTGATGGGCGCCCTGCCGGAGGGCGGTGCGATGGTGTCCGTCCGCGCCGGTGAGGACGAGATACGCCCGCTGCTGTCCGCCGAGGTGGACATCGCGGCGGTCAACGGGCCCTCTTCGGTGGTGATTTCGGGCGCCGAGGCGGCAGTCCTGGCCGTGGCCGCGCAGCTGACCGCACGGGGTCACAAGACCAAGCGGCTGACGGTTTCGCACGCGTTCCACTCGCCGCTGATGGAGCCCATGCTCGAGGCGTTCCGCGAGGTCGCCGAGACGCTGGAGTACGCGGCCCCGTCCGTCCCGGTCGTCTCCAACCTCACCGGTGAGCAGATCACCGCGTTCACCGCGGACTACTGGGTCGAGCACGTCCGGTCCGCCGTCCGCTTCGGCGACGGCATCGCCCACCTCGCCGCGCAGGGCGTGGGGCACTTCCTGGAGCTCGGCCCGCAGGGCGTCCTCGCCGCCATGGCGGGCGAATCCCTCCCCAAGGCCTTCTCCGGGCTGCTCGTCCCCGCCCTCCGCAAGAACCGCCCCGAGCCCGAGGCCTTCCTCGGCGCCCTCGCCGCGGCCTGGACCCGCGGCCTCCCCGTGGACTGGACCCCGCTCCTCGCGGGCCGCCCGGCCCGCCGGGTGGACCTGCCGACGTACGCCTTCGACCACGAGCGGTTCTGGCTCGCCCCCTCCCGTACCGCGAACGGCGCGGCGGCCGGACTCGGTCTGACCTCCGCCGCCCATCCCCTGCTCGGTGCCTCGGTCGACCTGGCCGACGGCGACGGGCTGGTCCTCACCGGCCGGCTGTCCGCCGACACCCTCCCGTGGGCCGTCGACCACGCGGTGGCCGGCACGGTCCTGCTGCCCGGCACCGCCTTCGTGGAACTCGCGCTCCGCGCGGGCGACGAAGCGGGCTGCGGACGCCTGGAAGAGCTGACCCTGGAAGCCCCGCTCGCGCTCCCGGAGCGCGGCGCGGCACGACTCCAGATCGCCGTGGGCGCCCCGGACGGGGAATCGGCCTCCCGCAGCGTCGTGATCCACTCGCGGCCGGAAGGCGCCGGGGCGGCCCTGCCGTGGACCCGGCACGCCACCGGTACCCTCACCGCCGCCGGGCCCGCGCCGAGCGGCGCCGAGTTCGCGGTGTGGCCGCCCGCCGGAGCCCGGCCGGTCGACCTGCGCGGGTTCTACGAGGGCCTCGCGGAGGCGGGTTACTCCTACGGGCCCGCCTTCCAGGGCCTCAAGGCCGCCTGGCGGTCCGGCGAGGAGGTCTACGCCGAGGTCGCCCTCGACCCGGCCCGGCAGGAGGAGGCCGCCGCGTTCGGCGTGCACCCGGCCCTGCTCGACGCCTCCCTGCACGGCATGCTGCTCGACGTCGCGTCCGGTGCCGGCAGCGGTCTGCGGCTGCCCTTCGCCTGGAGCGGGGTGACCGTGCACGCCGAAGGGGCCTCGGCCGTACGGGTCCGCCTCGTGCCCGCCGGCGCTGACGCGGTGGCGGTCACCGTCGTGGACCCGGCCGGAATGCCGGTCGCGACCATCGACTCCCTCACCCTGCTGCCGGTCTCCCACGACCAGCTGCACCGGGCGAGGTCGGCCGACCAGGACGCCCTGTACCGGGTCGACTGGACGACGGCCACCGCCGCCGACGCACCAGAGCTGAACTGGGCGGTGCTCGGCTCCCCGTCCGGAGACCCGGACGGGGCGGGCCTGCCGGCCCACCCCGACCTCCAGTCGCTGGCCGCCGCCGTCGCGGGCGGCGCCCCCGCCCCCGACGCGGTGCTGCTGCCGGTCGCCCGGACGCGGACCGCCGTACGGGCGGACGGCGTACGGGAGGCCACCGCCGCCTTGCTGAGCACGCTCCAGTACTGGCTCGCCGAGCCCGCGTTCGCCTCGTCCCGCCTGGTCGTGGCGACGCGCGGCGCGGTCGCGGCCCGTCCGGGCGAGGACGTCACCGACCTGACGCACGCCGGGCTCTGGGGCCTGGTGCGCTCCGCGCAGGCCGAGAACCCCGGCCGGTTCGTCCTCATCGACACGGACACCGCCGTCGAGGAGGCCCCGGTGATCCCGGCCGTCGCCACCGGCGAGAGCCAGATCGCCGTCCGCGACGGGGAGTTCCTCGTGCCGCGCCTGGCCCGCGCCGACGCGGGGGCCATGCTCGCCCCGCCGCGGGACGACGCCCCGCACTGGCGGCTCGACACCACCGGCGGCGGCACGCTGGAGAGCCTGGCCCTCACCCCGTTCCCGGAGGCGGCCGCGCCGCTCGCCCCCGGCGAGGTGCGGATCGCGGTCCGCGCCGCCGGCCTGAACTTCCGTGACGTCCTGATGGCGCTCGGCATGTACCCGGACAAGATCGTCCTGGGCAGCGAGGCCTCCGGCGTCGTCACCGAGACGGGCCCGGGCGTCACCCGCCTCGTCCCCGGCGACCGGGTGATGGGCATGGTCCCGCACGCGTTCGGCGAGGTGGCCGTCGCCGACGCCCGGATGCTGGCGCGGATGCCCGAGGGATGGTCCTTCGAGCAGGCCGCGTCCGTGCCCGCGGTGTTCCTGACCGCCTACTACGCGCTCGTCGACCTGGCCGGGCTGGAGGCCGGGGAACGCGTCCTCGTGCACTCGGCGGCCGGCGGCGTGGGCATGGCCGCCGTCCAACTGGCCCGCCACCTGGGCGCCGAGGTGTTCGGCACGGCCAGCGAGGCCAAGTGGGACGTACTGCGCCGGCAGGTCAGGCTGGAGGGAGCCCACTACGGGTCCTCCCGCTCGACCTCCTTCGAGCAGCGGTTCACGCACGCGACCGGCGGCCGGGGCATGGACGTGGTGCTGGACTGCCTGGCCGGGGAACTGGTCGACGCCTCGCTGCGGCTGCTGCCGCGCGGCGGCCGCTTCATCGAGATGGGCAAGACCGACGTCCGCGACCCGCAGGACGTGGCCCACGCCTACCCGGGCGTGCGCTACCGGGCCTTCGACCTGATGGAGGCCGGTCCGGAGCGGATCGGCGAGATGCTCGCCGAGCTGGGCCGGCTGTTCGAGGCGGGTGTGCTGCGGCCGTTGCCGGTCCGTGCCTGGGACGTCCGGCGGGCGCCGGAGGCGTTCCGGTTCATGAGCCAGGCCCGGCACACCGGGAAGATCGTGCTGACGGTTCCGCAGGGCTGGGACCCCGACGGCACGGTCCTGGTCACCGGCGGCACCGGAACCCTGGGCGCACTCGTCGCCAAACACCTGGTGACGAAGCACGGGGTGCGGCACCTGCTGCTCGCCGGCCGGCGCGGCCCCGACGCGCCCGGAGCGGCCGAACTGGTCGCGGAGATAGCGGAGCTGGGCGGGACGGCCGAGGTGGTGGCGTGCGACGCCGCCGACCGCGACGCGCTGGCCGATCTCCTCGCCGCGATCCCCGCCGGCCGGCCGCTGCGCGGGGTCGTCCACACCGCCGGGGTCGTGGACGACGGAGTCCTCGGCTCGCTCGACGCCGGCCGGCTGGCCCGGGTACTGCGGCCCAAGGTCGACGCCGCCGTCAACCTGCACGAACTCACCCGCGGCCTCGACCTGACCGCCTTCGTCCTCTACTCGTCGGCGGCCGGTGTCCTCGGCAACCCGGGACAGGCCAACTACGCGGCCGGCAACTCCTTCCTCGACGCGCTCGCCCAGCACCGGCGCGCCCACGGACTGCCGGGCGTCTCCCTCGCCTGGGGCCACTGGGCCGAATCCAGCGGGATGACCGCCGGACTCGACACCACCGACCTCGCCCGCCTCGGCCGGTCCGGCTTCCTGCCCATGACCAACGAGCAGGGCCTGGCCCTCCTCGACGACGCCCTCTGCCAGGACGAGCCGCTGCTCGCCCCCGTCCGGCTCGACCTGGCCGGACTGCGCGGGACGGCCCGGGACGGTTCCCTGCCCGACGTGCTCAAGGGCCTCGTACGCGCCCCGGCCCGCCGCATCGCCGGACCGGCCGTCGACGGGGGCGCCGAGCCGCTGGACCGGCGGCTCGCCGCCCAGCCGGAATCGGAACGGGAACACCTGCTGCTGGACCTGGTGCGGACCAACGTCGCCACCGTCCTCGGACACGGGGCGCCCGCCGCCGTCGGCGCGGACCGCACCTTCAAGGAACTCGGCTTCGACTCGCTGACCGCCGTCGAGTTCCGCAACAGGCTGGGGGCCGTCACCGGACTGCGGCTGCCCCCCACGCTGATCTTCGACTACCCGACGGCCGGCACGCTCGCCAAGCACCTGCTGAACGAGCTGGTGCCCCGGCAGGCAGCCGCCGCCCCCGGCGCCGACCTGCTCGCCGAACTCGGCCGCTTCGAAGTGGCCGTGCTCGCCGCCGACCCCGAGGCACCCGGACACGACGAGGTGACCGGCCGCATCGAGGAACTCCTCCAGCGCTGGAAGGCGGCGGCGTCCGCCTCCGTGCCGACGGCACCCGCCGGCGGGGAGGACGTGGCGGACCGGCTCCAGTCGGCCTCGGCCGACGAGGTACTCGACTTCATCCAGAACGAGCTCGGGGTCTCCTGATCCCCGGCGACCCCGAGAACAGGGAAGGACACGCCGCGATGGCGAACGAGGACAAGCTGGTCGAGTCCCTCAAGCGAGTGGCCGCCGAGCTCCACGAGACCCGGCAGCGGCTCAGTGAGGCCGAGAGCCGGGGCAGCGAGCCGATCGCCCTCGTGGGCATGGCCTGCCGCTACCCGGGCGGGGTCCGCTCCCCCGAGGACCTGTGGCGCCTGGTCGCGGAGGGCCGGGACGCGATATCCGGGTTCCCGGCCGACCGCGGCTGGGACCTGGACACCCTCTACCACCCGGACCCCGACCACCCGGGGACCACGTACACCCGCTCCGGCGGCTTCCTGCACGACGCGCCGGACTTCGACCCCGGCCTGTTCGGCATCTCCCCGCGCGAGGCGCTGGCCATGGACCCGCAGCAGCGGGTCCTGCTGGAGACCTCCTGGGAGGCGCTGGAACGGGCCGGGCTCGACCCCGGCACCCTCAAGGGCACCCGGACCGGCGTGTACGTGGGCGCCGCGACGCCCGCCTACATCGTCGGAGGGCACAACACCCAGGGCGGCGCCGAGGGCTACTCCCTCACCGGCACCTCCGGCAGCGTCGTCTCCGGACGGCTCGCCTACCACTACGGTTTCGAGGGCCCCGCCGTCACCGTCGACACCGCCTGCTCCTCCTCCCTGGTCGCCCTGCACCTCGCCGCGCAGGCCCTCCGCAACGGCGAGTGCTCGATGGCGCTCGCCGGCGGCGTGAGCGTCATGTCCGTCCCCGGCCTGTTCGTCGAGTTCAGCCGCCAGCGCGGCCTCTCCGAGGACGGCCGCTGCAAGGCCTTCGCCGCCGCCGCCGACGGCACCGGCTGGGGCGAGGGCGTCGGCGTGATCGTCCTCGAACGGCTCTCCGACGCCCGCCGCAACGGCCACCGCGTCCTCGCCGTCATCCGGGGCTCCGCCACCAACCAGGACGGCGCCAGCAACGGCCTCGCCGCCCCCAACGGCCCCTCCCAGCAGCGCGTCATCCGCCAGGCCCTGACCAACGCCCGGCTGCGCGGGCGCGACGTCGACGTCGTCGAGGCGCACGGCACCGGCACCACCCTCGGCGACCCGATCGAGGCGCAGGCCGTCATCGCCACCTACGGCCAGGACCGGCCGCAGGACGCCCCCCTGTGGCTGGGCTCGCTGAAGACCAACATCGGACACACCGCCGCGGCCGCCGGCATCGCCGGAGTCATCAAGATGACGATGGCGATCCGCAACGGCGTCCTCCCCAAGACCCTCCACGTCGACGAGCCCACCCCGCACGTCGACTGGTCGGCGGGCGCCGTCGAACTCCTCACCGACGCCCGCGCGTGGCCCGACCTCGAACGCCCCCGCCGGGCCGCCGTCTCCGCGTTCGGCATCAGCGGCACCAACGCCCACCTCATCCTGGAGCAGGCCGCACCCGCCGAGGAGGACGCCCCCGCCCCGGCGGCCGGCCCCGCCCCCTTCACGGCCGCGGCCCCCACGCCCTGGCCGCTCTCCGGCCACAGCGAAGCCGCCCTGCGCGGCCAGGCCGGCCGCCTGCACGCCTTCGCCGCCGGCACCGGCACCGGCGCGGACGCCCCGCGCCCCGCCGACACCGCCCTCTCCCTCGCCGTCACCCGCTCCGCACTGGCCCACCGCGCGGTCGTCATCGCCGGCCCGGACACCGGCACCGACGCCGGCACCGACGCCGGCCCGGACACCGGCACCGACGGCGGAGCCGGCGCGGACGCCCGGCTGGACGCGCTCGCCCGGCTCGCCGCCGGCGACAGCGCCGCCCGGCTCGTCGAGGGCACCGCCGACATCGAGGGCAAGACCGCCTTCGTCTTCCCCGGGCAGGGCTCCCAGTGGGTGGGCATGGCCGTCGAACTGTACGGATCCTCCCCGGCATTCGCCGCCCGCCTCGACGAGTGCGCCGAAGCCCTCGCCCCGTACACCGACTGGTCCCTCCTCGGCGTCCTGCGCCAGGAGGACGGCGCACCCGGCTTCGACCGCGTCGACGTCGTCCAGCCCGTCCTGTGGGCCGTCATGGTCTCCCTCGCCGAACTGTGGCGGGCGAGCGGCGTCGAACCCGCCGCCGTCGTCGGCCACTCCCAGGGAGAGATCGCCGCCGCCGCCGTCTCCGGCGCCCTGTCCCTCCAGGACGCCGCGAAGGTCTCCGCCCTGCGCGCCAAGGCCCTCCTCGCGCTGGCCGGCAAGGGCGGCATGATGTCCGTCGCCGACACCGCCGACGCCGTCACCGCACGCATCCGCGCCTGGGGCGACCGGCTCGCCGTCGCCGCCGTCAACGGCCCCCGCTCCACCGTCGTCTCCGGCACCCCCCAGGCCCTCGACGAACTGCTCGCCGCCTGCGAGGCCGACGGCGTCCGCGCCCGCCGCGTCAACGTCGACTACGCCTCCCACGGCCCCCAGGTCGAAGAGATCCGCGACGCCGTCATCGGCGCCCTCGACGGCATCACCCCGCGCAGGACCCGCGTACCGTTCCTGTCCACGGTCACCGGACGGCCCGTCGACGGCACCGAACTCGACGCCGCGTACTGGTACGCCAACCTGCGCCGCACCGTGCGCTTCGAGGACGGCATCCGCGCCCTCCTCGAACGCGGCCACGGCTTCTTCATCGAGGTCAGCGCCCACCCGGTGCTCACCGTCGGCGTCCAGGAGACCATCGACGCCGCCGGCGTGCCTGCCGTCGCCCTCGGCTCCCTGCGCCGAGACGAGGGCGGCCCGCAGCGCTTCCTCACCTCCCTCGCGGAAGCCTGGACCCGCGGCGCATCCCCGGACTGGCCCGCCGTGCTCGCCGGACACGCCCCCCGTACGGTCGACCTGCCCACGTACGCCTTCCAGCGCCGCCGGTACTGGGCCGGCGCGGCGGCCGGCGCCGCCGACGTGTCCGCCGCGGGCCTGGCCGACGCCGGACACCCGCTGCTCGGCGCGTCCGTACGCTCCGCCGACGGCGACCGCTTCCTGCTGACCGGCCGGATATCCCTGCGCGGCCACCCCTGGCTCGCCGACCACGCCGTGGGCGACACCGTCCTGCTGCCGGGCACCGCCTTCGTGGAACTCGCCGTCCGCGCGGGCGACGAGGCGGGCTGCGGACAGCTGCGGGAACTCACCCTGGAGACCCCGCTGGTACTGCCCGCGACCGGCACCGTCCAGCTCCAGCTCGTGGTCGGAGAACCCGCCGCCGACGGCAGCCGCCCGGTGGCCGTCCACGCACGGCCCGACGACCCCGGCGCCGACACCGCCTGGACCCGGCACGCCTCCGGCGTCGTCGCCCCCACCGCCGCGCCCACCGCCGCGCCCGGCCCCGCGGTGGAC
The DNA here is from genome assembly GCF_055575515.1 of Streptomyces sp. NPDC034086. Lineage (NCBI taxonomy): Bacteria > Bacillati > Actinomycetota > Actinomycetes > Kitasatosporales > Streptomycetaceae > Streptomyces > Streptomyces sp. NPDC034086. The sequence goes on along the minus strand of NZ_JBVISM010000014.1, from coordinate 85,393 downwards.
CTGTCGGTGTGGCCGCCGGCCGGTGCGCGGTCCCTGGAGGTGGAGGGGTTCTACGCGCGGACGGCCGAGGCCGGGTACGCGTACGGGCCCGCCTTCCAGGGCCTCAAGGCGGCCTGGAGCGCGGACGGGGCCGTGTACGCGGAGGTGGCGCTGGATGCCGGGCAGCGTGAGGAGGCGGCGGCCTTCGGCCTGCACCCCGCCCTCCTCGACGCCGCCCTGCACGCCACGCTCCTCGGGACCGACACCGGCACCGGCACCGCCTCCGACGGCGTCCGGCTGCCCTTCGCGTGGAGCGGAGTGTGCCTGCACGCCACCGGAGCGACCGCCCTGCGGGTCCGCATCACCCCGGCCGGCGCCGGCGAACTCGCCGTGGACCTCGCCGACCCCGAGGGCCGGCCCGTCGCCACCGTGAACGCCCTCAGCCTGCTGCCCGTCACCCCCGACCGCCTCCAGGGCGCCCGCACGGACACCCTGCACCGCGTCACCTGGAACGACGTTCCGCTGCCCGCCGACGCGCCCCCCGGCACCTGGGCCGAGCTCGGCGGCGCCGGCTTCCCCGACCTGGACGCGCTGACCGCCGCCCTCGACGCCGGAACCGCCGCCCCCACCCACGTCCTGCTCACCCACCCGAACCCCACCGCCACCGGCTCCGGCTCCGGGGACGACCCGGCCCGCGCCGCCCGCGCCGCCACGGCCGCGCTCCTGGCCACCCTCCGCGACTGGCTCGCCGACGAACGCCTCGCCGCCCCGCGCCTGGTCATCACCACCACCGGCGCGGTCCGCACCGGCCCCGGCGACCCCGCGCCCGACCTGACCCTCGCCCCGCTGTGGGGCCTGGTCCGCTCGGCGCAGTCCGAACACCCCGACCGCATCCAGCTCGTCGACCTCGACGGCACCGACGCCTCCCGCACCGCCCTGGAACGGGCCGTCGCCACCGGCGAGGACCAGCTCGCCCTGCGCACGGGCACCGCCCTCTCCCCGCGTCTGGTGCGGGCCGCGGTCGTGCCTGCCGGGGGCGCGGTGTGGGATGCGGAGGGGACGGTGTTGATCACCGGGGGTACGGGTGCGCTGGGTGGGCTGGTGGCCCGGCATCTGGTGTCGGAGTGCGGGGTGCGGTCGTTGGTGCTGTCGGGCCGTCGTGGTCTGGACGCGCCGGGTGCGGTCGAGCTGGCGGACGCGCTGCGGGCGTTGGGTGCCGTGGTGGAGGTGGTGGCGTGTGATGCCGCGGACCGGGATGCGCTGGCTTCGGTGCTGGCGGGGATCGCGGCGGAGCGTCCTTTGCGGGGTGTGGTTCATGCGGCGGGGGTGCTGGACGACGGTCTGGTGGCTTCGCTGACGGAGGCGCGTCTCGATGCGGTGATGCGTCCCAAGGTGGACGCGGCGTGGAACCTGCACGAGCTGACCCGCGACCTGGACCTGACCGCCTTCGTCTTCTTCTCCTCCGCCGCGGGTGTTTTCGGGAACCCGGGGCAGGCCAACTACGCGGCCGCCAACGCCTTCATGGACGCCCTCGCCGCCCACCGCCGGCACCAGGGCCTGCCCGCCCGCTCCCTGGCCTGGGGCCTGTGGGAGACCAGCGGCCTCACCGGTCACCTCACGGACGACGACCTCGGCTGGGCCGCCCGCGCCGGCGTCCTCCCGCTCAGCGCGGCCCAGGGCCTCGCCGCCCTCGACGCGGCCGCCGCCGACACCGACACCGACGCCGATCCCGTCCTGGTCCCCGTACGCCTCGACGCGGCGACCCTGCGCACGCGCGCCGCAGCCGGACTGCTGCCCCCCCTGCTGCGCTCCCTGGTCCGCACCCCGGCCCGGCGCGCCGTCGAGACCGGCACCGGCGCCGAGGCCTCCTCCCTCGCCCGGCGGCTCGCCCCGCTCGGCGACAGCGAACGCGAACGTGAACTCCTCGTTCTCGTCAGCGGCCAGGTCGCCGCGGTGCTCGGCCACGCCGACCCGTCGGCGATCCGCCCCGAGGCGGCCTTCAAGGAACTCGGCTTCGACTCCCTCACCGCCGTCGAACTGCGCAACCGGCTCAACGCCGCCACCGGCCTCAAACTGGCAGCCACGCTCATCTTCGACCACCCCACCCCGGCCGCCCTGGCCCGTCACCTCCTCTCCGGGATCCTCACCCCCGCCACCACCCCCGCCCCCGCCGCCCCGGCACCCGCCCACGCCCCCGACGAGCCGATCGCGATCGTCGGGATGGCCTGCCGCTACCCCGGCGGGGTCCGCTCGCCCGAGGACCTGTGGCGGCTCGTCACCGAAGGCCGCGACGCCGTCGCCGGCTTCCCCACCGACCGCGGCTGGGACCTCGACGCCCTCTACGACCCCGAGGGACGCCGCCCCGGCACCTCGTACACCCGCAACGGCGGGTTCCTCCACGACGCCGCCGACTTCGACCCCGAACTCTTCGGGATCTCCCCGCGCGAGGCCGTCACCATGGACCCGCAGCAGCGGCTCCTCCTCGAAGCCTCCTGGGAGGCCTTCGAACGCGCCGGACTCGACCCGGCGGAACGCAAGGGCACACGCACCGGCGTCTTCGCCGGTGTCATGTACCACGACTACGCCAGCCACGTGGAACGCGCCGCCGACAGCGCCGAGGGCTACCTGCTCACCGGCACCTCCGGCAGCGTCGTCTCCGGCCGCCTCTCGTACGCCTTCGGGCTGGAGGGCCCGGCCGTCACCGTCGACACCGCCTGCTCCTCCTCCCTCGTCGCCCTGCACCTGGCCGCCCAGGCCCTGCGGGCCGGCGAGTGCACCATGGCACTGGCCGGCGGCGTCACCGTCATGGCCACCCCCAGCGTCTTCGTCGAGTTCAGCAAGCAGCGCGGACTGTCCGCCGACGGCCGCTGCAAGTCCTTCGCCGCGGCCGCCGACGGCGCCGGCTGGTCCGAGGGCGCCGGCGTGCTCCTCCTGGAGAAGCTCTCCGACGCCCAGGCCAACGGTCACCGCGTCCTCGCGGTACTGCGCGGCTCCGCCGTCAACCAGGACGGCGCCTCCAACGGCCTGACCGCCCCCAACGGCCCCTCCCAGCAGCGGGTCATCGAACAGGCCCTCGCCAACGCCCGCCTCACCACGCGCGACGTCGACGCCGTCGAGGCCCACGGCACCGGCACCACCCTCGGCGACCCCATCGAGGCACAGGCCCTCCTGGCCACCTACGGCCAGGACCGGCCCGGGGACCGGCCGCTGTGGCTCGGCTCGGTCAAGTCGAACATCGGCCACGCCCAGGCCGCCGCGGGCGTCGCGGGCGTCATCAAGATGGTCATGGCCCTGCGCGAAGGGATCCTCCCGAAGACCCTGCACGTCGACGAGCCGTCGGCCCACGTGGACTGGTCGGCGGGCGCGGTGGAACTCCTGACGGAGTCCGTGGAGTGGCCGCGGACCGGTCGCCTCCGCCGCGCGGGCGTCTCCTCCTTCGGAGCCAGCGGCACCAACGCCCACGTCGTCCTGGAACAGGCGCCCGCGACGGCGCCCGCCCCCATGGCCCCCGACACGGACGGCGGCCCGGTCACGTGGACCGTCTCCGGCCGCGGTGCCGAGGCCCTGCGCGCCCAGGCGGCGCGGCTCGCCGCGTACGCCCGTACGCACACCGGCCTGGACCCGCGCGCCGTCGCGCACTCCCTCGCGACCACCCGCGCCGCGCTCGAACACCGGGGCGCGGTGACCGCCACCGGCCTGGACGGCCTGCTGGCCGGACTCGACGCCCTGACCGAGACCACCAAGGCCCCGGTCCAGCCCGGAAAACTGGCCTTCCTGTTCTCGGGGCAGGGGGCGCAGCGTGCGGGGATGGGGCGTGAGCTGTACGACGCCCAGCCGGTGTTCGCGGCCGCGTTCGACGAGGTGTGCGCCCACTTCGGGTTCCCGTTGAAGGAGATCGTGTTCGGCGGCGGGGAGGAGGTCCACCGCACCGAGTACACCCAGCCGGCCCTGTTCGCCCTCGAGGTGGCGTTGTACCGGCTGGTGGAGTCGTTCGGTGTGCGTCCGGACTTCGTGGCGGGTCATTCGATCGGTGAGATCGCTGCCGCGCACGTGGCGGGGGTGCTGTCGCTGGGGGACGCGGCGCGTCTGGTGGCGGCGCGCGGTGCGCTGATGGGCGCCCTGCCGGAGGGCGGGGCGATGGTGTCCGTCCGCGCCGGTGAGGACGAGATACGCCCGCTGCTGTCCGCCGAGGTGGACATCGCGGCGGTCAACGGGCCTTCTTCGGTGGTGGTTTCGGGTGCGGAGGCGGCCGTTCTGGCCGTGGCCGAGCGGCTGACCGCCCAGGGGCACAAGACCAAGCGCCTCACCGTCTCGCACGCCTTCCACTCGCCGCTGATGGAGCCGATGCTCGAGGCGTTCCGCGAGGTCGCCGAGACGCTGGAGTACGCGGCCCCGTCCGTTCCGGTCGTCTCCAACGTCACCGGCGGGCAGGTCGAGGAGTTCACCGCGGACTACTGGGTGGAGCACGTCCGGTCCGCCGTCCGCTTCGGCGACGGCGTCGCCCACCTCGCCGCGCAGGGCGTGGGGCACTTCCTGGAGCTCGGCCCGCAGGGCGTGCTCGCCGCCATGGCGGGGGAGTCGCTCCCCGAGGCCTTCTCCGGGCTGCTGACGCCCGTCCTGCGCAAGGACCGGCCCGAGCCCGAGGCCTTCCTCGGCGCGCTCGCCGAGGCCTGGACCCGCGGCCTCCCCGTCGACCGGGCCGCACTGGCCGGCGGTACGGCGGCTGCCCGGGCCGCCGTGGACCTTCCCACGTACGCCTTCCAGCGCAGCCGCTACTGGCCGCGCCCCGCGGCCTCCGCCTCCGCGGACGTGCTCGCCGCCGGACTCGGCGCTGCCCGGCACCCGCTGCTCGGCGCCACCGTGATGCCGGCCGACGGAGGGCAGCTGCTGCTCACCGGGCGGCTCTCCCTGCACAGCCACCCCTGGCTCGCCGACCACGCGGTGGCCGGCACGGTCCTGCTGCCGGGCACCGCCTTCGTGGAACTCGCGCTCCGCGCGGGCGACGAGGCGGGCTGCGGCGAGCTGGAGGAACTCGCCATCGAGACGCCCCTGGTCATCCCCGACCGGGGTGGCGTCCTGCTCCAGGTGCTCGTCGGTGCCGTCGACGGGGACGGCACGCGGCCGGTGAGCGTCCACTCGCGTCCCGAGGACGCCGACGCGCTCTGGACCCGGCACGCCGCCGGACGGCTCGCCCCTGCCCCCGAAACGGCCCCCGAACCCCTGTCCGACCTGGCCGTATGGCCTCCGGCGGATGCCGAGCCGGTCGACCTCGACGGGTTCTATGAGGGGCTCGCCGCGGCCGGTTACGGGTACGGGGAGGCCTTCCAGGGGTTGGCCCGGGCCTGGCGCCGGAGCGACGGTGACGTGGTGTTCGCCGAGGTGGGGCTGCCCGATGCGCAGCAGGATGAGGCGGGCTGGTTTGCACTGCATCCGGCCCTGCTCGACGCTGCGCTGCACGGGCTCGCTGTCGCCGGGCCGGCCACGGACGCGGGGCAGGTACGCCTGCCCTTCGCCTGGAGCGGTGTGCGTCTGCACGCCGTGGGCGCGTCCAGGCTGAGGGTGCGGCTGACGCCGGCCGGCCCGGATTCCCTCTCGCTCGACATCGCGGACCCGGCCGGCAACCCGGTCGTGTCCGTCGCCTCGCTGGCGACCCGTACGGTCGCCGCCGAGCAGCTGACCGCCGCCGTGGCGGGTGCCGGCCACTCCGACGCGCTGTACCGGCTCGACTGGACCGCCGCTCCGCCGGCCGCCGCAGCCGGCGGCGGGCCGCGGGTGGCGGTCGGCGGCGCGGGTGCGGACCACGCGGACCTCGCTTCCCTGCGGGCCGCCCTCGACGAGGGTGCGCCGGTGCCCGCAGCGGTCGTCCTGCACGCCGGATCCCTGGCCGTCGCCCCGGCCGCAGGACTGGCCGGAGCCGTGCACGGGACCACCGCCGCGCTGCTCGACACGTTGCAGACCTGGCTGGCCGACGAGCGGTTCGGGGCCACCCGGCTGGTCGTCGTCACGCGCGGTGCGGTGGCCGTACTGCCCGGCGAGGACGTCACCGACCTGGCCCAGGCGCCCCTGTGGGGTCTGGTGCGGGCCGCGCAGGCCGAGAACCCCGGCCGTTTCGTCCTCCTCGACGCCGGCACCGCCCCCGGAACCGGCTTCCCCGACGCCGTGTTCACCGGGAACGAGCCGCAGGCCGCGCTCCGCGACGGCGCGCTGCTCGTACCGCGCCTGGTCCCGTCCGCCGGCGCGTCCGCAGCGGGCGGCGCCCTCGTCCTGCCCGCCGGCTCGTCCTGGGTCCTCAACAGCACCAGGGCGGGGACGCTCGACGGCCTGGACTTCGTCCCGTCCCCGGCCGGCGGGATGGAGCTCGCCGAGGGCGAGATCCGTGTCGCGGTCCGCGCCGCGGGCCTGAACTTCCGCGACGTGATGATCGCGCTCGGCATGTACCCGGGTGTGGCCCGTATGGGCAACGAGGGCGCCGGCGTCGTCACCGAGGTGGGCCCCGGGGTCACCGGCATCGAGGTCGGGGACGAGGTCACCGGTCTCATCCGGGGCGCGTTCGGCCCCGTCGCGGTCGTCGACCACCGCCTGGTGGTCCGCATCCCCGACGGCTGGACCTTCGAGCAGGCCGCCGCGATCCCGACCGTCTTCCTCACCGCCTACTACGGGCTCGTCGACCTGGCGGGCCTGAAGGCCGGCGAGCGGGTCCTCGTCCACGCCACCGCCGGAGGCGTCGGCATGGCCGCCGTGCAGCTCATCCGCCACCTGGGTGCCGAGGTGTTCGGCACGGCCAGCGAGGGCAAGTGGGACGTGCTGCGCGAACTGGGGCTGGACGAGGCGCACATCGCCTCCTCCCGTGACGCCCTCTTCGAGGACCACTTCTCCGTCACCACCGGCGGCGAGGGCATGGACGTGGTGCTGGACTGCCTGGCCGGCGAACTGGTCGACGCCTCGCTGCGGCTGCTGCCGCGCGGCGGCCGCTTCCTGGAGATGGGCAAGACGGACGTACGCGACCCCGAAGAGGTCGCCCGGCTCCACCCCGGAGTGACGTACCAGGCCTTCGACATGGTCGAGGGAGCCGGTCCGGAGCGGATCGGCGAGATGCTCGCCGAGCTGGGCCGGCTGTTCGAGGCGGGTGTGCTGCGGCCGTTGCCGGTCCGTGCCTGGGACGTCCGGCGGGCGCCGGAGGCGTTCCGGTTCATGAGCCAGGCCCGGCACACCGGGAAGATCGTGCTGACGGTTCCGCAGGGCTGGGACCCCGACGGCACGGTCCTGGTCACCGGCGGCACCGGAACCCTGGGCGCACTCGTCGCGAAGCACCTGGTGACCCGGCACGGGGTGCGGCACCTGCTGCTCGCCGGCCGGCGCGGCCCGGACGCGCCCGGAGCGGCCGAACTGGTCGCGGAGATAGCGGAGCTGGGCGGGACGGCCGAGGTGGTGGCGTGCGACGCCGCCGACCGCGACGCCCTGGCCGCCCTCCTCGCGGCGATCCCCGCCGGCCGGCCGCTGCGCGGGGTCGTCCACACCGCCGGGGTCGTGGACGACGGAGTCCTCGGCTCGCTCGACGCCGGCCGGCTGGCCCGGGTACTGCGGCCCAAGGTCGACGCCGCCGTCAACCTGCACGAACTCACCCGCGGCCTCGACCTGACCGCCTTCGTCCTCTACTCCTCCGTGGCCGGCGTCATGGGCGGCCCCGGCCAGGGCAACTACGCGGCGGCCAACTCCTTCCTCGACGCGCTCGCCCAGCACCGGCGCGCCCACGGACTGCCGGGCGTCTCCCTCGCCTGGGGCCAGTGGGCCGAATCCAGCGGGATGACCGCCGGACTCGACGCCACCGACCTCGCGCGGATGGGCCGCAGCGGTGTCCTGCCGCTCGCCACCGAACAGGGCCTGGCCCTGTTCGACGACGCGGCACGCCACGACGAGGCCCTGCTGGCCGCCGTACGCCTGGACACCACGGCGCTGCGCGGCCAGGCCGACGCGGGCAGGCTGCCCGGTGTGCTCAAGGGGCTCGTGCGGGCCTCCGTACGCCGGGCCGCGGGCGAGGCCGCCGCCGCGGGGGCCTCGGCCCTCGCCGAGCGGCTGTCCCGCCTCACCGGTGCCGAACGCGCCGAAGCCCTGCTCGACCTGGTCCGTACCCAGGTGGGCACCGTCCTCGCCCACCCCGACCCGGCGGCCATCGACACCGAACGCGGTTTCCTCGACCTCGGGTTCGACTCGCTCACGGCCGTGGAACTGCGCAACGGACTCGGCGCGGCCACCGGCCTCCGGCTCCCGACCACGCTGATCTTCGACCATCCGTCACCCGCCGCCCTCGCCGGATTCCTGCACACGGAACTGGACCCGGGCGAGGGCACCCGGGAGGCCGCGGTGCTCGACGCCATGGCCGGCTGGGAGACGGCCGTGGCCGCGCTGCCGGAGGGCAGCGACGGCAGGGAACGGGCCGTGAACCGGCTGCGCTCGATCCTGTGGAAGCTCGAGCAGGCCGGCACCGAGAACGACACCGACGAGGAAGCACAGACCTCCGACGGGACCGCGGAGATCACCTCGGCGAGCGACGACGAGATGTTCGCCCTCATCGAGAAGGAACTCGGTCTCAGCTGATCCGCGCCCCCCCCGCACGGGCCCCGTCCTGACCGTCCCACCGGAGGCACTGCCACGATGGCCAGCAGTAACGAAGACAAGCTCCGCGACTACCTGAAACTCGTCACCGCCGACCTCCAGCAGACCCGCAAGCGTCTGCACGCCGCGGAGGCGAAGGAGCAGGAGCCGATCGCCATCGTCGCCATGGCCTGCCGCTACCCCGGGGACGTCGGTTCACCGGAGGACCTGTGGCGGCTGGTGGCGGAAGGCGGCGACGGCATCGTCGCCTTCCCCACCGACCGCGGCTGGGACCTCGACGGCCTCTACGACCCGGACCCGGACGCCCCCGGCAGCAGCTACGTCCGGGAGGGCGGGTTCGTCTCCGACGCGGCCGGGTTCGACGCGGGCTTCTTCGGGATCCCGCCGCGCGAGGCCCTCGCCATGGACCCCCAGCAGCGGCTCTTCCTGGAGTCCTCCTGGGAGGTCTTCGAACGCGCCGGGATCGACCCCGCCACCCTCAAGGGCAGCCGTACCGGCGTCTTCGTCGGCGCCGGAAACCCCGGCTACCTGGGCGGCGGCACGGGAACCCCGCACCGCGAGGTCGAGGGCTACACGCTCACCGGCAACGTCAACAGCGTCATCTCCGGCCGCGTCGCCTACACCTTCGGGCTGGAGGGCCCGGCCATCACCGTCGACACGGCCTGCTCCTCCTCCCTCGTCGCCGTCCACCAGGCCGCCCAGGCCCTGCGCGCCGACGAGTGCTCCATGGCGATAGCCGGCGGCGTCACCGTCATGCCCAACCCGTGGCTGTTCCAGGAGTTCAGCCGCCAGCGCGGCCTGGCCGGCGACGGCCGCTGCAAGGCGTTCTCCTCCACCGCCGACGGCACCATCTGGGGCGAGGGCGTGGGCGTGCTCCTCCTGGAGAAGCTCTCCGACGCCCGCCGCAACGGCCACCGCGTCCTCGCCGTGGTCCGCGGCTCCGCCGTCAACCAGGACGGCGCGAGCAGCGGCCTGACCGCCCCCAACGGCCCCTCCCAGCAGCGGGTGATCCGCCAGGCGCTGGCCAACGCCCGGCTGACGGCACAGGACGTGGACGCGGTCGAGGCGCACGGCACCGGCACCGCCCTCGGCGACCCCATCGAGGCGCAGGCCCTGCTGGCCACCTACGGGCAGGACCGGCCGGAGGGCCGGCCGCTGCTGCTCGGCTCGGTCAAGTCGAACATCGGACACACGGCCGCCGCGGCGGGCGTCGCGGGCATCATCAAGATGGTCATGGCGATGCGGGAGGGCGTGCTGCCGCGCACCCTCCACGTGGACGAGCCCACCCCCCAGGTCGACTGGTCGGCGGGCGCCGTCGAACTCCTGACGGAAGCCGTGGACTGGCCCGGGACCGGCCGTCCGCGCCGCGCCGGCGTCTCCTCGTTCGGCATCAGCGGCACCAACGCCCACGTGATCGTCGAGCAGGCGCCCGCCGGCACGCCGGAGGGACCGCCGCGCGTCCCGGCCCCTGCCGGGCCGCTGCCGTGGGTGGTCTCGGCGCACAGCGCGCAGGCGCTGCGCGGCCAGGCCGAGCGCCTCCTCGGCCTCGACACCTCCCTCCCGGCGGCGGACGTCGCGGCAGCGCTCGCGCTGACCCGCTCCGCGCTGGACCACCGTGCGGTGGTCCTCGCCGAGGACACGGACGGCTTCCGCTCCGGCCTGCGCGCCCTCGCGGACGGCACCCCGGACGGGTCGCTGTCCGAGGGCACGGCACGCCCCGGGAAGCTGGCCTTCCTGTTCTCGGGGCAGGGGGCGCAGCGTGCGGGGATGGGGCGTGAGCTGTACGCGGCCCAGCCGGTGTTCGCGGCCGCGTTCGACGAGGTGTGCGCCCACTTCGACGTCCCGTTGAAGGAGATCGTGTTCGGCGGCGGGGAGGAGGTCCACCGCACCGAGTTCACGCAGCCGGCGCTGTTCGCCCTCGAGGTGGCGTTGTACCGGCTGGTGGAGTCGTTCGGTGTGCGTCCGGACTTCGTGGCGGGTCATTCGATCGGTGAGATCGCTGCCGCGCATGTGGCGGGGGTGCTGTCGCTGGGGGACGCGGCGCGTCTGGTGGCGGCGCGTGGTGCGCTGATGGGCGCCCTGCCGGAGGGCGGGGCGATGGTGTCCGTACGGGCCACGGAGGGCGAGGTCCGTGAGCTGCTGACCGCGGAAGCCGACATCGCGGCGGTCAACGGCCCGGAGTCCGTGGTGATTTCGGGTGCCGAGCAGGATGTCCTGGCCGTGGCCGCAACGCTCGCGGACCGGGGTCGTAAGACGAAGCGGCTGACGGTCTCGCACGCCTTCCACTCGCCGCTGATGGAGCCGATGCTCGACGCCTTCCGCGAGGTCGCCGAAGGCCTGACCTACGGGACCCCCGCGATCGCGGTCGTCTCCAACGTCACCGGCGGACCGATCACGGAGTTCTCCGCCGACTACTGGGTCGAGCACGTCCGGGCCGCCGTCCGCTTCGGCGACGGCATCGCCCACCTCGCCGCACGTGGCGTCGGCCACTTCCTGGAGCTCGGTCCCGCCGGGGTCCTCACCGCGATGGCCCGGGAGAGCCTGCCCGAGGAGTTCGACGGCCTCGCCACCACCGCCCTTGACAAGCACCGCCCCGAGCCCACCGCCTTCCTCGGCGCGCTCGCCGCGGCCTGGACCCGCGGCCTCCCCGTCGACTGGACGCCGCTCCTCGCCCCCCGCACCCCGGCGGACTCCGTCGAGCTGCCCACGTACGCCTTCCAGCACCGCCACTACTGGCTGACCCCCGAGACCGGCGCCCCCCGCGACGCGGCCGAGGAGCGGTTCTGGCAGGCCGTCGACGAGGAGGACGTCGACACCCTCATCGCCACCCTGGACATCGACGGTGACAAGCCGCTGCGCGAAGCCCTCCCCGACATGGCCTCCTGGCTGCGCCGCCGCCGCGCCCCCGAGACCCGGACCGCCCTCGCCGCCCTGCACTCCGCACCCGACGAGGAAGCCGGCCGGGCCGCCGGGTCCGCGCTGCGCGAGCAGCTCCGGGGCCTCCCGGAGGCCGAGCAGCTCCGCACCGTCCTGGACCTGGTACGCGCCCTCGCCGCCGCCGTCCTCGGCCACGACGGGCCGGCCGCGATCGACCCGCAGCGGGCCTTCAAGGAGCTGGGCTTCGACTCGCTGGCCGCCGTCAACCTGCGCAACCGGCTGAACAACGCCACCGGGCTGCGGCTGCCCGCCGCGTTCGCCTACGACCACCCGACCCCCGCCGCCGTCGCCGCGTTCGTCCGGGCCGAAGTGCTCGGTGAGCGCGCCGCCGCCGTCACCGGCCACATCGCGGGCGCGGCGGCGCAGGACGAGCCCGTCGCGATCGTCGCCATGGCCTGCCGCTACCCCGGCGGGGTCCGCTCGCCCGAGGACCTGTGGCAGCTCGTCGACACCGGCGCCGACGTCATCAGCCCCTTCCCCGCCGACCGCGGCTGGGACCTCGAGGCCCTCTACCACCCGGACCCCGACCACCCCGGCACCACTTACGTCCGCGAGGGCGGGTTCCTCCACGACGCCGCCGACTTCGACCCGGCCTTCTTCGGGATCTCGCCGCGCGAGGCCGTCGCCATGGACCCGCAGCAGCGGCTGCTCCTGGAGGCCTCCTGGGAGGCCTTCGAACGGGCCGGCATCGACCCGACGAGCGTGAAGTCCGCCCCCATCGGGGTCTTCGCGGGCGCCACCCAGCCCGGCTACTTCGGCGGCCTCCAGCAGATGGGCGGCGAAGGCGTCGAGGGCTACTCCCTCACCGGCAACCTGACCAGCGTCATCTCCGGCCGCGTCGCCTACACCTTCGGGCTGGAGGGCCCGGCCGTCACCGTCGACACCGCCTGCTCCTCCTCCCTCGTCGCCCTCCACCTGGCCGCCCAGTCCCTGCGGGCCGGCGAGTGCACCATGGCGCTGGCCGCCGGCGTCACCGTCATGCCGACCCCCGACCTGTTCGTGGAGTTCAGCCGCCAGCGCGGCCTGGCCGCCGACGGCCGCTGCAAGGCGTTCTCCGCCGCCGCCGACGGCACCGCCTGGTCCGAGGGCGCCGGGGTCCTGCTCCTGGAGAAGCTCTCCGACGCCCGCCGCAACGGCCACCGCGTCCTCGCCGTGGTCCGCGGTACGGCGACCAACCAGGACGGCGCCTCCAACGGCCTCATGGCCCCCAACGGGCCCTCCCAGCAGCGGGTGATCCGCCAGGCGCTGGCCAACGCCCGGCTGACGGCACAGGACGTGGACGCGGTCGAGGCGCACGGCACCGGCACCGCCCTCGGCGACCCCATCGAGGCGCAGGCCCTGCTGGCCACCTACGGCCAGGACCGGCCCGGGGACCGGCCGCTGCTGCTCGGCTCGATCAAGTCGAACATCGGCCACACCTCGGCCGCCGCCGGTGTCGCCGGCGTCATGAAGATGGTCATGGCCATGCGCCACGGCGTACTGCCCAGGACCCTGCACGCCGACGAGCCGTCCCCGCACGTCGACTGGTCGGCGGGCGCGGTGGAACTCCTCACCGAGGCCGTCGCATGGCCGGAGACGGGCCGCCCGCGCCGGGCCGGCGTCTCCTCGTTCGGCGTCAGCGGCACCAACGCCCACGTGATCGTCGAGGAGGCCCCGCAGGAGCCCGCACCGCGGACCACGACCGGGCCCGGGCAGGAGCCGGCGCCCGCCGAGCTGCTGCCCTGGCTGGTCTCCGCCCGCACCCCCGACGCCCTGACCGAACAGGCGCGCCGCCTGCGCGACCTCACCGCGGCCCGTCCCGGGCTGGACCTGCCGAGCACCGCCTCCGCCCTGCTGTCCTGGCGCGCCCAGCTGGAAAGCCGTGCCGTGGTTCTCGCCGACAGCCGCGAGGGCTACCTCGAGGGCCTCGACGCCCTCGCGGCCGGCGCCTCGGCGCCCGGCACCTTCCGCGGCGAGGCCGTTCCGGGCGCCCGCACCGCCTTCCTGTTCTCCGGGCAGGGCGCGCAGCGCGCGGGCATGGGCCGGGAACTGTACGACGCCCAGCCGGTGTTCGCCGACGCCTTCGACGAGGTCTGTGCCCACTTCGACCTCCCGCTGAAGGAGATCGTCTTCGGCGGCGGGGACGACGTCCACCGCACCGAGTACACGCAGCCCGCGCTGTTCGCCCTCGAGGTCGCGCTGTTCCGCGTACTGGAGTCCTACGGCATCCGCCCCGACTTCGTCGCGGGCCATTCGATCGGCGAGATAGCGGCCGCGCACGTGGCGGGGGTGCTGTCCCTGGCGGACGCGGCCCGTCTGGTGGCGGCGCGCGGTGCGCTGATGGGCGCCCTGCCGGAGGGCGGGGCGATGGTGTCCGTCCGGGCCGGCGAGGACGAGGTCCGCCCGCTGCTGCCCGCCGACGCGGACATCGCGGCGGTCAACGGCCCCGAGTCCGTGGTGATCTCGGGCGCCGAGGACGCCGTTCTCGACGTGGCCGCGAAGCTGGCGGAACAGGGCCGCAAGACCAGGCGCCTGACCGTCTCGCACGCCTTCCACTCGCCGCTGATGGAGCCGATGCTGGAGGCCTTCCGCGAGGTCGCCGGGACCCTGACCCACTCCGCCCCCGCCCTCCCGGTCGTCTCCAACGTCACCGGCGAGCAGATCACCGCGTTCACGGCCGACTACTGGGTCGAGCACGTCCGCGCCGCCGTCCGCTTCGGCGACGGCATCACCCACCTCGCCGGACAGGGCGTCACCCACTTCCTCGAACTCGGCCCGCAGGGCGTCCTCGCCGCCATGGCGGGGGAATCCCTCCCCGACGCCTTCTCCGGACTCCTCACCCCCGTCCTGCGCAAGGACCGCCCCGAACCGGAGGCGTTCCTCGGCGCCCTCGCCGACGCCTGGACCCGCGGCCTGCCCGTCGACTGGACCCCGCCGCTCGCCGACCGCCCCGCCTGCCGGGTCGACCTGCCCACGTACGCCTTCCAACGGCAGCGCTACTGGCTCGACGCCGCCCCCGCCGGCGCCGGCGCGCCCACCGCGCGGGACGAGGCCGACACCGAGTTCTGGGCGGCCGTCGAACGCGAGGACCTCCAGGCCCTCACCGGCACCCTGCACCTCCCCGACGAGGAGCAGCTGCGCGGCGTCCTGCCCGCCCTGTCCACGTGGCGGCGCGGCCGCCAACGGCAGCACACCATCGACTCCTGGCGCTACCGCATCACCTGGAAGCCCGCCCCCGACCCGGCCGCCGCCGCCCGCCAGGACGGACACTGGCTGCTCGTCGTACCCGAAGGCACGGACCCCGCCGGGCCGCTCGCCGACCGGGCCGCCGCCGCGCTCACCGCCGCCGGAGCCACCACCGCCGTCCTGCGCCTCGACGCGACCGCCGCCGACCGCACCGACTGGGCCGCCCGGCTGCGCGCCGGCACCGGCCCGGAGCCCGCGGGCGTGCTCTCCCTGCTCCCGCTCGACAGCCGCCCGCACGCCGCCCAGCCCGGGGTCAGCGCCGCGCTCGCCGCGACCGCCGCCCTGGCACAGGCCCTCGGAGACGCCGGCGTCGGCGCCCCGCTGTGGAACCTGACCAGCGGAGCCGTCTCCACAGGACCCTCGGACCCGACGGCCGACCCCACCGGCGCCCAGGCCCAGGTGTGGGCCCTCGGCCGGGTCGCCGCCCTCGAGTACCCCGACCGCTGGGGCGGCCTCGTCGACGTGCCCCACGACCTCGACGAGCGGGCCGCCGCCCGCCTCGCCGCCGTCCTGGCCGCACCCGGCGGCGAGGACCAGCTCGCCGTCCGCGGCGCCGGCGTCCGGGTACGGCGCCTGCGGCGCGCCCCCGCCCCCGCCGCCCGCCCGGCCGCCGCACCCTGGCGGCCCACCGGAACCGTCCTCGTCACCGGCGGCACCGGCGCCCTGGGCAGCCGGCTCGCCGGCTGGCTCGCCGAAGGCGGCGCCGGCCACCTGCTGCTGACCAGCAGGCGCGGCGCGGACGCCCCCGGAGCCACCGAACTCGCGGCCGCCCTGCGCGCCTCGGGCACCGAGGTCACCCTCGCCGCCTGCGACGTCGCCGACCGCGACCAGCTCGCCGCCCTGCTGGCCTCCGTGCCCGCCGACCGGCCGCTGACCGCCGTCGTCCACGCCGCGGGCGTCTCCGACAACGGGTTCATGGACGAGGTCACCGCCGGACACCTCGCGCACGTCCTGCGCCCCAAGGCCGTCGCCGCCGACCTGCTCGACGAACTCACCCGCGGCCTCGACCTGTCCGCGTTCGTCGTCTTCGCGTCCAGCGCCGGCATGTGGGGCAGCGGCGGCCAGGCCGCCTACGCGGCCGCCAACGCCCACCTCGACGCCCTCGCCGAACGCCGCCGCGCCCACGGCCTGCCCGCCACCGCCGTCGCCTGGGGCCCGTGGGCCGAGGCCGGCATGGCGGCCTCCGAGGACATCGACGAGCACCTGCGCCGCCGCGGGGTCATCGGCATCGCGCCGGACACCGCCATCGCCGCCCTCCAGCAGGCCCTCGACCTCGACGAGACCTGCGTCGGCGTCGCCGACGTGGACTGGGCCCTGTTCGCCCCCACCTACACGGCCATGCGCCACAGCGCGCTGATCAGCGAACTCCCCGACGTACAGGAGGCGCTGGCGGACGACGGCCCGGACACCGGACAGGAGGCCACCGCCTCCTCCGCCGCCCTCAGGCAGCGGCTCGCCGCCGCCGCACCCGCCGACCAGCAGCACCTCCTCGTCGAACTGGTCCGCGGACACGCCGCCGCGGTCCTCGGCCACCGCACCGCCGACGGGGTCCAGGAGGCGCGGCCCTTCAAGGACCTGGGCTTCGACTCGCTCAGCGCCGTCGAACTGCGCAACCGCCTCGCGGGCGACACCGGCCTGAAGCTGTCCGCCACCCTCCTCTTCGACCACCCCACCCCCGCGGCGCTCGCCCAGCACCTGAGCGAGCACCTGCGGAGCGGCGACATCGAGACGGACCGGTCCGTCCTCGCCGACCTCGACCGCATCGACGCGGCCCTCACCCGGCTCACCCCGGACGACGGGGCGCGCCACCGCATCGCCGGCCGGCTCCAGGTGCTGCTCACCAAGTGGGGCGGCACGAACCCGGAGAAGGCCGAGGAAGCCGACGCCCACGACGAACTGGCGTCCGCCTCGGCCGAAGAGATCTTCGCGTTCATCCACGAAGAGCTCGGCAAGTCGTAGCCCGTGCCGGAACGTCATCCAAGGAGCTCCCGCCAGATGGACAACGAACAGAAGCTGCTCGATCACCTCAGGTGGGTGACCGCCGAGCTGAAGCAGACCCGGCAGCGGCTGCGCGAGGTCGAGGCGGACGAACCCGAGCCCATCGCCGTGGTCGGCATGGCCTGCCGCTACCCGGGCGGCGTGCGCTCGCCCGAGGACCTGTGGCGCCTCGTCCGCGACGGCCGCGACGCCGTCTCCGGTTTCCCCGTCAACCGCGGCTGGGACCTCGACGCCCTCTACGACCCGGACCCCGACCACCTCGGCACCACGTACGTCCGCGAGGGCGGCTTCGTCCACGACGCGGGCGACTTCGACGCCGACTTCTTCGGGATCTCCCCGCGCGAGGCCCTCGCCATGGACCCCCAGCAGCGGCTGCTGCTGGAAACCGCCTGGGAGGCCTTCGAGCGGGCGTCCGTCGACCCGACGGCGGTCGCCGGCAGCCGGACCGGCGTCTACGTCGGCACCACGTACACCGGCTACGGCAGCGACCGGGAGGGGGCCGCCGAGAACGTCGAGGGCCACCTGATGACCGGCATCGCCACCGCCGTGTCCTCCGGGCGCCTCTCGTACGCCTTCGGGCTGGAGGGCCCGGCGGTGTCCGTCGACACCATGTGCTCCTCCTCCCTCGTCGCCATCCACCTGGCCGTGCAGTCCCTGCGCCAGGGCGAGTGCGCGCTCGCCCTGGCGGGCGGCGCGCAGATCATGTCGACGCCCGAGGTGTACGTCGAGTTCAGCCGCCAGCGCGGGCTGTCCCCCGACGGCCGCTGCAAGCCGTTCGCGGCCGCCGCCGACGGCACCGGCTGGTCGGAGGGCGTCGGCGTCCTGCTCCTGGAGAAGCTGTCGGACGCCCGCCGCAACGGACACCGCGTCCTGGCCGTCGTCCGCGGTTCCGCCGTCAACCAGGACGGCGCCTCCAACGGCCTGACCGCCCCCAACGGCCCCTCCCAGCAACGGGTCATCGAGGAGGCCCTCGCCAACGCCCGGCTCTCGCCCCACGAGGTCGACCTGGTCGAGGCGCACGGCACCGGCACCACCCTCGGCGACCCCATCGAGGCGCAGGCCCTCCTCGCCACCTACGGCCGCAGCCGTCCCGAAGGCCGCCCCCTGCACCTGGGCTCCATCAAGTCCAACATCGGCCACTCGGCGGCCGCGGCCGGCGTCGCGGGCGTCATCAAAGCCGTGATGTCCGTACGCGACGGGGTGCTGCCCCGCAGCCTGCACATCGACGGCCCCACCCCCGAGGTCGACTGGTCCTCCGGCGCGGTCGAACTCCTCACGGAGGAGCGGCCCTGGCCCGCCACGGAGGGCCCCCGCACCGCCGCCGTCTCCTCCTTCGGCGCGAGCGGCACCAACGCCCACGTGATCGTCCAGGCCGCGGGCCGGGACACCGGCCGGGACGCGGACACCGGATCCGCCCCGCAGGCACCCGCGACGGCCCGGCCGCTCCTCCCCGCCGCCGCCCTGCCCTGGATCCTCTCCGGCCGTACCGCCGAGGGCCTGCGCGGCCAGGCGGCCCGGCTGCGCGCCTTCACCGACGAGGCCGGCTCCGGGGTCTCCGCAGCGGCCATCGGCCTCGCCCTGGCGACCACCCGGGCCGGGCTCGAGCGGCGCGGCGTCGTCCCGGCGGGCTCGCGGGCCGGCCTGGACGCGCTGGCCGCCGGGCTTCCGGCGGCGGGCGTCGTGGAGGGGGCCGTGGTGACGGGCGCGGAGCGTCCGGTGTTCGTGTTCCCGGGTCAGGGTTCGCAGTGGGCGGGGATGGCGGTGGGGCTGTACGACTCCTCGCCGGTGTTCGCTGCTCGTCTGGACGCGTGCGCCGCTGCTCTGGCTCCGTTTACGGACTGGTCGTTGTTGGGGGTGCTCCGGCAGGAGGCGGGTGCTCCGGGTTTCGACCGGGTGGACGTGGTGCAGCCCGCCCTGTGGGCGGTGATGGTGTCGCTGGCCGAGTTGTGGCGTGCGGCGGGTGTGGTTCCGGCTGCGGTGGTGGGTCACTCGCAGGGTGAGATCGCGGCCGCGGCGGTGTCGGGTGCCCTGTCGTTGGAGGACGCGGCGAAGGTGTCGGCGTTGCGGGCGCGGGCGATCGTGTCCCTGGCGGGCAAGGGCGGGATGGTGTCGGTCGCCGACTCCGCCGACGCCGTGGCGGAACGTATCTCGGCCTGGGGTGAGCGGCTGGCGCTGGCTTCGGTGAACGGGCCGGCCTCGACGGTGGTCTCGGGTGATCCGGAGGCCCTGGAGGAGCTGATGGCGGGCTGTGAGGCCGATGGTGTGCGGGCGCGCCGGATCAATGTGGACTACGCCTCGCACGGCCCGCAGGTCGAGTCGATCCGCGACGAGGTCATCGGCCTCCTCGCCGGGATCGAGCCGCGGACGGCCGAGGTCCCGTTCTTCTCCACCGTCACCGGCGAGTGGGCCGACGGGTCGGAACTCGACGCCGCGTACTGGTACGCCAACCTGCGCCACACTGTCTGCTTTCAGGACGCCATCGCCGCACTCCTGGAGCGCGGGCACGGGCTGTTCGTGGAGTCCAGCGCCCACCCGGTGCTGACCATCGGTGTCCAGGAGACCATCGAGGCCGCCGGTTCGCCGGCCGTCACCCAGGGCACCCTGCGCCGTGACGAGGGCGGCCCGCAGCGCTTCCTGGCCTCGCTCGCCGAGGCCTGGACGCACGGCGCCCCCGTCGACTGGCAGAGCCTCTGCGACACCCCGGACGCACCCGCCGACCTCCCCACGTACGCCTTCCAGCGCCGCACCTACTGGCTCGAAGCCGCCCCGGCAGCCGACCGCGCACCAGCCGTGGACGAGGCCGAAGCCGGCTTCTGGGACTCCGTGGAGAGCGCGGACGTCACCGCCCTCGCCGACACCCTCGCGCTCCAGGACACCGGGCCGCTCCGGGAACTCCTGCCCGCCCTGTCCGCCTGGCGTCGTGACCGCCGGGAGGCGAGCGCGCTCGACGCCCGCCGCTACCGCATCACCTGGAAGCACCTGCCCGACGCCGCACCGGCCCGTCTCCACGGCGACTGGCTGCTGCTGGCCCCCGAAGGCACCGCCGCCGGGACCTTCGAGGACCTGCTCACCGCCCACGGCGCCCGCGCCCACGTCCTCGCCCTCGACCCCGCCCGGGCCGGCCGGGACGCGTGGGCCGGGGCGCTGCGCGCCGCGCAGGACGGCCACGAGCCGTTCGCCGGGATCCTCTCCCTGCTGTCCACCGACGAGGACGCCGGTCTCCTCGGCACCCTCGTCGCCACCCAGGCACTCGAGGACGCCGGCATCGAGGCCCCCCTGTGGGCCCTCACCCGCGGGGCCGTCGCCGCCGGCCCCGAAAAGGCTCCGCGCAGCGCCGTACAGGCACAGGTCTGGGGCCTCGGCCTCGTGGCCGCGCTGGAACGGCCGCGCGGCTGGGGAGGCCTCGTCGACCTGCCCGCGGACCTCGACGAGGCCGCCGCGGCACGCCTCGCCGGGGCCCTCGCGGGCCGGGACGGCGAGGACCAGATCGCGATCCGCACCGCCGGCACCTACGTACGCCGGCTCGTGCGGGCCGCCCTGCCCGGCGGCGCGCCCGCCCGCGAGTGGCAGCCGTCCGGCACGACCCTGCTCACCGGCGCCGCCGGCCCGCTGGGAGCCGAGGCCGCCCGCCGCCTCGCCGCCGCGGGCGCCGGCCACCTGCTGCTCACCGCGGCGCCCGCGGAGTTCACCCCCGCGCTCGAAGCCCTCGCCGGCGACCTCGCCACCACCGGCACCGGGGTGACCGTGGAGGAGTGGGACGGTGCGGACCCGGCGGCGCTCGCCGCGCTGACCGCGCGCGCGGAGCGGGCCGGACGGCCGGTCCGCACCGTCGTCCACGCCGCCGCGCACATCGAACTCACCCCCCTCGCCGCCACCACCGGCCGGCACCTGGAGGAGGCCCTCGCGGCCAAGGTCACCTCCGCCCGGGCCCTCGACGAGGTGTTCGGCACGGACGGCCCCACCCTGGACGCGTTCGTCCTGTTCTCCTCCGTCACCTCCTACTGGGGCGGCGGCGAGCACGCCGCGTTCGCCGCGGCCAACGCCCACCTGGACGCCCTCGCCCAGCAGCGGCGCGCCCGGAACCTGCCGGCCACCGCCGTCGGCTGGGGCGTATGGGACCTGTTCGACGCCGAGGCCCACCCCGACGAGGCGCGCGAACTCCACGAGCGTTCCGCCCGGCGCGGCCTGCCCCTCCTGGACCCCGCAGCGGCCCTCCAGGCCCTGCGGCGGATCCTCGAGCACGACGAGACGGCCGTGGCCGTCGCCGACGTCGACTGGGACCGCTTCCTGCCCCTGTTCACCTCGGCCCGTACGGGACGCCTCACCGAGGACGTCCCGCAGGCCCGCCGGATCCTCGCGCGGGCCGGCGGCGACGAGGACGCCGGGAACACGGGAGCCGCCGACGCGCTGCGCCACAAGCTCGCCGAACTGTCCGGCGAGGAACAGGAACGCGTCCTCACGGACCTGGTGTGCGGCCACGCCGCCGCCGTCCTCGGCCACGCCTCCGCCGGCGCGGTCGACGCCGCCCGGGCCTTCAAGGACCTCGGCTTCGACTCGCTGACGGCCGTCGGCCTGCGCAACGGGCTCAACACCGCCACCGGGCTCGCCCTGCCCGCCACGATGGTCTTCGACTACCCCACCCCCGGCGCGCTCGCCGGCTACCTGCGCGGCCTGCTCCTGGACGGCGGTGCCCGGCGCGAACAGGCGACCGCGGACTCCGTGCACGGCGACCTCGACCGCCTCGAGTCCGACCTGCTGTCGCTGGCACCCGGCCAGGACGAACGCAAGAACCTCACCCGCCGCCTGGAGGCACTGCTCTCCCGCTGGAAGGACGCGCAGGCCGCCGCGGACGCCGAATCCGTCAGCGGAAAGCTCGACGCCGCGTCCGACGAAGAGATATTCGCATTCATCCGCAAGGAATTCGGCCGCCCGGAGTAAGGGCGTCCTCCGGCCAGTCGGTCACACGAATTCCAGTTCTATCCGAGAGGTTCGAAGAGGTCCCCATGGCGACGAACGAAGAGACGCTCCGCGATTACCTCAAGTGGGTCACCGCCGATCTGCACGAGACGAAGCAGCGGCTGCGCGAGGTCGAGGACGCCGGGCACGAGCCGATCGCGATCGTCGGCATGGCCTGCCGTTTCCCCGGTGGCGTCGCGTCACCGGAGGACCTGTGGCGCCTGGTGTCGGACGGCGCGGACGCCATCGGCCCCTTCCCCGAGGACCGCGGCTGGGACCTCGACGCGATCTACGACCCGGACCCCGAGCGCTCCGGCCGCACCTACGTGAAGGAAGGCGGATTCCTCTACGAGGCCGGCGCGTTCGACCCGGGCGTGTTCGGGATATCGCCGCGCGAGGCCCTCGCGATGGACCCCCAGCAGCGCCTCGTCATGGAAGCCGCCTGGGAGGCGTTCGAACGCGCCGGAATCGACCCGCGGTCCGTGAAGGGCAGCCGCACGGGCACCTTCGTCGGCTGCTACAACCTCGACTACTGCTGGTCC
Source organism: Streptomyces sp. NPDC034086 (assembly GCF_055575515.1). Lineage (NCBI taxonomy): Bacteria > Bacillati > Actinomycetota > Actinomycetes > Kitasatosporales > Streptomycetaceae > Streptomyces > Streptomyces sp. NPDC034086. The sequence continues at coordinate 63,143 of NZ_JBVISM010000014.1, read as the reverse complement.
CTCCCCTCCATCCCCGAGGGGTACGAGGGCCACCTGACCACCGGCAGCGCGGCGAGCGTCGTCTCCGGCCGCGTCGCCTACACCTTCGGCCTCGAGGGCCCGGCCGTCTCCGTCGACACCGCCTGCTCCTCGGGACTCGTCGCCCTGCACATGGCCGCGCAGGCGCTGCGCTCCGACGAGTGCTCCATGGCCCTCGTCGGCGGCGTCACCGTCATGTCCACCCCGCTGGAGTTCATCGGCTACAGCGAACAGCGCGGCATGGCCGCCGACGGCCGCTGCAAGGCCTTCTCCGCGGGTGCCGACGGCATGGCGCTCGCCGAGGGAGCCGGCGTCCTGCTCGTCGAGCGGCTCTCCGACGCCGTGCGCAACGGGCACGAGGTACTGGCCGTCGTACGGGGTTCGGCGACCAACCAGGACGGCGCCAGCAACGGCATGACCGCCCCCAACGGCCCCTCCCAGCAGCGCGTCATCAAGCAGGCCCTCGCCAACGCCCGGCTGTCCGCCCACGACGTCGACGCCGTCGAGGCGCACGGCACCGGAACGGCCCTCGGCGACCCGATCGAAGCGGGGGCGCTGCTGGCGACCTACGGCCGGCGGCCCGCGGACGCGGCACCCCTGCGGCTGGGCTCCGTGAAGTCCAACATCGGCCACACACAGGCCGCTTCGGGCATCGCCGGCGTCATCAAGATGGTCATGGCGATGCGCAACGGCGTCCTTCCCAAGACCCTCCACGTCAGCGAGCCGTCCCCGCACATCGACTGGTCCTCCGGCGCGGTGGAACTGCTCACCGAGCCCTCGGACTGGACCGTCGACGGCCGCCCGCGCCGGGCCGCCGTCTCCTCGTTCGGCATCAGCGGCACCAACGCCCACGTCATCCTCGAGCAGCACCTCGCACCGGACGGGGCCGAGGGCGGCGCCGAGAGCGCGGCGCCCGGGGCGCCCGCCGAGACCGTGGTCACCGGCGGCCTGATCCCGTGGACCTTGTCCGGCAAGACCACCGAGGCCCTGCACGGGCAGGCGGCCCGGCTGCGCGCCCACGCCGGGTCCGGCACCGCCGTCGAACCGACCGCGGTGGCCCGGGCCCTGGCGACGACCCGGGCCGCGCTGGAGCGGCGCGGTGTCGTCCTGGCGGGCGACCTCGACGGCTTCCTGACCGGTCTGGACGCGCTGGCCGCCGGGCTCCCGGCGGCGGGCGTCGTGGACGGGGCCGTCGTCAAGGGCGCGGAGCGTCCGGTGTTCGTGTTCCCGGGTCAGGGTTCGCAGTGGGCGGGGATGGCGGTGGGGCTGTACGACTCCTCGCCGGTGTTCGCGTCCCGTTTGGACGCGTGCGCCGCTGCTCTGGCTCCGTTTACGGACTGGTCGTTGTTGGGGGTGCTCCGGCAGGAGGCGGGTGCTCCGGGTTTTGACCGGGTGGACGTGGTGCAGCCCGCCCTGTGGGCGGTGATGGTGTCGCTGGCCGAGTTGTGGCGTGCGGCGGGTGTGGTTCCGGCTGCGGTGGTGGGTCACTCGCAGGGTGAGATCGCGGCCGCGGCGGTGTCGGGTGCCCTGTCGTTGGAGGACGCGGCGAAGGTGTCGGCGTTGCGGGCGCGGGCGATCGTGTCCCTGGCGGGCAGGGGCGGGATGGTGTCGGTTGCCGACTCCGCCGACGCCGTGGCGGAACGTATCTCGGCCTGGGGTGAGCGTCTGGCGCTGGCTTCGGTGAACGGGCCGGCCTCGACGGTGGTCTCGGGTGATCCGGAGGCTCTGGAGGAGCTGATGGCGGCCTGTGAGGCCGATGGTGTGCGGGCGCGCCGGATCAATGTGGACTACGCCTCGCACGGTCCGCAGGTCGAGTCGATCCGCGACGAGGTGATGGGTCTGCTGGCCGGGATCGAGCCGCGGACGGCCGAGGTCCCGTTCTTCTCCACCGTGACGGGGGAGTGGGCCGACGGGTCGGAGCTGGACGCCGCGTACTGGTACACCAACCTCCGCCACACCGTCCGCTTCCAGGACGCCATCGCCGCACTCCTGGAGCGCGGGCACGGGCTGTTCGTGGAGTCCAGCGCCCACCCGGTGCTGACCATCGGTGTCCAAGAGACCATCGAGGCCGCCGGGACCTCCGCCGTGACCCAGGGCACCCTGCGCCGTGACGAAGGCGGAGCCCAGCGCTTCCTGGCCTCGCTCGCCGAGGCCTGGACGCACGGCGCCCCCGTCGACTGGCAGGCCGTCCACGCCGGCCAGGACACCGCGCGCGTCGACCTGCCCACCTACGCCTTCCAGCGCGAGCGCTACTGGCTGGAGGTGGCCGACTCCGGCTCCGGCGACGTGTCCGCCGCCGGTCTCGGCGCCGCCGACCACCCCCTCCTCGGCGCGACCGTCCGCCTTGCCGACGGGGACCAGGCCGTCCTCACCGGCCGCCTCTCCCTGCGCACCCACCCCTGGCTCGCCGACCACGCCGTGAACGGCACCGTCCTCCTCCCCGGCACCGCGTTCGTCGAACTGGCCGTCCGCGCCGGCGACGAGGCCGGCTGCGACACCCTCGACGAACTGACCCTCGAAGCCCCGCTCGTCCTGCCCCCCGACAGCGCGGCACGCCTCCAGCTCGTCGTCGGCGGCCCCGAAGCCGACGGCCGCCGGCCCGTGGCCCTCTACTCCCTCCCCGAGGACGCCCCCGAGGGCACCCCGTGGACCCGCCACGCCGCCGGCCTGCTGCTCGGCGCCCGCCGCGAACCGGACTTCGACCTCTCCGCCTGGCCGCCGCCCGGTGCCGAACCCGTCCCCCTCGACGGCTTCTACGAGGCCCTCGCCGGTACCGGCTACCAGTACGGGCCCGCGTTCCGGGGCCTGACCGCCGTGTGGAAGCAGAGCGACGGCGACGAGATGTACGCCGAGGTCGCCCTCCCCCACGAGCAGTACGACGACGCCGCCCGCTTCGGCCTCCACCCCGCCCTCCTCGACGCCGCCCTGCACGCCGGTCTGGTTCCGGCCGCCCGCGGCGAGGCCGACGGGGTACGCCTGCCGTTCTCCTGGAACGGGGTCACCCTGCACGCCGTCGGCGCGACCGCGCTGCGCGTACGGATCTCCCCGGCCGGGGACGACGGCGTCGGCCTGGAGATCGCCGACGCCACGGGCCGCCCCGTCGCCACCGTCGGCGCCCTGGTGTCCCGGGCCGTCACCGCCGCGTCCCTCGACGCCGGACCGGTCACCGACGACTCCCTGTTCCGGCTGGACTGGACGGCCGTGGACACGGACGGCCTCCCGCAGGACGCCGCACCGCACGACTGGTGCCTGCTCGGCGAGGACCGCCTCGGCCTCGAGGCCGCCTTCCAGCGGGCCGGGGCGTTCCCGCAGGTCTTCGACGACGTGGCCACCCTCGGCGACGCCGTCGCCGCCGGACTGCCCGCCCCCGAGGTCGTGGTCCTGCCCGTCGGCGGCGCCCCCGCCCCGGACGTGGACTCCCCGGCCGGCGCGCTCGCCGACGCGGTGCGCTCGGAGACCGCCCGCGTCCTGGCCCTCCTGCAGGAATGGCTCGCCGACGAGCGGCTGGAGGGAGTGCGGCTGGCCGTCGTCACCCGCGGAGCCGTCTCCGTACGCCCCGGCGAGGACGTCACCGACCTCGTCCACGCCCCGCTGTGGGGCCTGGTCCGCTCCGCCCAGGCCGAGAACCCGGGACGGCTGCTGCTCGTCGACCTCGACGCGGCCGGCGCCGCGCCCGAGGACGCCGCGGCGGCCCTCCCCACGGCCGTGGCCGCCGCGGGCCGTGCCGGCGAGCCGCAGGCCGCCGTACGCGACACGGCGGTGCTCGCGCCGCGCCTGGTCCGCGGCGCCGCCCCCGGCGGCACCCTGACGCCCCCGCGGAACGCCGACGGCTGGCGACTCGCCTCCTCCGGCGGCACCCTCGACGGCCTGGCACTCGTGCCCGCCGGGGCCCGGCCGCTCGCCGAGGGCGAGGTCCGGGTCGCGGTCCGCGCCGCCGGCCTGAACTTCCGCGACGTGATGATCGCGCTCGGCATGTACCCGGGCGACGCCACCATGGGCAACGAGGGCGCCGGCACCGTCACCGAGACGGGGCCCGGCGTCACCGGACTGGCCGTCGGCGACCGCGTGATGGGCCCGTTCCCCGGTGCCTTCGGCCCGCAGACCGTGGCCGACCGGCGCGCCGTCACCCGTATCCCCGACGGCTGGACCTTCGAGGAGGCCGCGTCCGCGCCGACCGCCTTCCTCACCGCGTACTACGCGCTCGTGGACCTGGCGGGCCTGAAGGCGGGTGAACGGATCCTGATCCATGCCGCCGCCGGCGGTGTGGGGTCGGCCGCGGTGCGGATCGCCCGGCACCTGGGTGCCGAGGTGTTCGGCACGGCCAGCGAGGGCAAGTGGGACGTGCTGCGCGCCGCCGGTCTGGACGAGGCGCACATCGCCTCCTCCCGTGACGCCTCCTTCGAGGAGCGTTTCTCCGCCGCCACCGGCGGCGAGGGCGTCGACGTCGTCCTGAACTCCCTCGCCGGGGAACTCACCGACGCCTCGCTGCGGCTGCTGCCGCGCGGCGGCCGCTTCATCGAGATGGGCAAGACCGACGTCCGCGACCCGCGGGACGTCGAACGGGACCACGCCGGGGTCGCCTACCGGGCCTTCGACCTCGCCGAGGCCGGACCCGACCGGATCGCGGAGATGCTCGCCGAGCTGGGCCGGCTCTTCGAGGCGGGCACGCTCCGGCCCCTGCCCGTCCGCACCTGGGACGTCCGGCGGGCGCCGGAGGCGTTCCGGTTCATGAGCCAGGCCCGGCACACCGGGAAGATCGTGCTGACGGTTCCGCAGGGCTGGGACCCCGAGGGCACCGTCCTGATCACCGGCGGCACCGGAACCCTGGGCGCACTCGTCGCCAAACACCTCGTCACCCGGCACGGGGTGCGGCACCTGCTGCTCGCCGGCCGGCGCGGCCCCGACGCGCCCGGAGCGGCCGAACTCGTCGCGGAGATAGCCGAGCTGGGCGGGACGGCCGAGGTGGTGGCGTGCGACGCCGCCGACCGCGACGCGCTGGCCGATCTCCTCGCCGCGATCCCCGCCGGCCGGCCGCTGCGCGGGGTCGTCCACACCGCCGGAGTCCTCGACGACGGGGTGATCGCCTCCCTCGACGCCGGCCGGCTCGGCACCGTCCTGCGGCCCAAGGCGGACGCGGCCGCGCTCCTCCACGAGCTCACCCGCGACCTGGACCTCACCGCCTTCGTCCTGTTCTCCTCCGCCGCCGGCGTCATCGGCGGCCCCGCCCAGGGCAACTACGCCGCCGCCAACGCCTTCCTCGACGCCCTCGCCCAGCACCGCCGCGCCCGCGGCCTGCCCGCCACCTCGCTCGCCTGGGGCCTGTGGGACGAGGCCAGCGGCATGACCGGCCACCTCTCCGAGGAGGACGTGGCCCGCATGGCCCGCTCCGGCATGGTCGCCTTCTCCCCGGCCGAGGGCCTCGCGCTCCTCGACGCCGGCACGGCCACGGACGCACCCCTGCTGGTCCCCGTACGCCTGGACCAGACCGTCCTGCGCACCATGGCCAGCACCGGCACCCTGCCCGCCCTCGCCCGCGGCCTGGTCCGCGTGTCCGGCCGCCGCACCGTGGACAGCGCCGACGGCGCCGGCGGCTCGGCCCTCGCCCGCCGGCTGACCGCACTGACCCCCGACGACCGGCTGCGGACCCTGCTCGACCTGGTCCGCACCCACGCGGCCGCCGTACTCGGCCACTCCGCCGCCGAAGCCGTCGGCGCCGACCGGGCCTTCAAGGAGCTCGGCTTCGACTCGCTGACCGCCGTCGAACTGCGCAACCGGCTCGGCGCGGCCACCGGACTGCGGCTGCCCGCGACCATCGTCTTCGACCACCCCACCCCCGCCTCCCTCGCCCGCGAGCTGCGCACCGCGCTCGTCGGCGACGCCGGGGCGGAGCCGCGGGACGAGGACAACGCCCCCCTCACCGTCCCGGCCGCCGACGGCGACCCGGTCGTCATCGTCGGCATGGCCTGCCGCTTCCCCGACGGCGTGGACTCGCCCGAAGCGCTGTGGCGGCTCGTCGCCGCCGAGGGCGACGCCATCGGCGCCTTCCCCGCCGACCGCGGCTGGGACCTGGACGCCCTCTACGACCCGGAGCCCGGCACGCCCGGCCGCACGTACGTCAAGGAGGGCGGGTTCCTGCACGACGCGGGCCGCTTCGACGCCGAACTCTTCGGGATCTCCCCGCGCGAGGCCCTCGCCATGGACCCGCAGCAGCGGCTCGTGCTGGAAGGCGCCTGGCAGGTCCTCGAACGGGCCGGCATCGACCCCGCCACCCTCAGGGGCACCCGCACCGGCGTCTTCGTCGGCGCCGTCCCGTCCGGGTACGCCACCGGGCTGCGCGAGATCCCCGAGGGCGTCGAGGGCTACTTCGGCACCGGCCTCTCCAACAGCGTCATCTCCGGCCGCGTCGCCTACAGCTTCGGCCTCGAGGGCCCCGCCGTCACCGTCGACACCGCCTGCTCCTCCTCGCTCGTCGCGCTGCACCTGGCCGCGCAGTCCCTGCGCCAGGGCGAATGCGCGATGGCACTGGCCGGCGGCGTCGCCGTCATGTCGACGCCCGCCGAGTTCGTCGAGTTCGGCCGCCAGCGCGCGCTCGCCGCCGACGGCCGCGCCAAGGCCTTCGCGGGCGCGGCCGACGGCACCGCCTTCTCCGAGGGCCTCGGCGTGCTCCTCCTGGAGAAGCTCTCCGACGCCCGCCGCAACGGCCACCAGGTGCTCGCCGTCGTACGGGGCTCCGCCACCAACCAGGACGGCGCCTCCAACGGCCTCACCGCCCCCAGCGGCCCCGCCCAGCAGCGCGTCATCCGCCAGGCCCTGGCCTCCGCCAAGCTCTCCGCGCAGGACGTCGACGCCGTCGAGGCGCACGGCACCGGCACCAGGCTCGGCGACCCCATCGAGGCGCACGCCCTGCTCGCCACCTACGGCCAGGGCCGCGACACGGACCGGCCGCTGTGGCTCGGCTCCCTCAAGTCCAACATCGGCCACACCCAGGCCGCCTCCGGCATCGCCGGCGTCATCAAGTCCGTGATGGCCCTGCACCACGGCGTCCTCGCCCGGACCCTGCACGTCGACGAGCCCTCCCCGCACGTCGAATGGTCCACCGGGGCCGTCGAGCTGCTCACCGAGCAGCGGGCCTGGCCCGAGACCGGCCACCCCCGCCGGGTCGGCGTCTCCTCCTTCGGCCTCAGTGGCACCAACGCGCACGTCATCCTGGAGCAGGCCCCGCAGGCCGCCTCCCGGGACCACGACCGGGCGCCCGAGGACACCGGACGCCCGGCGGTGGCCGGGGTCCTCGCCGCCACCGTCCCCTGGACCCTGAGCGGCAAGAACCCCGCGGCCCTCCAGGCACAGGCACGGCGCCTGTACGACCACCTCGGCGCCGACGTCGACCTGTCCCTGTCCGACGTCGCCCTGTCCCTGGCCACCACCCGGGCACGCCTGGAGCACCGCGCCGCCGTCGTCCTCGGCAGCCGCGACGAGGCCCTCGCCGGACTCGCCGCCCTCGCGGAGGGCGCCCCCACCCCACGCACCGTCACCGGCACCGCCGACACCGAGGGCAAGACGGTGTTCGTGTTCCCGGGTCAGGGGTCGCAGTGGGCCGGGATGGGTGTCGAGCTGCTGGATTCGTCGCCGGTGTTCGCGTCCCGGTTCGCGCAGGTCGCGGCGGCGGTGGAGGCGCATGTGGACTGGTCGGTGGAGGGGGTGCTGCGGGGGGAGGGTGATCTTTCCCGTATCGAGGTGCTCCAGCCGGTGCTGTTCGCGGTGATGGTGTCGTTGGCGGAGTTGTGGCGTGCGGCGGGTGTGGTGCCGGACGCGGTGGTCGGTCATTCGCAGGGTGAGATCGCGGCCGCGGTGGTGTCGGGTGCGCTGTCGCTGGAGGACGGCGCGAAGGTCGTCGTGCTCCGTTCGCAGCTGTTCGCCGACGAGCTGGTGGGCCGGGGCGCGGTCGCCTCGGTGTCGCTGGGCGCGGACGCGGTCCGCGAACGGCTCGCCCCGTACGGGGACGCGCTCTCCATCGCGGGGATCAACGGTCCGGGGACGGTGACCGTCGCCGGCGAGGTCGCCCCGCTCGAGGAACTCGTCGCCGCCCTGGAGGCCGAAGGCGTCCGCGCCAAGGTCATCCCCTCCACGGTGGCCTCCCATTGCGCCCAGGTCGACCGGCTCAAGGACCGGGTGACCGGACTGCTCTCCTTCGTCCGGCCGCGCGCCGGCTCCGTCCCGCTCTACTCCACCGTCACCGGGGAGGTCCTGGACGGCTCGGAGCTGACCGCCGCCTACTGGTACGAGAACTGCCGGCGGCCCGTCTCCTTCGAACCCGTCGTCCGCTCCCTGCTCGCCGACGGGCACCGCGTGTTCGTCGAGTCCAGCGCCCATCCCGTCCTCGTGTACGGAGTCATGGAGACCGCCGAGGACGCCGGGTCCGAGGCCCTCGCCCTGGGCACCCTGCGCCGCGAGGAGGGCGGCCTCGCCCGCTTCTACACCTCCCTCGCCACCGCCTGGACCCGCGGCGTCGACGTCGACTGGACCTCCGTCCTCGCCGGACGCGGAGCCCGCACCGTCGAACTCCCCACGTACGCCTTCCAGCAGCAGCGCTACTGGCTGGCCTCCGGTCCCGCCGACGCCACCGCCCCCCAGGGCCCGGCCGAGGAGACCGAGGGCGCGTTCTGGTCGGCCGTCGAAGCCGGTGACCTCGACACCCTGGCCGAGACCGTCGGCCTCGACGGCGACCGCCCGCTGCGCGAGCTGCTGCCCGAGCTCGCCACCTGGCGGCGCGGCCGCCGCGAGCGCTCCACCGTCGACTCCTGGCGCTACGACGTCGACTGGACCCTGCTGCCCGAGGACGCCACCGACCGGCTCACCGGACGCTGGCTCGTCGTGGAGCCCGCGCGGGCGGCCCATCCGGAGCGCACCGCGGCCACCGTCGCCGCGCTCGCCGCGCACGGCGCCGACGTCCACCGCCTCGCCCTCGACCCCGCAGCGGCCGACCGCACCGCCTGGGCCGCACTGCTGCCCGGCGACCCGCTCACCGGCGTGGTCTCCCTGCTCGGCGACGCGGCCGGCCGGGACGACGTCGCCACCGGCACCCTCGTCCTCGTCCAGGCCCTGAACGACGCCGGAGTGACGGCACCCCTGTGGGCGCTCACCCACGGCGCCGTCGCCACCGGCCCCGCCGACGCGCCCGCCGACCCCGTCCAGGCCCAGCTCTGGGGCCTCGGCCGGGTCGTCGCCCTCGAACAGCCCCGCACCTGGGGCGGCCTCGTCGACCTGCCGCCGGAGCTGGACGAGCGGGCCGCGGCCCGGCTCGCCCGGGTCCTCACCGGGCTCGGCGACGAGGACCAGGTCGCGGTGCGCTCCGGCGGGGCCTTCGGGCGCCGCCTGGTGCGCGCCCCGCTCGGGGACCGCGAGCCGGTCCGCCGCTGGCGGCCGTCCGGGACGGTCCTGGTCACCGGCGGTACCGGAGGCGTCGGTGCCCGCGTCGCCCGCCGCCTCGCCGCCACCGGGGCCGCCCGGCTCGTCCTCACCAGCCGGCGCGGCGCCGACGCCCCCGGGGCGGCGGAACTCGCCGCCGAACTCCGTTCGCTGGGCGCGGAGGTGACGCTCGCCGCCTGCGACGTGTCCGACCGCGGCCAACTGGCGGCGGTCCTCGGCGCGATCCCGGCCGGGCAGCCCCTGACCGCCGTCGTCCACGCCGTCGGCATCGTCCAGTCCACCCTCGTCGACGAGATGACCACCGACGAGTACCGGAAGATCAACGAAGGGAAGATCGACGGCGCCCGCCACCTCGACGAGCTGCTCGGCGACACCCCGCTCGACGCGTTCGTCCTGTTCTCCTCCAACTCGGGCGTCTGGGGCAGCGGCCGGCACGGCGGCTACGCCCCCGGCAACGCCTGGCTCGACGCGTTCGCCCAGCAGCGCCGGGCCCGCGGCCTCACCGCCACCTCCCTCGCCTGGGGTGCCTGGGGCGGCGGCGGCATGATGGAGGGCGAGGGCGTCGAGGAGTACATGCGCCGCCGCGGCGTCATCGAGATGGACCCCGAACTCGCCCTGAACGCGATGGTCCAGGCCGTGGAGCACGACGAGGTGTTCCGCGCCGTCGCCGACGTCGAATGGGAGCGCTTCGCCCGCGGCTTCACCTCCGGCCGCCCCAGCCCGCTCATCCAGGGCGTCCCGGAGGCCCGCGCCGCCCTGAAGGCCGCCGAGGAACCCGCGGGGACGGCCACGTCCGCCACGGGGGCCGCCGCCCGGCTCGTCGAGGAACTCACCGCGGCGAACCCCGCCGAACGGGAGACGATCCTCCTCGGCCTGGTGCGCGAGAAGGTGGCCGGCGTCCTCGGCCACGACTCGGCCGACGCCATCGAACCCGGCCGCGCCTTCAAGGGCCTCGGCTTCGACTCGCTGACCGCCGTCGAACTGCGCGACCGGCTCGGCGCCGCCACCGGCCTCAAACTGCCCGCCACCATCGTCTTCGACTACCCCAACCCGGCGGCCCTCGCCGGGCACCTGCGCGGCGCCCTGCTGCCGGAGTCGACGGCCCCCGTCGGCTCGGTCCTCGACGAACTCGACCGCCTCGAGGGCGCGCTCGCCGCCACCGCACCCGACAGCGACACCCGCACCAAGCTCAAGCAGCGCCTCGAAGCCCTGCTGTGGACCGTGGGCGGCACCGACGCCACCCCGGACGAGACCACCGGTGAAGGCCTGCACAGCGCCACTGCCGACGACATGTTCGCCCTCCTCGACAAAGAGCTGGGCACCTCCTGACACATCCGGGAGGGGTGTCTCCCCGGACGGGCCACGACCACGGTCCGTTCCGGGGAGGCACCCCTTCCCCCATCCCACCCGCCGGCCAGCGATCCGCCCCACGGGGCCCACGGAGATACCGACCATGGCGAACAACGAAGAGAAGCTCCTCGAATACCTCAAGCGGGCGACGGCCGACCTGCAGCAGACCCGCAAGCGGCTGCAGGCCGCCGAGTCGGCCGGCCACGAACCGATCGCGATCACCGGCATGGCCTGCCGCTACCCGGGCGGGGTGAGCTCCCCCGAAGACCTGTGGGAGCTGGTCGCGGCCGGCGGCGACGCCGTCGGCGGCTTCCCCGTCAACCGCGGGTGGGACATCGAATCCCTCTACGACCCCGACCCCGACAAGCCGGGCACCAACTACGTGAAGGAAGGCGGCTTCCTGCACGACGTCGACGAGTTCGACGCCGGCTTCTTCGGGATCTCCCCGCGCGAGGCCCTCGCCATGGACCCCCAGCAGCGCCTCCTCCTCGAGACCGGCTGGGAGGCCGTCGAACGCGCCGGGATCGACCCCGCCACCCTCACCGGCAGCCTCACCGGCACCTTCGTCGGCTTCAGCGCCATCGACTACACGACCGGCATCCTCCAGGCCCCCGACGAGCTCGAGGGCTACCTCGGCACCGGCAACCTGGCCAGCGTCATGTCCGGCCGGCTCGCCTACTCCCTCGGCCTGGAGGGCCCGGCCGTCACCATCGACACCGCCTGCTCCTCCTCGCTCGTCGCCCTGCACATGGCCGCCCAGGCCCTGCGCAACGGCGAATGCTCCATGGCCCTCGCCGGCGGTGTCACCGTCATGTCGAACCCCGCCGGGTTCGTGGAGTTCAGCCGGCAGCGGGCGCTCGCCGCCGACGGCCGCTGCAAGGCCTTCGCCGCCGCCGCCGACGGCTTCGGGCCCGCCGAGGGCGTCGGCATGCTCCTCGTCGAACGGCTCTCCGACGCCCGCCGGGCCGGCCGCCGCGTCCTCGCCGTGATCCGGGGCACCGCCGTCAACCAGGACGGCGCCAGCAACGGGCTCACCGCCCCCAACGGGCCCGCCCAGATGCGGGTCATCAAGCAGGCCCTCGCCAGCGCCCGCGTCACCGCCGCCGACGTCGACGCCGTCGAGGCGCACGGCACCGGCACCACCCTCGGCGACCCCATCGAAGCCCAGGCCCTCCTCGCCACGTACGGGCAGAACCGGCCCGCCGGCCGGCCGCTGTGGCTCGGCTCCGTGAAGTCCAACATCGGGCACACCTCGGCCGCTTCGGGCGCGGCCGGCGTGATGAAGATGGTCATGGCGATGCGCAACGGCCTGCTCCCGCAGACCCTGCACGTCGACGCGCCCTCCCCGAAGATCGACTGGGCCTCCGGCGCCGTGGAGCTGCTGACCGAGCCGCGCGCCTGGCCGGAGACCGGCCGCCCGCGCCGGGCCGGCGTCTCCGCGTTCGGCATCAGCGGCACCAACGCGCACGTCATCCTCGAGCAGACCCCCGAGGACCCCGGAACGGACACCGAGGCCGAACCGGCCGACGCCGGCCCCGGCCGCCCCGCCGTCCTGTCCGGCCCCGTCGACGGCACCCCCTGGCTCCTGTCGGGCCGCACCGCCGCCGCCCTCCGCGGCCAGGCCGGACGGCTCGCCGCGCACGCCGCCGCGCAGCCCGGCGCGCACACCGCCACCGGCGTCGCCCTGGCCACCACCCGGGCCGCCTTCGACCACCGCGCGGCGATCACCTCCCTCACCTCCGCGCAGGACACCGGGCGCGCCCTCACCGCCCTCGCCGGGGGCGACACCGCGACCGGCGTCCACCAGGGGCAGGCGGGAGCCGGCAAGACGGTGTTCGTGTTCCCGGGGCAGGGTTCGCAGTGGGCGGGGATGGCGGTGGGGCTGTACGACTCCTCGCCGGTGTTCGCGTCCCGTTTGGACGCGTGCGCCGCTGCTCTGGCTCCGTATACGGACTGGTCGTTGTTGGGGGTGCTCCGGCAGGAGGCGGGTGCTCCGGGTTTTGACCGGGTGGACGTGGTGCAGCCGGCGTTGTGGGCGGTGATGGTGTCGCTGGCCGAGTTGTGGCGTGCGGCGGGTGTGGTTCCGGCTGCGGTGGTGGGTCACTCGCAGGGTGAGATCGCGGCCGCGGCGGTGTCGGGTGCCCTGTCGTTGGAGGACGCGGCGAAGGTGTCGGCGTTGCGGGCGCGGGCGATCGTGTCCCTGGCGGGCAGGGGCGGGATGGTGTCGGTCGCCGACTCCGCCGACGCCGTGGCGGAACGTATCTCCGCCTGGGGTGAGCGTCTGGCGCTGGCTTCGGTGAACGGGCCGGCTTCGACGGTGGTCTCGGGTGATCCGGAGGCTCTGGAGGAGCTGATGGCGGGCTGTGAGGCCGATGGTGTGCGGGCGCGCCGGATCAATGTGGACTACGCCTCGCACGGTCCGCAGGTCGAGTCGATCCGCGACGAGGTGATGGGTCTGCTGGCTGGGATCGAGCCGCGGACGGCCGAGGTCCCGTTCTTCTCCACCGTGACGGGGGAGTGGGCCGACGGGTCGGAGCTGGACGCCGCGTACTGGTACGCCAACCTGCGCCACACCGTCCGCTTCCAGGACGCCATCGCCGCACTCCTGGAACGCGGCCACAAGATCTTCGTCGAGTCCAGCGCCCACCCGGTGCTCACCCTCGGCGTCCAGGAGACCATCGACACCACGGAGCCGGCCGCCGTCACCCTCGGCACCCTGCGCCGTGACGAAGGTGGCCCGCAGCGCTTCCTCGCCTCGCTCGCCGAGGCCTGGACGCACGGCGCCCCCGTCGACTGGCGGGCCGTCTACGCCGGCCAGGACGCCTCCGGCGTCGAGCTGCCCACGTACGCCTTCCAGCGCGAGCGCTACTGGCTGACGGCCACCGCCACCGGTGCCGGCGACGTGTCCGCCGCCGGTCTCGGCGCCGCCGACCACCCCCTCCTCGGCGCGGCCGTCCGCCTCGCCGACGGCGGCCAGACCGTCCTCACCGGCCGCCTCTCCCTGCGCACCCACCCCTGGCTCGCCGACCACGTCGTGGCCGGAGCCCGCGTGCTGCCCGGAGCCGCGTTCGTCGAACTGGCCGTCCGCGCCGGCGACGAGGCCGGCTGCGACACCCTCGACGAACTGACCCTCGAAGCCCCGCTCGTCCTGCCCGACGAGGGCCCCGTACTGCTCCAGGTCGTCGTCGGCCCCCCGGACACCGGCTCAAGGCGCACCGTCGCCGTGTACGGCCGCCAGGACGCCGCCGACGGCCCCTGGACCCGCCACGCCCAGGGCGTGCTCAGCCGCGCCGAGACCCCGGAGCCCGGCCGCGGGCTCGGCGTCTGGCCCCCGGCCGGCGCCGAGCGCGTGGACCTCGACGGCTTCTATGAGGGGCTGTCGGGGTCGGGGTACGGGTACGGGCCCGCCTTTAAGGGGTTGGCCGAGGTCTGGCTGCCGGGCGACGGTGTCGGGGTGTACGCCGAGGTGGTGCTGCCCGAGGATCAGCAGGAGGACGCCGGCCGGTTCGGCCTCCACCCGGCCCTGCTCGACGCCGCGCTCCACGCGCTGGCGGTGAGCGGGCCGGAGACGGAGGACGGAACGGCCTGGCTGCCGTTCGCGTGGAGCGGGGTGCGCCTGCACGCCGCGGGAGCCTCGCGCGTGCGCGTGCACCTGACCCCGGCCGGCCCGGACGAGGTGGCCCTCACGGTCGCCGACGCCACCGGCCGCCCCGTGGCCTCCGTCGCGTCGTTCGCGTCGCGGCTGGTGTCCGCCGGGGAACTGTCCGCCGCCGCGGCCGCCGCCGGAGCCACCGGCGGGGCGAGCACCGTGACGCGTACGCCCGTACGCCGGACGGCCGCCTCGCAGGACGCGGCGGAGGCCGAATCGTTCGCACAGCGGCTGGCCGCGCTCTCCCCGCAGGAGCAGGAGCGCACGGTCACCGACCTCGTCCGTACCCGGGTGGCCGCGGTCCTCGGCCACCCGGAGACGGAATCGGTCGAGGCGGAACGGGCGTTCCGGGAGCTCGGCTTCGACTCGCTGACCGCGGTCGAGCTGCGCAACCGGCTCACCGCCGCGACCGGCCTGTCCCTGCCCGCGACCCTCGTCTTCAGCCACCCGACCCCGCTCGCCCTCGCCCGGCACCTCCTCGACCAGCTGGGCACCGCCCGCGGCGCGCAAGCGCCCGGGCTGCGTGAACTCGCCGCCCTGGAAGCCGTACTGGCGGACGCCGACCCGGACGGCACCGCCCGCGACACCGTCGCCAAGCGGCTGGAAGCGCTGCTGTGGAAGTGGCGCGCAACCGAGACGGAGACGGACGTCCTCGACGACGACGCCCTCGCGTCGGTGACGGACGACGAGATCTTCGCACTGATCGACAAGGAACTGGGAGCTTCCTGACCTGCTCCTCTGTCCCATATCCACTTAGGAGTACCGAGCATGTCGACGAGCAACGAAGAGAAGCTCCGTGATTACCTCAAGCGCGTCACAGCCGACCTGAGCCGTACCAAGCAGCAGCTGCGCGACGCGGAGGACGCCGGGTCCGAGCCGATCGCCATCGTCTCGATGGCCTGCCGCTTCCCGGGCGGGGTCACCGACCCCGAGGGCTTCTGGAACCTCGTGGCGTCCGGTACCGACGCGATCGGCCCCTTCCCGGCCGACCGCGGCTGGGACACCGACCTGTACGACCCCGACCCCGACGCCCCCGGCAAGACGTACGTCCGGGAGGGCGGCTTCCTCCAGGGGGCCACCCTCTTCGACCCGGAGCTCTTCGGCATCTCGCCCCGCGAGGCGGCCGCCATGGACCCGCAGCAGCGGCTGTTCCTGGAGACCGCCTGGGAGACCCTGGAGCGGGCGGGTCACGACCCGCTGTCGCTGAAGGGCAGCGAGACGGGCGTCTTCGTCGGCGCCGTCGCCTCCGACTACGCCTCCCGGCTGGACGCCCTGCCGGACGGCGTGGAGGGCTACATCGGCACCGGCACCATGTCGAGCGTCCTGTCCGGCCGGGTCGCCTACGCCTTCGGGCTGGCCGGCCCCGCCGTCACCGTCGACACCGCCTGCTCCTCCGGCCTGGTCGCCCTGCACCTGGCCGTGCAGTCGCTGCGCCAGGGCGAGTGCTCGCTCGCCCTGGCCGCGGGCGTGGCCGTCATGGCCAGCCCCGCCGCGTTCGTGGAGTTCAGCCGCCAGCGCGCGCTGGCCGCCGACGGCCGCTGCAAGGCCTTCGGAGCCAGCGCCGACGGCACCACCTGGTCCGAGGGCGCGGGAGTGCTGCTCGTGGAGCGTCTCTCCGACGCGCGCCGCAACGGCCACCCGGTCCTCGCCGTCATCCGCGGCTCCGCCCTCAACCAGGACGGCGCCAGCAACGGCCTCACCGCCCCCAGCGAGCCCGCGCAGCAGGAGGTCATCCGCCGCGCCCTCGCCAACGCCCGGCTCACCCCGGGGGACGTGGACGCGGTCGAGGCGCACGGCACCGGCACCTCCCTCGGCGACCCGATCGAGGCACAGGCCCTGCTCGCCACCTACGGCCAGGAGCACTCCGCCGGCCGGCCGCTGTGGCTCGGCTCGTCGAAGTCCAACATCGGGCACGGCGGTCCCGTCGCCGGCCTCGCCGGCGTCATCAAGATGGTGCAGGCGCTGCGCCACGGCGTGCTCCCCAGGACCCTGCACGCCGACGAGCCGTCGCCGCACATCGACTGGTCCTCCGGCGGCGTCCGGCTGCTGAACGAGACCCGCGACTGGACGCGCCGCGGCGAGGAGCCCCGCCGGGCCGGCGTGTCCTCCTTCGGCGTGAGCGGTACGAACGCCCACGTCATCCTCGAGGAGGCCGCCCCGGCGGACCGGGCGGCGCCGCCGTCCCCCGAGGACGGCGGCGGCGCGCCCGTACCGTGGATCCTCTCCGGCCGCACCCGGACTGCCCTGCGCGAGCAGGCCGCCCGCCTCCTGGCCCACGTCCGGGACGGCGCCGCGCCCGCCTCCACCGGCTTCTCCCTGGCCACCACCCGCACCGCCCACCCGGTGCGCGGCGCGGTCGTCGCCGCCAAGCACGAGGAGTTCCTCGCCGGGCTGGCCGGGCTCGCCGAGGGCGACACCAGCGGCGTCACCGCCGCCGCGGGCGCGGACCGCCCCGTCTTCGTCTTCCCCGGCCAGGGCTCCCAGTGGGCGGGCATGGCGGTCGAACTGTACGACTCCACCCCGGTGTTCGCCGCCCGCCTCGACGCGTGCGCCGCGGCCCTCGCCCCCCACACCGACTGGTCGCTGCTGGACGTCCTGCGGCAGAAGGACGGCGTACCCGGTTTCGACCGGGTCGACGTCGTCCAGCCCGCCCTGTGGGCGGTGATGGTGTCCCTCGCCGAGCTGTGGCGCTTCCACGGGGTCCGCCCCGCCGCCGTGCTGGGCCACTCGCAGGGTGAGATCGCGGCCGCGGCGGTGTCGGGCGCGCTGTCGCTCGAGGACGCGGCGAAGGTGTCCGCGCTGCGGGCGAAGGCGATCGTGGCGCTGGCCGGCAAGGGCGGGATGGTGTCGGTCGCGGACGACGCCGCCGCGGTGAGGGAACGCATCTCCGCCTGGGGGGAGCGGCTCGCGCTGGCCTCCGTCAACGGGCCCCGCTCCACGGTGGTCTCCGGTGATCCGGAGGCCCTGGACGAGCTGATGGCGGCCTGCGGGGCCGACGGTGTGCGGGCCCGCCGCATCAGCGTCGACTACGCCTCGCACTCCGCGCAGGTCGAGTCGATCCGCGACGAGGTCATCGGCCTGCTGGCCGGGATCGAGCCCCGCACCGCCGAGATCCCCTTCTTCTCCACCGTGACGGGGGAGTGGGCCGACGGTTCCGAGCTGGACGCCGCGTACTGGTACACCAACCTGCGCACCACCGTCCGCTTCGAGGAGGGCGTCCGCGCCCTCCTGGACACCGGCCACGGCCTGTTCGTCGAGGCCAGCGCCCACCCCGTCCTCACCATCGGCGTCCAGGAGACCATCGACGCCGCCGAGGCCCCGGCCGCCTCCGCCGCCGTCACCCTCGCCACCCTGCGCCGCGACGAGGGCGGTCCGCAGCGCTTCCTCACCTCCCTCGCCGAAGCCTGGACGCGCGGCGCCACCGTCGCCTGGCCCACCGTCTTCCCCGACGGCGCGCAGCGCGTCGAGCTGCCCACGTACGCCTTCCAGCACCGCCCGTACTGGCTCGACGCCGCGCCCTCGGACCCGGCGTCCCCCGGCCTGGTCGCCCACGGCGGCGACGAGGTCGACGCCGCCTTCTGGGCGGCCGTCGACAGCGGCGACCTCGCTCCCCTGGGGGTCGGAGCGGACCAGCCCCTCGGCGAGGCGCTGCCCGCCCTGTCCGCCTGGCGCCGCACCCGGCGCGAGAAGTCCGCGATCGACTCCTGGCGCTACCGCACCGTGTGGACGGTCGCCGACACCGCCGCCCCGCAGCTCACCGGGACCTGGCTGATCGTGGAGTCCGAGGGCGCCGACGAGACGGTGGCCGCGGCCGCCGCCGAACGCCTCGCCGCCCAGGGCGCCCGCACCGTCCGCGTCCCCGTCGACGTCTGGGCCAGTGACCGGTACACCCTCGCCCAGCAGCTCCACCAGGAGCTCACCGTCGAGGGCGAGGACCGCGTCACCGGGATCCTGTCCCTGCTGTCCCTCGACGAACGGCCCCACCCCGACCACCCGGACCTCCCGCTCGGCCTGGCCGGCACGGTCACCCTCGTCCAGGCGGTCCTCCAGGTCCGCGAACTCGCCGAGTTCGACGCCCCGGTGTGGTCCCTCACCCAGGGCGCCGTCTCCGTCGGCGACTCCGACCCGCTCACCAGCCCCGTCCAGGCCGCCGTGTGGGGCCTGGCCCGCGTCCTGGTCCAGGAGCACCCGCGGCTGTGGGGCGGCATCGTCGACCTGCCGCGGCAGGTCGACGAGGAGGCCTGGAAGCGGCTCGCCGGCGTCCTCACCGAACCCGGCGACGAGGACCAGCTCGCCGTACGGTCCTGGAACGTCCTGGTCCGCAGGCTGGTCCGGGCGCCGCTCGGCGACGCCGAACCGGCCCGCACCTGGCAGCCCACCGGCACCGCCCTGATCACCGGCGGCACCGGCGGCCTGGGCGCGCAGACCGCCCGCTGGCTGGCCCGCGCGGGCGCCGAACACCTGCTGCTGATCAGCCGCGGCGGACCCGACGCCCCCGGCGCCGACGCCCTGGAAGCCGAACTCACCGGACTCGGAGCCAAGGTGACCATCGCGGCGGCCGACGTCACCGACGCCGCCGCGCTCGCCGCCGTCATCGGGGCACTGCCCGCGGAAACCCCGCTGACCTCGGTGTTCCACACCGCCGCCGTCCTCGACGACGGCATGATCGACTCGCTGACCCCCGACCGCATGGAGCGCGTCCTCGCCGTCAAGGCGCGCGGCGCCCTCAACCTCCAGGAACTGACCCGCGACAAGGAACTCACGGCCTTCGTCCTGTTCTCCTCCTTCGGTGCCGCCTACGGCTCCGCGGGCCTGGGCAACTACACCCCCGGCAACACCTTCCTCGACGCCCTCGCCGAGCAGCGCCGAGCCCTCGGCCTGCCCGCCACCGCCGTCGTGTGGGGCACCTGGGAGGGCAGCGGCATGGCCGACAACGGCGTCGGCGAACGCGCCCGCCTCCAGGGCGTCTGGGAACTACCCCCGGAGCTGGCCACCGCCGCCCTCCAGCAGTCCCTCGACCACGAGGAGACCAGCCCGGTCGTCATCGACATCCGCTGGGACAGCTTCTCGCTGGGCACCAACACCGAGCGCAACAGCCCCCTCTTCGAGATGGTCCCCGAGGCGGCGCAGCTCCTTGCCCGGGCCGCCTCCGCCGCCGCGGCCGAGGCCGAGGAGGCCGACGGAGCCGCCGACGCCCTGCTGCACCGGCTCACCGGCCTCGCGCCGGCCGAACAGGACCGCGTCCTGCTCGACCTGGTCCGCAAGCAGGCCGCCTCCGTCCTCGGCCACGGCACCACCGGCCCCGAGGCCCTGGCCGCCGTCGGCCCCCAGCGCGCCTTCCGCGAACTGGGCTTCGATTCCCTCAGCGCGGTCGAACTGCGCAACCGGCTCGGCGCCGCCACCGGCCTGAGCCTGCCCTCCACCCTCGTCTTCGACCACCCCACGCCCGTCGAACTCGCCGCCCTGCTGCGCACCGAACTCCTCGGCGACACCGGCGGACTGGACCCGCTGCTCGACGAGATCGACCGGCTCGGCGGCGCCCTCGCCGGGGCCGCCCCCGCCACCCCCGACGACCGCGGCCGGATCAGCAGCAGGCTCCACGCGCTGCTCGCCGCCTGGAACGCCACCGCAGCGGACGCGGCGCCCGCCTCCGACGCCGACCTCGACGCGGCCTCGGACAGCGAGCTCTTCGACCTGCTCGACGACGAGTTGGAGACGCAGTGACCCCGCGCCCGCAACGACCGCGCCGTGTTGGCTTCCCGTTCCCGGTAGGTGAGTGACGTTGAGCACGAACAATGAGGACAAGCTCCGCGAATATCTGAAGCGGGCCACCGCCGACCTGCGCAACGCGCGCCGGCGCGTCAAGGAACTCGAAGAGCCCGAGCCCGTGGCCATCGTCCGCATGGCCTGCCGCTTCCCCGGCCGGGTCGCCACGCCCGAACAGCTGTGGGACCTCGTCGCCGAAGGCCGCGACGGCATCGGCGGTTTCCCCGAGGACCGCGGCTGGGACCTCGGCGCCCTCTACGACCCCGACCCCGACCGGATCGGCACCTCGTACACCCGGCAGGGCGGCTTCCTCGAGGACGTCCCGCGCTTCGACGCGCGGCTGTTCGGCATCTCGCCACGCGAGGCCCTCGCCATGGACCCGCAGCAGCGGCTGCTGCTGGAGGCCTCCTGGGAGGTCCTGGAGCGCGCCGGATACGACCCGACGTCGCTCAAGGGCAGCCGCACCGGCGTGTTCGTCGGTGCCTCCGCCTCCAGCTACGCCACCGACCTCGACTCCGTCCCCGACGACGTCGAGGGCTACCTCGGCACGGGCAGCGCGGCCGCCGTGGTCTCCGGCCGCCTCGCCTACGCCTTCGGGCTGGAGGGCCCGGCCGTCACCGTCGACACCGCCTGCTCCTCCTCCCTGGTCGCCCTGCACCTGGCCGTGCAGGCCCTGCGGCAGGACGAGTGCTCCCTCGCCCTGGCCGCCGGCGTCACCGTCATGTCCACCCCCGGCCTGTTCGTCGAGTTCAGCCGCCAGCGCGGCCTGGCCGCCGACGGCCGCTGCAAGGCCTTCGCGGACTCCGCCGACGGCACCGGCTTCGCCGAGGGCATCGGCGTCCTGCTGCTGGAGCGGCTCTCGGACGCCCGTCGCCACGGCCACGAGGTCCTCGCCGTCATCCGCGGTTCGGCGGTCAACCAGGACGGCGCCAGCAACGGCCTGACCGCCCCCAACGGCCCCTCCCAGATCCGCGTCATCAAGCAGGCCCTCGCCAACGCCCGCCTCGGCGCCCAGCAGATCGACGCCGTCGAGGCCCACGGCACCGGCACCACCCTCGGCGACCCCATCGAGGCGCAGGCCCTGATGGCCGCCTACGGCAAGAACCGCGCCGAGGACCGGCCGCTGTGGCTCGGCTCCGTCAAGTCCAACATCGGCCACACCCAGGCCGCCGCCGGCATGGCCGGCGTGATGAAGATGGTCATGGCCATGCGCCACGGCCTGCTGCCCCGGACCCTCCACGTCGACGCGCCCACCAGCCAGGTCGACTGGTCGGCCGGCTCCGTACGGCTGCTGCGCGAACCCGTCGAGTGGACCTCCCGCGACGGCGGGCCGCGCCGCGCGGGCGTCTCCGCCTTCGGCGTCGGCGGCACCAACGCGCACGTCATCCTCGAACAGGACGCCCACGACGGCCCCGACACCGGCGATGCGGCCGCCGCCGCCCCCGCCGCCACCCCGGCGGTCCTGTCCACCCCGCTGATCCCGTGGGCCCTCTCCGGCCACACCCCGGGCGCCCTGCACGCCCAGGCGGACCGGCTGCGCGCCTTCGCCGCCCGCGAGAGCGCGCCCGGCCCCGCCGACGTGGCCCACTCCCTGGCCACCACCCGCGCCGCCCTGGAACAGCGCGCCGTGGTCGTCGCCGTCGGCGACAGCGGCTTCCAGGAAGGCCTCGCCGCCCTCGCCGAAGCCGCACCCGGCGCCACCACCGTCGTCCGGGGCGCCACCCTGCCCGGCTCCGGGACCGTCCTCGTCTTCCCCGGCCAGGGCTCCCAGTGGGTGGGCATGGCCGTGGAACTGTACGAGGCCTCCCCGGTGTTCGCCGCCCGCCTCGACGCGTGTGCCGCGGCCCTCGCCCCCCACACCGACTGGTCGCTGCTCGAGGTGCTCCGGCAGAAGGACGGCGTACCCGGTTTCGACCGGGTCGACGTCGTCCAGCCCGCCCTGTGGGCGGTGATGGTGTCCCTCGCCGAGCTGTGGCGTGCGGCCGGTGTCGTCCCGGCGGCCGTCGTCGGCCACTCGCAGGGCGAGATCGCGGCCGCGGCGGTGTCGGGCGCGCTGTCGCTCGAGGACGCGGCGAAGGTGTCCGCGCTGCGGGCGAAGGCGATCGTGGCGCTGGCCGGCAAGGGCGGGATGGTGTCGGTCGCGGACGACGCCGCCGCGGTGAGGGAACGCATCTCCGGCTGGGGGGAGCGGCTCGCGCTGGCCTCCGTCAACGGGCCCCGCTCCACGGTGGTCTCCGGTGATCCGGAGGCCCTGGACGAGCTGATGGCGGCCTGCGGGGCCGACGGTGTGCGGGCCCGCCGCATCAACGTCGACTACGCCTCGCACTCCGCGCAGGTCGAGTCGATCCGCGACGAGGTCATCGGCCTGCTGGCCGGGATCGAGCCCCGCACCGCCGAGATCCCCTTCTTCTCCACCGTCACCGCCGGGTTCGTCGACGGCACGGAACTCGACGCCGCGTACTGGTACACCAACCTGCGCACCACCGTGCGCTTCGAGGAGGCCGTCCGCGCCCTCCTCGCCGAGGGCCACGGCATCTTCGTCGAGGCCAGCGCCCACCCCGTCCTCACCATCGGCGTCCAGGAGACCATCGACACCACGGCCGCCGCCGCCGTCGCCCTCGGCTCCCTGCGCCGCGACGAGGGCGGCTCGCGCCGCATCCTCACCTCCCTCGCCGAGGCCTGGGTCCACGGCGCCGGCGTCGACTGGGCCACGCTCGTCGCCCCGCACGGCCCCCGCACCGTGGAACTGCCCACGTACGCCTTCCAGCGGCAGCACTACTGGCTGGAGGCGGCCGCCACCCCCGGGACCCCGGCCGCGACACCGCCCGCCGACGAGATCGAAGCCCGCTTCTGGGACGCCGTCGAACGCGAGGACCTCGAAACCCTCGCCGGCACCCTCGAGCTGGAGGAACGCCGCTCCCTGGGCGAGCTGCTGCCCGCCCTGTCCTCCTGGCGTCGCCGCCGCCGCGAACGCTCCACCGTCGACGCCTGGCGCTACCGCGTCTCCTGGGAGCGTCTCCCCGAGCCCGCCCCGGCGCCGCTGACCGGCACGTGGCTGGTCGTGCTGCCCGCCGACCCCGCCCACGACCCCCTCGCCGCCGACTGCGCCGCCGCGCTCGCCCGGCACGGCGCCTCGACCGTGACCGTACGCGTCACCGGCGGCGACCGGACCGCGCTCGCCGAACTGATCCGCACCGCCGTCGCCGCCGCCGAGATCACGGGGGTCCTCTCCCTCGCCGGCCTCGGCGCCGACGGAGCCCTGCACGGCCTCGTCCTGGTCCAGGCCCTCACCGACGCCGCCGTGACCGGCGCCAGGCTGTGGACCGTGACCAGCGGCGCCGTCTCCACCGGCCGCTCCGACGACGCCGCCGACCCCGCCCAGGCGCAGGTCTGGGGCCTGGGCCGGGTCGTCGCCCTGGAACGGCCCCGCGACTGGGGCGGACTCGTCGACCTGCCGCGGGCCGCCGACGAACGCGCCCTGACCCGGCTCGTCCAGATCCTCGCCGGAGGCGCCGGCGAGGAGGACCAGATCGCCGTCCGCGGCTCCGGAGCCTTCGGCCGCCGCCTCGTCCGCGCCGCCCTGGAGGACCGCGAACCGGCCCGCGACTGGAGCCCGCACGGCACCGTCCTCGTCACCGGCGGCACCGGCGGAGTCGGCGCGCACGTCGCCCGCCGGCTCGCCGCCGCCGGCGCCGAACGCCTCGTACTGGCCGGCCGCCGCGGGCCCGACGCCCCCGGCGCCGCCGAACTCCTCACGGAGCTGCGCGCCCTGGGCGCCGAGGCCGAAGCCGTGGCCTGCGACGTCTCCGACCGCGACGCGGTCGCCGCGCTGCTGGCCGCCGTACCCGCCGCCACCCCCCTCACCGCCGTCGTGCACGCCGCCGGCGTCCCCCAGTCCACCGTCCTGGAGGACGTCACCCCCGAGGAGTTCGAGCGGGTCCTCGCCGGCAAGGTGGCCGGCGCCACCCACCTCGACGAGCTCCTCGGCGCCACCGCCCTGGACGCCTTCGTCCTGTTCTCCTCCAACTCCGGGGTCTGGGGCGCCGCCGGGCACACCGCCTACGCGGCCGCCAACGCCCACCTCGACGCGCTCGCCGAACGCCGCCGGGCCCGCGGCCTGACCGCCACCTCCGTCGCCTGGGGCGCCTGGGGCGGCGGCGGCATCATGGAGACCGCCGGCGCCCAGGAGTACATGAGCCGCCGCGGCGTCCTCGAGATGGACCCGCAGGCCGCCCTGTCCGCGCTGTTCCAGGCCGTCGAACACGACGAGGCGTTCGTCGCCGTCGCCGACGTCGACTGGTCCCGCTTCGCGCCCGGCTTCACCGCCACCCGCCCCAGCCCGCTGCTCACCGGCATCCCCGAGGCCCGCGAGGCCACCCGGGCCGCCCGCGCCGACGCGGACACCGACGGGGACAGCCCCTCGGGAGAGTTCGCCCGCCGCCTGCGGCAGGCCCCCGAAGGAGAACGGGACACCATCCTGCTCGACCTGGTCCGCCGGGAGGCGGCCGCCGTCCTCGGCCACCCCTCCCTCGACGCGATCGAGCCCGGACGTGCCTTCAAGGCGACCGGCTTCGACTCGCTGACCTCCGTCGACCTGCGCAACCGGCTCACCGCGGCCACCGGCCTCACCCTGCCCGCGACGATGGTCTTCGACCACCCCACCCCCCAGGCCGTCGCCGACCTGCTGCGCACCGGACTGCTCGGCGCCCAGGACACCGCCACCGCGGCCGAGGCCGGCGCCGCCGCGCGGACCGTCGCCTCCGACGAGCCCATCGCCATCGTCTCCATGAGCTGCCGCTACCCCGGCGGGATCACCTCGCCCGAGGACATGTGGCAGCTCGTCGCCGAAGGCCGCGACGCCATCGGCGGCTTCCCCGCCGACCGCGGCTGGAACCTCGACGGCTTCTACGACCCCGACCGCGCCAAGGCCGGTACGAGCTACGTCCGCGAGGGCGGCTTCGTCGACACCGCCACCCACTTCGACCCCGGCTTCTTCGGCATCTCGCCCCGCGAGGCCCTCACCATGGACCCGCAGCAGCGCCTCCTCCTGGAGACCGCCTGGGAGGTCTTCGAACGGGCCGGCCTCGACCCGGACACCCTCAAGGGCAGCAGTACCGGCGTGTTCATCGGAGCCGGATACCCCGGCTACGGCCACGACGTGCAGATGCCCGAAGGCTCCGACGGCCAGATGCTGTTCGGCGCCTCCGCCGCCGTCGCCTCCGGCCGCCTCGCCTACACCTTCGGGCTGGAGGGCCCGGCGGTCACCGTCGACACCATGTGCTCCTCCTCGCTGACCGCCCTGCACCTCGCCGTGCAGGCCCTGCGCACCGGGGACTGCCGCATGGCGCTCGCGGGCGGCGCCATGGTCATGTGCTCACCCGGCGTCTTCATCGGCTTCAGCCAGCAGGGCGGACTCTCCCCGTCCGGCCGCTGCAAGTCCTTCTCCGACGACGCCGACGGCACCGGCTGGTCCGAGGGCGTCGGCGTGATCATGCTCGAGCGGCTCTCCGACGCCCAGGCCAACGGCCACCAGGTGCTCGCCGTCATCCGCGGTACGGCCGCCAACCAGGACGGCGCCAGCAACGGCCTCTCCGCCCCCAGCGGCCCCGCCCAGCAGCGCGTCATCCGCGCGGCCCTCGCCGACGCCGGACTCGACCCCGCCGACATCGACGCCGTCGAGGCCCACGGCACCGGCACCACCCTCGGCGACCCCATCGAGGCACAGGCCCTCCTCGCCACCTACGGCCGGGCCCACACCGCCGAGCGGCCCCTGTGGCTGGGCTCCCTGAAGTCCAACCTGGGCCACTCCCAGGCCGCCTCCGGCGTCGCGGGCGTCATCAAGACCGTCATGGCGCTGCGCCACGGCGTCCTGCCCAAGACCCTCCACGTCGCCGAGCCGTCCCGCGAGATCGACTGGGACTCGGGCGCCGTGGAACTGCTGACCGAGGCCCGGCCGTGGCCCGAGACGGGCCGCCCGCGCCGCGCCGGCGTGTCCTCCTTCGGGGGCAGCGGCACCAACGTCCACGTCGTGCTGGAGCAGGCGCCGCGGACCGAGGAGCCCGCCCGCGTACCCGCCGTCCCGGCCTTCCCGGCCGCCGCACTGCCCTGGATCGTCTCCGGGCGCGGTACGGCCGCCCTGCGCGGCCAGGCCGGCCGGCTGCGGGAGTTCGCCGCGGCCGACGGCGGCGAGGCACTGCGCCCCGTGGACGTCGCCTGGTCCCTGGCGACCACCCGGGCCGCCCTGGAACGCCGTGGCGCGGTCCAGGCCGACGACCGCGCCGGACTCCTCGCCGGGCTCACCGCCCTGGCCGAGGGCGCGCCCGGCGTCGGCGTCACCGAGGGCGCCGTCGTCAAGGGCACCGGCCGCCCCGTGTTCGTGTTCCCGGGTCAGGGCTCGCAGTGGGCGGGGATGGCGGTGGAGCTGTACGACTCCTCGCCGGTGTTCGCGTCCCGTCTGGACGACTGCGAGCGCGCGCTGTCCCCGTACACGGACTGGTCGCTGCTGGAGGTGCTCCGGCAGAAGGACGGTGCTCCCGGTTTCGACCGGGTCGACGTCGTCCAGCCCGCCCTGTGGGCGGTGATGGTGTCGCTGGCCGAGCTGTGGCGTTCCGTGGGGGTCGTCCCGGCGGCCGTCGTCGGTCACTCGCAGGGTGAGATCGCGGCCGCGGCCGTCTCGGGCGCGTTGTCGTTGGAGGACGCGGCGAAGGTGTCCGCGTTGCGGGCGAAGGCGTTGCTCGCGCTGGCGGGCAAGGGCGGGATGGTGTCGGTGGCGGCTGCGGCCGATGCCGTGGCGGAACGTATCTCGGCCTGGGGTGAGCGTCTGGCGCTGGCTTCGGTGAACGGGCCGGCTTCGACGGTGGTTTCGGGTGATCCGGAGGCCCTGGACGAGCTGATGGCGGGCTGTGAGGCCGATGGTGTGCGGGCGCGCCGGATCAATGTGGACTACGCCTCGCACGGTCCGCAGGTCGAGTTGATCCGCGACGAGGTCATCGGCCTCCTCGCCGGGATCGAGCCGCGGACGGCCGAGGTCCCGTTCTTCTCCACCGTCACCGGCGAGTGGGCCGACGGGTCGGAGCTGGACGCCGCGTACTGGTACACCAACCTGCGCCACACCGTCCGCTTCCAGGACGCCATCGCCGCACTCCTGGAACGCGGGCACAAGATCTTCGTCGAGTCCAGCGCCCACCCGGTGCTCACCATCGGTGTCCAGGAGACCATCGAGGCCGCCGGGACCTCCGCCGTGACCCAGGGCACCCTGCGCCGTGACGAAGGCGGAGCCCAGCGCTTCCTGGCCTCGCTCGCCGAGGCCTGGACCCACGGCGCCCCCGTCGACTGGCGGGCCGTCCACGCCGGCCAGGACACCGCGCGCGTCGACCTGCCCACGTACGCCTTCCAGAACGAGCCCTTCTGGCCCGATCCGCTGCCGCCCTTCTCCGGTGACGCCACCGGCTTCGGGTTCTCGGACGCCGGGCACCCGCTGCTCGGTGCGGCCGTGAGCCTCGCGGGCGGCGAAGGCCTCCTGTTCACCGGCCGGATCGCCCCCGACACCCAGTCCTGGCTCGCCGACCACGCGGTGTCCGGCACTCCCCTCCTCCCCGGCACCGCGTTCGTCGAGCTGGCCGTCCGCGCCGGCGACGAAGCCGGGTTCACGCTGCTGGACGAGCTCACCCTCGAAGCACCGCTGCTCCTCCCGGCCCGCGGCGGTGTGCACCTCCAGGTGCTGGTCGGCCCCGAAGGCGGCGCCGGCACCCGCCCCGTCACCATCCACTCCCGCGCCGAGGACGCCCCCGCCGACCTGCCCTGGACCCGCCACGCCAGCGGCGTCCTCGCCCGGGACGTCCGCGCCCCCGGCCACGACCTGACCGCCTGGCCGCCGGCCACCGCGGAACCCGTCGACCTCGACGGCTTCTACGCCGCCGCGGCCGAGACCGGCTACCAGTTCGGCCCCGCCTTCCAGGGCCTGCGCGCCGCATGGCGCCAGGAGTCCACCGGCGACGTCTTCGCCGAGGTCGCGCTGCCCGACAGCCACCAGGGCGAAGCGGCCCGCTACCTCCTGCACCCCGCACTGCTCGACGCCGCGCTGCACGCCATGCGGCTCGGCGAGTTCATCGAGCTGACCGGCCAGGCCCGGCTGCCCTTCGCCTGGAGCGGCGTCGCCCTCCACGCGGCCGGCGCCGGCACCCTGCGGGTCCGCGTCAGCGCGGCGGGCACCGACACCATCGCGGTGGACGTCTGCGACGCGGCCGGCGCACCGGTCGCCACCGTCGACGCGCTCGTACTGCGTCCCGTCGACACGGCCACCCTGCGCCAGGGCGCCGACCCCGGCACCGACGGGCTGTTCCGCCTCGACTGGACGGAACTGCCCGCCCACGCCGACGCCTCCGCCGCCGGGAACTGGGCCGTCATCGGCTCCGCCGCACCCGGCATCGCGGCCGCCCTGGAGGGCGCGGGTGCCGCCGTCGACCGGTACGAGGACCTCGCGGCCCTCGCCGCCGCCGACGGCGCGACCCTGCCGCAGACCGTGGTCCTGCCGTACGGAGACCCGGACGCGCACCCGGGCCCGGACGGCGCACTCGCCGAGGTCCACGCCGGGGCGGCCGCCCTCCTCGCCACCGTGCAGGAGTGGGTGGCCGGGGAACGCTTCGCCGGATCCCGGCTGGTCGTCCTCACCCACGGCGCGGTCGCCACCCGTACCGGCGAGGACGCCACCGGCCTCGCCCACTCACCCGCCTGGGGGCTCATCCGCTCCGCCCAGGCCGAGAACCCCGGCCGGCTCCTGATCGCCGACCTCGACGCCACCGAGGAGTCGGCCGCCGCCCTGCGGGGCGCGGTCGCCACGGCCCTCGTCCACGACGAACCGCAGACCGCGCTGCGCTCCGGCACCGCCCTGGCACCGCGCCTGGTCCGGGCCGGCTCGGGCACGGCCCTGTCCGTACCGGGCGGAACCGCCGCCTGGGCCCTGGACACCACCGCCGCCGGAACCCTCGACCACCTGGCCCTGCTGCCCCGGCCGGAGGCGGCCGGACCGCTGACCGAGGGGGCGGTGCGCATCGCCGTGCGCGCCGCCGGGCTCAATTTCCGCGACGTCCTCGTCTCCCTCGCGATGTATCCGGGCGGCGGCTTCATGGGCTGCGAGGCGGCCGGTGTGGTCGTCGAGACGGGCCCGGGCGTCGCCCACCTCGCCCCGGGCGACCGGGTGATGGGCATGGTGCCGCACGCTTTCGGCCCCCTCGCGGTCGCCGACGCCCAGATGGTGGCCCGTATCCCCGAGGGCTGGTCCTTCGAGCAGGCCGCCTCGGTGCCCGCCGTGTTCCTCACCGCGTACTACGCGCTCGTGGACCTGGCGGGCCTGAAGGCGGGTGAGCGGATCCTGGTCCATGCCGCCGCCGGCGGTGTGGGTTCGGCCGCGGTGCGGATCGCCCGGCACCTGGGTGCCGAGGTGTTCGGCACGGCCAGTGAGGGCAAGTGGGACGTGCTGCGCGCGGCAGGTCTGGACGAGGCGCACATCGCCTCCTCCCGTGATGCCTCCTTCGAGGAGCGTTTCTCCGCCGCCACCGGCGGCGAGGGCGTCGACGTCGTCCTGGACTGCCTGGCCGGGGACCTGGTCGACGCCTCGCTGCGGCTGCTGCCGCGCGGCGGCCGCTTCGTCGAACTCGGCGCCACCGACGTCCGCGAGGCCGGACAGGTCGCCCTGGACCACCCGGGCGTCCACTACCGCCGCTTCGACCTGGCCGAGGCCGGCCCCCAGCGCACCGCCGCGATGCTCACCGAGCTGACGGGCCTCTTCGAGGCGGGTGTGCTGCGGCCGTTGCCGGTCCGTGCCTGGGACGTCCGGCGGGCGCCGGAGGCGTTCCGGTTCATGAGCCAGGCCCGGCACACCGGGAAGATCGTGCTGACGGTTCCGCAGGGCTGGGACCCCGACGGCACGGTCCTGGTCACCGGCGGCACCGGAACCCTGGGGGCGCTCGTCGCCAAACACCTGGTGACCCGGCACGGGGTGCGGCACCTGCTGCTCGCCGGCCGGCGCGGCCCCGACGCGCCCGGAGCGGCCGAACTCGTCGCGGAGATAGCCGAGCTGGGCGGGACGGCCGAGGTGGTGGCCTGCGACGCCGCCGACCGCGACGCCCTGGCCGCCCTCCTCGCCACCATCCCCGCCGGCCGGCCGCTGACCGGCGTGGTGCACGCCGCCGGGGTCGTCGACGACGGCGTCTTCGACTCGCTCACCCCGGCCCGCATGGAACGCGCCATGCGGCCCAAGGTGGACGCCGCGTGGAACCTCCACGAACTCACCCGCGATCTGGACCTGCGCCGGTTCGTGCTCTACTCCTCGGCCGCGGGCGTGACCGGGAACTCCGGCCAGGCCAACTACGCCGCCGCCAACACCTACCTGGACGCGCTCGCCCACCACCGGCGGGCCCAGGGCCTGCCCGCCACCTCCCTCGCCTGGGGCATGTGGCACCAGACCAGCGAACTCACGGCCGGGCTCGACGACACCGACCTGGCCCGGTTCGGCCGCGGCGGCGTCACCCCGCTCACCGCGGAGCAGGGCCTCGCCCTGTTCGACGCGGCCGTGGACCAGGACGAGGCACTGAGCGTCCCCGTCCGCCTCGACCCGGCCGCCCTGCGCGACTCCGCCGGCGGGGCCGGCCTGCCCGCCCTGTACCGCTCCCTCGTCCGTACCCCCGTACGGCGGGCCGCGGGATCCACCGCCACGGCGGAACCGGACGGCTCCGCGCTCACCCGCAAGCTCGCCGGCCTCTCCGCCGAACGCCGCCTGGGCGTGCTGCTCGACCTCGTACGGACCAACGTCGCGGCCGTCCTCGGCCACGCCAACCCCGGCTCCCTCGAGGCCGACCGGGCCTTCAAGGAGCTCGGCTTCGACTCGCTGACCGCCGTCGAACTGCGCAACCGGCTCGGCGCGGCCACCGGACTGCGGCTGCCCGCGACCATCGTCTTCGACCACCCCACCCCGGTCGAACTCGCGGAACACCTGCGGGACGAACTCGCCCCCGAAACCGGAGCGACGGACGACGCGGCCGCCCCGGCGGGCACGGGCGCACCGGTCGACGAGGCACACCTGCGGCGGGCCCTGGCCACCCTCCCGCTCGCCCGGCTGAGCGAAGCGGGCGTCCTCGACACGCTGCTGCGGCTGGCCGGCGGCCCGGCGGCCGAACCGCCCACGTCCGACCACACCGGGGCACGGGAGGACTCGATCGCCACGATGGACCTCGACGATCTCGTGTCCCTGGCCCTGGACGGCGACCACCACTGATACGCGAAGACGAGATCCGGAGATCACACCCATGAGCACCCCCTCGGAAAAGGTCGTCGAAGCGCTGCGGGCGTCGCTGACGGAGACGGAACGGCTGCGCCGGCAGAACCAGCACCTGGTCGACGCCGCGCACGAGCCCATCGCCGTCGTCGCCATGAGCTGCCGCTTCCCCGGCGGCATCGAATCCCCCGAAGACCTCTGGGAGTTCGTCGCCAAGGAGGGGGACGCCGTCTCCGGCTTCCCCGACAACCGCGGCTGGGACCTCGGCGACACGGGAACGGTGCGCGAGGCCGCGTTCGTCCCCGACGTCGACGAGTTCGACGCCGCGTTCTTCGGGATCTCGCCGCGCGAGGCCCTCGCCATGGACCCGCAGCAGCGGCTGCTGCTGGAGGCCTCGTGGGAGGCGCTGGAGCGGGCCGGCATCGACCCGGTCCGGCTCAAGGGCACCCAGACCGGCGTCTACATCGGCGCCTCCCAGCCCTCGTACGCCCAGAGCCTCGGCGACGAGGCCGAGGGCGCCGAGGGGCACCTCGTCACCGGCTCCGTGGCCAGTGTGATCTCCGGCCGGCTCTCCTACACGTACGGCTTCGAGGGCCCCGCGGTCACCATCGACACCGCGTGCTCCTCCTCCCTGGTCGCCGTGCACCTCGCGGCCCAGGCGCTGCGCCAGGGCGAATGCTCGCTCGCCCTGGCCGGCGGGGTCACCGTGATGGCGTCCCCCGGCCTGTTCGTGGGCTTCAGCGCCCAGGGGGTCATGGCGTTCAGCGGCCGCTGCAAGGCGTTCGCGGCCGGCGCCGACGGCACCTCCTTCTCCGAGGGCGTCGGCCTCGTCCTGCTGGAGAAGCTCTCCGACGCGCGCCGCAACGGCCACGAGGTGCTCGCCGTCATCCGGGGCTCCGCCATCAACCAGGACGGCGCCTCCAACGGCCTCACCGCCCCCAGCGGCAAGGCCCAGCAGCGCGTCATCCGCGCCGCGCTCGCCAACGCCCGGCTCACCCCCGACCAGGTCGACGCCGTCGAGGCGCACGGCACCGGCACCACCCTCGGAGACCCCATCGAGGCCAACGCCCTGCTCGCCACCTACGGTCGCGGCCGGCCCGAGGGCCGGCCGCTGTGGCTCGGCTCGATCAAGTCCAACATCGGGCACACCCAGGCGGCGGCCGGCGTCGGCGGCGTCATCAAGACCGTCATGTCGCTGCGCCACGGGATCCTCCCCAGGACCCTGCACGTGGACGCGCCCTCCCCGCACATCGACTGGGCCGCCGGCGACGTGGAACTCCTGCTGGAGTCCCGGTCCTGGCCCGAGACCGACCACCCGCGCCGGGCCGCCGTTTCCTCCTTCGGCCTCAGCGGCACCAACGCCCACGCCATCCTCGAGGCCGCCCCCGAGGCGCCCGCCGCCCCCGAGCGGCAGGAGGAGCCGGACGCCGCCGCCCCGGCCGTGGGCACCG
This sequence comes from Streptomyces sp. NPDC034086, assembly GCF_055575515.1. Taxonomy (NCBI): domain Bacteria; kingdom Bacillati; phylum Actinomycetota; class Actinomycetes; order Kitasatosporales; family Streptomycetaceae; genus Streptomyces; species Streptomyces sp. NPDC034086. The sequence continues at coordinate 30,211 of NZ_JBVISM010000014.1, read as the reverse complement.
GCGGACCGCTCCCCTGGGTGCTGTCCGGCAAGGGGGCGGCGGCGCTGACCGCGCAGACCGCCCGGCTGCGGCAGTTCGTCCGGTCCGGTGCCGCGCCGCGGCCCGAGGACGTGGCGCTCTCCCTGGCCGCCACCCGCTCGGCCTTCGACCACCGGGCCGTGGCGCTCGGCTCCACCCGCGAGGAACTCCTCTCCTCGCTCGACGCGCCCGTCGCGGCGGGTGTGGCGGACGCGGGCGGCAGGACGGTGTTCGTGTTCCCGGGTCAGGGGTCGCAGTGGGCCGGGATGGGTGTCGAGCTGCTGGATTCGTCGCCGGTGTTCGCGTCCCGGTTCGCGGAGGTCGCGGCGGCGGTGGAGGCGCATGTGGACTGGTCGGTGGAGGGGGTGCTGCGGGGGGAGGGTGATCTTTCCCGTATCGAGGTGCTCCAGCCGGTGCTGTTCGCGGTGATGGTGTCGTTGGCGGAGTTGTGGCGTGCGGCGGGTGTGGTGCCGGACGCGGTGGTGGGTCATTCGCAGGGTGAGATCGCGGCCGCGGTGGTGTCGGGTGCGCTGTCGCTGGAGGACGGTGCGAAGGTCGTCGTGCTCCGTTCGCAGCTGTTCGCCGACGAGCTGGTGGGCCGGGGCGCGGTCGCCTCGGTGTCGCTGTCGCGTGCCGAGGCGGAGTCGCGCATCGCCCCGTACGGGGACGTGCTGTCGATCGCGGGGATCAACGGTCCGCGCGCGGTGACGGTGGCCGGTGAGGTCGCTCCGCTGGAGGAGCTCGTCGCGGCCCTGGAGGCCGAGGGGGTGCGGGCGAAGATCGTGCCGTCGACGGTGGCCTCGCACTGCGCCCAGGTGGACCGCCTCAAGGAGCGGATCCTGGACCTGCTGGGTTTCGTGGAGCCCCGGACGGGTTCGGTCCCGCTGTACTCCACCGTCACCGGGGAGGTCCTGGAGGGTCCCGAGCTGACGGCGGCCTACTGGTACGAGAACTGCCGGCAGCCCGTCTCCTTCGAACCCGTCGTCGGCTCCCTCCTGGCGGAGGGTTTCCGGGCGTTCGTGGAGTCGAGTGCGCATCCGGTGCTCACGTACGGGCTGGTGGAGACGGCCGAAGCGGCGGGCGCCGAGATCCTGGCCACGGGCACCCTGCGCCGTGGCGAGGGCGGCCTGGCCCGGTTCTACACCTCCCTCGCCACCGCCTGGACCCGTGGCGTCGACGTCGACTGGGCCTCCGTCCTCACCGGCTCCGGCGCCCGCACCATCGCCCTGCCCACGTACGCCTTCCAGCGCCAGAGCTACTGGCTCAAGCCCGCCCCCGTCCGGCCCGAGGCCCCCACCAGCGGTCCCGCCACCGCCGACGAGACCGAGGCCCGGTTCTGGGCGGCCGTCGAGGCCGAGGACCTGGAGGCCCTGGCCGGCACCCTCGCCCTCGAGGAGCGCCGTGCCCTCGGGGAGCTGCTGCCCGCCCTCGCCACCTGGCGGCGAGGACAGCGGGCCCGCTCCACCCTCGACTCCTGGCGCTACAAGGCCGCCTGGACGCCGCTGACCGCGGCCCCGGCCACGACCGCCCCGGCCGGCACCTGGCTGATCGTCACCCCGCCCGCCGCCACCGACGTGGCCGGCACGGTCGCCGCCGGCCTCGCGGCCCACGGCGTCGAGACCGTCGTCCTCGAGACCGACCCCGCCGCCGTCACCCGCCCGGCCCTCGCGGTCCGGCTCGGCGAGGCCACCGCCGCCCTGCCCGGACTCGGCGGCGTCCTCTCCCTCCTCGGCCTGGACGAGGCGTCCGGCGCCACCGGCACGCACGTCCTCGTCCAGGCCCTGGCCGACGCCGGGATCACCGCCCGGCACTGGGCCGCCACCCGGGGAGCCGTCGCCGCCGGCCGCGCCGACGCCCCCGCCGTACCGGCACAGGCCCGCGTCTGGGGCCTCGGCCGGGTCGTCGCCCTCGAACAGCCCCGCACCTGGGGCGGCCTCGTCGACCTGCCGCCGGTCCTCGACCAGCGCGCGCTCGGCCGGCTCGCCGGGGTCCTGGCCGGCGGCTACGGCGACGAGGACCAGGTCGCCGTCCGCACCAGCGGCGTCCTCGGCCGCCGGCTGGTGCGCGCCCCGCTCGGGGACCGCGAGCCGGTCCGCCGCTGGCGGCCGTCCGGGACGGTGCTGGTCACCGGCGGTACCGGAGGCGTCGGCGCGCAGGTCGCCCGCCGCCTCGCCGCCACCGGGGCCGCCCGGCTCGTCCTCACCAGCCGGCGCGGCGCCGACGCCCCCGGGGCGGCGGAACTCGCCGCCGAACTCCGTTCGCTGGGCGCGGAGGTGACGCTCGCCGCCTGCGACGTGTCCGACCGCGGCCAGCTGGCGGCGGTCCTCGGCGCGATCCCGGCCGGGCAGCCCCTGACCGCCGTCGTCCACGCCGTCGGCGTACCGCAGTACACCCTCGGCGCCGAGACCACCGCCGCGGAGTTCGAACAGCTGTCGGCGGCCAAGGTGGCCGGAGCCGACCACCTCGACGCCCTCCTCGACGGCACCGACCTCGACGCCTTCGTCCTGTTCTCCTCCAACTCCGGGGTGTGGGGCGCCGCCCGGCACACCGCCTACGCTTCCGCCAACGCCTACCTCGACGCGCTCGCCGAACGGCGCCGGGCCCGCGGCCTGCCCGCCACCTCCCTCGCCTGGGGCGCCTGGGGCGGCGGCGGCATGATGGAACTGGAGGGAGCGCAGGAGTACATGCGCCGCCGCGGCGTCCTCGAGATGGATCCGCAGGCCGCCCTGGACGCCATGGTCCAGGCCGTCGAACACGACGAGGCCTTCGTCGCCGTCGCCGACGTCGACTGGTCACGCTTCGCGCCCGGCTTCACCTCCGAGCGGCCCAGCGCCCTGCTCACCGAACTCGTGCCGCGGTCCGCGCCCGCCGCGCCCCCGTCCCCGGACGAGTCCTCCTCCGACCTGGTCCGCGACCTGCGCGCGGCCTCCCCGGGCGAGCGCACCACCCTGCTGACCGACCTCGTACGGGCCCAGGCGGCCGCCGTGCTCGGCCACGCCTCGGGCGAGGCCGTCGAGGCGGGCCGGGCCTTCAAGGAACTCGGCTTCGACTCGCTCACCGTCGTCGAACTGCGCAACCGGCTCACCGCCGCGACCGGACTGACCCTGCCGGCGACCCTGGTCTACGACCATCCGAGCCCCGTCGCCCTCGCCCGTTTCCTCACCGCCGAACTCCTCGGCACCGGCGAGCAGGAGACGGCCGCGCCCGCCACCGGCCACGCCGCCGCCGAGGACGACGACCCGGTGGTCATCGTCGGCATGAGCTGCCGCCTCCCCGGCGGCATCGAGACCCCCGAACAGCTGTGGCAGGCGGTCTCCGAGGGCGAGGACCTCGTCGGGGACCTGCCGCGCGACCGCGGCTGGCGGATCACCGGCCTCCCCGGCGAAGGCACCGCCGGCGGCGCGGACGAGGACGGCGCGGAGGACAGTGCGGACGAGGACGGCTTCCAGGCCGTCAAGACCCTCACGCAGGCCGGACTGCTGCGCGGCATCGGCGAGTTCGACGCCTCCTTCTTCGGCATCTCCGAGGCCGAGGCCCTCGTCATGGACCCCCAGCAGCGGATCCTGCTCGAAACGGCCTGGGAGGCGTTCGAGCGGGCCGGCGTCGACCCCCGCGGCCTCACCGACGAGCAGATCGGCCTCTACATCGGCGTCGGCTACCAGGGCTTCCTGCCGGCGCAGCGGATCCCCGAGGAGAGCGAACCGCACTTCGGCAGCGGCATCGCTCCGGCCATCGCCTCCGGGCGGGTCGCCTACGCCCTCGACATCCACGGCCCGACCCTCACCGTCGACACCGGCTGCTCCTCGTCCGGCGTGGCCCTGCACCTGGCCGTGCAGTCGGTCCGGCGCGGCGAGTGCGCGATGTCCCTCGCGGGCGGCGTCACGGTCCTGTCCGCCCCCGTCGCCTGGCACCACATGGGCGGCGCCGCCGCCGACGGCCGCTGCAAGCCGTTCTCCGAGGACGCCGACGGCACCGGCTGGGGCGAGGGCGCCGGCATGGTGCTCGTCGAACGCCTGTCCCGGGCACGGCGCCTGGGCCACCCGGTCCTGGCCGTCGTACGGGGGTCCGCCGTCAACCACCACGGCGCCGGCAACGGCCTCACCGCCCCCAGCGGCATCTCCCAGCAGCGCCTCATCCGGCAGGCCCTGGCCGACGCCGGCCTGAGCGCCCGGGACGTGGACGCGGTCGAGGGCCACGGCACCGGAACCCCGCTCGGTGACGCCATCGAGGCGGAGGCCCTGCTGGCGACGTACGGCCAGGACCGCCCGGCCGGCCGGCCGCTGCTGCTGTCGACCGTCAAGTCCAACATCGGCCACCCCCAGTCCGCCTCCGGCGTCACCGGCGTCATCAAGACGGTGCTGTCCCTGCGCCACGCGCTGCTGCCGCCGACGCTGAACGTCAAGGAGCCCACGAGCCGCGTCGACTGGTCGGCGGGCGCCGTCCGCCTGGTCACCGAGCCCACCCCGTGGCCGGAGACCGGCCGCCCGCGCCGGGCCGGCGTCTCCTCGCTCGGCGCCAGCGGCACCCAGGCCCACCTGATCCTCGAAGCGCCGCCCGCCCCGGAACCGGCCCCCGCCGGCCCCGCCCGTACCGCCCCGGGCGCCGTCGCGGTCCCGCTGTCCGGCCGCACCCCGCGGGCCCTGCGGGCCCACGCGGCCCGCATCGGTGCCGCGCTCGCCGAGGACCCCGCCCTCGACCCCGCCGACGTCGGCTTCACCCTGGCCACCGGCCGGGCCGCCTTCGAACACCGCGCGGTGCTGCTCGCCTCCGGCCGCGAGGAGCTCCTCGCGGCGCTGGCCGCCGTGGAGCGGGGAGAGGAACACCCCGGGGCCGTCACGCAAGGCACCGCGCGGATCGCGTTCACCGGGGCCGTACGCGGCCTCGCGGACGCCCTGTACGAGGCCCGGCCCGTCTTCGCCGACGCCTGGGACGCCGTACGCGCCCACCTCGACGTCCGGCTGGCAGCGCCCTTCCCGGACGTCGCGGAGGCCTTCGCCGAGGAGGTCGCCCTGTACCGGCTGTACGAGAGCTGGGGCCTGGCCCCGCAGGCGCTGCTGGTGTCCGGCCCCGGCCGGCTCGCCGCCGCGCACGTGGCGGGCGCGCTCACCCTGGAGCAGGCCGTCGAGGCGCTGGCCGCCCTCGCGGACGGGGAACAGCCCCGGGTGACGGGGGCCGCCCGGCCGGAAATCGCCCTCCTGGACGCCGGCTCCGGCGAACCGCTCGGCGAGGACTGGGCCGAGGGCCTCGCCGAGGCCCTGGCGGCCGTCCCGGCCCCCGTCCCCTCCGCGGACCCGGTGACCGGGGGGCCGCTGGCCCTGGCCGCGGCCTTCCACAGCGCCGGCGAGCCGGTCGACTGGGCCGCGGTGTTCGAGGGCAGCGGAGCCCACGGCGTGGACCTGCCGACCTACCCCTTCCAGCGCGAACGGTTCTGGATCTTCGGCTGAGCCACGGGGGCCGGGGGCCGACCGACCCCCGGCCCCGCACACCCCCGGACCCCGTGCGCACACCCCCGGTACCGTCCACCCCCGGCCCTGACGACCGGGGGTGGACGCGTGTCCGGGCCCGCCCGCACGGGTCCGGCCGCGGCTCTCGTCCGCCACCGGCGCCCGACCGGGACCCGACCCCGACGACGGCAACGGTCCGGCCGCCTGCCCCGCTGACCAGAGCCGCCGCGTCCGACGAACCGGTGCCGCTCCCCGTGGGAAACGACGTCTTAAGCGCGGCTTTAAGCCACGCGCCTACGGTCACGCCCGCGTACGCACATCGATCACGACCGTGGAGGAACCCCCATGCTGGACGAGCAGAAGCGCAAGGAGATCGTCGCGGAGTACTTCCGCAAGGTGAACGAGGGTGACGTCGACGCCATCCTCACCCACTTCACCGAGGACGCCCGGATCGAGGACCCGGTCGGCCGTGAGCCCCGTGTCGGCCGTGCCGCCCAGCGCGAGTACTTCCACAGCAACATCGCCGCCGAGGTCACGGTCGCCCCGGGTCACGCCTCCGTCGGCCAGGACGGCAAGCAGGTCGCCGTTCCGGTCGCCGCGACGATGACCAACATCCTCGACCCGAACCGCACCCGCACCCACATCAACGCGGTCGACGTGTTCACCATCAACGCCGACGGCCTGATCGAGGACATGCGCGTCTTCTGGGGCATGAGCGACATCGGCGTCTGAGCCCCCCCACCGCGCCGCCGGAACGCGGCGCACCCGACAGGCGATCACGACCGAGGAGAGGTACGGAGATGAGCACCCCCGACGAGCACGGCGACCTGTGGATCCGGCGCTTCCACCCCACGCCGGAAGCGCGGCACCGCCTGGTGCTGCTGCCGCACGCCGGTGGCAGCGCGTCCTTCTTCTTCCCCTTCTCCAAGGAGCTGGCCGGGCACGCCGAGGTACTGGCCGTGCAGTACCCCGGCCGCCAGGACCGCCGGGCCGAACCGCCCCTCGACGACGTGGCCGAGCTGGTGGAGCAGATCCACCGGGCGCTGCTGCCCTGGACCGACAAGCCGCTGGTGCTGTTCGGGCACAGCATGGGCGCGGTGCTCTCCTTCGAGCTCGCGCGCCGGTTCGAGCGCGAGGGCCTGCCGCCGGCCGGTCTGATCGCGTCCGGCCGGCGCTCGCCGACCGTCCGGCGCGAGGAGAACGTCCACACGCGCGGCGACGACGCGCTGATCGCCGAGATCCGGGCCCTCAGCGGCACCGACGCCGGCCTGCTGGCCGACGAGGAGCTGCTGCGCATGGTCCTGCCGGCGATCCGCAGCGACTACAAGGCCATCGAGACCTACCGTTACCGCCCCGACGGTCCGGGACCGGCCCTGAAGTGCCCGGTCAGCGTCCTCACGGGCGAGTCGGACCCGCGCGTGAGCCTCGCCGAGGCGATGGAGTGGCGGGAACTGACCAGCGGCGGCTTCGGCCTGCGCAGCTTCCCCGGCGGGCACTTCTACCTGACCCCGCAGCAGGCCGCAGTGACCCGGGCGGTCATCGAGGACCTCGCGGCCTTCACCGCGGTGCCGGCCGGGCGCTGACGTCCGCGCGCCGGCCGCGGCCGTACCGATCGACCGAACGAACCGAGACGGGTGTCCCCATGCAGACCAAGGTGCAGTTCAGCGCGGCCACGAGGAACCTCCTCGTCGCCCTCTACTCACGGGCCCACGACGCCAAGTCGCAGCGCCCGATCCTGGGCGACCGCCTCGCGGTCCGGGCGGTCGAGTCCATCGAGGACTACGACGAGCTGAAGGTCCAGCTGAAGATGCGCGACGACGACGCGATCTCCCTCGCCATCCGCGGCAAGGAGGTGGACCGCTGGGTCCAGGACTTCCTGAGCCGCAACCCGCGCGCGGTCGTGCTCCACCTCGGCGCCGGCCTCGACGGCCGCGTCTTCCGCATCGAGCCCTCCGACGACGTCGAGTGGTACGACCTGGACCTGCCGGAGATCGCGCAGATCTACCGCGACCTGTTCCCGGCGCGGGAGCACCACCACGTCATCGGCGCCTCCGCCCTCGACCCGGACTGGCTGGACGGGATCCCCGCCGACCGGCCGGTGCTCGTCGTCGCCGAGGGCGTCCTCGTGTACTTCACCGAGGAGCAGGTCCGCGACCTCGTCACCCGGATCGTCGGCCGGTTCCCCGAGGGCGAGCTGCTGTTCGACGCCTACACGCCGTTCTCGGTGAAGGCGATGAACAAGCACTGGACGGTCAAGGCGACCGGCCAGCGCTTCGTCTGGGGCCTGAAGGACCCCAAGGCGATGGAGGGGTGGCACCCGCGGATCGAGCACAAGACGGAGTGGACCTTCACCGACTCGCCGTACGTGTCGCACATGCCGTGGACCTCGCGGGTCATGTGCAAGATCATGAACGTGATACCGGTGCTGCGCACGTACAACCGGGTGCTGCGCTACGCCTTCTGACGTCCCGTGACACCGGGAAGGGCCCGGGAGCCGATCGGCTCCCGGGCCCTTCGGCGTGCCCGCCCGCGGGGCGGGGACGACCCCTACCGGACACCCTTACGCACCCCTGAATCCGGCCATGAACACGCCCTCACATTGCTCCGGAAAGGGGATCGGCGGAATGCTGATCCGGGCCGCAAACTGGCCGCGGTGCCGTCGTCTTCGGGAGTCGCACGGACGACGACTCCGATGAACACGACATCGTGAAAGGTGGTGTGCGGTGGCGCTGAGCGAGAACGCAATCGCCGCAACAGGACTGACCAAGAACTTCGGGAAGTTCCGGGCACTCGACGGACTCGACCTGACGGTCCGCACGGGCGAGGTGCACGGCTTCCTCGGCCCCAACGGGGCCGGCAAGTCCACCACCATCCGGGCCCTGCTGGGCCTGCTGAGGCTGGACGGAGGACAGGCCTCCCTGCTCGGCAAGGACCCCTGGGCCGACGCGGTGGAGATCCACCGCCGCCTCGCCTACGTCCCCGGCGACGTGAGCCTGTGGCGCAACCTCTCCGGCGGGGAGGCCATCGACACCCTCGGTGCCCTGCGCGGGGGCATCGACCAGGCCCGCCGGACCGAGCTGATCGAACGCTTCCAGCTCGACCCGACCAAGAAGTGCCGTACCTACTCCAAGGGCAACCGGCAGAAGGTCGCCCTGGTGGCCGCCTTCGCCTCCGACGCCGAACTCCTCATCCTCGACGAGCCCACCAGCGGTCTCGACCCGCTGATGGAGGCCGTCTTCCAGGACAGCGTCAAGGAGGTCAAGCGGCAGGGCCGCACCGTCCTGCTCTCCAGCCACATCCTCGGCGAGGTCGAGGCCCTGTGCGACCGCGTCAGCATCATCCGCAAGGGCCACACGGTCGAGACGGGCACCCTCACCGAGCTGCGGCACCTCACCCGCACCGCTCTCTCCGTCGAGTCGGAGCGCGCCATCACCGGCGTCGAGTCGCTCGCGGGCGTCCACAACGTCCAGGCCGAAGGCAAGCACCTCCGCTTCGACGTGGACAACGGCAGCCTCGACACCGTGCTCTCGCACGTGGCCTCCTTCGGCGTGCGCGCGCTCACCAGCACCCCGCCCACCCTCGAAGAGCTCTTCCTGCGCCACTACGGCGACCACGTGGAAGAGGGCACCGAGCAGCGCGGCGGGCGGCGCGCCAAGGCGGGAGCGGGCGCGCGATGAGCGAGTACGCGAATACCCAGCCACTGCTCAAGCTCGCGCTGCGCCGGGACCGCATCCAGCTGTCCGTGTGGCTCTACGGCACCGCGGCGCTCGCCTACAGCGCGGCGGGCAGCGTCAGCAAGACCTACGCCGACGACGCGGCCCGCACCAAAGCGGTCAAGCTGCTCACCGACAACCCGGCCCTGCTGCTCACCCGCGGCGCGCCCGTCGGCACCAGCGAGGGCGCGCTCGCCATGGTGCAGGTCCTGACGTTCCTGTGCGTCCTGGCCGGCCTGATGAGCACCTTCGCCGTCGTGCGGCACACGCGCCAGAACGAGGAGAGCGGCCGCGCCGAACTCGTCGGGGCGGCCCCCGTGGGCCGTCAGGCGGGCCTCGCCGCGGCCCTGCTGCTCGCCCTCCAGGCCAATGCGGGCCTGTTCATCTTCCTCGGCATCGTGCTGCCGCTGGCCGGGCTGCCCCTCGGCGGCTCGCTCGTGGCCGCCGCGGCCGTCGCCGCGACCGGACTCGCCTTCGCGGGCGTGGCCGCCGTCACGGCCCAGCTGTCCGGCACCTCACGGGGCGCCAACTCGCTGGCCGGCGCGGCCATCGCCGTCGCCTTCCTGGTCCGCGGCATCGCCGACGCCGGGGGAGAGGTACGGGAGTCGGGCACGGTCGTGGAGAGCTCCTGGCTGTCCTGGCTGTCGCCCATCGGCTGGGCCCAGCGGACCAGCCCGTTCGGCGAGGACAACTGGTGGGTCCTCGTGGTCCCGCTGCTGTTCGCGGCCGCCACGGCGACCGTCGCGCTGCGCCTTTCCGCGGGCCGCGACCTCGGCGCCGGCATGTTCGAGGACCGTCCGGGGCCGGCCACCGCCGCACCCGGCCTGCTCGGCCCGTACGGGCTGGCCAGGCGCCTGCACCGGGGCTCGCTGATCGGCTGGGCCGTGGGCATCGCCGTGCTCGGCGCGGTGATCGGCGGCATGGGCAAGTCGGCCGGGGACGCGCTGGAGGACAACACCGGCCTCACCGACACCCTCGGCAAGATCGGCGGCGGGGGCGGTGACCCCGTCGACACCTTCTTCGCCTCGATGATGGTCATGGTCGGCGCGATCACGGCGGGCTTCGTCGTGCAGGCGCTGCTGCGGCTGCGGGCCGAGGAGACCTCCGGGCGGCTGGAGTCCCTGCTGGCCACCGCCATCGGACGGAGCCGCTGGGTGGCCGGCCACGTGGCGGTCGCGGTCGCGGGCTCGCTGATCCTGCTGTTCGTCGCCGGGCTGGCCGCGGGCCTCGCCTACGGTGCCGCCGCCGGTGACGTCGGCGCGGGCGTGGCCGACCTGACCGGGGCGGCGCTGGTCCAGGCCCCCGCGGTCCTGGTGCTCGCCGGCGTCGTGGTGCTGGTGTTCGGCCTCGCGCCGGCGGCCACCTCCGGCGCCGCCTGGGGGGCGCTCGCCCTCTGCCTGGTCGTCGGACAGCTCGGCGCCCTGCTGAAGCTGCCGCAGGCGGTACGCGACCTCTCGCCGTTCAGCCACCTGCCGGCCCTGCCCGCGGTGGATGCCGAGGCGCTGCCGCTGGTGCTGCTGACCGCCGTGGCGGCGCTGCTCCTGTGGGCGGGCACCGCCCTGTTCGGGCGGCGCGACCTGGCCGCCTGAGCCCGGGCCGCGTCCCGGCGTACACGGAGGCCGTCCGCACCGGGGATCCCGGTGCGGACGGCCTCTTCGCGCGTCCCGGCGCCCCGCTCGCGGGGGCGGGCCGCCCCGCGTCACTCCTGGCCGGGGTCCAGGAGCGACAGGTCCGACTTCCCCCAGTACACCCACACCGCTTCGATCAGACCGTGCGAGCCGGTCCGGAAGATGCTGGTGAGCGCGAATTTGATGCGCTTGCGGAACGGGTCCGCGGGCTTGTCCAGATATCCGTGCTTCGTCAGCGCGGGGCCCAGCGGAAGATAATTCATGTACACCGAGACCGGAATGGCCACGTGCAGGCCGTCCTGCGCGGCCACCGGAACACCGGCGACATCCACCGTTTTCGCTTCCGCGGCCCGCTGGAAATGCACGCGCAATTCGTCGTGCCCGATCATCGGAACCGAACCGACCGGATCCTCGAAGCGCACGTCCTTCGTGTACAGCTCCAGCATGTGGTCCACGTCGCCGCTGCTCATGCGACGGCAGTGCTCCAGCGCCAGTTCCTTGCGAGCCGCCTCGTCCAGCATCTCTTCCTCCCCTAAGCCGCGTCGGCGAGGGAGACGTCGCTCGCCCCCCAGTAGGCCTTCATGTCCTCGATCAGCCCGTCGTCCCCGGCCCGGATCACCATCAGGAAGCGGAACAGCATCCGCTGCCGTGCGGGCTCGGCCGGGGCCGGCAGTACTCCGTGCCGCGTCAGGACCGGCCCGAGCGGCAGGTAGTCCATCGTGGCGACGACCGGAACGGCGGCGTGGCGCCCGTCCTGGGCCGCCACCGGTGGCCCCGGCACCTCCACCGCGTTACTGGTCACCGCGCCGGTCGCGTGCGCGCGCAGCGCCGCGTGGCCCTGCTGCGCCCCGGCGCCCACGGGGTCCTCGAAGCGGACGTCCGGCGAGTACAGCCTCAGCAGCCCCTCGACGTCCCCCGCGTTGACCCGGCGCGTGTGTTCCAGGATCAGGTCTTTCAGCGCCGCCTCGTCCAGCATGGATTCTTCTCCTTTCAGCAGGCCGGACCATCGTGGCGGCGGCCGCCCGGATCCCGCCATAGGCGCCTTGTTTGATAGGGGTTCGTAGGGGTTCAGGGCATTGTGGGCGAGTGCTAGCGTCGCGGGGATCGGGAATGCCTGCACCGGCTCCCGGGAATTCGAATTCGACGGTGCGCAAGGCGTCTGACGGATGGAAGGGTCACGCACTCATGACCGCAGAAACACGCGCCGTGGTAATCGGTGGCGGCCTGGCCGGCATGCTGGCGTCCACGGTGCTCGCGCGGCACGTGGACCGCGTCACCGTGGTGGAACGGGACGTTTACCCCGAGGGACCGGAACTGCGCAAGGGCGTTCCCCAGGCACGGCACGCCCACCTCCTGTGGTCCGGCGGCGCCCGCGCCATCGAGTCGCTGCTGCCCGGCGCCCTCAAGCGACTGGCCGACGAGGGCGCCCACCGGCTCTACCTGCCGCGCGACATCGTCTGGTTCACCCCGTACGGCTGGCAGACCCGCTTCCCCGGCAGCCAGTTCATGATCACCGCCAGCCGGGCCCTGCTCGACTGGGTGGTCCGCGAGCAGGCCCTGGACAACCCCCGGATCGAGGTGCGCCGGCAGACCGGCGTCACCGGCCTCACCGGCTCCGCCGCCCGCGTCACCGGCGTGCGCCTGCGCGACGCCGAGGGCGTGGAGAGCGAGCTCGCCGCGGACTTCGTCGTCGACACCGGCGGGCGCCCCTCCCAGACCCTCAAGTGGCTGCCCGAGCTGGGCCTGCCGGAGGTCGAGGAGGACGTCGTCGACACGGGCATCGCCTACGCCACCCGCGTCTACCGGGCCCCCGCGGGCGCCGAGACCTTCCCGATGGTCAACGTCGCCGCCGTCCCCGGCACCGGCGCGCCCGGCCGCAACGGCGCCCTCGTCCCCATCGAGGGCGGTCGCTGGCTGGTCACCCTCGCCGGCACCCGCGGCGCCGAACCCCCCACGGGGGACGACGAGTTCATCCCCTTCGCGCGCGGCCTGCGCCACCCCGTCATCGCCGACCTGCTGGAGCGCGCCGAACCGCTCGGCCCCGTCCAGGGGTCCCGCTCCACCGTCAACCGCCGCCGCTACTACGAGCGCCTCGCCACCTGGCCCGACGGCCTGCTGGTCCTCGGCGACGCCCTCGCCGCCTTCAACCCCGTCTACGGACACGGCATGAGCTGCGCGGCCCTCAGCGCCCGCGCGCTGGACACCGCCCTGACCCGCGGCGGCCTGGCCGCCGGCACGGCCGACGCCGCCCGGCACGCGGTCGCCAAGGTCGTCGACGACCCCTGGCTGCTCGCCACCACCCAGGACATCTGCTACCCGGGCACCCGCAACCACGCCAAGGACCCGCGGATCGCCCCGCGCCCGCGGGAGGCCCAGCAGTTCGCCGACCTGCTCGGCACCGCCGCCCTGTACGACCCGGTCGTCAACGCGGCGGCCATGCAGGTCACCTCGCTCGCCGCGCCCGTCGCCAGCCTGGAGTCCCCGCACCTGGTCGCCGCCCTGCGCAAGGCGGGAGCGGCCGGCGCGCGCACCGAACCGGACGGCCCTCCCTTCACCCCGGCCGAGCGGGCCGTGCTCGCCGCCGCCGAGGAGACGGGAGCGCCCGCCCTGACCGGCGCGTAGCACAGAGCGCCCCTCCACGCCCCGCCACCCCCGAAAAGGGCGTGATCACCGCTGCCGCATTTGCTGCCGGGCAACTAGTGACCGGCACGAAGCCGGTGAGCCCCGGTGGTTCGCAAGGCATCGTTTGCTGCGGTTCGAGGCAAGCCATGCGGAGGGGGCGGACCATGAGGCTCAGGTGCAGGGAAGACGCGTGCGCGCAGCTGGAGGACGCGCTGACGGCATGCGCGTCCGCGACGGCGGGCGTCGTACTCCTGGAAGGGGCGGTGGGCTGCGGGAAGACGGAGATGCTCCTGCACCTGGCCGAAAGGGCCGAGCGGCTCGGAGCCCTGGTGCTCCGGGCCGCCGGCACCGCCCAGGAGCGCGACGTCCCCTACGGAGTCCTGCGCCAGCTGACCGCGGGACTGCCCGCCGGCGCCCTCCCGGCCGAGTCCGCCGGCCGGGAGCCGCTCGGCGGACGCGAGCTCATCCGGGCGCTGCGCACCGCCGCGGACCGGACCCCGGTCGTCGTGTGCGTGGACGACCTCCACCACACCGACCCCGTCTCCCTGGAACGGCTGCTGGACGTCGCCCGCGCCGTACGCGGCGAACGGCTCCTGCTGGTGCTGGCCGACGCGCTCCACGAGCACACCGAGAGCCCGCTCGCCCGCACCGAGTTCCTGCGCCACCCCGGCTTCACCCGGATCCTGCTCGGGCGGCTCGACGAGCCGGGCACGGCGGCCCTGCTGGAAGACCACACGGGCCGTCCCGCGTCCACCGCCGACACCGCCTGGCTGCACGGCGCCACCGGCGGCAACCCGCTGCTGCTGCGGGCCCTGCTCAACGAACGGCCCCGCCCGGTACGGGGCCCCGCCGACCGGTGGCCGGAACCCGCACCCGGCGGCCCCTTCGCCCGGGCCGCGCTGACCTGCCTGCACCGCGACGGCGCCGACTCCCGCACGCTCGCCGTGGCCCTCGCCGTCCTCGGCGACGACGCCACCCCCGAACTGGCGGCCCGCCTCGCCGGCACCGGCCCGGCCGCCGCCGCCCGCGCGGCCGCCGCCCTGGAGGCCTCCGGGCTCAGCAAGCACGGCCGCCTGCGCCACCCCGCCGTGGCCGCCGCCGTCCTCGACGGGGTCTCCCGGCACGAACTCGCCCGGCTGCGCATGCGCGCCGCCCAGGTGCTCCACGAGTCGGGTGCCCGCGCCGCCACCGTCGCCCCGCACCTGCTCGCCGCCTCCGAGGCCGGCGCCGGCCCGGAGGAGGCGCCGCGCGGCGACTGGCCCGTCCAGGTCCTGCGCGAGGCCGCCCTCCAGGTACTCGTCGACGACGAGCGGTGCGACCACGCCGCCGCCTGCCTGGAACTCGCCCGCGCCCTGTGCGCCGACGAGCGGACCGGCTGGGAGATCGGCCTCCAGCTGGCCGCGGTGACCTGGCGCAGACACCCCGCCGCCGCCGAACGCCACCTGGACGGCCCGCTCGCCGCACTGCGCCGCGGCGGCCTCGGGCCCGCCGGGGCCGGCCGGCTCGCCCGGCTGCTCGTCGCCCAGGGCCGCATCGAGGACGCGGCCGAGGCCCTCGAACGCATGGCGGACCCGGGCACGGCCGCCCGTACCACCCGCGAGGACCCGCTGCGCGAACTGTTCGCACTGCCCCCCGCCGCCACCCCCGCGGCCCCCGCCGGCCCGGCCGCCGGATCCGGCGCGCCCGGCGACCACCCGGGCGGCGGCCCCGCCCGGACCGGCACCGCCGAACTGCGCTCCTCCGCCGCCCTGTGGACCCACCCCGACAGTTCCGGAGACGAACAGGCCGCCGAACGCCTCCTCAAGGGCACCCCGCTGGCCCACGCCACCTTCGACCCCATCGTCCAGGCCGTCCGCACCCTGGTGCACGCGGACCGCCCCGACCGGGCCGCCGTCTGGTGCCGGCGCCTCCAGGCCGAGACCCAGCCCGCCGGCTCCCCCGGCTGGCAGTCGGTGTTCGGGCTCGTCCACTCGGAGGCGCTGCTGCGCCTGGGCGACCTCGCCGGCGCCGAACGCGAGGCCGCCGCCGCCGTCGACGCCGTCGCCGACCGGGGCGGCCTCTTCCTCTTCGGCCCCGTCGCCACCCTCGTCACCGCCCTCACCGCGATGGGCCGCTACGACGCCGTGGCCCGCCGCCTCCAGACCCCCGTGCCCGAGGAGCTCTTCTCCAGCGTCTACGCCCTCAACTACCTGCGGGCGCGCGGACATTACTACCTGGCCACCCACCGCCACCGGGCGGCGCTCGGCGAGTTCCTCGACGCCGGCCGGCTCGCCCAGCGCTGGGGCCTGGACCGGCCCCGCCAGCTCCCCTGGCGCACCGACGCCGCCGAGGCCCTGCTGCGGCTCGGCGAACACCGCCAGGCCGAGCGCTTCGTCGTGGAACAGCTCGCCACCTCCGGCGTCCGCAGCCCCCGCGTCCTCGGGGTCTCCCTGCGGCTGCGCGCGGCCACCTCGGAACTGCGCCAGCGCCCGAAGCTGCTCACCCGGGCCGTCGACGAACTCAGCCGCTCCGGAGACCGGCTGGAACTGGCCAAGGCCCTCGCCGACCTCGGCCGCGCCCTGCTGCTGCTCGGCGAGGGCACCCGGGCCGGCATGGTCACCCGCCGGGCCTGGCACCTGGCCGCCGACTGCGGGGCCGTGCCGCTGTGCGGGCAGATCATGCCGGGCCAGACCGGCACCGAACAGCGCGCCGCGCCCGTCCAGCGCACCGAGGAGACCGTGGAGACCGAGCAGCTCAGCGAGTCCGAGCGCCGGGTCGCCGCACTGGCCGCGTACGGCTACACCAACCGGGAGATCTCCGCGAAGCTCTACGTCACGGTCAGCACCGTCGAACAGCACCTCACCCGCGCCTACCGCAAGCTCGGCATCTCACGCCGTCAGGACCTGCCCATGAGCCTGCAGTTCGACAGCCTGGAAAGCGCCTTCCCCGGCGTAGGGGTCGCCTAGGGGCCGGCAGGGGAGGGGGCCGGACGCGGTCGCTGCTCGGCATCGGCCGGCGTGTCCACCCTCACCGACCTGACCAAGCGGGTCCTGCTGGGACGTGCGCTGCGCAGCGAACAGCGGCACGGCCAGCTGCTCCCCAAGAGGATCGCCCTGCCGATCTTCGCCAGCGACGCCCTGTCCTCCGTGGCCTACGCGCCGCAGCGTCGTGGGCCGGTGGTGGGAGAACCTGCTGCACAACCAGAGCGCCCTGCGCCTCAAGGCCCGGCTGCTGTTCCAGCCCGGCGTCATGGTCACCAGCGTCCCCTGGCAGCTGGCCTCCTCCGAACGGGCCGGAGGACGCCCGGACCGGGCCGCGCCGGGATCCGTCCGCAAGTCCTCGCCCCGCCACCCGGCCCCCGGACCGGGCACCGGCCCCGGCTCCGGCACCGGCCCCGCGGGACCGCGGGACCGCGGGACCGACACCGGCCGTACGACAGGGGTGGGCAGGGGCCCCGGCAGGGGTGTGGCCCCGGCGTGCGCCGCCCTAACGTCGAGCGCGACGACACGTGTGAGCGAGCGATCTTGGGGGAACCGTGGTCCGTCGGCCTTGGGACGTGGAGTGCCCGGACGCACCCGTACGGCTGTTCTGCCTTCCGTGGGCCGGCGGCGGCGCCGTGGCCTACCGCCGCGGCTGGCCCCGGGCACTGGCCCCCGACGTCGACGTGCACGCCGTGGAACTGCCCGGCCGGGGGACCGAGTTCGACGAGCCGCCGCTGCGCCGGGTGGAACCGCTGCTCGACGCGCTGATGACCCGGATCGTCCCGCTCGTGGACCGGCCGTACGCGGTCTTCGGCCACAGCATGGGCTCCATGCTCGGCCTGGAACTCACCCGCCGCCTGGTCGGCGCCGGCCTGCCCGAACCCATCCGCATGTTCATGTCCGGCAGCGGCATGCCGGGCCGCCGCCCCCGCACCGGGGGCAGCCCGCTGCACGAACTGCCCGAGAACGAGTTCCGCGCGTGGCTGCGCAAGACCGGCGGGACCCCCGCCGAGGTGTTCCGCAACCCCGAACTCCTGGACCTCGTCTCGCCGCTGCTGCGCGCCGACTTCGAGCTCTGCGACGCCTACCGCTACCGGCCCGCGCCGCCCTTCGGCTGCCCGGTCACCGCGATCGGCGGCGACGACGACCCCTACGTCCCGGTCGCCGCGCTCGCCGAGTGGGCCGAGATCACCACCGGGCCCTTCGACCGCCTGGTGCTGACCGGCGGCCACTTCGCCTTCCAGGAGCACCTGGACCGGGTCCAGGCCTTCGTCGCCGCCGCCCTGCGCAGCGCCGTACGCGGCCTCACCCACTGATCGGCCGCCGCCCCGGCCGGGCCGCACAGGGGCCGCCGGACCGGAAGCAGGGGTCGCCGCGCCCGGAACAGGGGTGCCGGCAGGGGGCGCGGTGATCCAGTCTTGGAGGGCACCGTACGCGTCGGGAAAGATGATCATCTCTTGATCGCTCGTGCGCATCAGGATCCGAAACCAACGGGAAACGGGTGATCACCAGTTGATGCGGGAGTTCGAACGCGCCGCCCAGCAGGCCGGATTCGTCCTGGACGACGCCCAGCGGCAGGCCGCCCTCAGGCTCGGCGAACTCGGCGCGGACCTGACGCGCCGACGGGGACTGTTCAGCCGCAACGCCGCACCCGCGCGCGGGGTGTACCTGTGGGGATCGGTCGGCCGCGGCAAGAGCTGGCTGACCACCGCCTTCTACGAGGCGGTGCCGCTGCGGAACAAGCGGCGGCTGCACTTCCACGACTTCTTCCGCGAGTTCCACGCCGCGTACTACCGCCACCGGGGCGACCGCCGGGTCACCGACCTCGCCGTCACCGAACTCCTCGGCGACTGCCGCTTCCTCGTCTTCGACGAGTTCCACGTCCACGACGCCGGTGACGCGATGCTGATCGGCCGGGTGCTCAGGTCGATCCTCGACCAGAGGATCACCCTGCTCACCACCTCGAACTACCCCCCGGCCGGACTGCTCCCCAACCCGGTCTTCCACGAGATGTTCGAGCCCACGATCAAGATGCTCGAAGAGACCATGGACGTCGTCGAACTCGGCGGCGGACGCGACTACCGGGCCGCGTACGGATCCGGCGCGGCCCGCTCCGAGTTCGAGCGCGGGGCGTACGTCTGGCCCGGCACGGGCGAGCAGCTCGCCGAGCGGGGCCTGAGCCTGCCCGGGGCCGACGAGCGGCAGCAGGTGGAGGTCGGCGGCGGCCGCACGGTGCCCGCGCTGGCGGTCCGCGGCGACCTGGTCTGGTTCGACTTCCACGACCTGTGCGACCAGCCGAACTCGACCGGCGACTACCTGGCGGTGACGGACCGCTTCCCCGTCTGGGTGCTCTCCGGACTGCCCCGCCTGGCCGGGGAGAACCGGGACGCGGCCCAGCGGTTCGCCAACCTGATCGACGTGCTCTGCGACCGGGACGTACGCCTCGTCCTCGTCGGAGAGGCACCGCTCGACGACGTACTGCGGGGCGAGGCCCTGCCGCTCGACGTCAACCGCACCGCGAGCCGCCTGTCGCTGCTGTCCGCCACGGCCGACTCCGACGCGCGCTGAGCGGGGCCCGGACGGTGCGGAACGCGCGGCTCCGTCCGCAGCTGTTTCCGACATCAGACAACAAAGGGCTATGCCGATGGCGACCGAACAAGAACTCCGCGACTACCTGAAGCGGGCCACCGTCGAACTGCGCTCCGTCAAGCAGCAGCTCCACGATGCCGAGGCGGCGGACAGCGAGCCCATCGCCATCGTGGGCATGGGCTGCCGCTTCCCCGGCGGAGTGACGTCGCCGGAGGACCTGTGGCGGTTGCTCGACGGGGGAGTCGACGCGATCTCCCCCTTCCCCGCCGACCGCGGCTGGGACCTCGAGGCGCTGTACGACCCGGACCCCGAGCGG
This sequence comes from Streptomyces sp. NPDC034086, assembly GCF_055575515.1. Taxonomy (NCBI): domain Bacteria; kingdom Bacillati; phylum Actinomycetota; class Actinomycetes; order Kitasatosporales; family Streptomycetaceae; genus Streptomyces; species Streptomyces sp. NPDC034086. The sequence goes on along the minus strand of NZ_JBVISM010000014.1, from coordinate 10,921 downwards.
CCCGGTACGACGTACACCCGCGAGGGCGGGTTCATCGACCGGGTCGCCGAGTTCGACGCCGGGTTCTTCGGGATCAACCAGCGCGAGGCGCTCGCCATGGACCCCCAGCAGCGCCTCCTGATGGAGACCGCCTGGGAGGTCGTCGAACGCGCCGGGATCGACGCCGCCTCACTGCGCGGCAGCCGCACCGGAGTGTTCCTCTCGGTGATGTACCACGACTACGCCAACCTCCTGGAGGGCCGGGAGAACCTCGCCGGCTACGTCATCAACGGCAGCGCCGGCAGCATCGCCTCGGGCCGCATCGCCTACACCTTCGGCTTCGAGGGCCCCGCCCTCACCGTGGACACGGCCTGCTCGTCCTCCCTGGTGACCCTGCACCTGGCCGCCGAGTCGCTGCGCCGCGGCGAGTGCTCCCTCGCGATGACCGGCGGCGCGACGGTGATGTCCACGCCCGCCTCCTTCGTGGAGTTCAGCCGCCAGCGCTCCCTGGCCCCCGACGGCCGCTGCAAGCCCTTCTCCGCGCACGCGGACGGCACGGGCTGGTCCGAAGGCGTCGGCATGCTCCTGCTGGAGCGGCTCTCGGACGCCCGGCGCAACGGCCACGAGGTGCTCGCGCTGATCCGGGGCACGGCCGTCAACCAGGACGGCGCCAGCAACGGCCTCACCGCCCCCAACGGCCCGTCGCAGCAACGGGTCATCGCGCAGGCCCTGGCCAACGCCCGGCTGACCGCCGACCGGATCGACGCGGTCGAGGCCCACGGCACGGGCACCTCGCTCGGCGACCCCATCGAGGCGCAGTCGCTGCTGGCGGCCTACGGCCAGGACAGGCCGGCGGACCAGCCCCTGTGGCTGGGCTCGCTCAAGTCCAACATCGGCCACACCCAGGCCGCCGCCGGGGCCGGCGGGGTCATCAAGATGGTCATGGCCATGCGCCGGGGCGTCCTGCCCAAGACCCTGCACGCCGAAGAGCCGACCCCGCACGTCGACTGGGCCTCCGGCGCGGTGGAGCTGCTCGCCGAGGCCCGGCCGTGGCCCGTGACCGGACGGCCCCGGCGCGCCGCCGTGTCCTCCTTCGGCATCAGCGGCACCAACGCCCACGCCATCCTGGAACAGGCCCCGGACGAACGCACGTCCGACGGACCGGCCCCCGACGGCCGGGCGCCCGACGACCGGACCACCGCCCCGCTGCCCGCGCAGGGCGCCCCGGCCGCCGGGACTCCGGACACCGGCGCCCCGGCCGCCGGGACCCCCGACGCGGACGCCGCCGCGCCCGTCGCCCGTTCCGCGGCCTTCTCCCGCGGCGCGAGCACCACCGCCCCGGCCGTCCCCTGGCCGCTCTCCGGCCGCACCGGACCGGCCCTGCGCGCGCAGGCCCGGCGGCTGCGGGACCGGATCGAGGCCGACCCGGCCCTGGACCCGCGGGCCGTGGCCGCCGCCCTCCTGCGCACTCGCTCGGACTTCGAACACCGCGCGGTCCTCCTCGCCGGGGACCGGGCCGGCTTCCTGCGGCAGCTGGACGCGCTGGCCGCCGGCCCGGCTACGGGCGAGGACGACGGACGGCGCCCCGACGGCCCGGTCACCGGTGTGGCCCGGACGTCCGGCGTCCGGCCGGTCTTCGTCTTCCCCGGCCAGGGCTCGCAGTGGACCGGCATGGCCCTCGGACTCCTCGACAGCTCCCCGGTCTTCGCCGCACGCGTCGAAGCGTGCGAGGCCGCGTTCGCCCCCTACCTGGACTGGTCGCTGACCGACGTCCTGCGGGCGGCGGACGGCGCGCCCTCCCTGGAACGGGTGGACGTCCTGCAGCCCGCCCTGTTCGCGGTGATGCTCTCCCTCGCCGCGCTCTGGCGGGCCTGCGGCGTCGAACCGGCCGCCGTGGTCGGCCACAGCCAGGGCGAGGTCGCGGCGGCCGTCGTCGCCGGCGCCCTGTCCCTGGCCGACGGGGCCCGGATCGTCGCCCTGCGCAGTCAGGCCCTGCTCGAGCTGTCGGGAACCAGCGCCATGGCCTCGGTGGCGCTGCCGGCCGAGCGGGTCACCGCCCTGCTGACCGCCTGGGACGGCCGCCTCTCCCTCGCCGCCGTCAACGGACCGACCTCCGCGGTCGTCGCGGGCGACCGCACGGCCCTGGAGGAACTGCTGGAGAAGCTGACCGCCGACGGGGTCTGGGCCCGGCGGGTCCCCGGGGTGGACACCCCGGGACACTCGGCGCGCATCGAGGAGGTGCGCGAACGGATGCTCGACGCCCTCGCCACCGTCGCCCCGGCCGAATCCGCCGTCCCCTACTACTCCACCGTCACCGGCGCCCTCCTCGACACCGCAGGACTCGACGCCGGCTACTGGTACCGCAACATGCGCCGGACGGTCCAGCTGGAGCAGGCCGTGCGCGCCCTCGCCGCCGACGGCTACGCCCACTTCCTGGAGATCAGCCCCCACCCGGTGCTGGGCGTGGGGCTGGCCGAGACCCTCGAACAGACCGGCACCGACGCCTTCCTGGGCGAGACGCTGCGCCGGGACGCCGGCGGCACGGAACGCTTCCTCACCTCCCTCGCCGCCGCCCACGTCCACGGCGTGGAGACGGACTGGGAGGCGGCGTGCCTCGGACGGCTGCCGCGCCCCGCCGACCTGCCCACCTACGCCTTCCAGCGCAGCCGGTACTGGCCGGAGGCGTTCGCCCCCGCCGGCGACGCGACCGCCCTGGGCCTCGGCTCCGCAGGACACCCGCTGCTCGGCGCCGCCGTCCCGCTCCCCGACACCGACGGATTCCTCTTCACCACCCGCCTCTCGCAGGCCTCCCACCCCTGGCTCGCCGACCACGCCCTGCTGGACCACGCCCTGCTGCCGGGCACCGCCTTCCTGGAGCTGGCCCTGCACGCCGGGCGCCGGCTCGGCTGCGCACGCGTGGAGGAACTGGTCCTGGAGGCACCGCTGCCGCTGCCCGCGCACGGAGGCGTCCAGATCCAGCTCACCGTCGGCGCGGCCGACGGGACGGGCCGCCGGCCGGTGGCCGTGTACGCCCGTACCGACGGCCCCGGCGCCGACCCGGCCGGGACCGGACAGCCGTGGACCCGCCACGCGGGCGGGCACCTGACCCCGGACACCTCCCCCGCCGCCACCGCCTTCGGGGTGTGGCCGCCCGAGGGCGCGAGCCCGGTCGACGTGAGCGGCGTCTACGCCGAGTTCGCGGCGGCGGGCTTCGGGTACGGGCCCGCCTTCCAGGGGCTGCGCGCGGCGTGGCGCCGGGGCGACGAGGTCTTCGCCGAGGTCCGCCTGCCCGAGGAACAGCAGGACACCGCGGACCGGTTCGGCCTGCACCCGGCCCTGTCGGACTCCGCCCTGCACGCCATCCCGCTGGGCGCGCCGGCCGACGGGGACGGCGGGACCGGCGGCATCGGCGGCATCGGCCAGGGGCGGATGCCGTTCGCCTGGCACGACGTGACCCTGCACGCCACCGGCGCCCGGGCGCTGCGGGTCGCCCTCGCACCCGCCGGGAACGAGGCCGTCTCCCTGCGACTCACCGACCAGACCGGCCTTCCCGTGGCCGCCGTCGGATCGCTGGTGCTGCGCCCCCTGAACCGGGAGCAGCTCGCGGGGAGCCGCCCCGGGCACGGCGAGGCCCTGTTCCGCCTCGACTGGACCCCGCTCCCCGCGGCCCGGGCGGCCCTCGACGGTTCCTGGGCGGCGCTGGGTCCGGCCACCCCGGGCCCGGCCTCCGGTGCGCGGCGTGCCGGGGACCTCGCGGAGTTCACCACCGTCCCGGAGCTCGTGCTGGCCTCGCCCGCCGCGGGCGCCGCCGAGGTGCGGTCCGCGACCGCGTCCACCCTCGCACTGCTCCGGTCGTGGCTGGCCGACGCCCGCTCCGGGGACTCCCGGCTGGCCGTGGTCACCCGGGGCGCGGTGGCGGCGGGGGAGGGCGACGGGGCTCCGGACCCGGTGCAGGCGGCCGTGTGGGGCCTGGTGCGCTCGGCGCAGTCGGAGCACCCGGAGCGGTTCCTGCTGATCGACCTGGAGCGGCGGCACTCCGCAACCGACGACGCCGCCGAGTACGAGGACCCCGACCAGGAGGCCGCCGACCGCGAGGCCCTGGCCCGGGCCGTGGCGTCCGGCGAGCCCCAGACCGCGGTCCGCGGCGGCACCGTCCACGCCCCGCGCCTGGCCCGCGCGGCCACGGCCGCGGCCGCGTCCGGCGGGCCGCTCCTCGCCCCCGGCGGCACCGTCCTGGTCACCGGCGGCACCGGAACCCTGGGCCGCGCGGTGGCCCGCCACCTGGTCACGGAACACGGCGTCCGCCACCTGCTCCTGGCGAGCCGCTCCGGCGGCGCCGGGGACCTCGTCGCCGAGCTGTCGAAGCTGGGCGCCTCGGTCACCGTGGCCGCCTGCGACGCCGCGGACCGGGACGCCCTCGACGGGCTGCTGGCCGGGATCCCGGCCGGGCACCCGCTGACCGCGGTCGTCCACGCGGCCGGCGTCCTGGACGACGGCGTGGTCGAGTCCCTGACCCCGGAACGCTTCGACGCGGTCCTGCGCCCCAAGGCCGACGCCGCCCGGAACCTCCACGAACTCACCGCCGCCCTCGGCCTGTCGGCGTTCGTCCTCTTCTCCTCGGCCGCCAGCCTGTTCGGCGCCCCCGGGCAGGGCAACTACGCCGCCGCCAACGCCTACGTCGACGCCCTCGCCCAGTACCGGCGCTCCCTCGGCCTGCCCGCGCAGTCCCTCGCCTGGGGCCTGTGGGCCGAACGCAGCGGCATGACCGGACACCTCGACGGGGCCGGACTCGCCCGCATCGAACGCGCCGGAGCCCGGGCCCTGACGACCGCCGAGGGCCTCGCCCTCTTCGACGCCGCGCTCACCTCCCCCGAGGCGGTGCTCGTCCCGATGCGGGTGGACCTCGCGGCGGTGCGCGCCCAGTCGGCGGCCGGCGAGAGCGTGCCCCCGCTGCTGCGCGCCCTGGTTCCGGCACCGGTGCGCCGGGCCGCCGCCGAGGCGGCGCCCGTGACCTCGCTGGCGCACCAGCTCGCCGGGCTGCCGGAGAACGAGCGCACCCGGATCCTGTCCGACCTGGTACGCGGCCACGCCGCGACCGTCCTCGGCCACGCGGGGCCGCAGGAGGTGGAGGCCGGCCGCGGCTTCCTGGAGCTGGGGCTGGACTCGCTGACGGCGGTCCAGCTCCGCAACCGCCTCGGCACCGCCACCGGACTGCGCCTGCCCACCACGCTCGTCTTCGACTACCCGACGCCGGCCGCGCTCGCCGCGTACCTGCGCGGCCTGCTGGTGGCCGAGGAGCCGCGGCCGGCGGTGTTCGGCGAACTGGACCGGCTGGAGGGCGCCGTCCGGGCGGCCGCCTCCGGGGACTCCGAGGAGGTCCGGGCCGAGGTGTCCGCACGCCTGGCGGACCTGCTGGCGCTCTTCGGGACGGCGGCGCCCGCCGGGACCGGTGGCGGGACCGGCGCGGGGACCTCCGCCGCCGCCCTGGGCACCGCCTCCGCCGACGAGATATTCGATTTCATCCAGGCGGAATTCGGCAGGTAGGAGCGGAACACGACGCGGCAGGGCCCGCGCCGGACGGGCGATCCGTCCGGCGCGGGCCCGTTCCGCTGCCTGCGCCCGTTACGGGTGAAGGCGCACCGGAAGCGTCTCGAGTCCCTGCATCATAAAACTCTTGCGCCAGCGCAGTTCCGAATCCGGTACGGCGAGCGAAAGCTCCGGAAAGCGCGCCAGGATATCGCGCAGGGCTATTTCCATTTCTGCCCGGGCGAGCGGCGCGCCGACGCAGTAGTGGATTCCGTGACCGAATCCCAGGTGGCCGTTGGTGGACCGGGTGACGTCGAGCCGGTGCGGGCAGGCGAACTTCGCCTCGTCCCGGTTGGCGGACCCGAGCAGCACCGACACGTATTCGCCGGCCCCGATGGTCACCCCGCCCAGCTCCAGCGGCTCCGTGGCATAGCGCAGGGTCGCCCGGTTGCCCGGGCCCTCGTAGCGCAGGAACTCCTCGTTGGCGGCCGGGACGAGGCCCGGGTCCGCGCGCACCGCCGCGAGCTGCGCCGGATGGTTGAGCAGGGCCCGAAGGCCGTGCCCGATCATGTTCACGGTGGTTTCGTAGCCGGCCACCACCAGCAGGAACACCGTCGAGACCAGTTCGACGTCGGACAGCTGGTCCTGGTCGTCGCGGGCGGTCACCAGGGCGCTGATGAGGTCGTCGCCCGGATCGGCGCGCTTGTGCTGGATCATCTGCCCGATGTGCTGCCCGAACCTCGCCATGTTCGCGCCGGCGTTCTCGTTGTCGTTCGACATGATGGCGCCCGTCAGCCCCACCAGGACCGGCAGGTGTTCGGCCGTGATGCCCAGCAGCTCGCCGAGCACCCTGACCGGGAAGACCGCCGTGTAGTGCTCCACCAGGTCGACCACGCCGTCGCCCGATTCGGCGGCCGCCTTCTCGGCCGAGTCGAGCAGTTCCGCGCTGATCCGCTCGATCGTGGGCCGCAGCCGCTCCACGCCGCGCGCCGTCAGGGCCTTGTTGACCAGCTTGCGCAGCCGGGTGTGGCCCGGCGGGTCCATGTTGAGCATGTGCCGGCCCACCGAGCTGTGCTCCAGCCGGGGCGTGCCGCCCTCGCTCATCTCGCGGTCGAAGTACCCCCGCTCGACCGAGGTGTCGATGTCCTTGGACAGCGCGGGATGCGTCATGGCGGTGCGGGCCTCCTCGTGGCTGACGACCGCCCACACCCGCAGGCCGCTGGGCAGCAGCATCCGGTGCACCGGCCCCTTCGCCCTGAGGCCCGCGAAGGCCGGATAGGGGTTGCTCAGAAACTCGTCATCCATTACGGGAAGGGACATGAAAACTCCTCGGAATGCTGAATAGGGGTGGACCGAGATGCTGTTTCAGGGGTTGGTTGAGGGGTTTCTGGGGGCCGGTAGGGGTCGCCCCGGGTAACACCACTATTGAAGTTGATCTCACTTGTCGGCTCGCATAGTATCGGCCGCTGAGCGGGGGGGAAAGAAATTCATAAACCTTTCTCCCGTGCGGTGAGAGCATGGGTCTGGATCAATGTGTTCGATCGGATGCGGGGGACATGCAATGGGGGAGCACGGTGTGCGGGACGGCCTTTTCAGGCCCCTCTCGGAACTCCTCCGGGAGCACGCACGCGAGCGCGCCGCCCGGCCCGCCTTCTCCGACGGGACGCGCGGCGTCACGTACGGGGAGCTGGCGGCGACGACGCGCAGGCTCGCCGGTCACCTCGCAGCCCTCGGAGCCGGCCGCGGCCGGCGCGTCCTCGTCCACCTGGGCAACCGGGTCGAGACGGTCGAGAGCTGCCTCGCCGTCACCCGCGCCGCACTCGTCGCCGTACCGGTCGGCCCGCACGCCGGCGACTCCGAACTGGCCCACGTCCTCCACGACTCTCAAGCCGCCCTCGTCATCACCGACGTGCGGCGCCTCGCGCGGTACCGCCGCCTGGGCGCGGTGGGACACGGCGTCCGCTTCGTCGTCGTCACCGCACCGGACGAGCCCCTCGACACCGCCGGCCCCGACGGCACGGACGGCGCGGACGTCCACGACTTCGCGCGGCTGTGCGCCACCGAACCGCCCGTGCCCGCCCCCGACGACCTCGGCCTCGACGAGGTCGCCTGGATGCTCTACACCTCGGGCACCACCGGCACCCCCAAGGGCGTCCTGTCCACCCAGCGCGCCGGCCTGTGGTCCGTCGCGGCCGGATACCCGTCCGTCCTCGGCATCACCGAGGACGACCGGCTGCTGTGGCCGCTGCCGCTGCACCACAGCTTCGCGTTCAACCTCTGCGTCCTCGGCGTCACCGCCACCGGAGCCTCGGCCCGGATCATCGCCGACCGCACGCCGGGCGAGGTGCTCGCCGAACTCCGCGCGGCCCCGTACACCCTGATGGCGGCCGTCCCGACGCTCTGCCACCACCTCCTGGACACCGCCCGCGAAGGCGAACCGGCCCTCACCGGACTGCGGGCGTTCCTGGTGGCCGGCGCGGTGACCGGCGCCGAACTCGGCGCCCGCTTCGCCGAAGCCTTCGGGGTCCCCCTGATCGACAGCTACGGCAGCACCGAGACCACCGGCGTCATCACCTGCAACCCGCTCACCGGACCGCGCGTCCCCGGCTCCTGCGGCCGGCCCGTCCCGGGCCTGCGCCTGCGCGTCGTCGACCCGGCCACCGGGCTCGACGTCCCCGTGGGCGACGAGGGCGAGATCCGCGTCGACAGCCCCGGCCTGATGCTCGGCTACCACCGCGCGCCCGAGGCGACCGAAGCGGCCTTCCACGAAGGCTGGTACCGCACCGGAGACCTCGGACGCCTCGACGCCGACGGCTTCCTGACCATCACCGGACGGCTGAAGGAACTGATCATCCGGGGCGGCGAGAACATCCACCCCGCCGAGATCGAGGACCTGATCCGCGCGGGCGAGGGCATCGCCGACGCGGCCGTCGTGGCCCGCCCGCACGGCACCCTCGGCGAGGTCCCGGTCGCCTACGTCGTGCCCGAGGACGGCCGGAGCCTGTCTCCCGACGACATCCTGACGCGCTGCCGGGAGCGGCTCGCCTACTACAAGGTCCCCGTCGCGCTCCACCGCACCGGACACATCCCCCGCACCGCCTCCGGCAAGATCGTCCGCCGGCTCGTCGGCGACGGCCCCGAACCCTCGCGGCTGCTCGCCGCCGGCACCACCCACCACGACCGGATCAGCCGCACCCTGCCCGGACCCGCGCCCCTGCCCGCCTCGCTCCCCGCCGACGACGCCAGCGCCCTGGCCGCCGCCTCCGTGCTGCTGCTCACCGGACCCGCCGACGAGGACCGCGCCGGCACCCTGGCCGCACACCTGACCGGCGCCCACCACTGCACCGACGTCACCCGCGCGACCTGCGACCCGGCCGACGCCGACGCCGTCGACCGGGCCCTCGCGGGCCGCGACGCCCACGCCGTGGTCCTGCTCGACGCCGACACCCCCGGCGCGGTCTTCGACGCCGTCGCCCAGCGCCTGCGCGCGCGGGGCCGCACCGCGCTCTCCCTGAACGCCGCACCCGACGTCACCGGGCGCGAGCTCCGGGAAGGCCTCGACGCCGCACTGATCGAAGGCGAACCGGCCGTCCGCGTCCACGCGTACGGCCACGAACCGGCGGCCCGCGCCGGCACCACGGCCACCGAGGACCCCGAGCTGACCCGGCGCCTGACCGCGGAACTGCGGACCCTGACCGGGGCCGGCCGCGAACGGCGGCTGCTGCGCCTGGTCACCGACGCCATCGCCGCAGTCCGCGGCGAAGCCCCCGCCCCCGCCCCGCCCGGCCCCCGCGAGCGGTCCCGGCCGCTCGGCTTCGACTCCATGGCCTCGGTCCGCCTGTCGGCCCGGCTGGGCGCGGCGACCGGGCTGCGCCTGCCCGCCTCGCTGGCCTTCGACCACCCGAGCCCCGTCCTGCTGGCCCGGTTCCTGCACGGCGAGCTGGTCGGTCCGCCGCCGGAGGCCGCAGCGCAGTCCCCGGTGGCGGACGCCACCGACCCGGTGGTCGTGGTGGGCGCCGCCTGCCGGTTCCCCGGCGGCGTGGGCTCGCCCGAGGAACTCTGGCGTCTGGTCGCCTCGGGCTCCGACGCGGTGGGCCCCTTCCCGCAGGACCGCGGCTGGGACCTGGACGGCCTCTTCGACGCGGACCCCGACGCACCCGGGACCACGTACGCCCGCGAGGGCGGCTTCCTCGACGGGGCCGCCGACTTCGACGCCGGCTTCTTCGGGATCTCCCCGCGCGAGGCCCTCGCCATGGACCCCCAGCAGCGGCTGCTGCTGGAGACCTCCTGGGAGCTGTTCGAACAGGCCGGCATCGATCCGGACTCGCTGCGCGGCAGCAGCACCGGCGTCTTCGCCGGGCAGATGTACCACGACTACGCGCCGCGGCTCGCCGGGGAGAACGGCCTGGAGGGCTACCTGAGCACCGGCGGCGCGGGCAGCGTCCTGTCGGGGCGGCTGTCCTACTTCTACGGGTTCCAGGGCCCCGCGCTGACCGTGGACACGGCGTGTTCCTCCTCCCTCGTCGCCCTGCACCTCGCGGCGCAGTCCCTGCGCCGGGGCGAATGCTCACTGGCACTGGCGGGCGGCGTCGCCCTGATGTCCACCCCGGCCTCCTTCGTCGACTTCAGCCGCCAGCGCGGCCTGGCCCCCGACGGCCGCTGCAAGCCCTTCGCGGCGGCCGCCGACGGCACCGGCTGGTCCGAGGGCGTCGGCATGCTCCTCGTGGAGCGGCTGTCGGACGCGCGCCGCAACGGCCACGAGGTCCTGGCGGTCCTCAAGGGCTCGGCGGTCAACCAGGACGGTGCCTCCAACGGCCTGTCCGCCCCCAACGGCCCGTCCCAGCAGCGCGTCATCCGCCAGGCCCTCGCCCACGCCGGCCTGACGGCGGACCAGGTGGACGCGGTCGAGGCGCACGGCACGGGCACCACCCTCGGCGACCCCATCGAGGCGCAGGCCCTGCTCGCCACCTACGGCCAGGACCGCGAGGAGGACCGGCCGCTGTGGCTGGGTTCGGTCAAGTCGAACCTGGGCCACACCCAGGCCGCGGCGGGGATGGCCGGCGTCATCAAGATGATGATGGCGATGCGCCACGGCGTCCTGCCCCGCACCCTGCACGTGGACGCCCCCACCCCGCACGTGGACTGGACGGCCGGCCGCGTCGAGCTGCTCGGCGAGAACGTCACCTGGCCCCGGACCGGACGACCCCGCCGCGCGGCCGTGTCCTCCTTCGGCATCAGCGGCACCAACGCCCACGTCATCCTGGAGGAGGCCCCGCCCGTCACCGCGGAGGAGCCCCGGACGGCCCCCGCCCTCCCGGCCATCTGGGTGCTGTCGGGGCGGGACGGGGAGGCGGTGCGGGCGCAGGCGGGCCGGCTGCTGGAGCGGGTGTCGGCCGATCCGGAACTGGACCCGGCC
>NZ_JBVISM010000013.1:0-212980 GCF_055575515.1 Streptomyces sp. NPDC034086 | reverse complement strand
GGTCGCCGGAGGCGATCACGCAGTGACGCGACGAAGGAGCGCCCTTGACGGGCCGGCCCGACACGGAAGGACGATGGGACTGACGGGAAACCCCCGAACCAGCCCTGATGCCGCCCCGCCAAGACCCCGCCCCCGAAACCCCGCCCCCGCCCCCGAACCCCCGCCCCCGCCCCCGGCCGGGCCCGGTCCGCAGCCCGTCCCGCCCTGCTCATGTCACGGCTGCGCTGCAAGCGGGGGCACCCGGGACGGCTCAAACCCGCCGGCTCGTAGAATCGCCGGGTGGATACGACCCTGGATGACCCCCTCGTCGGGCGCGTGCTCGACGGCCGCTACCGCGTAGACGCCCGCATCGCGGCCGGCGGCATGGCAACGGTCTACCGGGCCGTCGACACCCGCCTCGACCGGGTCCTCGCGCTGAAGATCATGCACCCGGACCTCGCCGCCGACGCCGTCTTCGTCGACCGTTTCATCCGCGAGGCGAAGTCCGTGGCGCGCCTCGCCCACCCCAACGTGGTGGCCGTCTTCGACCAGGGCACGGACGGGCCGTACACCTACCTGGCCATGGAGTACGTCTCCGGCTGCACCCTGCGCGACGTCCTGCGCGAGCGCGGCGCGCTCCAGCCGCGGGCCGCGCTCGACGTCCTGGAACCGGTGCTCGCCGCCCTCGGCACCGCCCACCGGGCCGGGTTCGTCCACCGGGACATGAAGCCCGAGAACGTCCTGATCGGCGACGACGGCAGCGTCAAGGTCGCCGACTTCGGCCTGGTCCGGTCCGTGGACTCGGCCACCAACACCACCGGCTCGATCCTCGGCACCGTCTCCTACCTGGCGCCCGAGCAGATCGAGGACGGGGTCACCGACACCCGGGTCGACGTCTACGCGTGCGGTGTCGTCCTGTACGAGATGCTCACCGGCTCCAAGCCGCACACCGGCGGCACCGCCGCCCAGGTCCTCTACCAGCACCTCAACGAGGACGTCCCGCCCCCGTCCGCCGCCGTCCCCGGTCTGCCCGCCGCGCTCGACGAGCTGGTCGCGCACGCCGCCGCCCGCAGCCCGGAGCTTCGCCCGTACGACGCCGCGGCCCTGCTCGGCCTGGCCCGGGAGGCCCGGGCCGGGCTCAGCGAGGCCGAGCTGGACGCCGTACCGCCGCAGGCGCGGGCGCAGGAGCGGTCCGCCGCCGAGGACCGCACGAGCGTGATCCCGCGGCCGGTGGGGCAGGACCGGCCGGTGCTCCACACCTCCCGCCTGGAGCGGCCGCAGGCCCCGGAGCGGGCTCCGGCCGCCCCGCCCCGGCGGGCGCCGCGGCGCGGGATCGTCCTCGTCATCGCCGGGATCCTGCTCGCCCTCGGCCTCGGCGGCGGCGTCTGGTACATCAACTCCGGCCAGTTCACCAAGGTCCCGAACCTGCTCGGGAAGACGGAGGCGCAGGCCCGCGCGGAGCTGTCCGCGGCCGGCCTGGGCGTGAAGAAGGTCGACCGGAAGTTCAGCGAGGCCTTCGACCGGGGCACGGTCATGGAGACCAGCCCCGGGGGCGGCAAGCAGATCCGCGGCAACGACGCGGTCGTCATCGTCGTCTCGCGGGGCCCCGAGGTGGTGAGCGTGCCCGACCTCAAGGGCAGGCCGCTGGAAGCGGCCAAGGAGGAGCTGACGAAGGCGGGGCTGGCCCCCGGGATCGTCACCCAGGCCTTCAGCCAGGACGTCGCCCAGGGCTCGGTGATCAGCACCGACCCGGCGGGAGGCCAGAAGCGGGCCCCCGACACCGCGGTCGCGCTGCTGGTCAGCAAGGGCCGCCCCGTGCCGGTCCCGAGCGTCACCGGCAAGTCCGTCGACCAGGCCAGGGCCGCGCTGGAGGCACTCGGCCTGAAGGTGGAGACGGCCGCCGAACAGGTCAACTCCCCCTCCCCCGCCGGTACGGTGGCCAACCAGTCGGCCGCCGCCGGCACCCAGGCCGCCGCGGGCGACACGGTCACCCTGACCCTGTCCAAGGGCCCCCGCCAGGTGCAGGTCCCGGGCGTCACCGGCCAGGACGTGGACGTCGCCCGCAAGACCCTGGAGGCCCTGGGCTTCAAGGTGAAGGTGGAGCGCCCCTTCCTGTCCTTCAGCAGCACGGTGGACACCCAGTCGGTGCCCGCCGGCCAGAGCGCCCCCGAGGGCAGCACGATCACCGTCAAGACCAAGGGGCTGTGAGCCGCCCGTGATGCGCAATCCCGTGGGCGGGCACGTCCCCGTCGCCGGAGGCCTGGCTTCGGTCGGCCTCACCTACGCCCGGGAGATGGGCGCCGAGGCCGTCCAGGTCTTCGTCGCCAATCCCCGCGGCTGGGCCACCCCGACCGGCAACCCGGCGCAGGACGAGCTGTTCCGCGCCCGGTGCGCCGAGGAGTCGGTCCCGGCGTACGTGCACGCCCCGTACCTGATCAACTTCGGCTCCCACACCGCGGCGACCGTCGAGAAGTCGGTGGATTCGCTGCGGCACTCGCTGCGCCGGGCCCGGGAGATCGGCGCGCTCGGGGTGGTCGTGCACACCGGTTCGGCGACCGGGGGCCGGCCGCGCGAGGCCGCGTACGCGCAGGTCAGGGAGCACATGCTGCCGCTGCTGGACGAGCTGACGCACGAGGACGACCCCTTCCTGCTGCTGGAGTCCACGGCCGGGCAGGGCTCCTCCCTGTGCTCGCGCACCTGGGACTTCGGCCCCTACTTCGACGCCCTCGACCACCACCCGAAGCTCGGCATCTGCCTGGACACCTGCCACGTCTTCGCGGCCGGGCACGACCTGGCGGAGACCGGCGGTACCAAGCAGACGCTGGACCTGCTGGTGGAGACGGTGGGCGCGGGCCGGCTGAAGCTGATCCACGCCAACGACTCCAAGGAGGGCGTCGGCGCCCACAAGGACCGGCACGCCAACATCGGCCAGGGCCACATCGGCCGGGACGCCTTCGCCGAGCTGTTCTCGCACCCGGAGACGGACGGCGTACCGCTGATCATCGAGACGCCGGGCGGCAAGGAGGGGCACGCGGCCGACGTGGCGCTGCTGAAGGAGCTTCGCGACCTGCGCTGACACGCTGAAGATCTGTTGAGGAATACCCCTGGGGGGTATACGGTTCTGTCGTATCGACGGAACCGCCACCGGCGTTTTCCTCAAGCCTCCAGGGGGTTGTCATGGAGCACGCGCACCACGAGGACCACGACCACCAGCACGAAACCCGGCACGGAAGCCAGGGCAAGAGCCGGCACGAGGGACACCACGAGCACCACGAGCACCACGCCCACGGCGGTGGGGCCGGCTGGGGCATGGCGGCCCGGGCCACCCTGCACTGCCTGACCGGATGCGCCATCGGCGAGGTGCTCGGCATGGTCATCGGTACCGCGCTGAGCTGGGGGAACGTCCCGACCATGGTCCTGGCGATCGTCCTCGCCTTCTTCTTCGGCTACGCGCTCACCCTGCGCGGCATCCTCGCCGCCGGCGTGGACCTGCGTACGGCCGTCCGGGTGGCACTCGCCGCGGACACCCTGTCGATCGCCGTCATGGAGCTGGCCGACAACGGGGTGATCGCCCTGTGGCCGGGCGCCATGGACGCCCACCTCTCGGACCCGCTCTTCTGGACGGTGCTGGCGCTCTCGCTCGCCATCGCCTTCGTCCTGACCACCCCGGTCAACAAGTGGATGATCGGCCGCGGCAAGGGCCACGCGGTGGTCCACCGGTACCACCACTGACCCGCCCGGCCACCGCTACGGCTACGCCCACGGCCACGGCCACGCCCACAGCTTCGGCTGCGGCTACAGCTCCGGACCGTCGCCCGGTTCCTCCTGGTACGAGTAGCGCTGCTCGCGCCAGGGGTCGCCGATGTTGTGGTACCCGCGCTCCTCCCAGAAACCCCGGCGGTCGGCGGTCATGTACTCCACGCCACGGACCCACTTGGGGCCCTTCCAGGCGTACAGGTGCGGAACCACGAGCCGCAGCGGGAAACCGTGCTCGGCCGTCAGCAGTTCACCGCCCATGTGGGTGGCGAAGACGGTCCGGTCGGAGGCGAAGTCGGCCAGTCTCATGTTGGAGCTGAAGCCGTACTCGGCCCACACCATCACGTGCGTGACCTGCGGGGCCGGCGGCGCCAGGTCCAGTACGGTGCGCGCCAGCACGCCGCCCCATTCGGCGCCCGGCATGCTGAACTTGGTGACGCAGTGCAGGTCGGCCACGACCGATTCGAACGGCAGGGCCGCGAACTCCTCGTGCTTCCAGCAGTGCTTCTCACCGTCGGCGGTCGCGCCGAAGACGCGGAACTCCCAGCGGTCCGGCTTGAACTTGGGCACGGGACCGTAGTGGGTGACGGGCCAACCCCGCTGCAACCGCTGTCCCGGAGGCAGCTCGAGCTGCTCTACTCCCGGAGATTCCCGGCTTTCCGGCTGACCCATGCCTCCATGGTGACAGACGTGGCGGTGTGGTCACGACCAGGTACGACTCGATTCAGGCAAGTCCAGGCAACTCCCACTAAGGAGGCACTTACTGGACGCCTCAGGACGGCAGTGCAAGGATGCGCGCACTGCCCAGTCACTAGCTGACATTGCTTGGAAGGAGCCTCTGCGATGCAGGGCGACCCCGAGGTCCTCGAATTCCTCAACGAGCAGCTGACCGGCGAGCTCACGGCCATCAACCAGTACTGGCTGCACTACCGCATCCAGGACAACAAGGGATGGACGAAGCTCGCCAAGTACACGCGTGAAGAGTCCATCGATGAGATGAAGCACGCGGACAAGATCACCGAGCGCATCCTGATGCTCGACGGTCTGCCGAACTACCAGCGCCTCTTCCACGTGCGCGTCGGACAGACGATCACGGAGATGTTCCAGGCGGACCGGCAGGTCGAGGTCGAGGCGATCGACCGCCTCAAGCGCGGCATCGAGGTCATGCGCGGGAAGGGCGACATCACGTCCGCCCGCCTCTTCGAGGAGATCCTGGAGGACGAGGAGCACCACATCGACTACCTCGACACCCAGCTGGAACTCATCGAGTCCCTCGGCGAGGCGCTCTACATCGCCCAGCTCATCGAGCAGCCGAGCTAGCTCCCCCGGGACGGACCGCTGGCCTCAGGCGGCTTCGGCCAGTTCCGGCGCGGGCGCCGGCCCGGGGCCGGCGGTCAGGACGGCCGTGGCGTCGCCCTTCTCCAGCAGCTCCCGGCGGGGGCAGGCCCCGCGGCCGAGGATGCCCTGGATGGTGCGCACGCAGGAGCCGCAGTCGGTGCCGGCCTTGGTGGCCGAGGCGATCTGGCGGGGGGTGCAGGCCCCGGCGGCCGCGTGTTCCTTGACCTGCTTGTCGGTGATCCCGAAACAAGAGCAGACGTACACGCGGTTCACCTCCCTGGTGCGGAACGGTTCGGCAGGCCATCCCCGATTCGGTGAGGCTTACCTAACCGTACCCAAAGTTAGGGTGACCTAAAAGACCCGGGTACGGGGATGGGGCGCGGATCACATGGATCCGCGCCCCATCCTCGGAGGAAGCCACGTACTGATCGCGTGGCCGGCCGCTCTACTGGTCGCGGTACATCTCGGCGACCAGGAAGGCCAGGTCCAGCGACTGGCTGCGGTTGAGCCGCGGGTCGCAGGCCGTCTCGTAGCGCTGGTGCAGGTCGTCGACGAAGATCTCGTCGCCGCCGCCCACGCACTCGGTGACGTCGTCACCGGTGAGCTCGACGTGGATGCCGCCCGGGTGGGTGCCCAGCGCCTTGTGGACCTCGAAGAAGCCCTTGACCTCGTCCAGCACGTCGTCGAAACGGCGCGTCTTGTGCCCGGAGGCCGCCTCGAAGGTGTTGCCGTGCATCGGGTCGGTGACCCAGGCGACGGTCGCACCGGACGCGGTGACCTTCTCGACCAGCTCGGGGAGCTTGTCGCGGACCTTGTCGGCGCCCATGCGGACGACGAAGGTCAGCCGGCCCGGCTCGCGCTCCGGGTCCAGGCGGTCGATGTACGTCAGCGCCTCGTCGACCGAGGTGGTCGGGCCGAGCTTGATGCCGACCGGGTTGGCGATCTGCGAGCAGAACTCGATGTGCGCGTGGTCCAGCTGGCGAGTGCGCTCACCGATCCACACCATGTGGCCGGAGGTGTCGTACAGCTTGCCCGTACGCGAGTCCGTGCGGGTCAGCGCGCCCTCGTAGTCGAGCAGCAGCGCCTCGTGCGAGGAGTAGAACTCCACCGCCTTGAACTCGGCCGGGTCGGTGCCGCAGGCCTTCATGAAGTTCAGGGCGTTGTCGATCTCCCGCGCGAGCTGCTCGTAGCGCTGCCCGGAGGGGGAGGACTTCACGAAGTCCTGGTTCCAGGCGTGCACCTGGCGCAGGTCGGCGTAACCGCCCGTGGTGAAGGCGCGCACCAGGTTCAGCGTCGACGCCGACGCGTGGTACATGCGCTTGAGCCGCTCCGGGTCCGGGACGCGGGCCTCTTCGGTGAAGGCGAAGCCGTTGACCGAGTCGCCGCGGTACGTCGGCAGGGTGACGCCGTCGCGGGTCTCGGTGTCCTTGGAGCGCGGCTTGGAGTACTGGCCCGCGATGCGGCCGACCTTCACGACGGGCACGGAGGCCGCGTACGTCAGGACGGCACTCATCTGGAGCAGGGTCTTCAGCTTGGCGCGGATGTGGTCGGCGGAGACGGCGTCGAAGGCCTCGGCACAGTCGCCGCCCTGGAGCAGGAACGCCTCGCCCTTGGCGACGGCTCCCAGACGGGCGCGCAGCTGGTCGCACTCACCCGCGAAGACGAGCGGAGGATACGACTCGAGGTCCGCGACGACAGCGCGCAGGGCCTCGGCATCGGGGTACGAAGGCTGCTGCGCCGCGGGAAGGTCTCGCCAGGTCGCCTTGGCGGCGAGGGCGTGGTTTTCAGCGTTCACGGTCACCTCGTACACATTACGGCGTCGTCCGCGGTGTCCGGCCGGACGCCCACCTGGTGAGACGGTGTCGTTCGAAGGCCGTGGAGCCGCAGCAGAGCGGAATGCAAGGTTCATGTGCCGGAAAAGACGGGATGCGGCGGGAGGGCCGCCCGGTGGGCTAGGGTGCCCCCCATGTACGCGCATGCCGACCTGAACTGGTGGTGGCCCGCTCCCGGCGGCCCGCCCCTCTCGCGTACCCACTGACACGAGCGAAACGCAGGCCGCCCCCGGAGGGCGGCCTTTTCCATGTCCGGACACGGCCGTCCTCCCCTCCGACACCCCACCGGAAGGACGCCCCATGACCCACTCCGCACCCCGGCCCGATCTCGGCCTCGGCCGGCTCCTCGACGACACGGCCCCGCCCTTCGCGCTGCTGCGCCGGCGCACCCCGGGCCGCCGCCACGACACCGTCGAGGTGCTCATCGGCCCGGTCCACGAGGCCGCCCGCCTCGCCGACCTGCCCGTGCGCGAGCTCCCGACCCTCGCGCTCGTGCCGTTCCGGCAGATCCGCGAGCGCGGGTTCGACGTCCGCGACGACGGCACCCCGCTGGCCGTGCTGGCCGCCGAGGAGGCGTACGAGGTCCCGCTCGCCACCGCGCTGGCCGCGCTCCCCGGCCACCCCGTACGGGTGGAGGGCGGCGGCTTCGACGTCCCCGACGAGGAGTACGCGGCCACCGTCGAGCGGGTGGTCCGCGAGGAGATCGGCCGCGGCGAGGGCGCGAACTTCGTGATCCGGCGCACCTACGAGGGCCGCGTCGACGGCTTCGGCCGGGCCGACGCGCTGGCCCTGTTCCGGCGGCTGCTGGAGGACGAGCGGGGCGCGTACTGGACGTACGTGGTCCACACTCCGGACCGCACCCTGGTCGGGGCCAGCCCCGAGGTGCACGTGCGGATGTCCGGGGGCACGGTCGTGATGAACCCGATCAGCGGCACCTACCGCTACCCGGAGTCGGGCCCCACCGCCGAGTCCCTCCTCGCCTTCCTCGCCGACCGCAAGGAGACCGAGGAGCTGTCGATGGTCGTCGACGAGGAACTGAAGATGATGTGCACGGTCGGCGACATGGGCGGAGCCGTCGTCGGCCCGCGCCTCAAGGAGATGTCCCACCTCGCGCACACCGAGTACGAGCTGCGCGGACGCTCCTCGCTGGACGTCCGGGAGGTCCTGCGGGAGACCATGTTCGCGGCGACGGTGACGGGCTCGCCCGTGCAGAACGCCTGCCGGGTGATCGAGCGGTACGAGAGCGGCGGCCGCGGCTACTACGCGGGGGCGCTGGCGCTGCTCGGCCTGGACGCGGCCGGCGGCCAGACCCTGGACTCCCCCATCCTGATCCGCACCGCCGACATCAGCCCGGACGGGGTGCTGCGGGTACCGGTCGGGGCCACCCTGGTCCGGCACTCGGACCCGCTGGGCGAGGTGGCCGAGACCCACGCCAAGGCCGCCGGAGTGCTGGCGGCGCTGGGCGTACGGCCGGCCGCGCCCCGGCCGGCTCCCCGCGCCGGGGCGGGCGGGCTGGCCGACGATCCCCGGGTGCGGGCGGCCCTCGCCTCACGGCGGGCGGACCTGGCGCCGTTCTGGCTCCGCATGCAGGAGCGGCCCGCCGCCACGGGCGGGCACGCCCTGGTGGTCGACGCGGAGGACACCTTCACGGCGATGCTGGCCCACGTCCTGAGGACGGGGGGCCCGCGGGCGGCCGGGCTGGAGGTGACCGTACGCCGCTACGACGACCCCGGGCTGCGGGCCCTCGCCCTGGCCTGGGACGGCCCGGTCGTCCTCGGCCCCGGCCCGGGGAACCCGGCGGACGGCGCCGACCCGAAGATGCGGATGCTGGGCGCGCTGGCGCGGGACCTGCTCACCTCCCACCGCGGCGGGCTGCTGGGGGTGTGCCTCGGGCACGAGCTGATCGCGGCGGAGCTGGGGCTGCCGCTGGTGCGGAAGGCCGAGCCGGCGCAGGGCGCCCAGGTGACGGTCGACCTCTTCGGCACGCCGGAGACGGTGGGCTTCTACAACACGTACACCGCCGCCTGCGACGCCGGAGCGGAAGCCGAGCTCTCCGCACACGGGGTGGAGGTCTCCCGGGACCCGCTCACCGACGAGGTCCACGCCCTGCGCTGCGCGGACCGCGGCTTCGCGGGCGTCCAGTTCCACCCGGAGTCCGTGCTCACCCTGCGCGGCGCGGAGCTGCTGTCCGGCCTGGTCCGCGGGGTGACGGGGGCCGCCCGGCCGGTGCGGCCCGGGGCGGGCGCGGGTCAGGCCGGGTCCGGGACCAGGGTGTTCTCGGAGCGGCGGCCCGCCAGGTAGTCCGCCACGTTCCGGACGGTCGTCGCGATGATCTGTCCGACCGCGTCCTCGGTGTAGTACGCCTGGTGGCTGGTCACCAGCACGTTCGGGAAGGTGACCAGCCGGGCCAGAGTGTCGTCCGCGACGGCCTCCAGGGACCTGTCCGTGAAGAAGAGGCCGGCCTCCGCCTCGTACACGTCCAGACCCACCCCCGTGAAGCGGCCCGCCCGCAGCTCCGTGACCAGGGCCTCCGTGTCGATCAGCCCGCCCCGGCTGGAGTTCACCAGCACCGCGTCGTCCCGCATCGCCTTCAGGGCGGCCGCGTCCACGATGTGGTGCGTGGACTCCATCAGCGGCACGTGCAGGCTGATCAGGTCGGCTCCCGCGAACAGCTCGTCCTTGTCCACGTACCTCATGCCGAGCTCCACGCAGGCCGGGTTCGGCGCCAGGTCCCAGCCCAGCAGGTTCATCCCGAAGCCGTGGGCGATCCGGGTGAAGGCCTCGCCGATCCTGCCGGTGCCGAGGACGCCCGCCGTGCGTCCGCGCATGTCGCGGCCCATCAGCCCGTTCAGCCGGAAGTCGAAGTCCCGGGTGCGGTGGGAGGCGCGGACGATCCGCCGGTTCACCGCCAGGGCCAGGGCCCAGGCGAACTCGGCCACCGAGTACGGCGAGTAGGACGAGACCCTGCTGACGGTCAGCCCCAGCCGCCGGGCCGCGTCGAGGTCGATGTTGTTGAAGCCGGTCGAGCGCTGCGCGACCATCCGGGTGCCCCCGGCGGCCAGGATGCGCAGGACCCGGCCGCTCAGGTCGCCGTTGACGCTGGAGGAGACGACCTCGTACCCGGCGGCGATGGGGGCGGTGTCCTCGCTGAGGAAGACGTCGAGGCAGCGGACCTCGTGCGGCCCGTCGGCGTGTTCCCGGAAGGCGCGCTCCAGGAGCGGCTCCTCGTCGGCGGTCGCTCCGAAGGCCAGGATCTCCACGCTCGCTCCCCACAGGTCGGCCACGGGTCGTCCGTCACGATACGGCCGTCCCGTGGCCCGCGCCCGCTCACTCCGCGTCGCTCCGTCCGCGCCGCTCAGTCCGCGTCGCTCAGCCGAAGAAGACCCCGACCTCCGCGTACAGCGCGGGGTCGACCGTCTTCAGCTTCGCGGTGGCCTCCGCGATCGGCACCCGGACGATGTCCGTCCCCTTCAGCGCGACCATCTTGCCGAAGTCCCCGTCGCGCACCGCGTCGATCGCGTGCAGACCGAAGCGGGTGGCCAGCCAGCGGTCGAAGGCGCTCGGGGTGCCGCCGCGCTGGATGTGCCCGAGGACCGTCGTACGGGCCTCCTTGCCGGTGCGCGCCTCGATCTCCTTGGCCAGCCACTCGCCGACGCCCGACAGCCGGACGTGTCCGAAGGAGTCCCGGGAGACGGAGTCCTTGAGGACCAGGTCCCCGTCCTTGGGCATGGCCCCCTCCGCGACCACGACGATCGGCGCGTAGCTCGCACCGAAGCGGGAGGTCACCCAGGCGCAGACCTGGTCCACGTCGAAGCGCTGTTCGGGGATGAGGATGACGTTGGCGCCGCCCGCCAGCCCCGAGTGCAGGGCGATCCAGCCGGCGTGCCGTCCCATGACCTCGACGACCAGGACCCGCATGTGGGACTCGGCCGTGGTGTGCAGCCGGTCGATGGCCTCGGTGGCGATGCCGACGGCGGTGTCGAAGCCGAAGGTGTAGTCGGTGGCCGAGAGGTCGTTGTCGATGGTCTTCGGTACGCCCACGCAGGGGACGCCGTACTCCTCGTAGAGCCGGGCGGCCACGCCGAGGGTGTCCTCGCCGCCGATCGCGACGAGCGCGTCGACCTCGAACTTGGCGAGGTTCTCCTTGATGGCGCGGACGCCGTTCTCCGTCTTGAACGGGTTGGTGCGCGAGGAGCCGAGGATGGTGCCGCCCCGGGGCAGGATGCCCCGGACGGCGGGGATGTCCAGCGGGACGGTGTCCCCCTCGACCGGCCCCCGCCAGCCGTCCTTGAAGCCGACGAACCCGTATCCGTACTCCTGCGTGCCCTTGCGGACGACGCCCCTGATCACCGCGTTCAGTCCGGGGCAGTCTCCGCCGCCGGTGAGCACTCCGACCTTCATGGAATCTCCCTTCGCCATGACGGTCACGCTAATGGTGACGCGCGTCACAGCAAGGGCCGCGGACGGGTCAATTCCGGCGCGGTCAAGGGATGTTGCGCCCATGCCGTTCACTCGTACGAGGAGCCGGAGTGGAAGTAAGTACGACGTACGAACGGGTTACGCGTCGTCGAGCCCGCGCTCTATGGCGTACCGGACGAGCTCCACCCGGTTGTGCAGCTGGAGCTTGCCCAGGGTGTTCTGCACGTGGTTCTGGACCGTGCGGTGGGAGATGACCAGCCGCTCCGCGATCTGCTTGTACGAGAGCCCCTTGGCCACCAGCCGCAGCACCTCGGTCTCCCGGTCGGTCAGCTGCGGGGCCTTCGGCTCGTCCGGGGCGGCCGGCGCCGGGTCGCTGGCCAGGCGCCGGTACTCGCCGAGGACGAGACCGGCCAGGCCCGGGGTGAACACCGGGTCACCGGCCGCAGTGCGGCGGACCGCGTCGATCAGCTCCTGGGCGCCGGCCGACTTCAGCAGGTAGCCGGTCGCCCCCGACTTCACGGCCTCCAGGACGTCGGCGTGCTCACCGCTGGCCGACAGGACCAGCACCCGCAGCGTGGGATCGGCGCCGACCAGTTCCTTGCAGACCTGCACCCCGGGCATGCCCGGCAGGTTGAGGTCCAGGACCAGCACCATCGGGGACGCCGCGCGGGCGCGGCGTACCGCCTCCGGCCCGTCGCCGGCCGTGGCGACGACGTCGAAGCCCGCCGCGGCCAGGTCGCGGGCCACCGCGTCCCGCCACATCGGGTGGTCGTCGACGACCATCACCTTGATGTCCTGGAGCTCGCCGCGGTCCTCGTTCACTGGGTCCTCCCCCTCGGTACTTTCAGTTCCACTTCGGTGCCCTGTCCGGGGACGGACACCAGCTCGGCGCTGCCGCCGAGGTCGCGCAGGCGTCCGCGGATGGACAGGGCCACGCCCAGGCGCCCCTCGCCCTCCGCCTGGTCGAGCCGGCCGGCCGGGATGCCCGGGCCGTCGTCCCGTACGGTCACGATCACCTCGTCGCCCCAGTCCTCGACGAGGATCCAGGCGCTGGCCGCTTCCCCGGCGTGCTTGCGCACGTTGTCGAGGGCCGCGCCGACCGCGGCCGCCAGCTCCCGCGCGGCGGGTGCCGGCAGCGGCACCGGGGTCCCCGGCTCGGCGAAGCTCACCCGGGACCCGGCGTGCGGGGCGAGCAGGGAGCGCAGGTCCAGCTCGGCCCCGTCCGTGCCGGGCTCCTCCACCTCGTACGTGTCCACGAGCGCGCCGAGCGACCCGTCGCGCGAGACCCGGGACGGCTGGACCAGCCCGCTGGAGACCAGCGTGCGCAGCGCCACCTCCTGCTCGCCCGCCATCCGGCCCAGCTCGGCGGCTTCCCCGCCCAGCTCGCTGCCGCGCCGCTGGACCATCGCGAGGACCTGGAGGACCCCGTCGTGGATGTCGCGGGCGAGGCGCTCGCGCTCGCGGGTCGCGGCCTCGATCTCCAGGGCCCGGGCGAGGGTGGCCTCACTGGCCCGGGCCACCTCGACGACGTACCCGATGGCGATGGAGGCGACCCAGACCAGCAGCACGTTGTGCAGGGTGTCCCGGGTGGGGTCGCCGCCGTGGATGACGAGGTTGGCGGCGGCCACGAAGGTCGAGGCGAAGCCGGCCCAGCGCCAGCCGCCCTTGAGGGCGAAGGCCAGCACCGAGCCGGCGGTCCAGATGCTGGGCAGGGTGGGGCCGCCCGCCGTGATCCGCGCGTGGGTGTCGGCGAGCGGGGTGAGCAGGATGCCGGTCAGCGCGACGGCGAGGTCGGAGACGAGGAAGCCCCTGGTGCAGCTGGCCGCGTTCGCGACCCGGCGGTGGGTGGCCAGCGTCCAGACGGCGAGGCAGGCGAGGTAGCCGGCCGCCACCGCCGGCTGGTCGAACTTCCGGTACGCGGCCGCGAACAGCAGGGCCGCGTAGACCATGGTGAGCAGCCGGTACGCGGTCAGGGCCCGCCACAGCGGCTGCTCGACCGACATCCGTACGACGCGCTCGCGCCTCGCCATCTCCCCCACCCGCCCCGTTCCCGCGGGCGCGGCCTTCCGGCCGGCCCGCCGCGCGCGCTACTCCGCGCCCGTCTCTCCCTTGGCCTTCTCGGCCTTCTCTGCCAGCTCGGCGAGCTTTGCCTTTTCCGCCTTCTCGGCGAGCTCCGCCTTCTCCGCCTTCTCGGCCGCCTTGGCGGCCTTCTCGGCGTCCGCGATCTGCCGCTTGGCGGCCGTCGCGTAGATGTCGACGTACTCCTGGCCGGAGAGCTTCATGATCTCGTACATGACCTCGTCGGTCACCGAGCGCAGGATGAAGCGGTCCCCGTCCATGCCCTGGTAGCGGCTGAAGTCCAGCGGCTTGCCGATCCGGATGCCCGGGCGCATCAGTTTCGGGACCACCTTGCCGGGGGGCTGGATCTTCTCGGTGTCGATCATCGCGACCGGGATCACCGGGGCGCCCGTGGCGAGGGCCACCCGGGCCAGTCCGCCGGGCTTGCCGCGGTAGAGGCGGCCGTCGGGTGAACGCGTGCCCTCGGGGTAAATACCGAACAGCTCCCCGCGCTCGATGACCTCGATGCCGCTCTTGATGGCGGCCTCGCCCGCGCCGCGCGCGCCGGAGCGGTCCACCGGGAGCTGGCCGACGCCCTTGAAGAAGGCGGCCGTCAGTTTGCCCTTGACCCCGGGGGAGGTGAAGTACTCCGCCTTCGCGATGAAGGTCACCTTCCGGTCCAGCACGGCCGGCAGGAAGAAGGAGTCGGAGAAGGACAGGTGATTGCTCGCGAGGATCGCCGGCCCCTCGGCGGGGATGTTCTCGAGGCCCTCCACCCACGGCCTGAAGGCGAGCTTCAGGGAACCCCCGATGGAGAACTTCATTGCGCCGTAGATCAACTCGAAAGCCTTCCTGTGTCTGTCGAACAGACCTTATCGCCTGGCTCCGCGCGGAGCGCCCGACGGCCCTGGTCGGTGTCACCCCGGTCGCGTACGGTGAAGTCACACAGCGCAACGCACCCCCCACCCTTCGAAGGAGACCCTGGTGCCCGTCCTCCCTGGAGCAGAGCCGTTCCGCCACGAGGGCGGAGAAGTGGGCGTGCTTCTCTGTCACGGCTTCACCGGTTCGCCTCAGTCGCTCCGCCCGTGGGCCGAGTACCTGGCCGAGCGCGGGCTGACCGTCTCGCTGCCGCTGCTGCCCGGGCACGGGACGCGGTGGCAGGACATGCAGCTCACCGGCTGGCAGGACTGGTACGCGGAGGTCGACCGGGCCCTGCGCGAGCTGCTGGACCGGTGCGAGCAGGTCTTCGTCTTCGGGCTCTCGATGGGCGGTGCGCTGACGCTGCGGCTGGCGGCGCGGCACGGGGACGCGATCAGCGGCATCGTCCTCGTCAACCCCGCCAACAAGGTGCACGACCCGCTGGCCTTCGCCCTTCCGGTGGCCAAGCACTTCGTCCGGTCGACGGCGGGGATCGCCAGCGACATCGCGAAGCCCGGCTCCGTGGAGGTCGGCTACGAGCGGGTGCCGACCCGGGCCGCGCACTCCCTGCGGAAGTTCTTCCAGCTGGTGGACACCGAGCTGCCGCAGGTGACGCAGCCCGTACTGCTGCTGCACAGCCCCCAGGACCACGTGGTCCCGCCGGTGGACTCGGCGCGGATCCTGGCGCGGGTGTCGTCGACCGACGTGACCGAGACCCTGCTGGAACAGAGCTACCACGTGGCGACGTTGGACCATGACGCGGAGCGGATCTTCGCGGACAGCTACGCGTTCATCGGGCGGCTCGCGAAGAGTGTCGGCAGGGAGGGGGCGGCCAGCGGTGGCTGAGCACGAGGAGTCGTCCGGGGGCGTGCCCCCGCTGGACGAGGAAGCGGCGTGGGCCGCGATCGTCGCGGGGTACGGGCAGGAACCACCGGACCCGCCCGGGGCGAGACCGTTCCGGCCGATCGAGAACCTGATGCTGCCGGAGGAAGACGTGAAGCCCGAGCCCGCGGTGTCCGACACGGGGCGGGGCGGGGAGCGCGAGGCGGAGCGGGAGGCCGAGCGGGAGGCCGAGCGGGGTGCGGATCCGGAGCGGGATGCGGAGGCCGGGCGGAAGCCGGAACCGGGGCCGAAGCCGGAGCTGGGCAGCTCGGTGACCTTCGCCCCGGGCGTGGGCGTACCCCTGCCGGCCCCGGCGTCGGGCCCGCGCGACCACACCCCGGCCGAGCCCCCCGACGAGGGGCACTTCGTCCCGCCGGAACCGGAGCTGCCGCCGGCGGACACGACGGCGAAGTTCGCGTGGCTGGCGGTGGTCGGCGGCCCGGTGCTGCTGTTGCTGGCGGTACTGCTCCAGTGGGACATGACCTGGTGGCTGACGACCCTCGGCATCGGCGGCTTCCTGGGCGGCTTCGCCACCCTGGTCGCCCGCATGTCGCAGGGCGACGAGGACGATGACGACGACCCGGGACGGGGCGCGGTGGTGTAGGGGCGGTAGCCCCTGGGGCCGTGTCAGGGCTGGTTCGGGGGTTTCCCGTCAGTCCCATCGTCCTTCCGTGTCGGGCCGGTCCCTCAAGGGCGCTCCTTCGTCGCGTCGCTACGCGATGGCCTTCGGCCACCCTTGACAGACCAGCCCGCCCCGGAAAGACAAGGACTGCCGAGAACCCCCCGAAGAAACGGGACGGTCCAGAGGAGAAGGGGCGGGCGTCTCAGCGAGAGGCGGGGTGGGCGGGCGTCGGCCCGCGGGTACCCGGGCCCCTCAGAGACCCCCGGCGGGCCCTCCGGGCGCGTCAGACCGCTACGCGCTCCTCCCGGCTTGGCGTCCGGCCGCCGTCCGGGGCTGATACCTGCACGAAATGTCGAACAGGACCCCATTCGGGACCGGTGGGCGCGTCAGATCGCTACGCGCGCCTCGTTTCTCGGCGGCTGACGGGCGTTTGGGGCTGGCCCTCAGGAGTCGAGGAGGCACCTGGTGAAGCCGTCGCGGACGAGGGCCTCGTAGGCGGCATGTACGTCATGCGGTACCTCCTGGGCGATGGCGAAGCCCTGTTTCGGGTACTCGATCACGCGCTGCAGGTCGCCGACGATCATGCTGATCACGGATTCCTCGTCGCCCATCCCCTTGAGGTAGGCGTCGAAGGACAGCGGGTCGGAAGCGCAGACCACTTCGATGTCAGGCCACTGTTCACGGCAGGTGGCGAAGGCGCGTCGCTCCATGTACGGCATGCTGATCAGCAGCACGGATCGGGGACGGACACCGGCGGTTGTCAGCACCTCGCGGGCGAACGCGATGTTCTGGCCGGTGTTGGCGGCCTTCGGCTCCAGCAGCATCGCGTGGGCGGGTACTCCGAGCGCGAGGGCGTGTTCGTGGAAGTGCACGGCTTCGCCACGCGGGAACACCTTGCTGGTGGCCGCACTGTTGCCGCCGGTGAACACGAGGGTCGGGAAGAGCCCGGCCTTGTACAGGTCTGCGGCGTAGGTGCTGACGCCAAGGTCGTTGCAGCCCAGAGCGATGGCCGCATCGCACGGGCGCAGTTCGTGACGCATGTGGTGGTAGTCCCAGATCAGCTGGGCGGCCTGCCTCTGATCTCCCGTGACTTCCTGCGGTCGTCCGTCTGCCACTCGCTGCTCCCTGCTCGGTGGTGCAGGGGTTTGAAGGCTCCCTCGCACGTCCGCCTGATGGCTTCGATGCTACGTAGTTGATGTCCGAGGTCGGACTGTGCGGCGATCCGCGCGGCTTCGTCGAGAAGGCGGAGCCCCTCGTCACGGGTGGCGGGATCGGTGCGAAAGACGTGGGCTTGAGCGGTGGTGAGCTGCACCCGTTGCATCGGGGACCCCACGGTGCCCGTGCTACAGGCGACGTCCAGGAACCGGAGCGCAGCGGTGAGGGCTCCGGCGTCGCGGCGGGCGAGGGCTAGTTTCTGGTGTGCCACCGACCAGTCTTCGGGTTCGGCGAGGTTCTCGAAGTCGCGGGTGGCGGCTGTCATGACGCGCGTCGCGTAGTCGTGCTCACCGTCCTTGCTGAGCGCGGTTCCCACCCACAAGCGGGCACGGGCGCGGTCGCGGGGAGAAAGCCGGTCGTCGACAGCCAGGCTTTCGTAGGCGCGAGCAGCGGTCTCCAGCTTGCCCGACATCTCCATGACGACCGCGAGGGAAAGGTCGAGCTGGGCCACACGGCGGGGGACGCCGAGGTCCGTGAAGACGGCGCGCGCACTGGCATAAGCGTGCTGGGCGGAAAGCAGCCCGACGGGGGTTCCCCGGTACCGCTTGAGGTCGCCGAGCAAGGCCGTCGAGCGGGCGAACAGGTACAGGCCCCTCTCGTCCAGCTCAGGGCCCTTGAAAGGGATCAGCCATCTGCTGAGCAGGCAATCGGCGAGCGCGAAACTCTGCTGTGAGAGCGCCACCACGACCCGGTCCAGGTCATCGGTCCAGGATTCGTGATCCCAGGCCGGCGGCACTTCCCGGCTTGTGCTGGAGCCTCCGGCCTCGGACAGGAACATCTCGAACCGCAGATGCGCGGCAGCGTCCGCACGGGCCAGAGCGGTGTCGAGGATCGCCTGGGTGTCCGGGCGGGGCTCGGTTGACGTCCGCAGCTTCTCCCATTTGGAGACGGTCCGCACTCCGACTCCAAGGTGATCGGCGAAAGCGCGGACGCTCAGCCGCAGCGCGTGCCGGAGTGCCCTGGCCTCCAGGCCGGTCCAGTGGTGCACGGTCGCCACGTGCCGCTCCCTTCTCACCCTCATCGAACCACGCGGGGCACCGGTGGGGGACGCAAGTACAGCGGAAGTGCAACAAGCGGTCATTCCCGCGCGCTTGGGACGGCTCCAGGCTGATGGATGACACCACTGGCCTCTGGAGGAGTCGACCAATGATCGACCGCATCACGCACAGCTGCGTCTGCGAGGTACTCATGACCGCCCACGCGCCCGAGAGGGTGGCCGCCACGTCTGCACCCAGCACCGACCTGCTCGACCGGGCTCAGGCCGGCTGGGAACGCTTCCTCAGTACCTTCGAGGCGGCGTCCGATGAGTGACTGCTACGCGTACGTGCCGCACCGTCTGCTCCGTCGCCGGGTACGCGACATCGCTTCCGGAGTCGAAGGGGAGCTGATGGCCGTGATCAACGAGAACGTCTCCGGCTCCCTCACCTACGAGCGCTGGATGGAACTGGCTTACATCCGGGGTGCGTCCGGGCGCGAATTCACCACCGCCGTCGAGAACGTCGTACCCGCCTACGGCCAGCCCCGGAGGGACCCGAGGAACGGGTAGCGGTCTGGTGCGCTTCACCGCTTCCCGCAGCGGTGTTGCGGGTATCGGCCCCGGACGGGCGTCGGACGCTGAGCCGGGAGGAGCGCGGAGCGGGCTGATGCGTCCGGGGGCTGCGCAGGTGGCTCTGGTCAACCTCTCGTGCGGGTGGCCGCAATCGCGGATCGCGCGGCCCGGATGCCCGGACCCTCGTCTCGTCCCTGATACGGGGGTCCCTTGCCCTGGGACCGTGCCGTTCTTTCGGGGGGTTCCCGGCAGTCCTCGTCATTCCGAACCGGAAGGACGAGGGGACTGACGGGAAACCCCCGAACCAGCCCTGAACCCGGCCCCCTCAGTCCCCCGCTGGGAGCCGGAGCGTGGCCAGGACCGGGAGGTGGTCGGTGGCCGCGCGGAGGTCGGGGGCGGTCACGCCCGGGAGTCCCTCCGGGACACCGCAGGCGAGGACCTCCACGCCCCGCGACGCGAACACCGCGTCGATCCGCCGGTCCGGTGCCGACGACGGGAAGGTGTCCTCGCCGCCCCACGGGGACACCGTCCAGCAGTCCTGAAGGGCCTGCGACAGCCGGCCGAAGGCGGAACCGCCCGCCGCCTCGTTCACGTCGGCAGCCGCGATCACGTGCGGCGCCCCCAGCCCGGCGAGCCGCTCCAGGAGGAGGTCGGCCTGGGCGCGCCGTTCCGCCGGGTCCAGGGACAGGTGCGCGCTGACCACCCCCGCCCGGGCCGCCCCGAAGCGGACCACGGCCGTGGCGAAGCCCCGCCGGTGCAGGCCGGGGGTGCGCGGGAGCAGGACGTCCTCGGTGCGCTCCACGAACGCCCGCAGCGAGCACAGCAGCAGCGGCCCCGCCGCCGTCGCGCCCCCGGCGAGCACCACGAGGTCGGTCTTGGCGGCCAGTCTGGCCGCGTGCTTGCGCCAGCGGAAGAACCTCGGCGCCTCCTGGATGAACACGAGGTCGGGGGCGCAGGCCCGGATGACCCTGGCCAGGGCCTCCTCGTCGTCGCGCAGCGAGCGGACGTTGTAGCTGAGCGCCCGGATCACGGCTGAACCGTCGGGCTCGGTCACGGACTTCGGCAGCGCGTGCGGCGCGTGCTGACTGTGCGGCGTGTACGGCATGGGAGGCAACATACGCAGCTGCCCGCCGCTCCCCCAGGGGGCGCGGCGGGCAGTCATGGCCGGGGCGGGGGGTCAGCCCTGGCGGGCCAGGTCCGCCGCGCCCACGAGCCCGGCCTTGCCGCCGAGCTGCGCGGCCAGCACCTGCGCGTGCGGCCGCCAGGCGCCGCCGACCAGCCAGCGCTTGAAGGACTTGCGGATCGGGTCGAGGACGAGGTCGCCCTCGTCGGAGACGCCGCCGCCGACGATGAACGCCGACGGGTCGAAGAGGGAGGCCAGGTCGGCGAGGCCCGCGCCGGCCCAGCGGGCCAGCTCGCGGAAGGCGTCGATGGCCACGAGGTCACCGGCCCGCGCGGCTTCGCTGATGTGCTTGCCCTCGATGCCGTCGGCGGTGCCGTCGCCCAGGCCGAGGAGGATCGCCGCGTTCTCGGGGGTGGCGTTGGCGCGCTGCTTCGCGTACCGGACGAGGGCGCGCCCGGAGGCGTACTGCTCCCAGCAGCCCTGGCTGCCGCAGCCGCACAGCAGGCCGTCGGGGACGACCCGGATGTGCCCGAATTCGGCGGCGACGCCGAAGCGGCCGCGGCGCAGCTTGTTGCCGATGATGATGCCGCCGCCGAGGCCCGTGCCGAGGGTGATGCAGATGACGTCCTCGTGGCCCTGGCCGGCGCCGAAGCGGTACTCGCCCCAGGCGGCGCAGTTCGCGTCGTTCTCGACGACGACCGGCAGGCCGATGCGCTGCTCGACCTTGTCCTTGAGCGGTTCGTGCCGCCAGTTGATGTTCGGCGCGAAGAGCACGGTGGCGCGCTTGTCGTCCACGTATCCGGCGGCGCCGATGCCGACGGCGTCGATCGTGTGGTTGCTGCTGACCTCGGAGACGGCGGCGCAGATCGCCTCCGTCACGCCGTCCGCGGTCGGCGGGGTGGGCACCTTGTACGTCTCAAGGATGGTGCCCTCTTCGTCGACCACGCCGGCCGCGATCTTCGTGCCGCCGATGTCGACGCCGATGGTGAGTCCCATTAGTCCCTCGGTTTCCGGTCAAGCCCCGCCACCGCCAACCGTACCCGAGGCGGGCGGAGGATCAGTCGAGATCGATCCGCTCGGCCGGGCCCGCTCCGGGGCCTTCCTCGTCCCCGCCGGAGGGCTTGCGGGGGGTGGGCGGCTCGGCGGGCTCGTCGCGGGTCCAGCGCCGCTCGTGGCCCTCGACGGCCGAACGGTAGGCGGCGAGGAGTTCGGATCCGGCCGCCGCGAGGTGGCCGAACACCTCCGGGTTCCGCTCGATCACGGGCTTGGCGGCCGTCTTGGCCTGGTTGACGATCTGCCGTACGGCGTCCTGGGCGGCGGCGCCGACGAGCGGGTTGTTGAGGGAGGACACCTTGTCGGCGACGGCCTCGAAGAGCTTGAACAGCTCCTCGGCGGCCGTTCCCGTGCCCGTGCCGCCGCCCTGCTGTGAGCTGCGGCGCTGCTTCTCGGCGGCGAGGTCCTCCTCGCAGGCCCGCGCCCAGGCGTCGTCGGTGGGGTGGTCGGTGGCCTCGCTCATGGCGGACTCTCCTGGCGGCAGCTGCGGTAGGTCTGCCTTCGACGTTACCCGAACGGCGGTACGGGGCTCAGCGCGCCTTCGGCCACAGCCGCGGGTCCGGGGTGAAGCGAACGCGGAGGGCGTCGTCGGCGAGGGCCGCGCCGGAGACGGTGCAGCGGCGCAGGGCCGGGGGCAGCGGAACGATCCTGCGGTGCGGGCCGACGGCGACGAGCAGCTCGTCACCGCGCCTGACCAGGTCGAGCTCGCTCTTGCGGGCGCCGGGCAGCGGGATCGCCCAGACGAGCACCCCGTCGTCGGCCAGCCGGTCCTCGACGCTCCAGCCGGGGCCGGGCGCGGGGCCGGCGGCGCCGGGGGCGATTCCCCGGGCGGCGGCGAGCACCTCCAGGTCGCCGGTGCCCCGGGGGTCCCGGCCGAGGTGGGGCAGCTCGTGGACGGGCAGGACGCGGCCCCACTCGGTGAGGAAGGCCCGCTGCTGGGCGGCGATCCCCGCCGCCCAGGGGCCGGCCGCGGCGGCGCCCGGCGGCACGAGCCGGTTGGCCACCAGGGCCTCCACGCGCAGCTCGTGCAGGGCCAGCCCGAGCGTCCCGCCGCGCAGGGCGGTGCCGGCCGCGGGGCCGGGCTCGGCGACCAGGCGGACCCGGGTGGTGGCGGCCTCGACGACGGCCTGGACGGCGGCCAGCTCCTCGTCCCAGCGCGCGGCGGTCTCGTACAGCCACTGGGCCGGCATCGGGACCCCGGCGAGCTGGGCCAGTACGGGGCGCAGGGCGCGGGCCGCCTGGCGTTCGGCGGGCAGCAGCCGGGCGAGGTAGCGGCGCAGCTGGGCGGGGAGGGCGAGGGTGGCCACGGCCTGGTGCAGCGGGGGCATGTCCACGACGACGAGGTCGGTGCCGGGTTCGGCGGCGGCCCGGCGCAGGGCGCGGAGCAGGGCGAACTGTTCGGCGCCGGGCAGCTCGGTCAGCTCCTCGGCGCCGAGGGGGCGGCCGCCGAGCATGCCGAGGAGGGCGGCGCCGCGTTCCTGGAGCGCGGCGAGTTCGGTGCGGAACTCCGCGCCGGAGTCGATCCGGGCGGTCCGCAGCCGTGGATCGGGGCTCCCCTCCGCGAGGGGGGCGTCGGTGCCGCACAGCAGCAGCACCCGCTGCCCGTCCCGCGCGGCGGCCAGGGCGGTGGCGGCGGCGACGGTGCTGCGGCCGGCTCCGCCGGGGCCGGTGACGAGGAGGGTCTGCATGGCTGTGCCTTTCGTTCTGCCTTCCGGCGCGGCGCCGGTTGCGGGCGCGCCGCTCTCCGCGCCCGCCGTCGCCGCGCGGGGCGGCCCGTAGCCGCCGGCGCGGCCGTACGGGAACCCGTGGCCCGGGGCCCCACGCAGGCCCCGGGCGGACCGGTGCGTCCGGGCAGGGCCGCGTACCGCGCCGCGCGGGGCGCGGGGCGTGCGGGCGGACGGGCCGCGCCCGGGCCACGGGCGCGCCCGTCAGGGAGGCAGGCGCGTCAGGAGGCCGGGCCCGTCACGACCGGGCTTCGACGCGCTTCTTCAGCCCCGCCAGCGCGCGGTCGATGATGACCTTCTCCGCCTTGCGCTTGATCATGCCCAGCATCGGGATCTTGACGTCCACCGTCAGCTGGTAGGTGACCTCCGTGCGGCCGCCGTCCAGCGGGGCCAGCCGGTAGGAGCCGTCGAGCTGCCGCAGCATCTGGGACTTGTCCAGCGTCCAGCTGACCTCGTCCGCGCCCTTCCAGGTGTACGCCAGCGTGTGGTCGTCCTTGATCGCGCCGGCGTCCAGCAGGAGGCGGACCTTCTCGGCGCGGCCCTCGGCGTCGGTGGCGAGGACCTCGGCCTCCTTCACCTCGCCGGTCCACTCGGGGTAGCGGGCGAAGTCGGCGATCACGGCCATCACGTCGGCGGGGGAGGCGTCGATCGTGATGCTTGAGCTGGTGTGTTCCGCCATCGCGGTGGCTCCTCCGGGTTGGGGGCACCTCCCAGCGGTAGCTGGGGGAATTTCGAGGAAGTGTGCGGCCCGCGGCCGCCGCGTGCAGGCTACCGTGCGTGTGGGGGTCACCACTCCAGGGCCCAGGGCCTTCCCGTGGCGGCGAAGTGCCCCACGTTCACGCACTCGGTGGCGCCGATCCGGGCCCGCCGCGCCAGCGGCTGGTGGACGTGCCCGAAGAGCGCGTACCGGGGCCGCGTCCGGCGGATCGCGGCGAGCAGGGCCTCGCTCCCCCGCTCGAAGCGGCGCGCGACGGTGTCGTAGCAGAGCTCGGGGACCTCCGGCGGGATGTGCGAGCAGAGCACGTCCACCTCTCCCAGGGCCTCCACCTTGGCCGCGTACTCCTCCTCGTCGACCTCGTACGGCGTGCGCATCGGCGACGGCAGGCCGCCGCCGACGAAGCCGAAGACGCGGCCGCCGATCTCCACCCGCTCCCCGTCGAGGACGGTGGTGCCGGGGCCGGCGTACTCGGGCCACAGGCCGGGCACGTCGACGTTGCCGTACGTGGCGTACGTCGGGCTGGGGAGCACCGCGAACATCTCGGCGTACTGGCGGCGCACGGCTTCCTCGATCAGCCGTTCCCTGTCGAGCCCGTCCCACAGCCGGCGGCCGAATTCGCGCGCTTCGGCGAAGCGCCGCGCCGTGCGCAGTTCGACGATGCGATGGGCGTTCTCGACGCCGAACAGATCGGGGAGGATGCCGCGCGAGTGGTCGGCGTAGTCGAGGAAGAGCACCAGGTCGCCCAGGCAGACGAGCGCGTCGGCGCCGTCTCCGGCCCGTGCCAGTGCCTCGGTGTTGCCGTGTACGTCGCTGACGACGTGGACCCTCGTTCGACTCTTCCCGCCACCCATGCCGCCCACCCTAGGGGGGCCCGGCGCGGGCGGGTAGAGCGGCGGTCGCAGGCGGCCGGACCTGCGGTTACTTCCTAGTCGCGCACACGGTCGACTACGCTCGGCAGCATATTGGCGGGTCTTGCGGCGCATCGGGATGTACAGAATGTGACGCACGGAACATCTGGCCGGTTCCCTCTATCGGGAACCCACTACCGGTGGGTAACGTCCGGTCGGTCCACACGGTGGCGATGGCGCCCAGAGGAGCAGCAGTCTTGCGCGAGTTCAGCCTTCCGGCCCTGTACGAGGTCCCGTCGGACGGGAACCTGACGGATCTCGTCCGCCGCAACGCCGCCCAGCATCCCGACACCGCCGTCATCGCCCGCAAGGTCGACGGCCGGTGGCAGGACGTGACGGCGAGGGAGTTCCTCGCCGAGGTGCGGGCCACCGCGAAGGGCCTGATGGCGGCCGGCATCGAGCCCGGCGACCGGGTCGCCCTGATCTCCCGCACGCGCTACGAGTGGGTGCTGTTCGACTTCGCGATCTGGACCGCCGGCGGCGTGACCGTCCCCGTGTACGAGACCAGCTCGCCCGAGCAGATCCAGTGGATCCTCGGCGACTCCGGCGCCGTCGCGGCCATCGTCGAGAGCCCGGGCCACAGCGCGAACGTGGCCTCCCTGCGCGACCGGCTGCCCGAGCTGCGCCAGGTCTGGGAGATCGAGGAGGACGCCCAGGGCGTCCTGACGGCGGCCGGCGCGAAGGTCACCGACGCCGAGGTGGACGCGCGCAGCGCCCTCGCGGTCGCCGACGACCCCGCCACCATCGTCTACACCTCGGGCACCACCGGCCGCCCCAAGGGCTGCGTGCTGACCCACCGCAACTTCTTCGCCGAGTGCGGCAACGTCGTGGAGCGGCTGAAGCCGCTCTTCCGCACCGGCGAGTGCTCCGTGCTGCTGTTCCTCCCGGCCGCGCACGTCTTCGGCCGCCTGGTGGAGGTGGCGGCGGTGCTGGCGCCGATCCGGCTGGGCTGCGTACCGGACATCAAGAACCTCACCGACGAGCTGCAGTCCTTCCGCCCCACGCTGATCCTCGGCGTGCCGCGCGTCTTCGAGAAGGTCTACAACTCGGCGCGCGCCAAGGCGCAGGCCGACGGCAAGGGCAAGATCTTCGACGCGGCCGCCGAGACGGCGATCGCGTACAGCCGCGCGCTGGACACCCCCTCGGGCCCGTCCTTCGGCCTGAAGCTCAAGCACAAGCTGTTCTCCAAGCTCGTCTACTCCAAGCTGCACACCGTCCTCGGCGGGCGCGGCGAGTACGCCATCTCCGGCGGCGCGCCGCTCGGCGAGCGCCTCGGCCACTTCTTCCGCGGCATCGGCTTCACGGTCCTGGAGGGCTACGGCCTGACGGAGACCTGCGCAGCCACCGCCTTCCTCCCGTGGGACAAGCAGAAGATCGGTACGGTCGGCCAGCCGCTGCCCGGTTCGGTGCTGCGCATCGCGGACGACGGCGAGGTGCTGGTGCACGGCGAGCACGTCTTCAAGGAGTACTGGAAGAACGAGGCGGCCACCGCCGAGGCGATGACCGACGGCTGGTTCCACACCGGCGACGTCGGCACCCTCGACGAGGACGGCTACCTCCGGATCACCGGCCGCAAGAAGGAGCTGATCGTCACGGCGGGGGGCAAGAACGTCGCCCCCGCGGTGATCGAGGACCGGATCCGGGCGCACGCGCTGGTCGCGGAGTGCATGGTGGTCGGTGACGCGCGCCCGTTCGTGGCGGCGCTGGTCACGATCGACGAGGAGTTCCTCGGCCGGTGGGCCGCGGAGAACGGCAAGCCGTCCGGGGTGACGGCGGCGGAGCTGCGCGAGGACGCGGAGCTCATCGCCGCCGTCCAGAAGGCCGTCGACGACGGCAACGCGGCGGTGTCCAAGGCCGAATCGGTGCGGAAGTTCCGCATCCTGGGCTCCCAGTTCACCGAGGAGTCCGGTCACATCACGCCGTCGCTGAAGCTCAAGCGCAACGTGGTGGCGAAGGACTTCGCGGACGAGATCGAGGCCCTCTACCGGGGCTGACCGGGGGCGTTCAGTCCTGGGCGAGGATCCGGTCCATGTTCCGCTCGGCGAGGGCCGTGATCGTCACGAACGGGTTCACGCCGAGCGAGCCGGGGACGAGCGAGCCGTCGAGCACGTACAGGCCCCGGTACCCCTTCACCCGCCCGTAGGCGTCGGTGGCCTCGCCGAGGACGCAGCCGCCGAGCGGGTGGTAGGTGAAGCCGTCGGCGAAGGCCTTGTTCTCGCCGAAGAGGTCGTAGCGGTAGACGGTGACGTTGCGGCGGTTGATCCGGTCGAAGAGGTTCTTGGCCGCCGCGACCGCCGGGGCGTTCTGGTCCCGGGTCCAGTGCAGCCGCGCCGAGTCGCTCGCGGCGTCGTAGGTGAAGCGGCCGCGCTCCGGGTTCCTGGTGATGGCCAGGTACATCGAGATCCAGTGCTCGATGCCCATGGGGAGCGGGGCGATCTCCGCGAAGACGGGGTTGGCCGGGTTGTCCCAGTCGTCGATGCCCAGGGCGGGCATGGTGGCCTGGTGGCAGCCGACCGTGTCCCAGAGGTGGTTGGCGCGGGCGGTCATGACGTTGCCGTTGGGGCCCCAGCCGAGCCCGACCTTCTCGCTCAGCTCGGGCAGCGCGCCGGTCTCGCGGGCGCGCAGCAGGATCTCGGTGGTGCCGAGGCTGCCGGCCCCGAGGAAGAGCCGCGCGCAGCCCAGTTCGCGGACCTGGGTGACCCGGCCGCCGAGGTCGCTGGTGTGCACCGTCAGGACGTAGCCGCCGGCCGGGTCCCGGCGTACGGCGACCACGCGCTGCATGGTCTCGATGGTGACGTTGCCGGTGCCGACGGCGGCGGCCAGGTAGGTCTTGTCGACGCTCTTCTTGCCGTGGTTGTTGCCGTAGATGACCTCCCCCGCGAGGGCGGAGCGGGGGGCGGTGCCGGCGGCCTCGCGCTTCATGTACGCGAAGTCGTAGACGTTGGGCACGAAGGTGGTCCTCAGCCCGGTGTTGTGGGCGTGCTTCCGGGAGGTCCGGGCGAAGCGGTACCACTCCGTGGACTCGAACCAGGCGGGGTCGATGTCGTTGACGCCGAGCATGGCGCGGGCGCGGGGGTAGTAGGTGCCGTACATCTCGTCGGCGTCCACCCCGGGGAACACCTCGGTGAAGTAGGAGCGCCTGGGGGTGGGGGCCATACCGCCGTTGACG
Organism: Streptomyces sp. NPDC034086; assembly: GCF_055575515.1. Taxonomy (NCBI): domain Bacteria; kingdom Bacillati; phylum Actinomycetota; class Actinomycetes; order Kitasatosporales; family Streptomycetaceae; genus Streptomyces; species Streptomyces sp. NPDC034086. Next base: position 185,717 of record NZ_JBVISM010000013.1, on the reverse strand, counting down.
AGCGAGCCGCCGCCCACACCGCGGCCCACGTAGACGGACATGTCCCCGTGGTGCACGCGGTCCAGGACCCCGGGGTAGGGGCTGATGTCGCGGTTGACCACGTCGAGCCAGAGGAACTGGGCGAGCGGGGCCTCGGTGCGGTGGCGGAACCACATCGAGCGGTGGTCGGGCGCGGTGGTGGAGGGGAAGACCTTGCCGTCGGGTCCGGGGGTGTCCCACAGCCGTCCCATTTCGAGGACGACGGTCCGGACGCCGGCCTGTCCGAGGCGCAGCGCGGCGACGGCGGACCCGTAGCCGGAGCCGACGACGACGGCGGGGGCGTACTGGGCGGCGGGGGGTTCAGCCGCCCGCGCGGCGCCGGTTCCGATCCGGGTGATGCCGAGGGCGGCGGCGGTGCGGAGGGCGGCGAGGCCGAGTTGACGGCGCGTCAGGTGGGGGGTCATGGCCGCATCATGAGCGGATTCCGCCCCACCGGCCATAACGCGCACTGCCACGCATGTGAGTAACAGTCAGACATGTGTGGACCGTAACCAGGTGCCGCTCCCGGGCGCCGGATTCGCGGGACTCCGCCCGCGGACGGCCCCGCCTGAGCGACAATGCCCCGCCTCGGGCGAGGCCCCCCGCCCGTGGCCCTACAGCAGTTCCCGCAGGCCTTCCGCCAGGTGGTCCCAGCGCCAGCGGGACTCGACCCAGGCCCGGCCGGCCGCTCCCATGCGGGCGCGCAGTTCCGGGTCCTGGAGCAGGGTCACGATGCGGTCCGCGGCGTCGTCGGGGGCGCCGCCCCGGACCACCCAGCCGGTCTCCCCGTCCAGCACCGCGTCGGGCGCCCCGCCCGAATCGCCCGCGACCACCGGCAGGCCCGTCGCCGAGGCCTCCAGGTACACGATGCCGAGCCCCTCGACGTCCAGCCCGCCCCGCCGGGTCCGGCACGGCATCGCGAAGACGTCGCCCGCGCCGTAGTGGGCGGGCAGTTCCGACCAGGGGACGGCGCCCGTGAAGACCACCGAGTCGGCGACCCCCGTCGCGGCGGCCAGCGCGCGCAGGTCCGCCTCGTACGGTCCGCCGCCCACGATCAGCAGCACCGCGTCCGGCACCGCCGCCAGGATCCGCGGCATCGCCTCGATCAGGGTGTCCTGCCCCTTGCGCGGGACGAGCCGCGAGACGCACACGACGACCGGGCGGTCCGACAGGCCCAGCCCGGCCCTGACCCGGGCGCCGCCCGACCCGGGGTGGAAGACCTTCTCGTCCACACCCGGGGGGAGCTGCACCATCCGGGCCGCCGCCCGCCGCGTCACCGCCGGGGCGATGCGCGAGCGCGTGTACTCGCCGAGGTAGGTCAGCGTGTCCGTGCCCTCCCCGATCCGCCGCAGCAGCTGCCGCGCGGCCGGCAGCTGCGCCCAGCCGGCCTCGTGGCCGTGGGTGGTGGCGACGATCCGCCGCGCTCCCGCCCGCCGCAGCGCCGGGCCCATCAGCCCGAGCGGTGCCGCGGCCCCGAACCACACCGACTCGCAGCCGTGTTCGCGCAGCAGGGAAACCGCCCGGCGGGTCACGCGGGGCGTCGGCAGCAGCATCGTCGTCCGGTCGCGCACCACCGGGAAGGGCTGTTCCGCATCGAAGGCGGCGGTGGCCTCGCGGCCCTCCTCGCCGTGCTTCCAGGTGGACGCGTAGACGACGACCCGGTCGGGGTCCAGCCGCAGCGCCATGTTGTGCAGGAAGGCCTGGATGCCGCCCGGGCGCGGCGGGAAGTCGTTGGTCACGATCAGCGTCTTGTGCATCCCCGCCAACGTACCGGACGGCTACCGCAGCTCCTGCCGCAGTGCCTCCTGCCAGGCGGCCGTCAGCCCGGGCAGGTCCGCCCCCAGGGCTTCCTCCAGCGCGGCCGGCAGCGGTCCGCGTCCCGCCAGCTCGTAGAGGCGTACCAGCGCCGCCCCGCCCCACCGGTCGGCGACGAGCCGGCAGGCCAGCCAGGCGCCCCCGTACGCCCGGGCCGCCGCCTGCGGGTCGCCGCCGAAGGCGAAGTCCCCGTCGGCCGGGAGCGCGGCCGGCAGTTCGCCCCGCCGCACGGCGCGGGCCAGCTCGGGCGCGCCCTCCGCCGGGGTGGTGGGGGTGCCCCGGTACGCGGCCCAGTCCGCGAAGCCCTCGGACAGCCACTGCGGGGTCCGCGCCGAGGTCGCGGCGCGGGTCGCGACGTGGGTGACCTCGTGGGTGAGGACGATCCGCCGCCCGGCCTCGGAAAGCCCCTCGTACCCCTCCGGGTTGACCACGACCCGGTCGGCGGGGGCAGGACCGCCCCCGGTGCTGCCGGTGGTGACGGCGCCCAGGCCCCGGTAGGTCGCGGCGGGCCGCCCGAGCAGCGCGGCCATCGCCTCCAGCGTGCCGGGGGCCAGGACCACCACCCGCCGCGCCCACGGCCCCGGCCAGGCGGCGTTCACCGCCGGTACGGCCCGGTCGGCCTCGGCCGCGAGGCCGGACAGCGCCCGCCGGCTCGGGCCGGCGCCGAGGACCAGACAGTGCGCGCCGCGTACGGCGGTCACCGCGCCCAGGTCCCACAGCTGCGCCACCGCTCCGGGGGCGGGCCGGTCGGCGGTGACCCGCCAGGCGGTGCCGTCCCGGGTCAGCTCGACCTCGCGGGCAGAACCGGTGGGGGCGCTGTCGTAGCCGGCGAGCCGGTAGCGCAGCCCGGCGCGCGCGAAGGCCCGTGCGCCGTCCCGCCGGACCGAGGTCACCTCGTACGACCAGCCCTCCAGGGGGATCCCGGCGAGCCGTGCGGGCGGGGCCGCCGACCAGTCGGCGACGGCCCGCCGCACGGCCCCGTCCACGGGTCGGGGCGGCGCCGGGTCGGCGCAGCCGGCCGCCGGGAGCGGGCCCAGCGCGAGCGCGAGGAGGCGTACGGCGGTGCGGCGGCGGACCGGGGTCATCCGCCGATCGTACGCACGGCCCGGCTCAGGGCCGGGTCACCGAGGACACCGGCATCATCCCGACCGGGTCGTAGCGCACCCGCGCGCCCGGGTAGGGGGCGTGCACCACCTGGCCGTTGCCGACGTACATGCCGACGTGGCTGGCGTCCGAGCGGTACGTCACCAGGTCCCCGGGCTGCGCCTGCGAGAGCGGGACCTGCCGCCCGGCGTACCGCTGGGCCTGTGAGGTGCGCGGCAGGGAGACCCCGGCCTGGCGGTAGGACCACACCATCAGACCGGAGCAGTCGAAGCCGGAGGGGCCGGTGGAGCCCCACACGTACGGCCGGCCGACGGCCGCCCGGGCGGCCATCACGGCGGTCATCGCGCGGCCGGAGACCCGGCCGCCGCCGAAGGGCGGTTCCGGCGGGCCGTCGACCCGGTCGCGGCCCCCGGAGCGGGAGGCCCGTTCGAAGTCGGCCCGCTCCTCGGAGGGCATGGCGTTCAGCAGCCGGCGCGCGGCGGCGAGCTTCGCCGTGACGGAGCGCTTCTGGGTGGCCACCTCGGTGCGCAGGGCTTCCAGTTCGGCGAGCTTGCGGCCGGCTTCCTGGCGCTGCTGGGCGATCCGCCGCTGCTCCTCGCGGAGTTCGCCGAGCTGCTCGGCCCGGCGGCCGCTGAGCCGGTCGAGGACGGCGGCCTTGTCGAGGTAGGCGCGGGGGTCGTCGGACAGCATGAGTTCGACGGTGGGGTCGAGGCCGCCGGAGCGGTACTGGGCGCCGGCGAAGGCGCCGAGGACCCCGCGCATGGTGTTGATGCGGTCCTGGCCGCGGGCGACGGCGTCCTGGGCCCGGCTGATCTCGGCGCGCAGCGCGTCGGCCTTCTCACCGGCCTCGTTGTACCGCTCGGTGGCCTGTTCGGCCTCTTCGAAGAGCCGGTCGACCTGGGCGCGGGTGCCGCCGGGAGGTTCCTGGGGGAGCCCCGGGGAGGCGAGCGCGGGTGCGCCCGTCATGGCCACGGCGGCGCTGGCCGCGGCGGCGGTGAAGGCGGTGACCTTGGTGTTCCGGTCGAGGCCGCTGAGCCCGGGCCGGCGATGGGACGCCACGTGGAACCGCTCCCTTCCGCTGCGCGGGCCCCGGGTCCGCCCCCCGTGGACGGACGTGTACCGGGTTCCGCGCTGGCAGACAGTAGCCGCGCGGCCACGCACCGGCCAACGGCCGCGGCCGGGGCCCCGGGGCGGTGTCCCGCCTCAGACGCAGGTCATGGGCGGGGAGCGGGGCGGGAGGGGGGCCGCGCAATTCGCCCGGATGGGCGGTGCGGCGGCGTCCGCCGGGCGGGATCAGACCCGGACGCCGAACTGGAACGGCATGTTGTCCATGGACTCGTACTTGACCCCGCCGCGCGGGTTGGAGGCGTGCAGGGTCATGTTGTTGCCGGCGTACAGGCCGACGTGGTGCAGGTCGTCGTAGAAGAAGACCAGGTCACCGGGCTGGAGCTGGCTGCGGCTGATGCGCGTGCCGTCGTTGGCCTGGGTGTAGGTGGTGCGGCTGATGCTGACGCCGGCCTGGGCGTAGGCCCACTGCGTCAACCCCGAGCAGTCGTAGGCGCTGGGGCCGGTGGCGCCCATGATGTACGCGCTGCCCACCTTGGTCTTCGCGGCGGCCAGGGCGGCTCCGGCGCGGCCCGAGGCGCTCGCGGCGGGGGCGGTCTTCTCGGCGGCGGCCCGTCCGGCCGTGCTCTGCCGCGCTTCCTCGTCCTTGAGCCGGGCGCGTTCCTGCGCGGTGAGCGTGTTGAGGAGGGCCTGGGCCTCGGCGAGTCTGTCCTGGGCGGCCTTCTTCTGCTCGGCGAGTGCCTTGCGGGTGGCGTCGAGGTCGGCGAGTTTGCCGGTGGCCTCCTGGCGCTGCTGCGCGAGGGCGCGCTGCTTGGCCTGGATCCTGGCTATCGCCTCGAGCTGCTTGCCGCTCAGCTGCTGGAGGGTGGCGGCCTTGTCGAGGTAGGTCTCCGGGTCACCGGAGAGCAGGAGCGCGACGGACGGGTCGACGACCCCGCCGCGGTACTGGGCGGCGGCCAGCGAACCGAGCGTGTTGCGCAGGTCGTTGAGTTCGCCCTGGTCACGGGCGACGGCGTCCTGGAGCTGCGCGATCTCCTTCTCCAGCTTCTGCTGGTGCTCGCGGGCCCCGTTGAACTTCTCGGTGGCCCGCTCGGCCTCCTCGTAGAGCGCGTCGACCTTCGACGCGACCTCGTCCTTGCCGGGCTTGTCGGGGGCGGCCACGGCGGACTGTGAGGAGAGGGCGACCGCCGCGGCGGCGGTGGCGGTGAGCACGGTCACGCGCGTGCGGGTGGGCTGCTTGGGTCGGCGGTGGGACGCCACGGGGGCGGGCTCCTTCTTCCTCGGGCCGCCGAAGACGGACGCGGGCGCACTCGGCAGCACCTCCGTCCTCACTCGAATGAGTGAGCTACCGCACGAAGGTTTGAGCAGACCCTAGTGACCGGCCCTGATCACTTCAAACCCCCTGCCGAAAAAACCCGTGGCCGTTCCGCTTCCTTTACCCGGGGCCCACACTGCGTGCCGAGGGGCTGACGGACCGTCTTCCGTTTCCGCCGCCGATCCCGGCATTGGCCCCAGCGGTCACGAAACGCGCGAAAGCCGCTTGAGCAGCAATGCGGACGTCACCGGCCGGGCGCCCGCCTTGGCCACCCCGTCGGCGACCTCGCGGTCGGTGGAGACCACCACCACCGGCCGGCCGGGCGGTTCGGCCCGCACCAGCTGGCGGATCAACTCGTCAGCGGTGACACCGGCCTTGGAGAACAGCACGCGCACCCCGCGCGGGGGTGCGAGCAGCACCGGGGCCGCGAGCTCCGCGCCGTCGAAGACACACGTCATCTCGGCGCCCGTCTGCGCGGCCAGCATGGACAGCCCGCCCAGCAGCCGCAGTCGCTGCTTCTCCAGCGGCATCGTCGGATAGCCGGTCTTCGTCACGTTGTAGCCGTCGACCACCAGATGCGCCTGAGGCAGCGCCAACAGCTGGTCCAGCAGGGCGGGATCGGTCTCCGACAGCGCGCGCGCCGCGATGTCCTTCGGGGTCATCCGGCCCGGCTCCACCGCGTCCACGGTGTCGGCCGGCCGTGTGGAGACGGGCGGCAGCGCCAGCTCCCGCCGCAGGCCCGCCGCCGCGTCCAGGACCGTGTCCAGGAGCAGCCGCAGCCGCATGTCCTCGATGCTGCGCCCCTCACGGGTGGCGCGGCGCGAGGTCTCCAGGGAGGACTCCACCTCGGCGAGGCGGGACTTGAGGCGCCGGGACTCGCTCTCGGCGGCGGCCACCTGCGCGGCGGCCTCACCGCGGATCGCGTCGATCTCGCCGTTCAGCTTGCGCAGGGCGGCCTCGCCCCGTTTGACGTCGCTCAAGGCGCTGCGCAGCTTGCGCTGAAGCGATTCCGCTTCCTTGCGGGCGGCCTCCAGCTCGGCCCGTACCTGCTCGCCCCCGGAGCGCTGGGCCTCCTTCAGGTGGGCCAGCTCCTCGCGCAGCCGCTCCAGCTCCCGCCGGGTCTCGTCGCCGACCCGCTCGGCGTCGGCGCGCTGCGCCTCCTCCCCCGCGGAGGCCACCAGCTTGACCCAGCCGGCCGGGCGCAGCACGTACGCCGCGGCCGCCACGTCCAGCGGGTCCGCGGCGGCGGGCGGGGCCCCGGACTCCAGGGCCGCGGTCAGCTCCGGCTGTGCCTCGCGCAGCTTCTCCGCGATCCGGCTGCGGAAGACCCCGTCGCTCTCCACGGCGGCGGCCATGGCGTTGCCCGCGAACTTGGCGCGCCGGGTCGGGGTGAACCGGGCGTACTGGCGCAGCTGCGCCGGAAGGTCCGCGACCGTCAGGGCGCCGAAGGCGTCCGAGACGATCGTGACGACCCGGCGCCGCACGCCTTCCGGCAGCGGGCGGTCGAGGACCTCCGCGGCGTCGCCGGCCGCGTCGGCCGGCGTCGCGCCGCTTGCTGGCTCCACAATCCGTCACCCCTACCGTGATCTACTGTGGGCCCGGCTCCCTCAGGAGTCGGTGCCCGGCCTGTCCACGAGTTCGATCTGGTCCACCGCGTTGCACCAGCGGCAGCGGACCGACTCGATGGTCTCACTGACCACCTCGCGCTCCTCGACCTTGGGCTCCCCGGCGAGATCGAGGTGGACGTACTCCACGACCTTCGACGATCGGGTGACATCGAACCGCGTGAGGTTGCCGCACAGGGTGCAGCGCCACCGGGTGGTGTCGGTCGGCAGGGGAACCGTCATCAGGCCGCTCTCTCCTTCGTAGCTCATTCAATTAAAGCCTCGCGCCGCGGTCGCCGGACCGCAGCACGTAACCCTACGGCCTGGCACCACCCTCAGGCGGGTCCGCCTGCGTCATGCTCTGTCGCATGATCGTAAAGTGGCGGACCCTGTGCGAGGCCGCCCGGGGCCCCGTGGTCACGTACGCGCTGATCGCCGCCTGCTGCGCGGTGTTCTTCCTCGGGCCGGCTTCCGGCCTGAACCCGGCCTACGGGACGGGCGACCTGCTGGTGGAGAGGGGGACGGCGTACTTCCGGCGCTGGGGCGTCGTCCCGGACGAGCTCTTCTCGGGAGCGGTGCGCCCGCTGCTGACCCCGCTGACGGCGCTCTTCGTCCACGGCAGCTGGCTGCACCTCCTCGGGAACATGCTGTTCCTCTCCGTCTTCGGCGCGATGGCGGAGGAACGGATGGGCCGGATCCCGTTCCTCGCCTTCTACGTCTGTACGGGGTACCTGGCGCTGGCGGCCTACGCGGCGGCCAACGCGTCCTCCGACCAGACCCTGGTGGGGGCGTCCGGGGCGATCTCGGCGGTGCTGGGGGCCTTCCTGCGGCTGTTCCCGCGGGCCCGGGTGACCAGCCTGTTCCCGTTCCTGCTCTTCCTGCCGCTGCGCTTCCCGGCGTGGATCGTGCTGCTGTTCTGGTTCGGCCTCCAGTGGCTGGCGGCGCAGCGCGCCGGGAGCGGGCCCGGAGTGGCCTATCTGGCCCACGTGGTGGGCTTCTCGGTCGGCTTCCTCTACGCGTGGGGGCGCTATCGCCGTGCGACTAGAGTGAGGAGACCAGTGACTGCCGTCGAGGGAGACAGCCAACCGTGATCACCGCGATCGTGCTCATCAAGACCAGCGTGGACCGCATCCCCGAGATCGCCGAGTCGATCGCGCAGCTGGACAGCGTCAGCGAGGTCTACTCCGTCACCGGCACGTACGACCTGATCGCCCTGGTCCGCGTGGCCCGTCACGAGAACCTCGCGGACGTCATCCCGGGCCGCATCAGCAAGATCCCGGGCGTCGAGGCCACCGACACCCACGTGGCGTTCCGTACCTACTCCCAGCACGACCTGGAAGCCGCCTTCGCCATCGGCCTGGACGCCTAGGCCGTCTCTTCCGGCCGGTGCGGGGAGGCCGCCGCGCGGGGCGGCGGCGGCCCGGGCGCGGGGTCCTACACCGCCGGGACGCAGCGGCCCTCCTCCGTGCGGTAGCGCCACTTCGCGCCGTCCTCGACGAGTTCCCGCACGGCCTTGAGGAAACGCTCCACGTGCTCGTCCGGGGTGCCGGCCCCGAAGCTGACGCGGATGGCGTTCAGCGACCGCTCCCCCGGCGCCGCCTCCGGCGAACCGCACTCCCCCTGGGCCTGCGGTTCGCCGCCCAGCAGGGTCCGTACCAGCGGGTGGGCGCAGAAGAGGCCGTCGCGGACACCGATCCCGTACTCGGCGGACAGCGCGGCGGCGAAGTGCGAGCTGTTCCAGCCGTCGACCACGAACGAGATGACGCCGACGCGCGGGGCGTCGTCCCCGAACAGGGACAGCACCCGCACCGCCGGGACCTGCGCGAGGCCCTCGCGGACCTTGGCGATGAGCTGGTCCTCCCGGGCGACGAGGTTCTCGAAGCCGGCCTCCCGCAGCGCGCGGCAGGCGGAGGCGATGGCGTAGACGCCGATGACGTTCGGGGAGCCGGCCTCGTGCCGCGCGGCGGTGGTGTGCCACTCGACGTCGACGCCGCCGTCCTCGCGGCGGGCCACCGTACGGGAGGCACCGCCGCCCGCGAGGTACGGCTCGGCCTCCTGGAGCCAGTCGGCGCGGCCCGCGAGCACGCCCGAGCCGAAGGGGGCGTACAGCTTGTGCCCGGAGAAGGCGACCCAGTCCACGTCCAGGTCCCGTACGGAGACGGGGTGGTGGGGGGCCAGCTGGGCGGCGTCGAGCACGATCCGCGCGCCGTGGGCGTGCGCGGCGGCGGCGAGTTCCCGTACGGGCCACAGCTCGCCGGTGACGTTGGAGGCGCCGGTGACGCAGACCAGGGCCGGGCCGTGAGGGTCGCGCTCGGCCAGGGCCCGCTCCAGGGTGGCGACGGCCTCGCCGGGGGTGCGCGGGGCGTCGAGGCAGGTGACCCGGGCGTCGCCCCAGGGCAGCAGCGAGGCGTGGTGCTCGGTCTCGAAGACGAAGACCCGGCAGCCGGCGGGCAGCGCGGCGGCGAGCAGGTTGAGGGAGTCGGTGGTGGACCGGGTGAAGACCACCTGGTCACCGGGACGGCAGTCGAGGAACTCGGCGACCGTCGCCCGGCTCTGCTCGAAGAGGTCGGTGGACAGCTGGGAGAGGTAGCCGGCGCCCCGGTGCACGCTGCCGTAGTACGGGGCGTACGCGGCGACGTCGTCCCAGACCCGCTGGAGCGCCGGGGCGCTGGCCGCGTAGTCGAGGGCGGCGTAGGTGACCTCGCCGCCGGTGACGAGGGGGACGGTGACGTCCCGGCCGAGCACCGGCAGCGGCCCCCCACAGGCGGGGCCGTCGGCGGTGGCGGCGGCGGGGGCGGTGGCGTTCAGGGATGCGGATGCGGATGCGGACATGGCGGTATCTCCCGGCAGGCAGGTCTGAATGGCTTCGGTGTGCCCGTACGCGGGTACGGCGCGGCGGCCGACCGGAGGGGTACGGGGAGCCCCGGACCTGACGGGGGTACACGGAAGGGACCCGGTCCGGGGGTTGAAGAAGGGGCGGAGTCGCCCTATCGCATTCGCTTGCTCACGGAAAACGCTCCTCGAGAGACCAGGACCCCTGGTGTCGAGGGATCCGCGCTTGCCGCGGACCTCGCTGCCCACGGCCTGGTCATCACCCGGGGCACCCCGCCACGGAAGGAGGGTTGCCGGACAGCAAGCCGGGGCCAAAACGCTGTCACTCGTGACCTTGGGAAGCATCCTGCCACACGGTCCCGCACGCGCAAGACCCCGGTCCGCATCGTGGACCGGGGTCGTCCGTCCTCACGCCTTCACGGCCGCGCTACGCGTTGCTGGCCGCCACCCACCGCTCCAGCGCGGCACGGGCGGCGCCGGAGTCGACGGCCTCCGCCGCCCGGGCGATCCCGCCCGCGATCTGCTCCTCCAGGGAGCCCGTGCCGGGGTCGAGGGCCACCAGGGCCGCCGCCGCGTTCAGCAGCACGGCGTCGCGGACCGGGCCCGTCTCCCCGGCCAGCACGCGGCGGGCGACGTCCGCGTTGTACGAGGCGTCCTCGCCCCGCAGCCGCGCCACGTCCACCAGCGGGATGCCGACGTCGCGCGGGTCGAAGGGCAGCTCGGTCACCGTGCCCTCGCGGACCCACCACACGCGGGAGGTGGCGGTGGTAGTCAGCTCGTCGAGGCCGTCGTCGCCGCGGAACACCAGGGCGGACGAGCCGCGCTCGGCGAGCACCCCGGCCACGATGGGGGCCACCCGCGCGTCGGCGACGCCGGTGGCCTGCGCGCGGACCTTGGCCGGGTTGGTGAGCGGGCCGAGGAAGTTGAAGGTGGTCCGGATGCCGAGGTCGCGGCGGGCGGCCGCCGCGTGGCGCAGCGCCGGATGGAACGTCACCGCGAAGCAGAACGTGATGCCGGCCCGTTCCGCGACCTCCGCCACCCGGGCGGGGGTCAGGTTCAGGTTGACGCCGAGCTTCTCCAGCACGTCGGAGGAACCGCTCGCCGAGGACGCGGCCCGGTTGCCGTGCTTGACCACCTTGGCGCCCGTACCGGCCACCACGATGGAGGACATCGTCGAGATGTTCACCGTCTTGGCCCCGTCGCCGCCGGTGCCGACGATGTCCACCGTCCGGCCGGGCACCTCGATCAGGTTGGCGTGGGCGTACATGGCCCGCACCATGCCGCCGATCTCCTCGACGGTCTCCCCCTTGGCCCGCAGCGCGACCGCGAAACCGGCGATCTGCGCGTCGGTGGCCTCGCCCCGCATGATCCGGTCCATCGCCCAGGCGGTGTCGTCCGAGCCGAGGTCACGGCCGCCCAGCAGGGCGTCGAGGACGCCCGGCCAGCCGCGGGCCGCCACGCTGTCGCCGCCTGCCGGGGTCACAACGTCCATGGTCCGCTCCTGCTGCTCGTGGGCCGCCCGCTGTCGGCGCGCCCACGTCGAATGGGAAGGATCTCAGCCTATCCAGCCCGGATGACAGCGAAGAGCCCCGTCCAGTCGCTGGACGGGGCTCTCGCTGTGGCGACACCGGGACCGGCGGAGCCGGTCCCCCGAGCGGGTCGTGCCGGAGATCAGTGGTGGCCGTGTCCGGCCTGGATCTCCTTGTACTCCTCCACCGTGGGCTTCGGAATCTGGTTGTTCTCCGCGTAGAAGCCCTTGCTGAGCTTCGCCCGCAGCTTCTCGCCGCGCGTCACCTTGCGCTCGACGCCGTTCTCGTCGACCGTCGGGCCGATCTCGATCGGCGCGTACTGCTCGTGCGCGGTGAGCGTGTGCAGCTTGTCCTGGGACAGCGGCTCGTGGACCTCGACGAACTCACCGTGCGGCAGACGCTTGATGATGCCGGTCTCGCGACCGTGCAGCACCTTGTCGTGGTCCCGGCGCTGGAGGCCGAGGCAGATCCGCTTGGTGACGATGAACGCCAGGACCGGGACGACGAAGAAGCCGATCCGGACGAACCACGTGATCGAGTTGATCGACAGGTGGAAGTACTGGGCGAACATGTCGTTGCCGCCGCCGATGAGGAGCACGATGTACTCCGCGATCCAGGCGACACCGAAGGCCGTACGGGTCGGGACGTTGCGCGGGCGGTCCAGGATGTGGTGCTCGCGCTTGTCGCCGGTGACCCAGGACTCGATGAACGGCCAGACGGCGATGGCGCCGAGGACCAGCGGGAAGAGGATCAGCGGGATGAACACGCCCAGGACGAGCGTGTGGCCCCACAGGTTGATCTCCCAGCCCGGCATGGCACGGATGAGGCCTTCCGGCATACCCATGTACCAGTCGGGCTGCGCACCGGTGGACACGTGGTCCGGGCGGTACGGGCCGAGCGCCCAGATCGGGTTGATCGAGGCGATCGCCGCGATGGCCGCGATGACACCGAAGACCAGGAAGAAGAAGCCTCCGGCCTTGGCCATGTAGACCGGCAGCAGCGGCATGCCGACGACGTTGTTGTTCGTCTTGCCGGGGCCGGCGAACTGGGTGTGCTTGTGGAAGAACACCAGGATCAGGTGCGCGACCAGCAGGCCCATCATGATGCCGGGCAGCAGCAGGATGTGCACCGAGTAGAAGCGCGCGACGAAGTCGCCGCCCGGGAACTCCCCGCCGAACAGGAACATCGACAGGTAGGTGCCGACGACCGGGACGGACAGGATGGCGCCCTGCATGAAGCGGACACCGGTACCCGAGAGCAGGTCGTCCGGCAGCGAGTAACCGGTGAAGCCGGTGAACATGCCGAGGACCAGCAGCAGGAAGCCGAAGATCCAGTTGACCTCACGCGGCTTGCGGAACGCGCCGGTGAAGAAGACGCGCATCATGTGCACGACCATGGCCGCGACGAAGATCAGCGCCGCCCAGTGGTGGATCTGGCGGATCAGCAGACCGCCGCGGACGTCGAAGCTGATGTCCAGGGTCGAGGCGAAGGCCTCGGACATCATGACGCCCTGCATCGGCACGTACGAGCCGTGGTACACGACCTCGTTCATGCTCGGGTGGAAGAACAGCGTCAGGTACACACCCGTGAGGATGATGATGATGAAGCTGTAGAGGCAGATCTCACCCAGCATGAAGGACCAGTGGTCCGGGAAGATCTTGCGCATGTTCGCCTTGGCGAGGCCGTAGATGCCCAGGCGGCCGTCCGCCCAGTCGGCTACGCGCTCGCCGCGCGACGCATTGCGTTCGTTGTTGGCAGAGGTGCTCATCCGCGCTCCCAGAATGCAGGACCGACGGGCTCTTCGAAGTCGCCGTGCGCCTCGAGGAAGCCTTCGCTATTCACACCGATCCGCAGCTGCGGGAGGGCGTGACCGGCCGGGCCGAAGATGACACGGGCGCCGTCGGAGAGGTCGAAGGTGGACTGGTGGCACGGGCACAGCACGTGGTGCGTCTGCTGCTCGTACAGGCTGATCGGGCAGCCGACGTGGGTGCAGATCTTGGAGAAGGCCACGATTCCGTCGTGGGACCACTCCAGCTCCTGCTTGTCCTTGATGTCCTCCGGCTTGATGCGGACGATCATCAGGGCGGCCTTGGCGATCTGGACCTGGAAGTCGTGCTGGTCCTCCTCCAGGCCTTCCGGCATGGCGAAGGTCAGCGAACCGACCAGGACGTCCTCGGGACGCAGCGGCTCCATCGTGTTCTGGTTGATGAGCAGCTTGCCCTTGGACCACAGGGTCTTGCGCAGCTTGTCCTCGGGCAGGGGGCCCAGGTCGCGCATGATCACGAGGGCGGAGAGCGGCAGCAGGGCCAGCGCGCCGAGCATCGTGTTGCGGATGAGCGGACGGCGGGCGATGCCGGACTCGTTCGCACCGGCGGCGAAGTCCTGCATGACCTTCGCCTTGACCTCCGGGGAGGCGGCGATCTCGTGGCGCTCGTCGGCGACCTCGACGTCGGACATCAGCGTGCGGGCCCAGTGGACCGCGCCGGCGCCGATGCAGAACAGGGCCGCGCCCAGCGTCAGGCCGAGCGCGAAGTTCAGCGCGCTGACCTTCCCGACGGGGAAGATGTAAACGATCTTCTCCACCGGGATGGCCACGTACGCGGCGATGAAGCCGATCGTGGCCAGCATCGACAGGGTGAACAGCATCGCGACCGTGCGCTCGGACCGCTTGGCGGCCCGCTCGTCGATGTCCTGGATGCGCGGCTTGTGGACCGGGAGGCCCGGGTCCGCGAACGGGTCGTCCGCGACCGCTACGGCACCGTGGTGCGCGTCGCCCTGCTCACTCGGCAGGTGCTTGTCTTCGGGAATGTCTTGGCTACTCATGACTTCTTGGCCTTAGCGGTGTGGGCCGCGACCCAGACGGCAACGGCGATCAGCGCACCCAGGCCGAAGATCCAGCCGAACAGACCCTCGGAGACGGGACCGAGGCCGCCGAGCTTGAGGCCACCGGGGCTGGTGGACTTCTCGCCGTTGACGTTCTCGAGGTACGCGATGATGTCCTTCTTCTGCTTCTCCGGCATGGTGCTGTCGGGGAAGGAGGGCATGTTCTGCGGGCCGGTCAGCATGGCCTCGTAGATGTGCTTCGGCGAGACGTCCTCAAGGTTGGGGGCGTACTTGCCGTTCGTCAGTGCGCCGCCCTCGCCGGTGAAGTTGTGGCACTGCGCGCAGTTGTTGCGGAACAGCTCACCACCAGCGGCGATGTCGGCCCCGGCCGGGTCGTACTGCTTCTCGGTCGGCGTGATCGGGCCGGCACCGAGGGACGCGACGTACGCCGCGAGCTGGTCGATCTGGGCCTGGGTGTAGATGTTCGGCTTCTTCGGCACCTGGGCGCCGGGCTGCTGGGCGGGCATGCGGCCCGTGCTCACCTGGAAGTCGACGGCCGCGGAGCCGACGCCGACCAGGCTGGGGCCGTCAGTGGAACCCTGACCGCCGGTTCCGTGGCAGCTTGCGCAACCCACGGCGTAGAGCTTCTTGCCCTCCTCGATGGCGAGGGACTGGGCGGTTTCATCGGCCTGCGCCTTGCCCGCGGGCGCGAAGGCGGCGTACAGCCCCCCAGTGACCGCCAGCGCGAAGAGTAGAACGACGACCGCCGCCAGCGGATGGCGTCGTCGTGCGGAGAGCTTTTTCACGGATTACCCCGGTGTCAGGATCTTCTGCGTCGGTGTTTCTGGATGGAGTGCCGGGCGAGCCGGCGACGTGTTCGCTACTTGATCAGGTAGATCGTCGCGAAGAGGCCGATCCAGACGACATCGACGAAGTGCCAGTAGTAGGACACGACGATGGCCGACGTGGCCTGTTCGTGGGTGAACCTCTTGGCCGCGTACGTCCGGCCGAGGACCAGCAGGAAGGCGATGAGACCGCCCGTCACGTGCAGACCGTGGAAGCCGGTGGTCAGGTAGAAGACCGTGCCGTACGGACCGGACGAGAGGGACATGCCCTCGTGCTTGACCAGCTCGGTGTACTCGAACACCTGGCCGCCAATGAAGATCGCACCCATGACGAACGTGATGATGAACCACGTCCGGAGCTTCTTCACGTCACCGCGCTCGGCGGCGAAGACGCCGAGCTGGCAGGTGAGCGAGGAGAGCACCAGGATCGTGGTGTTCGTTGCCGAGAAGGGCAGATTCAAGGCCTCGGCCTGCTCTGTCCAGTACTCGGCACCCGTCACGGATCGCAGGGTGAAGTACATCGCGAAGAGGGCCGCGAAGAACATCAGCTCGGAACTCAACCAGATGATGGTTCCGACGCTGACGAGGTTCGGCCGGTTGACCGTCGGGTGCGCGTGCCCGGTATCTACTGTCGTTGCTGTCGCCACGACCGACATTATGTCGGTCGCTTATCCCGCCCTCACCCCGGGGGGTGCCGTTCGGAGTGTCAGGGGGGTGTGCAAGGCCCGAACGGCCCATCAGAAGACCGGTCGCGAGCCCGGCCGAACCGATGTTGACAACCGGTCGGACGGAGTAGCATCCCGCGCATCATCAGCGTGATTCACGGCCAGGTGGAGGACGAAATGCGGGCGACTGCGCGGGTTCTGGTCTACAGCGACGACGCGGGCACCCGGGAGCAGGTGCGGCTGGCCGCCGGGCGCAGGCCCGCCCCGGACCTGCCGCCGGTGGAGTTCCTGGAGTGCGCCACGCTTCCAGCGGTCCTCAAGGAGCTGGACGCGGGCGGCATCGACCTGTGCGTGCTGGACGGCGAGGCGGTTCCGGCCGGGGGCATGGGGGTGTGCCGGCAGATCAAGGACGAGATCTTCCGGTGTCCCCCGGTGCTGCTGCTGATGGGGCGCCCCCAGGACGCCTGGCTGGCCACGTGGAGCCGGGCGGACGCGGCGGTCACCCTTCCGGTGGACCCGGTCGACTTCCCCGACACCCTCGCGGGTCTGCTGCGGCCCCGGCTGTCACTGGACGCCTGAGGCGCGAGGGGCACCCGGGGCGTACGCGGGCCCGCGGCCGGCCCGGTGGCCGCCCGCGGGCCCGTACGGCCTTCTGCGGGCCTCTCAGACGGTGGGGCGCAGCCGCGCCTGGTCGACGGGGCTGCGGCCTTCCTGGGTGCCCTTCAGGAGTGCGCTGCCCTCGCGCCACTCCTTCCACTCCATGTTCCAGTCGCCGAAGCCGTTGCCGAAGGTGTCCATGTCGTCGCCGATGCTGTTGATCACCTTGACGATGTCGCCCTCGGTGATGTTCTCGTAGAACCAGGCGGCGTTGCCGGTGCTCATGCCGGTGCAGCCGTGGCTGACGTTCTCGTAGCCGTGGGAGCCGATCGACCACGGCGCGGCGTGCACGTATTCACCGCTCCACGTCACCCGGGTGGCGTAGTAGACGGGCAAGTTGTAGTACTCGCTGCCGCCGATGCCGACGGTGTCGCCGCGCATCTGGACGAAGTACTGCTTGCCGAGCACCACCTTGACCCCGTTGCGGGTGGAGAAGCCGGGCTTGCCGGTGGTCACCGGGATGGTGTTGATCACTTCTCCGTTGCGCTCGAACGTGAGGTAGTGCGAGGCGGCGTCGGTGGTGACCTCGACCCGGTCGCCGATCTCCAGCTTCAGCGGCTTGGAGGCGGCTCCGTGGAGCTCGTCGGAGATCTTGATGCCCTCCAGGTTGCTCCGTACGGAGACGGTGCTGTGGGCGGGCCAGTAGTCCTTCGGGCGGTAGTGCAGGTTCTTGTCGTCCACCCAGTGCCAGGCGCCCTCGACCCCGGGCGGCGCGTCGACGACCAGCGCCCGTTCGACGACGGCGCGCGCGGCCTTGTCCTTGACGGGCTCGTTGAGTTCGGCCGTGAGGGGCTGGCCGACGCCGTACTTGCCCTCCTCCGGGCCGAATTCGACCTTGAGGACCTTCTGGGCCGGGGTGGTCTCGAAGGTCATCGTGCGCTGGCCGGGGGCGCCCCGCTGGTCCTCCGTGCTGACGGTGACGGTGTAGCGCACGCCCGCCGCCATCGGGACGGTGCTGTGCCAGCGGTCGCCCTTGGCGGAGAGTTCGCCCGCCAGGCGGCGGCCGTGCGTGTCGACGGCCATCACGTCGGTGATCCGCGCCTCGGCTCCCTTGGCGGTGACCTCGAGCGGCTTGTCGGGGTCGGCGGGGCGTCCGCCGGAGGCCTGGTTGAAGACGACCTGGTCGCCCGCGTCGTACGGGCGGGCGGACAGCGGGTTGGTGTCGCCGGACCCGCATGCGGTGGCGCCGGCCCCGAGGGACGCGACCAGCAGGGAGCAGCTGAGTACCGTCCAAAGACGCGGTGAGTGGTTCATGCGCCCAACGCTATGAAGATATGACAAATCCAGCGCGCGGGGTGACTGCAAACGAGGGGCCCGGACTCCTCCGAAAAGGTGTCCGGGCCCCTCGGGCGCCGTGCGGGCCGCGGCGTACCGCGTGCCGCGGGTGCTACTGGTTCTGGTTCTCACCGCGGTAGTACTCGTACACCCAGCCCCACAGGCCGATCAGAATGATCGGGGCCGAGAAGTACATGAGCCACCAGCCGAAGACGACGCCCATGAACGCGAGCGCGCCACCGACGGCCAGCGAGAGCGGCTGCCAGCTGTGCGGGGAGAAGAACCCCAGCTCGCCCGCCTCGTCGGCGACGTCGGCCTCCAGGTTGTCCTGGGCCATCTCGTCCACGCGCTTGGCCGTGAAGGCCAGGTAGTAGCCGATCATGGCGCTCAGGCCGAAGGCCAGCGCGAGAGCGGTGGTTCCGACCGGCTCCTTCGACCAGACGCCGTACACGACGGTCATGATCAGGATGAAGACGGAGAGCCAGAGGAACATCTTGCCCTGGATCTTCACTTGCCGGCCTCCTTGTCCCCGGTGAGGGCCTTGGTCCCGCCGGCGACGTGGTCCTCGAGGTGGTCGAGGGCCGCGATCTCCGGGTGGTGCAGGTCGAACGCCGGCGATTCACTGCGGATGCGCGGCAGCGTGAGGAAGTTGTGCCGCGGCGGCGGGCAGGACGTCGCCCATTCGAGCGAACGGCCGTAGCCCCACGGGTCGTCGACCTCGACCTTCTTGCCGTACTTGGCCGTCTTCCAGACGTTGTACATGAACGGCAGGAAGGACAGGCCGAGCACGAACGAGCTGATCGTGGAGATCGTGTTCAGCGCGGTGAAGCCGTCGGCCGCGAGGTAGTCCGCGTAACGGCGCGGCATGCCCTCGGCGCCCAGCCAGTGCTGGACCAGGAACGTGCCGTGGAAGCCGATGAACAGCGTCCAGAAGGTGATCTTGCCGAGGCGCTCGTCCAGCATCTTGCCCGTGAACTTCGGCCACCAGAAGTGGAAGCCGGCGAACATCGCGAACACCACGGTGCCGAAGACGACGTAGTGGAAGTGCGCGACGACGAAGTACGAGTCGGAGACGTGGAAGTCCATCGGGGGCGAGGCCAGGATGACGCCGGTCAGACCACCGAAGGTGAAGGTGACCAGGAAGCCGATCGTCCAGAGCATCGGGGTCTCGAAGGACAGCGAGCCCTTCCACATGGTGCCGATCCAGTTGAAGAACTTCACACCGGTCGGTACCGCGATCAGGAAGGTCATGAAGGAGAAGAACGGCAGCAGCACACCGCCGGTGACGTACATGTGGTGGGCCCACACGGTCACCGAGAGGCCGGCGATCGCGATCGTCGCGGCGATCAGACCGATGTAACCGAACATCGGCTTGCGCGAGAAGACCGGGATGATCTCCGAGACGATGCCGAAGAACGGCAGCGCGATGATGTACACCTCTGGGTGTCCGAAGAACCAGAAGAGGTGCTGCCACAGCAATGCCCCGCCGTTGGCCGGGTCGAAGACGTGCGCACCGAACTTCCGGTCGGCCTCCAGCGCGAAGAGCGCGGCGGCGAGGACCGGGAAGGCCAGCAGGACCAGGACACCGGTCAGCAGCACGTTCCAGGTGAAGATCGGCATGCGGAACATCGTCATGCCGGGAGCGCGCATGCAGATGATCGTGGTGATGAAGTTGACCGAGCCGAGGATCGTGCCGAAGCCGGAGAAGGCCAGACCCATGATCCACATGTCGGCGCCGATGCCCGGCGAGCGGACGGCGTCCGACAGCGGGGTGTAGGCGAACCAGCCGAAGTCGGCGGCACCCTGCGGGGTGACGAAGCCGGCCACCGCGATCGTCGAACCGAAGAGGTACAGCCAGTACGCGAACATGTTCAGCCGCGGGAACGCCACGTCGGGCGCGCCGATCTGCAGCGGCATGATCCAGTTCGCGAAACCGGCGAACAGCGGCGTCGCGAACATGAGCAGCATGATCGTGCCGTGCATGGTGAACGCCTGGTTGAACTGCTCGTTCGACATGATCTGCGTGCCCGGACGAGCCAGCTCGGCGCGCATGAAGAGCGCCAGGAGACCGCCGATCAGGAAGAACACGAACGACGTGACCAGGTACATCGTGCCGATGGTCTTGTGGTCGGTGGTGGTGAGCCACTTCACGACCACGTTGCCCGGCTGCTTGCGCCGCACCGGCAGCTCGTTCTCGTACGAGTCAGCTGACGCGGCACCCTGGGATTCGTTGAGGATGCTCACAGTTTGTTCGTCTCCGCATTCCGGGCGGGGTCAGTCTGCTGGATGCCGGCCGGCAGGAAGCCGGTCTGCCCCTTCTCCGCCAGCTCCTTCAGGTGCGCCTTGTACTCCGCGGGGGAGACGACCTTCACGTTGAAGAGCATGCGCGAGTGGTCGACACCGCAGAGCTCGGCACACTTGCCCATGAAGGTGCCTTCCTGGGTCGGGGTGACCTCGAAGACGTTGGTGTGACCGGGGATGACGTCCTGCTTGAACAGGAAGGGCACCACCCAGAAGGAGTGGATGACGTCGTTCGACGACAGGATGAAGCGGACCTTCTCGCCCTTGGGCAGGTAGAGGGTCGGCCCCGGGTTGTCGGTGTCCGCGTTGCGGTCGCCGGGGACGCCCTTCTCGTAGACGCCCTCGGCGCCGGCGGGGAAGGACTTGATGTAGCGGTCCGGGAGGGAGGCGAGCTCCTTCGGGGTCTCGCCCGCCTTCGGGGTCGCGGCGTCGCCGTCGACGTTCTCCACGTAGTTGAAGCCCCAGCTCCACTGGAAGCCGATCACGTTGATCGTGTGCGCCGGCTTGGAGGAGAGGGTGAGCAGCTTCGACTCATCACGCGCGGTGAAGTAGAAGAGCACCGAGACGATGATGAGCGGGACCACGGTGTACAGCGCCTCGATGGGCATGTTGTACCGGGTCTGCGGGGGGACCTCGATCTTCGTCCGGCTGCGCCGGTGGAAGATGACGCTCCACATGATCAGGCCCCACACCAGGATGCCCGTGATGAGAGCGGCCGCCCAGGATCCCTGCCACAGGGAAAGGATGCGAGGCGCCTCCTCCGTGACCGGGGTGGGCATTCCGAGGCGGGGGAAGTCTTTCCAGGTGTACGAGCAACCAGTGGCGGTCGCCAGGACCACGCCCGCAGTCAGCGCCTGCAGCAGCTTCCGCCGCATCGGGCGCCGCGGCGAGCGGTCGGAGCCGTAGGGACTCACGTAGCGCCTTCCCGAGAGTCTCGGCCCGCGCGGCCGGCCGCGGCCGTGTTCGGGTCGGTCGCCGGCCCTGACGCAGGCAGGGGTTTGGATGTTTATGCGGACCAAACCCTACTGGACGCTATTTGGGGTCGCGCGGGGAGGGTGCCCAACGCGCCGCTACTGCCCCCGAAGGGATGGATCCGCCGTACGGGGGACCGGCCGTACGGCCCCGACGGGCGGACCGGGGAGGCCATCTGACGGTCCCTGGAGCGGGTGTCCGCGGGGCGCGGACCCGCCCGGCCGGCGGCCACCCTCTACCGTGGCCGGATGCCGTACTTCGACACCGCGTCCGCCGCTCCCCTCCACCCCGTGGCCCGGCAGGCGCTGCAGGCCGCCCTGGACGAGGGCTGGGCGGACCCCGCCCGGCTGTACCGGGAGGGCAGGCGGGCCAGGCTGCTGCTGGACGCGGCGCGCGAGGCCGCGGCCGAGGCGGTGGGGTGCCGCCCCGACGAGCTCGTATTCACTCCTTCGGGAACGCACGCGGTTCACACGGGCATGGCGGGGGTGCTCGCGGGACGCCGGCGCGTCGGCGGCCATCTGGTCGTGTCGGCGGTGGAACACAGTTCCGTACTCCATGCGGCGGACGCGCACGCGGCGGCCGGGGGCACGGTGACGGAGGTTCCCGTGGACCGGCTCGGGGCGGTGTCACCCGATGGATACGCGTCCGTGCTGGGCTCGACCACGGCTCTGGCGTGCCTCCAGTCGGCCAACCACGAGGTGGGCACGGTCCAGCCGGTGGCCGAGGTCGCCGAGGTCTGCGGGGCCGCCGGGGTGCCGCTGCTGGTGGACGCCGCCCAGTCGCTGGGCTGGGGCCGGGTGGAGGGCGCGTGGTCCGTCCTCACCGCCAGCGCCCACAAGTGGGGCGGCCCGCCCGGGGTGGGCCTGCTCGCGGTGCGCAAGGGGGTCCGCTTCTCCTCCCAAGGCCCCGCCGACGAGAGGGAGTCCGGCCGCTCCCCCGGCTTCGCCAACCTGCCCGCCGTCGTCGCGGCGGCGGCCTCGCTGCGCGCGGTGCGGGCGGAGGCGGACGCGGAGGCCGCGCGGCTGCGGGTGCTGGTGGACCGGCTGCGGCGGCGGGTGGTCCGGCTGGTGCCGGACGTGGAGGTGGTCGGTGACGCCGACCGGCGCCTGCCCCACCTGGTCACCTTCTCCTGCCTGTACGCCGACGGGGAGACGCTGCTGCACGAGCTGGACCGCGCCGGCTACTCCGTCTCCTCCGGCTCGTCCTGCACCAGCTCGACGCTGACCCCCAGTCACGTGCTGCGGGCGATGGGGGTGCTGTCGGAGGGGAACGTACGGGTCTCCCTGCCGCCGGGCACCACCGCCGAGGAGGTCAACGGCTTCCTGGAGGTACTGCCGGGCGCGGTGGCGGGCGTACGGGAGAAGCTCGGCGTCTCGGAGCCGGCCCCGGCGGCGCCGGTGGCCGACGCCGTGGAGGTCGACGCGCTGGGGCTGCGCTGCCCGCAGCCGGTGATCGAGCTGGCCCGGGCCATCACCACGGTCCCGGTCGGCGGCACCGTCACGGTCGTCTCGGACGACGAGGTGGCCCGCCTGGACATCCCGGCGTGGTGCGCGATGCGCGGCCACGCCTACCTGGGCGAATTCCCCCGCGGAACGGGCACGGCCTACCAGGTCCGCCGCGAGCCCTGAGCCCTCCCCGCCCCGGTGACGGCCGGGGTCCGGGCTCAGGCCGGAGCGGAGCTCCGGGGGGCGGGCGAAGGGCGGGGAGGGGAACGCGCCGCGCGCGGCGGCGCGGCCCCGCGCCCGCCGGCGGCGTCAGGAAGGCAGGTGCGCCCGCACCTCGGCGGCGGCGTCCTCGCCGTACGCCTTCGTGAAGCGCTCCATGAAGTGGGCGCGGGCCAGCGTGTACTCCTGGGTGCCCAGGGTCTCGATCACCAGGGTGGCCAGCATGCAGCCGACCTGCGCGGACCGCTCCAGGCCGACGCCCCAGCCGAGCCCCGTCAGGAAGCCCGCGCGGAACGCGTCGCCGACGCCGGTCGGGTCGACCTTCGCCGTCTCCTCCGGGCAGCCGACCAGGATCGGCTCCTGCCCGACCCGCTCGATGCGCACGCCCTGCGCGCCCAGGGTGGTGACGCGGGTGCCGACCTTGGCGAGAATCTCCTCGTCGGTCCAGCCGGACTTCGACTCGATGAGGCCCTTCTCGTACTCGTTCGAGAAGAGGTACGTCGCGCCCTCCATCAGGGTGCGGATGTTCTCGCCGTCCATCCGGGCGATCTGCTGCGAGAAGTCCGCCGCGAAGGGGATCCCGCGCGTACGGCACTCCTCCGTGTGGCGGAGCATCGCCTCGGGGTCGTCGGCGCCGATGAGGACGAGGTCGAGTCCGCCCACGCGGTCGGCGACGGCCTTGAGCTCGATCTGGCGGGCCTCGCTCATGGCGCCCGTGTAGAAGGAGCCGATCTGGTTGTGGTCGGCGTCCGTGGTGCAGACGAAGCGCGCGGTGTGCAGCACCTCGGAGATGCGGACGGACTCGGTGTCGACCCCGTGCCGGTCCAGCCACGCGCGGTACTCGTCGAAGTCGGAGCCGGCCGCGCCGACGAGGATCGGACGGCTGCCGAGCTGGCCCATGCCGAAGCAGATGTTCGGGCCGACGCCGCCCCGCCGGACGTCGAGGTTGTCGACGAGGAAGGAGAGGGAGACCGTGTGGAGCTGGTCGGCGACGAACTGGTCGGCGAAGCGGCCCGGGAAGGTCATGAGGTGGTCGGTGGCGATGGAGCCGGTGACTGCGATGCGCACGGCGTGGATGCTCCTGCGGAGGACGGCGGGTGACAATCAAAACTACCCGGTCCGCGCCCTCGGGCCGACCCGCCGAAACTACCCCGTAGTAGGACTTCCTTCGCCCAGGACGGCGACCTTACGGTGCCCCCATGACCTATACCGATGGCTTCGGGTACGCGGACCACGCCTCCGGGGCGCGGCCCGGCTTCGCACGGCTGCTCGGCGACTGCGCCCGCATGGCCCCGCACTGGGCCGTGGAACGGGAGCCCCGGCCGGTCCGTGTGGCACCCTCGCAGATCCACGGGGTGGCCGTCCCGCCCTCCTCGGCCCGGCTGATCGCCTCCACCGCCGCGTACGGCGACTAGGAAGTCCGAGGGAACCGGTTCCGCGGCCGCCGCGTCCCACCCGCATCACGTACGGCGGGACACGCTAAGGAGCGATGCGGTGACCAGCGAACAACCCGACACATCACAGGCCACACGACGGCGGCCCGCCTGGGCCATCGGCTCGATCGCGGCCGCCGTCCTGCTGGCCGGCGGCGGTACGGCGTACTGGGCGTCGACGGCGCACGGCGACGCCTCCGGCGGCGGCCGTACGAGTGACAGCGCGGCCGTCGCGCCGCGCGCGGCCGCGTCCCCGCCGGGACCCGGCATCGCCCCCGGGGAGCCGGACCCGTCCGGCGGGCCGGTGACGTACCGGGCCGACGTGAAGCTGCCCGACGGACCGGGCACCGCGCCCTCCTTCGCCGCGTCCGGGGAGGTCACCTCCGACGAGGTGGCCCGGCTCGCGAAGTCCCTCGGCCTCTCCGGCGCGCCCCGGCCGGCCGGCGACTCCTGGCAGGCCGGTGAGACCGCCGACGGGTCCGGGCCCCGGCTCACGGTGACCCGCAAGGCCCCGGGCACCTGGTCCTTCGCCCGGTACCAGGGCGGCGGCCTGGGCGAGCCCGGCAGCACCGGCGACGACTGCGTCCGCGGCAAGGACACCTGCGGCCCGGCCACCCTCCCCCAGGAAGCCGCGGGCACCGGCACCGGCGGCGCGAAGCCCGTCTCCGAGCAGGCCGCCAGGGCCGCCGCGGCCCCGGTGCTCGCGGCCGCCGGGCAGGCCGACGCCAAGGTGGACGCCCGGCTCACCCAGGGTTCGGTCCGGGTGGTGACCGCCGACCCGGTGGTGGGCGGCCTCCCGACCCAGGGCTGGTCCAGCAGGATCAGCGTCGGGGCCGACGGCTCGGTGGTGGCGGGCAGCGGGGAGCTGAAGGCCCCGGTGCGCGCGGCCGAGCAGCCGGTGGTCGGGGCCGCCGAGGCCCTGGAACGCCTCAACGCGGCGGCCAAGGGCGGCGGCGACGGCACCGGCCCGGGGCCCAGCGGCTGCGCGACCACGGTGCCGCTGACCCCGGGCACCCCGACCGGCGCGACGGACACCCTGCCCTGCAACCCGGACCCGCGCCCGATGAAGCCGCCGCGGACCGAGAGCGTGCGGGGCGCCGTACTGGGGCTGGTCGCGGGAACGGTGGACGGCGGGCGGGGCCTCGTACCGGCCTGGCTGTTCGAGGTGGCGGGCTCGGAGGGCAAGCCGGGCCGCACCGTGGTCCAGCCGGCCGCGGCGGGCGACGCGGGGACCCCGGTGCCCCCGAAGCCGCACACCGTGCCCGGGTTCTCGTACGCCCAGGCCGACCGGACGCTGACCGTGAACTTCTGGGGCGGGGTGTGCAGCACCTACACCCTGGAGGCGCGGGAGGAGGCGGCTTCGGTCATCGTGAAGATCACCGACACGCCGGACAAGCCCGGCCAGGCCTGCATCATGCTCGCGCAGGAGATGGCGCTGACGGCGACGCTCCAGCAGCCGCTCGGCGACCGCAAGGTGGTCGACGCCACGTCGGGCAAGCCGCTCCCCCGCCAGTAACCGCGGGCGCGGGAAGCACGAAGGGCCCGGGTCCGGTCGTCTCCGACCGGGCCCGGGCCCTTCGCCGTACGGCTTAGCTGAACGAGTCGCCGCAGGCGCAGGAGCCGGTGGCGTTCGGGTTGTCGATCGTGAAGCCCTGCTTCTCGATGGTGTCGACGAAGTCGATGGAGGCGCCGCCCAGGTACGGGGCGCTCATGCGGTCGGTGACGACCTTGACGCCGTCGAAGTCCTTGACGACGTCGCCGTCGAGGGAGCGCTCGTCGAAGAAGAGCTGGTAGCGCAGGCCGGAGCAGCCGCCGGGCTGGACGGCGACGCGGAGCGCGAGGTCATCGCGGCCCTCCTGCTCCAGCAGGGTGCGGACCTTCTCGGCGGCGGCGTCGGACAGGAGGATGCCGTCGCTCACAGTGGTCTTGTCGTCCTGTACGGACATCTGCATTCACTCCCGAAGTGGGCGGCTCCCCGCCGGTGGCTGGGGAAACGTCGGACTCTTGCCGTCGGTGGCAACCAGCGGGACCGCGGTTTCATTCCGGGCCCGGCGCCTCGTTTTCTCAATTCATGCTCGCACACCTCGGCGGGCCGGTGGACCCCGCGAAGAGGACCGGTGGAGCGCCGGGCCCCGCCCGGGGGCGAATGCGTCACATCGACACTATCGGCATCGTCAAAGTGACGTGAAGCAGTTATGATAGATAGCGTCAAATAGACGAGAAGTGGCGAACCAAGCCCCCGCAGTCCCAGAAATCCTTGTCGCAGAACAGAAAGGGTGCGTGTCGTGACCACCGCCCAGCCTTTGGACGTCCAGCCGACGCCCCTTGCCCTGCTGCTGCTCGGCCGTGAGGCCGACCCCAAGAGCGAGCGGGGCGTGGAGTGCCCCGGCGACCTCCCCTCGCCGTCCGACCCGGACCTGGTGGCCCGGGCCCGCGCCGCCAAGGAGAAGCTGGGCGACAAGGTCTTCATCCTCGGCCACCACTACCAGCGCGACGAGGTCATCGAGTTCGCCGACGTCACCGGCGACTCCTTCAAGCTGGCCAAGGACGCGGCCGCCAAGCCGGAGGCCGAGTACATCGTCTTCTGCGGCGTGCACTTCATGGCCGAGTCCGCGGACATCCTGACCTCGGACGACCAGAAGGTCGTCCTGCCGGACCTCGCCGCCGGCTGCTCGATGGCCGACATGGCCACCGCCGAGCAGGTCGCGGAGTGCTGGGACGTGCTCACCGAGGCCGGGATCGCCGGCACGACGGTCCCCGTCTCCTACATGAACTCCTCCGCCGACATCAAGGCCTTCACCGGCAAGCACGGCGGCACGATCTGCACCTCGTCCAACGCGAAGAAGGCCCTGGAATGGGCCTTCGAGCAGGGCGAGAAGGTGCTCTTCCTCCCGGACCAGCACCTGGGCCGCAACACCGCGGTCCGCGACATGGGCATGTCGCTGGACGACTGCGTGCTCTACAACCCGCACAAGCCGAACGGCGGCCTGACCGCCGAGCAGCTGCGCGACGCCAAGATGATCCTGTGGCGCGGCCACTGCTCGGTCCACGGCCGGTTCTCGGTGGACTCGGTGAACGACGTGCGCGAGCGCATCCCGGGCGTGAACGTCCTGGTCCACCCCGAGTGCAAGCACGAGGTCGTCGCGGCCGCCGACTACGTCGGTTCGACGGAGTACATCATCAAGAAGCTGGAGGCGGCCCCGGCCGGCTCCAAGTGGGCCATCGGCACCGAGCTGAACCTGGTCCGCCGCCTGGCGAACCGTTTCGCCCCGGAGGGCAAGGAAGTCGTCTTCCTGGACAAGACGGTCTGCTTCTGCTCGACGATGAACCGCATCGACCTGCCGCACCTGGTGTGGACGCTGGAGTCCCTGGCCGAGGGCAACCTGGTCAACCGGATCCAGGTCGACAAGGAGACGGAGAGCTTCGCCAACCTCGCGCTGGAGCGGATGCTGGCGCTGCCGTAGCGGTGGCGCGTACGCGTCCCGAGGGCGCCCGGCACCTGCCGGGCGCCCTCGGCGTTTCCTCCCCTCCCCACGCGTCGCCGGCCCCGGGCCTCCCCGGCCCCCGGCACCACTGAGGCCCCCCGCCGCCGTGCGGTCACGGCGGCGGAGGGCCTGTGGGCGGGCCGACCGGGGTCAGGCCTTGGCCGGGGCCCCGTCCGCCGGCGACGGGACCACCGTCAGGCGGGCCCTCCTCTTCGCGCGGCGGCGCTCCTTGCGGAGCTCCACCATCGTGTAGAGGGTCGGCACCAGGAGCAGGGTCAGCAGGGTCGAGCTGACCAGGCCGCCGATCACGACCACCGCGAGCGGCTGCGAGATGAAGCCGCCCTCGCCGGTGACGCCCAGCGCCATGGGCAGCAGGGCGAAGATCGTCGCCAGGGCCGTCATCAGGATCGGGCGCAGGCGGTGCCGGCCGCCCTCGACGACCGCTTCGACGACGCCCAGGCCCTGCGCCCGGTACTGGTTGACCAGGTCGATCAGGACGATCGCGTTGGTCACGACGATGCCGATGAGCATCAGCATGCCGATCAGCGCGGGGACGCCCATCGGGGTGCCGGTGACGATGAGCAGGCCCAGCGCCCCGGTGGCGGCGAACGGGATGGAGACGAGCAGGATCAGCGGCTGGACCAGCGAGCGGAAGGTCGCGACCAGCAGCATGAACACGATCGCGATGGCGGCGAACATGGCCAGGCCCAGCGAGGCGAAGGCCTCGTCCTGGTCCTCGGAGACGCCGCCGATGGAGGCCGTGGCCCCCTCCGGCAGGTCCAGGGCCTTCAGCTTGCTCTGGAGGGCGGCGCTGACCGCGCCCGTGTTGTCGCCGACCGGCCTGGCGGTGACGGTGGCGGCGCGGGCGCCGTCGATCCGGGTCATCGCGACCGGGCCGGGGACGACCTTCACCTCGGCGATGTCACCGAGCCTGGCCGGGCCGACCGGCAGGGCCTGGAGCTCGGCGAGGGTGGCGGCCGGCTGCGCGGAGCGCACGACGACGTCCCGCTCGGTGCCGTCCAGTACGGCCTTGCCCACCGGGTTGCCGCGGACCGCCTGGGCGACGAGCGCGCCCAGGGCGGCCTGGTTCAGGCCCGCCTCGGCGGTCCTCGGGGTGGCGGTGACCGAGATCCGGGGCACCGACTGGGCCAGGTCGCTCTGCACGTCGGTGACGTCGTCGAGGGTGGCCACCTCGGCCCGGACCTGTTCGGCGGCCTTCGCGAGCACGCCCGCGTCACCGGCCTTGACGACCACGCTCAGGTTCTGGCCGCCGAAGCCGCCGCCCGCCGAGACGGAGGTGTCGCCGATGCCGTCGAGCTCGCCGAGCGCGTCCTGGATCCGCTGCCTGACGGCGTCGGAGCGGCCCGCGTCCTCCAGGGTGACCTGGAAGGAGGCCTGGTTGGTGCCCGTGCCGCCGCCGAAGGCGGCGAGGAAGCCGGAGGAGCCGACGGTGACCTGGTGGTCCTTGACGCCCTCGACGGACTCCAGGGCCTTCTCCACCTTGCGGCTCGCCTCGTCGGACGCGGCCAGGGAGGTGCCGGCGGGCAGCTGCTGCTTCACCGTCAGGACGTCCTGGTCGCCCTGGTCGAAGAAGTTGGTCTTCAGCAGCGGAGTCATCCCGAACGTGGCGACGAGGACGACGACGGCGATCGCCACGCTCGTCAGCCGGCGGCGGGTGGCGAAGCCCAGGACGCGTACGTACAGGCGCTGGAGGCGGCTGTTCGCCTCCTTCTCCTCGGCCTCGCGACGGGCCTGCGCGGCGCTCTCGGCGTTCTGCGGCGTGACCCCCGCGGGGCCGCGCAGGAACCAGTACGACAGCACCGGGACGACCGTCAGGGACACCAGCAGCGAGGCCAGCAGGGCGGCGGTCACGGTGAGCGAGAAGGAGCCGAAGAGTTCGCCGATCATGCCGCCGACGAGGCCGATCGGCAGGAAGACGGCGACGGTGGTGAGCGTCGAGGAGGTGACCGCGCCGGCCACCTCCTTGACCGCGGTGGTGATCGCGGCCTCGCGCTCCTCGCCGTAGCCGAGGTGGCGCTTGATGTTCTCCAGCACCACGATCGAGTCGTCGACGACCCGGCCGATGGCGATGGTGAGGGCGCCCAGCGTGAGCATGTTGAGGGACAGGTCGCGGGTCCACAGCACGATCAGGGCGAGGACCACGGACAGCGGGATGGAGACCGCGGTGACCAGGGTCGAGCGGATCGAGGCCAGGAAGACCAGGATCACGAGGACGGCGAAGACGAGGCCGAGCAGGCCCTCGGTGGTCAGGCCCGAGATGGAGCGGGCGACGGCCGGGCCCTGGTCGCTGACGACGGTCAGCTCCGCGCCGGAGCCGAGCGCGGAGCGCAGCCCGGGCAGCTCGGCCTTGACGGCTTCGGAGATGGCGACGGCGCTGCCGTCCTTGTCCATGGTGAGGACGAGGGCGAGGCTGGGCTTGCCGTTGGTGCGGGTGAGGGAGTCGGCGCGGGCCGGCTCCTGCTTGACGGCGGCCACGTCGCCGAGGCGGACGGCCGGGCCGCCGGGCCGCGCGGCCAGCCGGAGTTCCTCCAGCTGGGCGAGCGAGGTGTAGCCGGAGCCGACGCGGACGGTGCGGTTCTCGCCCCCCTCGTCGAAGGAGCCGGCGGGGACGGTCGTACCGCCCGCCCTGAGGCCTTCGGCGAGCGCGGCCCCGTCGAGGCCGGCGGCGGCCAGCTTGGCGGTGTCGGGGGTGACGGTGACCTGGAGGTCGCGGACGCCGTCCACGCTGACCTGGCCGACGCCGTCGATGTCCTCCAGGACGGGGACGACGGAACGGTTCAGCTGGTCGGCCAGCGCCTGCTGGTCCTTGTCGGAGGTGACGGCGAGGACGACGGTCGGGATGTCGTCGGTGGAGCCGGCCACGACCTGCGGGTCCACCTCGGCGGGCAGCCGGACGCGGGCCCGGTTGACGGCCTGCTGGACGTCGGCGACGAGCTGCTCGGTACCGCTGTCGCCGTAGTCGAAGGTGGCGCGGATGAGGGCGTTGCCCTCGCTGGCGGTCGAGGTGATGCCGGTGATGCCGTCGACGCCCTTGAGGGTGTTCTCGATCGGCTCGACGACCTGCTTCTCGACCACGTCGGGCGGGGCGCCCTGGTACGGCGCGAGCACGGAGACCATCGGCAGTTCGATGGAGGGCAGCAGCTGCTGCTTGAGCTGGGGGATGGCTATGGCGCCGAAGAGGAGGGCCACGATCGACACGAGGCCGACCAGCGCTCTCTGGGCCAGGCTGAAGCGGGACAGCCAGGACATGGGCGGGATCTCTCTGCTGTTCGTTCGCGAGGGGCCCTCAGCCTTTCGCACCGGGGAGCGCCGCCGCGTCGCTCCCAGGTGCCGTCCTCGTGTGCGGCGTACCGCGTCCGCAGTACTCCGTCCCGCCGCCCCCCGGCCGGGGGTCAGTCGGCGCGCGGCCGGACCAGTCCCGATTCGTACGCGATGACCACCAATTGGGCCCGGTCGCGCGCCCCGAGCTTGGCCATGGCCCGGTTGACGTGGGTCTTCACCGTCAGGGGGCTGACCTCCAGCCGGGCGGCGATGCCGTCGTTGGACAGACCGCCGGCGACCAGTACGAGGACCTCGCGCTCGCGTCCGGTCAGCGCGGCGAGCCGTTCGGCGTGGGCGGATCCGGCGGCGGGGGCGCCGGCGTGGCCGCCCTGGGCGAGGAAGCTGGCGATGAGCCCTCTGGTGGCGGCCGGGGACAGCAGCGCCTCCCCGGCCCGGGCGACCCGGATGGCGTTGAGGAGTTCCTCGGGTTCGGCGCCCTTGCCGAGGAAGCCGGAGGCTCCGGCGCGCAGGGCCGCGGCCACGTACTCGTCCACCTCGAAGGTGGTCAGCATGACCACGCGGACGTCCGACAGCTCCGGGTCGGCGCTGATCATGCGGGTGGCGGCGAGCCCGTCGGTGCCGGGCATCCGGATGTCCATGAGGACCACGTCGGCCCGGTGTTCACGGGCGAGGGCGTAGGCCTGGGCTCCGTCCGAGGCCTCCCCGACGACCTCCATGTCGGGCTCGGAGTCGACGAGCACCCTGAACGCGCTGCGCAGCAGTGCCTGGTCGTCGGCGAGCAGGACTCGGATGCGGGCGGGGCCGGCGTCGGCGGGGTCTGTCATGGCGTCAGGGTAGGCGCCGGCCGCGGCCGCGCGGCCGGCGAGGGGGGCCGTGGGGGGCGGGGGGCCGTGGGGGGCGGGGGGTCAGCCGAGGGCGAGGGCCACCAGGGCGGTGGTCGCGGCGACTTCGCACAGGGCGCCGAAGACGTCCCCGGTGACCCCGCCGAAGCGGCTGACGCAGCGGCGCAGCAGGAGTTCGGCGGCGAGCAGGGCCGCGAGGACGGCCGCCGCGTGCTGGGCGGCGGCGGTCGGGCCCGCCGGGAGGGCGGCGAGGGTGGCGGCCGCCACGACGGCGACGGCGACCCCGGCGGCCGTCCGGTGCGGGACCGCGCCGGCGACCGCCGCGCCGAGCCCCTCGGGGCGCGCGGCGGGGACTCCCTCACGGGAGGCGAGGGTCATCGCGAGGCGGGCGGTGACGGCGGCGAGTACGGCGGCCAGCGCGCCCCGGATCCAGCTGTCGGCGTACGCGTTGGCCAGGGCGGCGACCTGGACCAGGAAGACGACGAGCAGCGAGATGACCCCGAAGGGGCCGATGTCGGACTGCTTCATGATCCGCAGGGCGTCCTCGGCGGGCTTGGCGCTGCCCAGCCCGTCGGCCGTGTCGGCCAGGCCGTCCAGGTGGAGCCCCCGGGTCAGCGCCGCCGGTACGGCGACGGTGACGGCCGCGGCGAGCAGCGGGCCGCCGCCGAGGAGCAGCAGGAGCGTGCCGGGCACGGCGGCGAGCAGGCCGACGGCGAGGCCGGCGAGCGGGGCGCAGGCCATGCCTGTACGGGCGGCGGGCCGGTCCCAGCGGGTGACGCGCGCGGGCAGGACGGTCAGCGTGCCGAGGGCGAAGCGGAGCCCCTCGGACAGGGAGGCGCGTTCCTGCGGCGGCGGGGGCAGTGGATCATCGGTGGAGTCTGTCATCGGCGCGAACGCTACCCGCATACGGTGGCCGGTAAATTACTCATTACGTGCCATATCGGGAGCTGGTGTCGTGGGTCACTGGTGGGAACGCAACATCATCGAGCCGGGGAAGCTCCCGCTGCTGCTGGCCCTGCTGTCCTTCGTCCTGTCGTTCCTGGTCACCCGGGTCATCACGCGGCTGATCCGGGCCGGTCGGGGACCCTTCAAGAACATCACCCCGGGAGGGGTGCACGTCCACCACGTGGTGCCGGGCGTGGTGCTGGTGATCATCGGCGGGTTCGGCGCGGTCGGCAGCGGCGGGCACAGTTTCGGGGCGGCCCTGTCGGCGGTGCTCTTCGGGCTGGGCGCGGGCCTGGTCCTGGACGAGTTCGCGCTGATCCTGCACCTGGACGACGTCTACTGGAGCGAACAGGGCCGCAAGAGCGTCGAGATCGTGGTGCTGACGGCCGCGGTGGTGGCGCTGGTGCTGGGCGGCTTCCTGCCGTTCGGGGTCAACGAGCTGTCGCCGGAGGAACGGCACAGCCGCGGGCTCGTCGTCATGAACACCGCCGTCAACTTCTTCCTCGCCCTGATCGCCCTGTGGAAGGGGAAGCCGCGCACCGCGATATTCGGGCTGGTCATCCCCTTCGTGGCGCTGATCGGAGCGGTGCGCCTGGCCCGGCCCGGTTCCCCGTACGCCAAGCGCCTCTACGCCAAGCGCCCGCGGGCGCGCGCCAGGGCGGAGCTGCGGGCCTACCACCACGACCGGCGGTGGGCGCGGCCCCGCCGCAAGTTCGAGAACTTCATCAGCGGACTCTCCGACCCGGAGAAGCACCCCGCCGAGCCCCGCCCGCCGGGGGAACGGCAGTGACGCGCAGGGCCCGCCCCGTCCGGGGCGGGCCCTGCGCGGTGCGGTGCCGGTGAGGTGTCTGCGCGGTGCCGGTGCGGCCGGGGCCGGCTCAGCCCGGGATGAGGCCGTCGTCGCCGAGCATCTGCCGGACCTCCTCGAGCGTGGCCCCGGGTGCGGGCAGGATCAGCTCGGAGGGCTCCAGCGCCTCGTCGGGCAGCGGGCTGCCGAGGTGCCGGACGGCGTCGAGCAGCGCCCCCAGCGTGCGCCGGAAGCCCTCCTCGTCGCCGCCCTCCATCTCCCGGAGGAGCTCGTCGTCCAGCTTGTCGAGCTCGGCGAGGTGACGGTCGGCCAGCCTGAGCTGGCCCTCCCCCATGATGCGGACGATCATGACGGGCCCCTGTCCTACTGCTTGTCGAACCGGTGCGGGCTCTGCTGCGGCTGGCCGGTGCCCGGGGCGCCGCCCTCCAGGGCCTGCTGCTGGGCGGACGGCCCCCCTGCCAGCTCGGCCTTCATCCGCTGGAGCTCCAGCTCGACGTCGGTGCCGCCGGAGAGGCGGTCGAGCTCGGCCTGGATGTCGTCCTTGGAGCCCAGGCCGCTCTGGTCGTCCAGGGCGCCGGAGGCCAGCAGCTCGTCGATCGCGCCGGCGCGGGCCTGGAGCTGCGCGGTCTTGTCCTCGGCCCGCTGGATGGCCAGACCGACGTCGCTCATCTCCTCCGAGATGCCGGAGAAGGACTCCGCGATGCGGGTCTGCGCCTGGGCGGCCGTGTAGGTGGCCTTGATGGTCTCCTTCTTCGTACGGAAGGCGTCCACCTTGGCCTGGAGGCGCTGCGAGGCCAGCGTCAGCTTCTCCTCCTCGCCCTGGAGGGTCTGGTGCTGCACCTCCAGGTCGCTGACCTGCTGCTGGAGGGAGGCGCGGCGGGAGAGGGCCTCCCGGGCCAGGTCCTCACGGCCCAGGGCGAGGGCCTTGCGGCCCTGGTCCTCCAGCTTGGCGGACTGGCTCTGGAGCTGGTTCAGCTGCAGTTCCAGGCGCTTGCGGGAGGTCGCCACGTCGGCGACGCCGCGGCGCACCTTCTGCAGCAGCTCCAGCTGCTTCTGGTACGAGTAGTCGAGGGTCTCGCGCGGGTCCTCGGCCCGGTCCAGGGCCTTGTTCGCCTTCGCGCGGAAGATCATCCCCATACGCTTCATGACACCGCTCATGGGCTTCGCGCGCCCCCTTCTAGACGGACTGTGCTCCAGGTCACCGACAGGACCCACAGTACGGGCCCTGTCTCCATTACCGCACTGTTCGAGTACGGATGCGCTCCTCCTCCAGGACGAGTACCCCCGCCGCCGCGTCAGGCGTGAGGAGTAGGTGATCCCCGAGGTCCGGCACCGCGACCGCGAGAGGTGCGTACTCGGTAGACGCCCGCCGTTGCCGGATCGTTCCCCGCCGGGGTGGGGACGGTGGCCCCGACCACGTACGCTTGGGTTTTGTGTTTGGTAGCCGCTCCTCCAAGGAAGAGAAGGCCTCCGCCACCGACAAGGTGAGCGCCGGACCTTCGCAGCCCCGTGACCCGCAGGCCCCGAAGGGCCGCCCGACGCCGAAGCGTGCTGTGGCCCAGTCGCAGCGCAAGGCCGTCGTGGCCTCGACCGGCAACCGCAAGGAGGACGCCAAGCGAGCCCGCGAGCGCCGCCGGGAAGAGATGGTCAGGCAGCGCGAGGCGCTGGCCAACGGCGACGAGCGCTATCTGCCCGTCCGTGACAAGGGGCCGGTGCGCCGGTTCGTCCGCGACTTCGTGGACTCCCGTTTCTCGGTCGCGGAGATGTTCCTGCCGCTGGCCGTGATCATCCTCGTCCTGAGCATGATCCGGGTCCCGTCCATCCAGAACATCGCGCTGATGCTGTGGCTCGGCGTGATCGTCCTGATCGTCCTCGACTCCATCGGCCTGTGGCTCCGGCTGCGGAAGGCGCTCAACGAGCGCTTCCCGGACGAGCCGCGCCGCGGCGCCGTCGCGTACGGCCTGATGCGCACCCTCCAGATGCGTCGCCTGCGCCTGCCCAAGCCGCAGGTCAAGCGCGGAGAGCGGCCCTGACCGGAGCGGCGCCCGGAGCACCGGGGGCATCGTCGGGGGAGGGCTTCTCCGAGGGAGCCCGGCTGTGGCTGGAGGGCCTGGGGGGACTGCGCAACGCCGTCCGCCAGGAACTCGTCGGCCGGCAGGTCGAGGAACAGATCACGCACCGCTTCCCGGTGGGGCAGCGGCTGCGGGTCCTCGACGTCGGCATGGGCCAGGGCACCCAGGCGCTGCGCCTGGCCCGGGCGGGACACCGTGTCACCGGCCTGGAGCAGGACGCCGCCATGCTGGCCGTCGCGCACGCCGCGCTGGCCGCGGAACCCGCCGGGATCCGCGACCGGGTCGAGCTGGTGGAGGGCGACGGCCGGGAGACCGGCGCGCACTTCGAGCCGGGCAGCTTCGACGTGGTGCTGTGCCACGGCGTGCTGATGTACGTGTCCGAACCCGACGCGATGCTCGCCGGACTGGCCCGGATGCTGGCCCCCGGCGGCCTGCTGTCCCTGCTGGTGCGCAACGGCGACGCGCTCGCCCTGCGGCCCGGACTGTCGGGCGACTGGGCGGGGGCGCTGGCCGCCTTCGACACCGTCGACTACACGAACCGGCTCGGCCTGCGGGTACGGGCCGACCGGCTGGCCGACCTCACGGCCACCCTGTCGGGGATCGGCGCGCCGCTGCACACCTGGTACGGGGTGCGGGTCTTCACCGACGGCACCGAGGCCGCCGCGGAACTCCCGCCGGACGAGGAACTGGAGCGCCTGCTGGCCGCCGAGGAGCGGGCCGGCCGCACCGACCCCTACCGCGCGGTCGCCGCGCTGCTGCACCTGTGCGGGGTCCGGGGCTGACGCTGCTCCGTCGCGCCCGTACGCCACCGAGTACGCCGGAACCCCGGGTCTCCCACCCGGGGTTCCGGCGTTTCCCGGGGCGGGCCCCGCCGGGGCTCAGGCCTCCGTGGCCGCCCGCAGGCTCATCGGGTAGATCTCCGTACCGTCCTCGAACAGGGTCACCCGTTCCGCCCCGCCGTCCAGGAGCTCCTTCCAGACCTCCCCGATCCAGGACTCCGCGTCCCCCTGCGTGGTGAACTCCTCCGGCTCCACCGCCGGGGCCACCTCACTGCCGTCGGCCGCCTCGAACCGCCACGTCCACGCCATGTCCGCCTCCGTTGCTCGTCCGCGATCTCACGCTTCTCGCCTTGAGTGTGCCCGCAGAGTAGCCGGGCGCGCACCACTACCGGCGACGCGGGAGGATCTCTGTGTGGAACTCACTCTGCTCGGCACCGGTACCCCTGAAGGACTGCCCCGCCCCGGCTGTCCCTGCGCCGCCTGCGCGGTCTCCGTGGGCACCCGGGCCCGCGGCGCGACCTCCGTCCTCGTCGACGGGGCGCTGCTGCTCGACCTGATCCCCGGGGCGGTGCTGGCCGGTGCCCGCGCGGGGCATTCCCTGGCCGGCGTACGGCAGGTGCTGCTGACGCACCCGCACGACGGGCCGGCCGTGGAACTGCCGCCCGGGCTGCCCGCCGCCGGGCGGGTCCCCGACGGGCGGGAGCTCGCGGTGATCAGCGGGCACCGGGTGCGGGCGGTGCCGATGGACGCGCCGGGCACCGGGTACGAGGTCACCGGCCCCGACGGCGGCCGGCTGCTGTACCTCCCGCCGGGCGGGGCCCCGGCCGGCACCGACCCGGGAGCCGCGCACGGCCCGTACGACCTGGTCCTCGCGGACGTGCTCGGCCGGCCGGAGGCCCTGGCCCGGCTGCGGGCGAGCGGCGCCGTGGGCCCGGCCACCGATGTGATCGCCGTGCACCTGGACCACGACACCCCGCCCGGCCCGGAACTGGAGCGCCGGTGCGCGGCGGCCGGGGCCCGCGCGGTGCCGGACGGCACCACGGTGGTGGCCGGGGAGTACCGCGCGGTGCCGGACGTGCCGCGCCGCACCCTGGTACTGGGCGGGGCCCGCTCCGGGAAGTCCCTCGAGGCGGAGCGGCGGCTGGCCGCCTTCCCCGAGGTGCTGTACGTCGCAACCGGCGGCACCCGCGACGGTGACGCGGAGTGGGCCCAGCGGGTCGGCCTGCACCGGGAACGGCGCCCGGCGACCTGGCGGACGGTGGAGACCTGCGAACTGGTGCCGCTGCTGGAGCAGGCGGGCCCGCCCCTGCTGATCGACTGCCTGGCGCTGTGGCTCACCGACGCCATGGACCGGGCCGGGGCGTGGGACGACGCCGTGTGGGCCGCCGAGGACCGCAAGCGGCTGCGCGCGCGGGCCGACGAGCTGGTGGCGGCCCTCCGCGCGAGCCGCCGGCCGGTGGTGCTGGTGAGCAACGAGGTGGGGGCCGGGGTGGTCCCGGCGACCGCGTCGGGGCGGCGGTTCCGCGACGAGCTGGGCCGCCTCAACAGCGCGGTGGCGGGCGAGTGCGAACACGTCCTGCTGGTGGTCGCGGGGCAGGCGCTCGTCCTCAAGGCACAACCGGGGTGAAGCCGAGCCGGTACACCCCCCGGGGGAGGGTCCGGACGGCTGTAATCTCTGGCAGATGACCACGCTGAATCTCGACGACTTCTCCGATCTGATCGAACGCCCCGACGGGGGCGTCCGGCGTGACGCCGAGGAGCGCCGTGAGCGGCTGGCCGTGCCGCCCGGTGCCCTGGGCCGGCTCGACGAGCTGGCCGAATGGCTGGCCGCCGCGCAGGGCCGGGTACCGGTCAGGCCGATCGAGCGGC
The DNA here is from genome assembly GCF_055575515.1 of Streptomyces sp. NPDC034086. Classification (NCBI taxonomy): domain Bacteria; kingdom Bacillati; phylum Actinomycetota; class Actinomycetes; order Kitasatosporales; family Streptomycetaceae; genus Streptomyces; species Streptomyces sp. NPDC034086. Next base: position 147,697 of record NZ_JBVISM010000013.1, on the reverse strand, counting down.
CGCGCGTCGTCCTGTTCGCCGCCGACCACGGGATCGCCGCCCAGGGCGTCTCCGCCCGGCCCGCGGGCAGCGCCCACGAGCTGGTGCGCGCTGTGCTCGACGGCACCAGCCCGGTGTCCGTGCTGGCCGGCCGGTACGGCGCGGGCGTGCGCGTCGTGGACGCGGGCCTGGACTGCGACCCCGGGCTGCTGCCCGAGGACGTGGTACGGCACCGCGTACGGCGCGGCAGCGGCCGCATCGACGTCGAGGACGCGCTGACGGCCGAGGAGGCCGAGGACGCGCTGCGCCTCGGGATCCAGATCGCCGACGAGGAGGCCGACTCCGGTACGGACCTCGTCGTCCTCGGCGACCTGAGCGTGGGCGGGACGACGGTGGCGGCCACTCTGGTGGCCGCGCTCTGCGGGACGGACGCGTCCGTGGTCACCGGCCGCGGCGGCCTGCCGATCGACGACCTCGCCTGGATGCGCAAGTGCGCCGCCATCCGCGACTCGCTGCGCCGGGCCCGCCCGGTGCTCGGCGACCAGCTGGCGCTGCTCGCCGCGGTGGGCGGCGCGGACGTCGCCGCGATCACCGGCTTCCTGCTCCAGAGCGCGGTGCGCCGTACGCCGGTCATCCTCGACGGGGTCGTCTCGGCGGCCTGCGGGCTGGTGGCCCAGCGGGCCGCCTTCCGCGCCCCCGACTGGTGGCTGGCCGGCCAGTCCAGCGGGGAACCGGGCCAGGCGAAGGCCCTGGACCGGATGGCACTCAACCCGGTGCTCGACCACGGCGTCACCGTAGGGGAGGGAACCGGGGCGCTGCTGGCGCTCCCCCTGGTCCAGGCGGCCGCCGCGCTCGCGGCGGAACTCCCGGAGAGGGCCGCCGCGGAACAGCCGACGGACTGAGACACCGGGCACTACGGGCCTGACCAGTCCGCAGTGCTCGCACTGCACTGCGGACCGGTGACGCCCCATATCATCGCTTTTCATGGGAGAGGTCCGCTTGACCAGCGCAGAAACCGACCGGAGCCCGCTTCAGGCTTCCGGCAAGGGTTCCAACAACAAGAAGGAGCAAGGAGGGGAAACGGCCGCGAAGCCGGAGAGCCGCAGGGGCACCCCCGGGTCGCGGCGCGGTGCCGCCTTCGCGGTCTGGTACCTGCGGGCCGTCACCTTCGTGAACTTCCTCAGCGCGGTGTGGCTCTCGCTCGGCCAGGACCTGCGCCGGCACAACACCGCCGATTTCTACACCCCGTACCTGCTGACGGCCGGCTTCGCCTCCGGCCTGTTCTCCCTGCTGCTCGCGGTCACCATGGGCCGCCGCAAGCGGGCCGCGTGGATCCTGAACCTGGTGGTCAGCGGCATGCTGCTGCTGGCCTTCGCGGTCGCCGCCTTCGCGCCCTGCACGGGCGGCGAACTCAACATGTGCTACCCGGAGTTCCGCCAGCACGCGCAGAACTGGGTGTCGCTCGCCCTCACCGCGGCCTTCGTCGTCGCCCTGCTGCTGGGCCGCCACGAGTTCTACGCGAAGGGCGACCGCTCCAACCCGAAGCTCGCCACCGCCGTGGCCGCCGTCGGCCTGCTGGTCACCTCGCTGATCGCCGCCCTGCTGGTCGGCGCCACCAACACCGACGCCGAACGGGCCGACGCCACCTTCCTCGCGCGCTGGCGGTACGGCGTGATGCGGCTGATCACGCTCGCGCCCGACGACAAGGCCTACCGCGCGATCACCACGCCCGCCTGGGTGGACGTGTTCATCAACGTGATGTCGATGCTGCTGCTGCTCGCCGTCCTGTTCGCGGCCTTCCGCTCGCGGCGGGCCGTCGACCCCCTCACCCCCGAGGACGAGGAGCGGCTGCGGGCACTGCTCGCCAAGCAGGGCGACCGCGACTCGCTCGGCTACTTCGCCCTGCGCCGCGAGAAGTCCGTGATCTGGTCCCCGACCGGCAAGGCCGCCGTCACCTACCGCGTCGTCGGCGGGGTCTCGCTGGCCTCCGGCGACCCCATCGGCGACCCCGAGGCCTGGCCCGGCGCGATCGAGCCGTGGCTGGCCGAGGCCCGCGAGCACGGCTGGGTGCCGGCCGTGATGGGCGCCAGCGAGGAGGCCGGGCAGATCTACGCCCGGCACGGCCTGGACGCCCTGGAACTGGGCGACGAGGCCATCGTGGAGACCGACGAGTTCACCCTGGAGGGCCGCGCCATGCGCACCGTCCGCCAGGCCTACAACCGGGTCAAGCGGGCCGGCTACACCGTCCGCATCCGCCGCCACGCCGACATCCCGGCCGAGGAGATGGCCGTGCTCCTGGAGCGGGCCGACGACTGGCGCGACGGCGCGACCGAACGCGGCTTCTCCATGGCGCTCGGCCGGCTCGGCGACCCGGACGACGGTCAGTGCGTGATGCTGGAGTGCACCGACGGCAACGGCGACCTGCGCGCCGTGCTGTCGTTCGTGCCCTGGGGCCCCAAGGGCCTGTCCCTGGACCTGATGCGCCGTGACCGGGACTCCGAGAACGGCCTGATGGAGTTCATGGTGATCGAGCTGCTGGAACGCTCCAAGGAGATCGGCGTCACGCAGGTGTCGCTCAACTTCGCGATGTTCCGTTCCGTGTTCGAGCGGGGGTCCCGGCTCGGCGCGGGTCCGGTGCTGCGCATGTGGCGCTCGCTGCTGAGCTTCTTCTCCCGCTGGTGGCAGATCGAGTCCCTCTACCGGGCCAACGCGAAGTACCGCCCGATCTGGGAGCCGCGGTTCATGCTCTTCGAGAAGAGTTCGGACCTCCTGCGGATCGGCATCGCGGCGGGTCGGGCGGAGGGCTTCCTGGAGGCACCCGGTCTGCCCAAGTGGCTGCACCGCAAACACCTGGAGACGATTCGCTGACGTCACGGACGGAGGTCGGGCAGTCCGCCCGCCACGAGTGGGGCACCTGCTGCGGTCCGTGCGGGACGCACTCGTCCGCGACGGGCGGCGATCCGCCCCGATGACCCTCGGGGCGGTCTGCCCGACCTCCGTCTTCCCCATCGTGCAGACCACGCCCCGGGGGTACCAGCCGGTCCAGGACCTCGGCTCCCGGCGGCCATCGCCGCCGTCATGGCGGTGTGCGTGGTCCGCGCCGCGTGGGGGCCTGCCCGCTCCCGGGCCCCGCTGGGCCGGCGGCCGTCGTCGTCGCCCGCTCCCCCTGGACCCGCACGGCTCTCGTACGAGCCCGTACCGTGTCCGGGTGACGACAGACCTCGGGCCCCTCGCCCCCACCCGGCAGTGGATGCGGGCCTATCCGCTCGCCACCGACGGCCTGCTCGCCTTCGGGGCGCTGGTCTCCATGGTCGTCGGCTCCTTCGCCGATCCGCACGGGCCGCACGGCCCCACCTTCGGCACGCGCACGCCCGAGCCGTTCTCCCTGCTGCTGATGCTCCTCGGCGCGGCCGCCCTCGTGCTGCGGCGCCAACGGCCGCGTACGGTACTGGCCGTCACCTGCGGACTGTCGCTGCTGGAGCTGATCAGCGGCGATCCCCGGGCACCCGTCGCCATGAGCGCGGTGATCGCCCTGTACACCGTCGCCGCGCTCACCGACCGGCCCACCACCTGGCGGACCGGGCTGCTGACGATGGCCGGCCTCACCGCGGTGGCGATGCTGGCCGGGCCGATGCCCTGGTACGCGCAGGAGAACATCGGCATCTTCGCCTGGACCGGGATGGCCGCGGCCGCCGGGGACGCGGTACGCAGCCGGCGGGCCTTCGTCGACGCCATCCGGGAGCGGGCCGAACGGGCCGAACGGACCCGTGAGGAGGAGGCCCGGCGGCGGGTCGCCGAGGAACGGCTGCGGATCGCCCGGGACCTGCACGACGTGGTGGCCCACCACATCGCCCTGGTCAACGTCCAGGCGGGGGTGGCCGCGCACGTCATGGACAAGCGGCCCGACCAGGCGAAGGAAGCCCTGGCCCACGTACGGGACGCCAGCCGCTCGGCACTGAACGAGCTCCGCGCCACCGTCGGGCTGCTGCGGCAGTCCGGCGACCCGGAGGCGCCGACGGAACCCGCGCCGGGACTGGCCGTACTGGACGAACTGCTGAACACCTTCCGGCACGCGGGGCTGCCGGTGACGGCGACCGTCCAGCTCGGCACCGGCACCGGCACCGGCACCGCGCCGCTGCCGGCGGCGGCGGACCTGGCGGCGTACCGGGTGATCCAGGAGGCGCTGACCAACGTGCGCAAGCACGCGGGCCCGGGCGCACGGGCCGAGGTGAGCGTGGTGCAGGTCGGGGACTCGGTGGAGGTGACGGTACTGGACGACGGGGGCGACTCGGCGGACTCGGCGCCCCGCCAGAGCGACCCGGGCGGCGGCCACGGCCTGCTCGGCATGCGCGAACGCGCCGGCGCCCTGGGCGGCTCCTGCTTCGCGGGCCCCCGCTACGGCGGCGGCTTCCGCGTCCACGCGATCCTGCCGGTGTGAGCGCGGAGTCGCGGCGCGGGACGACCACCGACGGCTCGGGCCCCGCACCCCCGTGCGCGGTGCCCGGACCGGGCCGGGGGTTTCCCGTCAGTCCCCTCGTCCTCCCGGGGCGGGCCGGGCGTCTCAGCCATGACACTCGAATGTCGGGCATCGGCCCGCCGGGCATCGCGCGCCGCTGAAGACCCGGCCCGGGGCCACCTTGGCGGGACCGGAGCGCACGGCGCGTGAGGGGAGACGGCCCCGCCAGGGCGTCAGCACGACTTGCGCCACGGGCCCAGTTCGTACTTCTTCTGCACCGAGCTGAGCTTCAGGCGGCGGGACTGCTTGCAGAAGCGGGACGTGGGGAGTTCGTACTCCGCGTGGAAGACGGCCTTGCCCGCGTCGATGAAGGGGGTCAGCTCCTCGCACTCGTCGTACTCGGCGCACTGCTCGTTGACCGCGAAGTCGTAGACGCCGACGAGCTGCGGGATCTGGTCGAGGTCGTTCTTGAGGCCGACCGCCAGGCCCCGGTCGTGGGCGAGCTTCGCGACGAGGCGGTTGAACGCCAGTTGGTCCTCGGCGGTGAGGGGGAAGCCGGAGTCGTTGCGGTAGGCGTCCATGTTGTCCGGCTCCACGGCGTCGAAGCCCTTGTCGCGGCACATGTCGAAGCGCTTGGCCATCAGCGGTTCCAGCTCGGCGGTGCGGCGGATGTCGAGCCAGCGCTCGCCCTCCCAGCCGTTGCCCTTGCCGAGCGCCGACTCCGGGAAGTCGTCCTTGTCCGGGCGGAAGTCCTCCCAGGCTCCGGCGGAGATGTAGCAGACGGTGCGGCGGCCTTCGGCCTTCAGGGCCGCCACCTGCTCCTTGGTGGTGTTGAACCCGTCGACGTCGTACACCGGCACGTCCACCGAGGTGTCCAGCTCGCCGCTGAGCTGCCACTGCCACGGCGTGCCGGGGCGGGGCTGCCAGCGCTCGCCGGGCGCCTGGGAGGGCCAGGGGCCGGGGCCCCGGTCGTCGTCCGGTTCGGCGGTGCAGGCGGTGAGCAGCAGCAGCGCGGCCGTGCAGGCCGCGGCCGCGGCGGTGCCGAAACGCTTCATCCGGCGGCCTCCAGGGCGTGCGGGAGGGTCCCCCACGGGTGCGCTCCCGTGCCGGGGACCGCGCAGTGCACCCCCGCGTGGCGCTCGGCCGCGAGCTGGGCGGCGGGCGCGTTCGGCGGGACCGCGTACACGAGGTGGCAGAACCGCTGGGCGGGATGCTCGGCGGTCCACGGCGGCGGGGCTGCGGCCGGGTCGCGGTAGGCGTCCCAGGGGCCCTCGAAGGTGACGAGCAGGTCGGCGAGCCGGGCGTACCCGGGGTGCGGGTGGACGCCGTGGTTCAGGACGAGCGTACGGGCCCCCGCCGCCCGCGCCGCGACGGCGAGCCGCCCGTAGTGCGGCAGCGATTCCGGGTCGGCGGCGGCCTGGTCGAGGAAGACGCCGTCGGCCCCGTACCAGTCGCGGTGGCGCAGCAGGTCCCGGACGACGGCGGCGTGCGGGCGCCTGCCGTAGTCGGTGTCGGTGTAGCCGAGGACGGGCACGCCCGCGTCCCGGAGGCGGGCGGAGACGGCCGCGAACCGTTCGTCGGGGGCCTCGCCGGGCCCGCTGTCGGGGTTGAGCACCACCGAGTGCAGCTGTCCGGCGGAGCGGATGAGCCGCTCCCAGTCCTCGGGCCGGTCGGCGGGGTGCTCGTAGAGCGGCACCAGCAGCATGGGGTCCTTCGTCTTCTCGTACGGGCGGTCGGGCGGACGGGAGGGGCTCAGCGGTGGGCCGTCGCCCGGCCGAGGAGCAGGCAGACCAGCACGGCCAGGGCCGCCGCGGCGGTGCCCGCGACGACGACCTGGACCAGGCGGGCCTGTCCCGTACCGGTGAGCAGGGCCAGGCTCTGGACGAAGGCCGCCCCGGCGCAGACCACGGCGGCGGGCCGGACCGCGCCGAAGGACTGCAGGAGCAGCCCGGTCCACATCACGGCGCCGAGCAGCAGCAGGGTGGCGACGCGGAGCCCGGTGAGGCCGGGGGCGTCCGGCCACAGCAGGGTCCCGGTGACGCCCAGGGCGAGCAGCACCGCCAGGTACAGGACGAGGCACCGGGCCAGCGTGCGGAGCATGCGGCGGCGGAACGCCCGGGGCGAGCGGGCCGCCCGCAGCCCGGCGAGGCTGCCGCTGCGGAAGCGGTGGAGCAGCCATTCGGCGGGGCCCATGCTGAGGGTGAGGGCCACCGCGGAGGGGGCGGCGACCGCCTCGGCGGGGCCCCCGCCGAGCACCTCCCCCAGCGCGGCGTACAGCACCAGCAGGCCGGTGCCGAGGCCGAAGACCCCGTAGGGCACCGAGTCGCCGACGCGGGGCCCGCGGCGGGCGTGGTCCTCCTCGGCGCCGCGCAGCATCCGCCAGCGCACGGGGCCGCGTTCGCCCGGGCGGCGCTCCGCCCAGCGGTGGATCCTGCGCACGCCGGCCCGTACGCCCCGCGCCAGCGGCAGTTGCCGCAGGGCGAGGGCGCACGCGGCCAGCAGGGACACCGCGAGCAGGATGACGCGTACCGGTACGGGCAGGCCGGTGGAGAGCGCGAGGACCGCCCCGGCGGCCATGGGGGCGAGCGCCGCCAGCAGGACCCGCTCGCGGCCCAGCACCAGCAGCACGGTGGCGGCGCCGACGTACAGGGCCTGCCCGGCGGCGAAGGCGTACGAGAACGGCGGCCCGCCGGGGACGGCGAAGGCGGCGGCGGTGCCGAGCAGCGCCCCGGCGGGGGCTCCGACGAGGAGGGTCCGGCCGGCGGCGGCGCGGTCGCCGAGGCCGAGCCAGGAGTAGGCGCGGTGGGACAGGCTCTGGTCCCAGACCCAGCCGATGAGGGCTCCGGCGAGCAGGGTCAGGGTGCCGGCGGGCAGTCCGAGCCGGTCGGGCGGGCCCTCCAGCAGGGGTGCGGCGAGGACGTAGGCGAGGCCGGGCAGGGCGAAGATCAGGCCGCGCAGCAGGCAGGCGGTGAGGGGGACCTTCCAGGGGTCGGGGAGCCGGTCGGGCTCGGGGAAGGAGCGGGGGACGCGGGCGTAGAGCTCCTCGGCGAGGGCGAAGGAGTCCTGGCGGCCGTAGGTGAGCCGGATGTGCTCGTCGGTCATCCCGTCGGATTCGAGGACGGCGGCGATCTCGTCGGGGTGGACGGCGGCGGCCACGAACACGTCCATGCGGCGGGCGAGTTCGTCCATGGGGTCGGCGGCCGGCAGCTCGGGCCCGCCGGGGCGGGGCCGGGGCAGGTCGGGCAGGGTGTCGGTGCGGCCGGCGGGGGCCGGGCGGCCGACGTGGACCCAGGACCCTTCCGGTCCGGGCGGCTTGAGCCAGAGGGATCCGCTCACCAGGTGCTCCCGTCGGCCGCGAGTTCCTTGTTCCAGGGGTCGTTGCACCAGGGGTCGGCGAGCCGCTGGGTCCAGTCGTCGCCCGCGCGGACGGGCGGCACGGGCTGGCCCGCGAGTTCGCGGTAGATGTGCCGGAAGCCGTCCACGGACTGGTGGAGGGTGAACTTCTCGACGACCCTCTTGCGGGACATCCGGCCCAGTTCGGCGCGGCGTCCGTCGTCGCGGAGCAGGGCGAGGGTGGCGCGGGCCATGGTCTCGGGCTCGCGGGGCGGGACGACCAGGCCGGTGTCGCCGACGGCCTCGCGGACGCCTCCGACGTCGGTGGAGACGGTGGTGCGGCCGCAGGACATGGCTTCGATGATGCTGAAGGGGAAGCCCTCGCTGATGCTGGAGAGCATGACGACGGAGCCGGCCGCGTAGGCCTCGGCGACCTGGTCGATGCGGCCCTCGTACGTGATGCCGTCGCCGACGCCGAGATCGGCGGCGAGTTTCTCCAGGCGCAGCCGGTAGTCCTCGCAGCCGGCCGGGACCGGGCCGAAGAGGCGCAGGCGCAGGGCGGGCAGTTCCTCGCGCATGAACGCGTAGGCGCGGATCAGGGTTTCGAGGTCCTTGATCGGGTCGATGCGGCCGCACCAGCTGAGGGTGGGCACCTCCGGCTCGGGGCCGGCCTCGGGGAAGGCGTGCGGGTCGACGCCGTTGTAGACGGTGCGGATGCGCTCGGAGTCGGCGCCGCCGCGTTCCTCCCAGCGGCGGTTGTACTGGTTGCACGGTGTGATCAGGTCGGCCTGCCGGTAGCCCTCGGAGTTCAGCTCGCGGTAGAAGCCGAGCATCAGGGCCTTGACGGGCCAGCGCTGGGCGGCGCTGCGGTAGCCGAGGTAGCGCTCGCGCAGGTAGATGCCGTGCTCGGTGAGGAGGAAGGGGACTCCGTCCAGGCGTTTGGCGGCGAGGGCGGGGAGGGTGGCGAGGCCGCTGCTGACGGCGTGGGCGACGGAGTCGGGCGGGATGCGCACCGCCAGCGGGCGCAGGGCGTGTTCCAGCAGGTCGGTGGCGGTGAGCGCGTCGTGGATGGTGGGTTCGGCGGCGGCGGTGAGCAGGCCGGGGCGGGTCCACACGGCCATCAGCAGGCGCAGTACCGATTCGGAGCGCAGGGCCGGCGCGAGGCGGCCGGCGCGGGCGAGGCGGGCCAGTTCGGCCAGGGCCTCGGAGAAGCCGCCGTGCCCGGGGTCGAGCAGGGAGAGCAGGAGGTTCTCGTAGGTTTCGGTGAAGCGGCGGCGGGCCCTGCCCCGCAGGGCCGAGCGGCGGGTCCGGCCGGGCGTCGGGCCCCAGAGCGGGACGGCGGTGTGCCGGTAGACGTTGCGCGGCAGTTCCCAGGTGACCGGCTCGCGTCCGGAGCCGGTCAGGGCTATGACGTTGAAGTCGACCTCCGGCATGCCGCGTACCAGTTGGTCGCACCAGGTGCTGACGCCCCCGTGGACGTGCGGGTAGGTGCCTTCGGTGAGCATGGTGACATGGCGCCCATGGCTCATGCGGTGTGTCCCCCCAGGACGGAAAAGGGGCCGGCGCCCGTGGGTGGTTCGCGGAGCGCCGGCTCTCGGTGTTACGCGTGCGGTGAGTCGTACGGGCGGTACGGGAAGTGCGAGTCGTACGGGCGGTACGAGTCGTGCCGGTGGTGCGAGTCGTACGGGCGGTACGAGCCGTGGCGGTGGTACGGGCCGTGCGGGTCGCTCCGGCGGGTCAGAGGAGCCTGAGCGTGACCGCCGACTGGAGCGGCTCGGGAGCCGTCCAGGCGGAACGGGTTCCGGCGTAGGCGGTGCCGAAGTCGGTGGTCCCGAGCAGCATCTGCTTCTTCGTCCCGTTGGGCGCGGTGACCGGGGCGACCACGCCGGACGGCGCCTTCACCACGACGTCCTTGCCGATCTTGTAGGCGCTCACCTTCCCCGCGGCGACCGCCTGGTTCCAGGCCGCGCGGCGCCGCAGCTCGACGCCGGTGTCCTTCATGCTCTGGTTGACGATCGGCGCGCTGGGCGCGTAGAGCGAGCGGTAGGTGTCGAGGACCTCGTTGAGCACCGGGTACAGGGTGCGGTCCTCGGCGAGGTTGGACTGGTGGACGTAGTGCGGGCGCGGGTCGTTGGCCAGTACGTGGCGCAGGGCGGTGCGCGCCTCGGCCGGGACGATGTGCTCCAGGTAGCCGGTGCCGGCGTCGAGCGGGGCCGGCAGGCAGGTGGAGGTGTCCGGGTTGTCCTCGCAGATGCCGCTGCCGCCGTCGGCGCGGCTGGTGTAGATCCAGTTGTACTCGTCGGCCATCTCCGCGTTGGTGCCCGTGTTGTAGTACACGTTCATCGGGTGGCGGGGGACGGTGAGGGCGGCGCCGAGCGCCCGCTGGTCGGGCTCCCGGGAGTTGTCGCTGCCGGCCCACTTGACGCCGTTGTCGGCGAGGGCGCCCGCCAGGTTGGGGTTGTCCTGCGGCTGCTGCGGGAGGGTCTTGAGGCCGGAGTGCTCGCCGGTGACGAGTTCGGAGCGGTCGGTGGTGATGCCCTTGGCGAGGGCCCAGTTGTTGTTGTCGCGGATCTGCGCGGAGATCTCGGCGCGGCTCATCCACTTGACGGCGCCCTGGGCGTCCTTCGTGCAGGTCCAGGGGCTGGTGCTGGTGTCCTGGACGCAGCCGAGGAAGGGGTGCGTGTAGGTGTGGTTCATCCAGCGGTACTTGGCCCGGTCGGCGACGAGCTGGGCGGTCAGCGCGTCGGTGCCGCCGTTCTCGGCCTTCCACTCCTCGCCGGCGCCCGCGTTGAAGAGCATGTCCAGCTTGAAGTTCTTGGACGTCTGCCACTGCGCCGCGTACTGGGCGTCGGCGGCGGTCATCCGGATGGTGCTCTCCTTGCCCTCCCCGCCCGCGCAGGCGTAGTCGCCGGGCGTGCAGTTGAGCTCCGTGTTCCAGCGGGCGTCCGGGGCGAAGACGTCGTCGACGTGGACCGCGAAGTAGCTGCGCTCCTGCCCGAGGTGGACGCCCTGGGTGAGCCAGTCGACGATGCCCCGCGCCAGCAGCCGGAACTGCCGCTGGTGCTGGTTGTAGCCGAAGGTCACGACCAGTTCGCTGCGGCCGTCGTGGGCGTACTCGCCGACCAGCGAGGCCCGTCCGCCGCCGGCGGGGGCGTCGAGGTAGCTGGTGTAACCGGCGCGGGGCCGGCCCATGAACCCGAAGCTCTCCGGAACCACGGCGGAGTTGTCCTCGAAGGTGACCTGTCCCCCGAGGTAGCCGAAGGGGCCCGCCTTGCCCGCCGCGGTGACGGCGGCCTGGGTGCCGTCGAGCTGCCCGCTGTACCCCCCGTTGTCCGTGTACTCGAGCCCGACCCCCGGATGGGCCCAGGTGTAGGCGTCGACCTGGCGGATCCCGTACGTCGTCTCGTACGCGGTGAGCGCCGCCATCTCGGCGGAGCCCTCGCCGAAGGGGTTCTCGTTGGGCAGGACGACCCCCTGGTACTTGGCCCGGGGCCGGCCGTCGACGGTGTCGGCGAGGAACGCCGCGTCGATGACGGGGCGGCCGGCACTGGCCAGATCGACCCGGGTGTAGGGGACCCCGGTGTCCTTGAGCTGCGCGGTGATCGCCCCCACCGAGCTGCCGCCGTCGTCGACGACGAGCACCTTCAGGTCGATCCGGGGTGTCACGACCGCCGCCCGGGCGGTCGCGGCGGGTACTGCCACGGACATCAGGGCTGCCGCCGCCATCGCCGCGGCGACCCTGTTCATCCGGTTCTTGTTGACCATTTCGGCCTTCCCCCCGCAGGCATCCCTCGGCATCGGCCCGTGGCGGAAGGCCGGGGCGGGGAGGCGCTGTGGAAATCATGCAAAAGGACCCCACGTCCCCTTGCGAGAGTGACCCGAGTCTCCAGGACCTCGCCAAGCCTCATGGGCAAACCTGGAGCAGAGTCCACAGATGGGTGAACCTGGCGCCGTACTGATCGAACAACTTGACAAACCCTGGAGTGACGTACGGGCGAGTACGTACGCGTAGGCTCTTTTCCGGCGGCCGCCGGGCCCTAATACCATCGCTGCGGAGCGGCCGGTGACCCCGACGCGACCCAAGCGCCCACTCACACAAACGGAAGCGAGACCTCACCACCGTGACTGCTCTGACTCTCAGCACTGCCGGCGCCGCGACGCTGCGCGCCGACGCCCTCGTGGTCGGCGTGGCGAAGGGCCCGAAGGGGCTCGTCGTGGCCGCCGGCGCCGAGGCCGTGGACAAGGCGTTCGACGGAAAGCTCGCCGCCGTGCTCGACTCGCTCGGCGCCACGGGCGCCGAGGGCGAGACCACCAAGCTGCCCGCCCCGGCCGGCCTCAAGACCCCGGTGGTGCTGGCGGTCGGCCTCGGTACGGCCCCGGAGCAGGACGAGCCCTTCGACGAGGAGGCCCTGCGCCGCGCCGCCGGCTCCGCCTCCCGCGCCCTGCACGGCTCGAAGAAGGCCGCCTTCGCCCTCCCCCTGGACGACGCCTCCGCCGTCACCGCCGTGGCCGAGGGCGCGCTGCTCGGCGCGTACGCCTTCACCGCCTACCAGGGCGGCGAGAAGAAGGCCGCCAAGAACGGCGGCCCCAAGCAGCCGCTGGCCGAGGTGGCCCTGCTCGGCGCCAAGCCGCGCGACAAGGAGCACAAGGCCGCGGCCGAGCGCGCCGTCGTCGTCGCCACCGAGGTCAACGTCGCCCGCGACCTGATCAACACCCCGCCGAACGACCTCACCCCCGAGGCCTTCGCCGCCGTCGCCTCCGCGACCGCGAAGGAGAACGGCGTCAAGGTCCAGGTCCTCGACGAGAAGGCCCTGGTCAAGGGCGGCTACGGCGGCATCATGGGCGTCGGCAAGGGCTCCGAGAACCCGCCGCGCCTGGTGAAGCTCTCCTACACCCACGCCAAGGCGGAGAAGACCCTCGCCTTCGTCGGCAAGGGCATCACCTACGACTCGGGCGGCATCTCCCTGAAGCCGGCCGGCCACAACGAGACGATGAAGTGCGACATGGCCGGCGCCGCCGCCGTCTTCGCCGCCGTCATCGCCGCCGCCAAGCTGGGCCTCCAGGTCAACGTCACCGGCTGGCTCGCGCTCGCCGAGAACATGCCCTCCGGCTCCGCCACCAAGCCGGGCGACGTCCTGCGCATGTACAGCGGCAAGACCGTCGAGGTCCTGAACACGGACGCCGAGGGCCGCCTGGTCCTGGGCGACGCCCTGACCAAGGCCTCCGAGGACACCCCGGACGCGATCGTCGACGTCGCCACCCTGACGGGCGCGATGGTGCTGGCGCTGGGCGACCGCACCTTCGGGATCATGGCCAACGACGACGCCTTCCGCACCTCGATCCACGAGATCGCGGAGGAGGTCGGCGAGGCCTCCTGGCCGATGCCGCTCCCCGAGGACCTGCGCAAGACCATGGACTCCCCCACCGCCGACATCGCCAACATGGGCGTGCGGATGGGCGGCGGTCTGGTGGCCGGCCTCTTCCTCCAGGAGTTCGTCGGCGAGGGCATCACCTGGGCGCACCTGGACATCGCCGGCCCGGCCTTCCACGAGGGCTCCCCGTACGGCTACACCCCGAAGGGCGGCACCGGCTCCGCCGTGCGCACCCTGGTGCGTCTGGCCGAGCGCACCGCCACCGGTGACCTGGGCTGACGTACCGCCCCCGTCGCACCGGCGTCCCACGTACCACCCCGTGAGACGCCCCTTGTGACGCACACCGCGCCCCGGGACCGCGATCACGGTCCCGGGGCGCGTTCGCTCTGGAAGAAACCTGGGGAATCAGTAGGTTTCTACGCAGCGGTAACCCTGATCCCGGGCAGAACCACGGTCCACACCCGGGGCCCGGCGTCCCGCGTCCCCCCGACAAATGCGAAGATGGGTTCTCGGCAGGACAGGGCCCCCACCACAGGGCCGAAGAAGCAAGCGGCCGATTACCAGCCGCCGCCCGGTCACAGAGGACCGGTGCCCGGCGCACATGCATGGAGGACGTGACGTGGCGAACGACGCCAGCACCGTTTTCGACCTAGTGATCCTCGGCGGTGGCAGTGGCGGTTACGCCGCGGCGCTCCGCGCATCCCAGCTGGGTCTCGACGTTGCGCTGATCGAGAAGAACAAGCTCGGCGGCACCTGCCTGCACAACGGCTGCATCCCCACGAAGGCTCTGCTGCACGCCGGTGAGATCGCGGACCAGGCGCGCGAAGCCGGACAGTTCGGCATCAAGGCCTCTTTCGAGGGCGTTGACATCGCCGGGGTGCACAAGTACAAGGACGAGGTCATCTCCGGCCTGTACAAGGGCCTGCAGGGGCTGGTCGCCTCCCGCAAGGTGACCTACATCGAGGGCGAGGGCCGCCTCTCCTCCCCGACGTCCGTCGACGTCAACGGCCAGCGCGTCCAGGGCCGCCACGTCCTGCTGGCGACCGGCTCCGTGCCGAAGTCGCTGCCGGGCCTGAACATCGACGGCAACCGCATCATCTCCTCGGACCACGCTCTGGTCCTGGACCGCGTGCCCCAGTCCGCGATCATCCTGGGCGGCGGCGTCATCGGCGTCGAGTTCGCCTCGGCGTGGAAGTCCTTCGGCACCGACGTCACCGTCATCGAGGGCCTCAAGCACCTCGTCCCGGTCGAGGACGAGAACAGCTCGAAGATCCTCGAGCGTGCCTTCCGCAAGCGCGGCATCAAGTTCAACCTCGGCACCTTCTTCGACAAGGCCGAGTACACGGAGACCGGCGTCCGCGTGACGCTGGCCGACGGCAAGACCTTCGAGGCCGAGGTGCTGCTGGTCGCCATCGGCCGCGGTCCGGTGTCCCAGGGCCTGGGCTACGAGGAGCAGGGCGTCGCGATGGACCGCGGCTACGTCCTGGTCGACGAGTACATGCAGACCAACGTGCCGACGATCTCCGCGGTGGGCGACCTGGTCCCCACCCTGCAGCTCGCGCACGTCGGCTTCGCGGAGGGCATCCTCGTCGCGGAGCGCCTGGCCGGTCTGAAGACCGTCCCGATCGACTACGACGGTGTCCCGCGCGTCACGTACTGCCACCCCGAGGTCGCCTCGGTCGGCATCACCGAGGCCAAGGCCAAGGAGATCTACGGCGCGGACAAGGTCGTCGCCCTGAAGTACAACCTGGCGGGCAACGGCAAGAGCAAGATCCTCAAGACCGCGGGCGAGATCAAGCTCGTCCAGGTCAAGGACGGTGCCGTGGTCGGCGTCCACATGGTCGGTGACCGCATGGGCGAGCAGGTGGGCGAAGCCCAGCTGATCTACAACTGGGAGGCCCTGCCGGCCGAGGTCGCGCAGCTCATCCACGCGCACCCGACCCAGAACGAGGCCCTCGGCGAGGCCCACCTGGCCCTGGCCGGCAAGCCGCTTCACGCACACGACTAATCGTCACGGGCGCGACGACCACTTCCGCACTTTCGTTAGGAGCAACTGAAACCATGCCGGTTTCCGTAACCCTTCCGGCGCTCGGCGAGAGCGTCACCGAGGGCACTGTCACCCGTTGGCTCAAGGCCGAGGGCGAGCGCGTCGAGGCCGACGAGCCGCTGCTCGAGGTCTCGACCGACAAGGTCGACACCGAGATCCCCTCGCCCGTCTCCGGCATCCTGGCCTCCATCAAGGTCGCCGAGGACGAGACCGTCGAGGTCGGCGCCGAGCTGGCCGTCATCGACGACGGCTCCGGCGCTCCGGCCGCTGCCGCCGCCCCGGCCGCCGAGCCCGCCGCGGCTGCGGCCCCCGCCGCCGAGGCCCCGGCCGCCGAGGCTCCCGCCGCCGAGGCCCCGGCCGCCCCCGCACCGGCCGAGACCCCGGCTGCCGCCGCTCCGGCCCAGGCCGCCTCCGGCACGGACGTCGTGCTGCCCGCGCTGGGCGAGTCCGTCACCGAGGGCACCGTCACCCGCTGGCTGAAGGAGGTCGGCGAGTCCGTCGAGGCCGACGAGCCGCTGCTCGAGGTCTCCACGGACAAGGTCGACACCGAGATCCCCGCGCCGGTCTCCGGCACCCTGCTGGAGATCCTGGTCGGCGAGGACGAGACCGCCGAGGTCGGTGCCCGTCTGGCCGTCATCGGCGTCGCGGGCGCCGCTCCGGCCCCGGCCGCCGCTCCGGCTGCTCCGGCTCCGGCCGCCGCCCCGGCTCCGGCTGCTACCCCGGCTCCGGCTCCGGCCGCTGCCCCGGCTCCGGCTGCTACTCCGGCTCCGGCTGCTCCGGCTCCGGCCGCCGCCCCGGCTCCGGCCGCTGCTCCGGCTCCGGCTGCTCCGGCTCCGGCCGCCGCCCCGGCCCCCGTCGCCGCCCCGGCCGCTCCCGCCGCCGTCTCCGGCGACGAGGGCGCGTACGTGACCCCGCTGGTGCGCAAGCTCGCCTCGGAGTCCGGCGTCAACCTGTCGTCGGTCACGGGCACCGGCGTCGGTGGCCGCATCCGCAAGCAGGACGTGCTGGCCGCCGCGGAGGCCGCCAAGGCCGCCGCTGCCGCCCCGGCTCCGGCCGCCGCCGCCGCTCCGGCCGCCGCCAAGGCTCCGGCCGCGGTGTCCGAGCTGCGTGGCCAGACCGTCAAGATGACCCGCATGCGCAAGGTCATCGGCGACAACATGATGAAGGCCCTGCACTCGCAGGCGCAGCTCAGCTCCGTGGTCGAGGTGGACATCACCAAGATCATGAAGCTGCGCGAGAAGGCCAAGGCCGGCTTCCTCGCCCGCGAGGGCGTCAAGCTGTCCCCGATGCCGTTCTTCGTCAAGGCCGCCGCCCAGGCGCTGAAGGCCCACGCGGTCGTCAACGCCCGGATCAACGACGACGAGGGCACCATCACCTACTTCGACTCGGAGAACATCGGCATCGCCGTGGACTCCGAGAAGGGCCTGATGACCCCGGTCATCAAGGGTGCCGGTGACCTCAACCTGGCGGGCATCTCCAAGGCGACCGCCGACCTGGCCGCCAAGGTCCGCGGCAACAAGATCACCCCGGACGAGCTGTCCGGCGCGACCTTCACCATCAGCAACACCGGCTCGCGCGGTGCGCTGTTCGACACGGTGATCGTCCCGCCGAACCAGGTCGCGATCCTGGGCATCGGTGCCACGGTCAAGCGCCCGGTGGTCATCGAGACCGCCGAGGGCACCAACATCGGCATCCGGGACATGACGTACCTGACCCTGTCCTACGACCACCGCCTGGTGGACGGCGCGGACGCGGCCCGGTACCTGACCGCCGTCAAGGCGATCCTCGAGGCCGGCGAGTTCGAGGTCGAGCTCGGCCTGTAAGGCCCCGCGCAGCACCGTCTGTCGCATCGCGGCGCCCCCGTCCGGGACTTTCCGGACGGGGGCGCCGTCGTTGTAACGAGCCTCACCCTGCGTCCCTCACCACGAACGCATCGCAGCAGGACACGGCGGCCTTATTGTCTAGGCATCAGGCCCGGCGTGTCCGCACACACAGGAGTTGAACCCCGATGATCACCCCACCCGTCGTGCACTCGCTGCGCGAGCAGATCCGCGAGCACATCGTGGAGGGGATCGTCAGCGGCCGCTGGAAGCCCGGTGAGCGGATCGTCGAGCGGCGGATCGCCGTGGAGCTGGAGGTCAGCCAGACGCCCGTGCGCGAGGCCCTGCGCGAGCTGGAGACGCTGCGGCTGATCGAGTCGGCGCCGAACAAGGGCGTGCGGGTGCGGAACCTGTCGGCGGCCGACCTGGAGGAGATCTACCCGGTCCGGGCCGGCCTGGAGCAGATCGCGGCCGAGCTGGCCGCCCCGAGGCTGGCCACCGACTGCTCGGCGCTGGAGCCGCACGTGGCGGCCCTGTGGGAGGCCGACCGCGCCCAGGACGGCACGGCGCAGGTGCGGCACACGGTGGGGTTCCACCGGGAGATGGTGCGGGCGGCCGGGAACAGCGTGCTGCTGCACACCTGGGAGAGCCTGGGGATCGAGGTGTTCACGGCGCTGTCCATCCGGTGGCTGGGAACCGTCCAGAAGTCCTACGCGGAGGAGCACGAGGCGCTCGTCGCGGCGTTCCGCGGTCAGGACCCGGACATCGGGGTGCTGGTGAAGCGGCACGTCCTGGGCTGCGCCCCGCGTAGCGCCTGACCTGCGGCTTTTAGCGATCCTCCAGGGGTGCGCCAGCCCTTTGGCGTGTACTGATGAAACCGGCACGGCGTGCCTGCGTTCATGGCACCGGGTGCCGACTTTCGTCTGATCGTCGAATATTCGTCACTTTTATTTGATCGATCATCGATCAGGGACTTACAGTCACTGCGGGCCCCACCCGGGCCCATCGACCCTGTCCTGCCCGTCAGGGTTTTCTTCACCACCTCCTCTCCTTTGTCCGGAAGGCGGCGCACACCGATGTCCGACCCCGTAGGAAAGCTTCCGAGCGAGCTCGACCAGCTCCCGGACCGCGACGCCGAAGAGACCGCCGAATGGGCGGCCTCCCTCGACGCCGTCGCCAAGGCCGCCGGTACGCGCCGCGCCGAATACCTGCTCCGCCGCACCCTCCAGCACGCCGAGGCCGCCGGCCTCGCCCTGCCGAAGCTGCTGGAGACGGACTACGTCAACACCATCCCCACCTCCGCCGAGCCGGCCTTCCCCGGTGACGAGGAGATGGAGGCCAGGATCACCGCCTGGAACCGCTGGAACGCGGCCGCCATGGTGACCCGCGGCTCCAAGTACGGCGTCGGCGGCCACATCGCCACCTTCGCCTCCGCCGCGTGGCTGTACGAGACCGGCTTCCAGCACTTCTTCCGCGGGAAGGAGGCCGACGGGTCGGGCGACCAGCTCTACATCCAGGGCCACGCCTCTCCCGGCATCTACGCCCGCGCCTTCCTCGACGGCCGGATCTCCGAGCAGCAGCTCGACAACTTCCGCCAGGAATCCGGGGGCAACGGCCTGCCGTCCTACCCGCACCCGCGGCGCCTGCCGTGGCTGTGGGAGTTCCCCACCGTCTCCATGGGCCTCGGCCCGCTCTCCGCGATCTACCAGGCGCGCTTCAACCGCTACCTGGAGAACCGCCGGATCAAGGACACCTCCCACTCCCACGTCTGGGCCTTCCTCGGCGACGGCGAGATGGACGAGCCCGAGTCGACCGCCGCCCTGGCCCTGGCCTCCCGCGAGCAGCTCGACAACCTGACGTTCGTCATCAACTGCAACCTGCAGCGCCTCGACGGCCCGGTCCGCGCCAACTTCCGCGTGGTCCAGGAGCTGGAGGCCCAGTTCCGCGGCGCCGGCTGGAACGTCATCAAGACCCTGTGGGGCACCGCCTGGGACGAGCTGTTCCAGCTCGACACCACGGGCGCCCTGGTACGCCGCCTGCGCAAGGTGCCCGACGCGCAGTTCCAGACGTACGCGACCCGCGACGTGGCCTACATCCGCCAGCACTTCTTCGGCGTCAACGCCGAGCTCGTGCGGCTGGCCGGCGTGCTGTCGGACGCGAAGATCGCCGAGTGCTTCCACACCTCCCGCGGCGGCCACGAGCCCCGCAAGGTCTACGCCGCGTACAAGGCCGCCCTGGAGCACAAGGGCGCGCCGACGGTCATCCTCGCGCAGACCGTCAAGGGCTACACGCTGGGTGCCGGGTTCGAGTCGAAGAACGCGAACCACCAGATGAAGAAGCTGACGACCGACGAGTTCAAGGACATGCGCGACCTCCTCGGCCTCCCGATCCCGGACAGCGCCTTCGCCGACGGCCAGGTCCCGTACGGCCACCCGGGCGCGGACAGCCCCGAGGTGCGGTACCTGAACGAGCGCCGCGCGGCCCTCGGCGGCCCGGCCCCGGCCCGCAAGGTCCACCACGTGGCGCTGCCGGCGCCGGCCGAGCGCTCCTTCGCCCCGCTGATCAAGGGTTCGGGCAAGCAGGAGATGGCCACCACCATGGCCTTCGTCCGCCTCGTCAAGGACCTGATGCGGGACAAGGAGACCGGCAAGCGCTGGGTGCCGATCGTCCCCGACGAGGCCCGTACCTTCGGCATGGAGTCCCTCTTCCCCTCGGCCGGCATCTACTCGCCGCTGGGCCAGACGTACGAGCCGGTCGACCGCGACCAGCTGATGTACTACAAGGAGGCCAAGGACGGCCAGATCCTCAACGAGGGGATCACCGAGGCCGGCGCCATGGCCGACTTCATCGCCGCCTGCACGTCGTACGCGACGCACGGCGAGCCGATGATCCCCTTCTACATCTTCTACTCGATGTTCGGCTGGCAGCGCACCGCCGACCAGATGTGGCAGCTCGCCGACCAGCTCGGCAAGGGCTTCATCGTCGGCGCCACCGCCGGCCGCACCACGCTGACCGGTGAGGGCCTCCAGCACGCGGACGGGCACTCGCACCTGATCGCGTCCACGAACCCGGCGTCGCTCAACTACGACCCGGCCTTCGCGTACGAGATCGCGGTGATCGTCAAGGACGGCCTGCGCCGGATGTACGGCGAGCAGCCGGAAGACGTCTTCTACTACCTGACGGTCTACAACGAGCCGAAGGTGCAGCCGGCCATGCCCGAGGGCGTGGAGGAGGGCATCCTCAAGGGCCTGTACCGCTTCAACCAGGCCTCGGACCTGGGCGAGGCCGCCCCGGCCGCCGACGCCCCGAAGATCCAGCTCATGGCCTCGGGCACCGCGATCCACTGGGTCCTGGAGGCGCAGCGACTGCTGGCTGCCGACTGGAACGTGGCCGCCGACGTCTGGTCCGCCACCTCGTGGGGCGAGCTGCGGCGCGACGCGCTGGAGTGCGACGAGGCGCTGCTGCGCGGTGAGGAGCGCACCCCGTACGTCACCCGCGTGCTGGAGGGCGCCCCGGGCCCGGTGCTGGCCGTCTCCGACTGGATGCGCCAGGTCCCGGACCAGATCAGCCAGTGGGTGCCGCAGGACTACACCTCGCTGGGCACGGACGGCTTCGGCCTGTCCGACACCCGCGAGGGTGCGCGCCGCCACTTCGGCGTCGACGCCCCGTCGATCGCGGTGGCCGCGCTGGCCCAGCTCGCCCGCCGCGGCGAGGTCCCGGCGTCGGCCGTCAAGGAGGCCCGGGAGCGCTACGGCCTCTGAGCCGGGTGCCGCTGACGTGCCGGAGGCCGGTGTCCACCCCCACGGGGGTTCGGACACCGGCCTTTGGCCGTATGAGCGGTGGCGGCGCCGGGGCGCACCCGTGATGCTGGAGCCGTGATGGACGAGACGGAGTTCTGGGAGATCGTCGACCGTACCCGCGAGGCCGCCGAGGGCGACCCCGAGGAACACGCCGAGCTGCTCGTGGAGCGGCTTGCGCAGCTCGATCCCGACTCCGTGCTGGACTTCGCGCGGCACTTCGAGTCCCGGTACAACCGGGCGTACACCTGGGACCTGTGGGGTGCGGCCTGGGTGCTGCTCGGCGGGGCGAGCGACGACGCGTTCGACTACTTCCGGTGCTGGCTGATCGGGCAGGGCCGCGAGGTCTTCGAGGGGGCGGTGCACGATCCGGACCGGCTGGCGGAGCTGCTGGACGATTTCGACGAGGAGATCGACGGGGACGGCGAGGAGCTGGGGTACGCGGCCGACGAGGCGTACGAGCAGCTCACCGGGGCGGTGGCGCCGGATCTGGGCATCCCGTTGCAGGCGGAGGAGCCGGAGGGCACCCCGCTGGACTTTGAGAACGAAGCCGTGCTGGCGGAGCGCTTCCCCCGGCTCTGGGAGCGGTTCGGCGGCTGAGTCCCCTCACCGGCCCGGCCCGGCAAGATCCGGAGGAGACGGCCTAGTAGTGGGTGCCGCCGTCGATGCGGATCTCGGTGCCGGTGATGAAGGCGCCGTCCTCGGAACCCAGCATGGCGACGACCCCGGCGACGGTCTCCGGGCCGGCGAAGCCCTGGCCGAGGGCGGGGGCGAGCTTGGTGAACAGGCTCCAGTCGGTGTCCTCGGGCAGGCCGGGGCCGTTGCCGGTGGTCATGCCGCTCTCGATGGAGCCGGGGGCCACGGAGACGAAGCGCAGACCCTGCTTGCTGTACTCGGCGGCCAGCGCGTGGGTCATGGACTGGATGCCGCCCTTGCTGGCCGCGTAGGCGGACATGTAGGGGTGGGCGAAGCTCGCCGAGGTGGAGCTGAAGTTGACGACGACGGGCTGCTCCCCCGCGAGCAGTGCCGGGAGCGCTTCGCGGATCATCAGGAAGGTGCCGGTCAGGTTGACCGAGATCACCTGGTTCCAGAGGTCGAGGGTGGTGCGGTGGGTGTGCGCGGAGCGCAGGATGCCCGCCGCGTTGACCAGGACGTCGAGGCCGGTGAGGGCGTCGACGGCTGCGGTGACGCCCGCCCGGACCGCGGCCTCGTCGGATATGTCGAGGAGCGCGGTGGTCAGCCGGCCGGCCCGGCCGTCGGCGGCCGCCCGCTCGGCGGTGGCCTTCAGGCCGGCCTCGTTCACGTCGACGGCGTGGACGCGGCCGCCCTCGGAGAGAATGCGGTGGACGGTGGCCCGGCCGATGCCGGAGCCGCCGCCGGTGATGAGGACGCGGCGTCCTTCGTAACGGTTCATGGGGGCGAGCGTACCGAGCGTGTGACACGGTTTGCCAGACTGGCAGGGCATGCATTCTCCAGCCGGTCCTGGCGTAGGCTGCACCCGTGAGATCTCCCCGCCCGTACTCCCCCCAGAGCGGCCCCGGAGCCCAGTCGCTCACCGAGCGCCGCAAGGCCGCCACCCAGCTGGACATCGCCCGCGCCGCCTGCGAACTCTTCGCCGCGCACGGCCCCGACGGGACCACCGCGGAGGACATCGCCCACCGGGCGGGGGTCGCCCTGCGCACCTTCTACCGCTACTTCCGCAACAAGCAGGAGGCCGTGGCCCCGCTGCTCGCCGGCGGCGGGGACGCCTGGCGCGCACTGCTCGCGGAGGAGCGTCCCGGGACTCCGCTCGCGGAGGCCCTGGAGCGTGCGGTGACCCGTTCCCTGAGCGACTCCAAGGCCGTCGAGGAAGGGCTGCGGGTCACCCGCGGCCTGTTGCGCGCGGCCGCTTCGGACGAGGCGCTGCGGGCGGTCTGGTACCGGGTCAACCAGGACTCCGAGGAGCGCCTGGTCCCGGTGGTGGCCCGGCTGGCCGGTCCGGAGGCGGACCCGATGTCGGTGCGCCTCCTCGCGGCGGCCGCCACGGACGCGATCCGCGTCTCCCTGGAACTCTGGTCCGCCGGCGAGGGCCCGGTGTCGGGCCCCGGCTCCCCGGCGGACCTCGCCGTCCGCGCCCTGCGCGAGCTCACCGGCGCGATGCCCCTGCTCCGCTGAGGCGCGGGGCGGGGGCACCGTGAGGACAGTCGGGTGCGTGGATCAGCCGTGGATCAGCCGTGGATCAGCCGTGGATCAGCGCCACCCGCCCCAGTCGTCGTGCCAGTCGCCGTGGTGGTGCCAGCCGGCGTGGTCCCGGTTGCCCCAGTCGCTGTCGTTCCAGCCGTGGTCGTGGTCGTGCCAGCGGCCGTTCCCCCCGCAGCCGTCGTCCCAGTGGCCGGAGTGACGGTGGTCCGAGCGGGAGTCCCAGCCGCCGTCGTGGGCGGAGGCATTGGCGACGGGCAGCAGACCCAGGGCGAGTCCGGCGGCTCCGGCGACAACGGTTCCAACGATCCTGCGGCGCATCTTCATGCACCTCCGAACATGTCGGGCTTATCGGTCTTTTACTCCTTTCAACCGTTGCGCGGGCCGGGCGGCCTGTCAAAAGCAGAAGGCCCCCCGCCGCTCTCCACTGAGAGCGGCGGGGGGCCTTCCATCAGGCACGATCCGCGTTTTCTAGAGGTCGAAGTACAGCTCGAACTCGTGCGGGTGCGGGCGCTGCGCGATCGGGGCGATCTCGTGCGTGCGCTTGTAGTCGATCCAGGTCTCGATCAGGTCCGGGGTGAAGACACCGCCGGCGAGGAGGTACTCGTGGTCCTCCTCCAGGGCCTTGAGGACGTCCTCCAGGCTGGTCGGGACCTGCGGGACGCTCGCGTGCTCGTCGGGCGAGAGCTCGTAGAGGTCCTTGTCGATCGGCTCCATCGGCTCGATCTTGTTCTTGATGCCGTCGAGGCCCGCGAGGAGCAGGGCCGAGAAGGCCAGGTACGGGTTCGAGGACGGGTCCGGCGCGCGGAACTCGACGCGCTTGGCCTTCGGGTTCGAGCCCGTGATCGGGATGCGCATGGCGGCGGAGCGGTTGCGCTGCGAGTACACCATGTTGACCGGCGCCTCGAAGCCCGGCACCAGGCGGTGGTACGAGTTCACCGTCGGGTTGGTGAAGGCGAGCAGCGACGGGGCGTGCTTGAGGATGCCGCCGATGTAGTAGCGGGCGGTGTCCGACAGGCCCGCGTAGCCGGCCTCGTCGTAGAAGAGCGGCTCGCCGCCGGCCCACAGCGACTGGTGCACGTGCATGCCCGAGCCGTTGTCACCGAAGATCGGCTTCGGCATGAAGGTCGCGGTCTTGCCGTTCTTCCAGGCGACGTTCTTCACGATGTACTTGAAGAGCATCAGGTCGTCGGCCGCGGCCAGCAGCGTGTTGAACTTGTAGTTGATCTCGGCCTGGCCGCCGGTGCCGACCTCGTGGTGCTGGCGCTCGACCTGGAGGCCCTGGGCGTCCAGCTCGAGGGAGATCTCGGCGCGCAGGTCGGCGAAGTGGTCGACCGGGGCGACCGGGAAGTAGCCGCCCTTGTAGCGGACCTTGTAGCCGCGGTTGTTCTCCTCGGAACCGGTGTTCCAGGCGCCGGCCTCGGAGTCGATGTGGTAGAAGCCCTCGTTCGCGGAGGTCGCGAAGCGCACGCTGTCGAACACGTAGAACTCGGCCTCGGGGCCGAAGAACGCGGTGTCGGCGATGCCGGTGGAGGCGAGGTAGGCCTCGGCCTTCTTGGCGATGTTGCGCGGGTCGCGGCTGTAGGCCTCACCCGTGATCGGGTCGTGGATGAAGAAGTTGATGTTGAGCGTCTTGTCCTTGCGGAACGGGTCCAGACGCGCGGTGCTGATGTCGGCACGCAGCGCCATGTCGGACTCGTGGATCGCCTGGAAACCGCGGATCGAGGAACCGTCGAAGGCGAGCTCCTCCGCCGGGTCGAACGCTCGCGCCGGGATGGTGAAGTGCTGCATCACACCAGGCAGGTCGCAGAAGCGGACGTCGACGAACTTGACGTCGTTCTCCTCGATGTACTGCTTCACTTCGTCGGCGTTCTTGAACATCCAACTCCTCCTACTCCCGGTCCCGGGGCAGGGACGGGCTTTATAGCTCGTGGCGCGTCAGTGCGGTGCCGCACGCTGACCCGACCATAAGCAGACGGGATTTCCCAAGCATGACCCATTTGTTTCGCACAAGTTAACCAGGGTCCGGTCCAGGTGCCCTGGAGGAGCACCGGTACCGTGGTGGAGTGGACAACAGGCAAGCAATCGGTTCCTGGCTCTCCGGCCCGCGCGCGGCCGCCGAGGAGATGGGCGTCGACTTCGGTTATCCGGGCCAGCGGCTCGGTCTGCCGCGGTCGGGCCCCGGCTCCGTGGCCCGCTTCGGACGCCGGCTCGGCGCCGTCGCCATCGACTGGATGGGCTGCCAGCTGATCGCGTACGGGCTCATCACCCATGGGGACCTGGCCGCCGCGGGCAACTGGACGCTCGCGCTCTTCCTGTCCCTGACCCTGCTGACCGTCGCCACCGTGGGATTCACCCCCGGCAAGCGGATCCTCGGACTCCGGGTGATCGGGCAGGGCGGCGGCCGCCTCGGCATCCCCCGCGTGGTGCTCCGTACCCTGCTGCTCGCCCTCGTCGTCCCGGCGCTCGTCTGGGACCGTGACGGGCGCGGACTGCACGACCGCCTCTCGGGCGCCGTCCAGGTCAGGATCCAGCGGCACACCACCGCCTCCGCGTAGAGGCGTCCGCGCGCGGGGGCGCTGGCTCATACGCATCGCTCGTATACGCAAAGGGGCGCCCCCCGGCCATCCGGCCGGGGGGCGCCCCTTCTGTCTCTCCGCGTCCCTCTGGTCGTACGAGGAGACGGTCAGCGCATCTTTCCGCCGCGCGGCATGCGCATGCCCTTGGGCATCGGCCCCTTCGGGACCGGCATGTTGCTCATGAGGTCACCCATGGCCCGGAGCTTGTCGTTGACCTGCGTGATCTGCGGGCCGGACAGGACGCGCGGCAGCTTCAGCAGCGTCGTACGGACCTTCTTGAGCGGCACCTCGCCCTCGCCGGTGCCCACGATGAAGTCGTGGACCGGGATGTCGGGCATGATCCGGGCCAGCTTCTTCTTCTCGGCCGCGAGCAGGGTCTTGACCCGGTTCGGGTTGCCCTCCGCGATCAGGACCACGCCCGCCTTGCCGACGGCCCGGTGGACGATGTCCTGGTTCCGGTTCATCGCGACGGCCGGGGTGGTCGTCCAGCCCCGCCCCACGTTGTCCAGTACGGCCGCGGCAGCGCCCGGCTGCCCCTCCATCTGCCCGAAGGCAGCCCGCTCGGCCCGACGCCCGAAGACGATCGCCATCGCGAGGAACGCCACCAGGAAGCCCAGGATGCCCAGGTAGACCGGGTGGCCGATCAGGAAGCCGATCGCAAGGAAGACACCGAAGGTGACGATTCCCACGCCCGCGACGATGAGACCGACCTTGGGGTCGGCCTTGCGCGTCATCTTGTACGTCAGGGCGATCTGCTTCAGTCGCCCGGGGTTCGCAGCAGTCTCTGCGTTTGACTTCCTCGCCATGAGGCGAGTTTACGTGGCCTGCGGGGTCCGGGTCGCCGCGGCCTCGAGTACGTGCTCGGTTTCCACCCGGTCCTTCGCCCGGCGGCGGTCCTCCAGGACGGCCGCCCAGGCGTTGCGGCGTGCACCGCTCATGAGCAGCGATTCCAGGCCCCGGAAGGCCTCGCTGAAGGACGGGATGGCGATGGCGCGGACTGGCGCGGCCTGCATGATGTCGACCCCTACTCTCGCTGCTCGCTCTGTGGCGTGTGCGGTGCGTGGATCCAGCGTCACCGACTGGTGTTACCAGGGCGTGGCCGGTCGGTCAAATGTGATGGACACGTTGCAAACGAAGACGCGGCCCGCCGGGCTTCTCACACGAAAGAAGCCTAGGGGCCGCGCCGATGCGGTGTTACCGATTGGTAAGCATTGTGCGTGAGTTCACACGCACACGGAGTCAGGCGGACTGCGCTCCCGTCCGGGCGCGCTTCTCCATCGCCTGGCCGTACAGGCGTCCGGCCCGGTACGAGGAGCGGACCAGCGGGCCCGACATCACGCCGGAGTAGCCGATCTCCTCGGCCTCCTGCGCCAGCTCCACGAACTCGGCCGGCTTCACCCAGCGCTCCACGGGGTGGTGCCGCGGCGAGGGCCGCAGGTACTGGGTGATGGTGATGAGCTCGCAGCCGGCCTCGTGGAGGTCCTTCAGCGCCTGGCTGACCTCCTCGCGCTCCTCGCCCATGCCGAGGATCAGGTTCGACTTGGTGACCAGGCCGTACGCGCGGGCCTTGGTGATCACCTCGAGGGAGCGCTCGTAGCGGAAGCCGGGGCGGATCCGCTTGAAGATCCGCGGCACCGTCTCGACGTTGTGCGCGAAGACCTCGGGGCGGGAGGCGAAGACCTCCTCCAGCAGCTCCGGGACCGCGTTGAAGTCGGGGGCCAGCAGCTCGACCTTGGTGTGGCCGGACGCGCGGCCGGCGGTCTGCTGGTGGATCTGGCGCACGGTCTCCGCGTACAGCCACGCGCCGCCGTCCGGCAGGTCGTCGCGGGCGACGCCGGTGATGGTGGCGTAGTTCAGGTCCATGGTGACCACGGACTCGCCGACGCGGCGCGGCTCGTCCCGGTCGAGGGCCTCGGGCTTGCCCGTGTCGATCTGGCAGAAGTCACAGCGCCGGGTGCACTGGTCGCCACCGATGAGGAAGGTGGCCTCGCGGTCCTCCCAGCATTCGTAGATGTTCGGACAGCCGGCTTCCTGGCACACCGTGTGCAGTCCTTCGCCCTTCACCAGGGCCTGCATCTTGGTGTACTCGGGACCCATCTTCGCCCGGGTCTTGATCCACTCGGGCTTGCGCTCGATGGGGGTCTGACTGTTACGGACCTCCAGGCGCAGCATCTTGCGTCCGTCGGGTGCGACTGCGGACACGACCGGCTCCCTGTGACTTCGATTCTTCGGCGCCCACCAGGGTACGCCCGTAAATTCGTACGCTCTTACGTCCGCCAACCGGGGGGCCGGCCGGACGCATTCCCCCGCCGGGTCAGGCTCCGGCGGCTTCGATCTCGCGGGGCCGCAGCTCGGCGTTCTCCAGCACGTCCCTCAGGTGCCGTTCGACGACCGGCAGCACCTCGGCGATGGTGACCTCCCGGCCCAGTTCGTACGAGAGCGAGGTCACACCGGCGTCCCGGATCCCGCAGGGGATGATCCGGTCGAACCAGGTGCTGTCCGGGTTCACGTTCAGGGAGAAGCCGTGCATCGTGACGCCCTTGGCGACGCGGATGCCGATGGCGGCGAGCTTGCGGTCCTCGCGGCGCTGGCCGGCGTTGGACGGGGCGTACTCGGGGCCGTGCAGGCGGGCGTCGAACTCGTCGTCACCCGTACGCGGGTCCGTGGCGGGCACCGTGAAGTCGAGGGAGAGCCCGCCGATCGCCGGCCGCTGCTCCACGGGGTCGCCGAGGACCCAGACGCCGGAACGGCCCTCGATCCGGGTGGTCTCCAGGCCGAAGTCGGCGGCGGTGCGGATGAGGGCCTCCTCGAGGCGGCGCACGTGGGCGACCACGTCGACGGGACGCGGCAGCTTCATGATCGGGTACCCGACCAGCTGGCCCGGACCGTGCCAGGTGATCTTGCCGCCGCGGTCCACGTCGATGACCGGGGTCCCGTCAAGGGGGCGCTCGCTGGGGTCGGTGCGCCGGCCGGCGGTGTAGACCGGCTCGTGCTCCACCATCAGGCAGGTGTCGTCGATCTCGTCGGCGAAGCGGGCCGCGTGCACCCGGCGCTGCTCTTCCCAGGCCGCGGTGTACTCGACGGATTCCGGCCCGAAGCCCAGATGGACAAACCGAAGCTCAGTCACCGCAGCGCCTCCTCGTTGAACCTGCTGTGTGTGGAACCTGCCGTGTGCACGTATCGCACCCCGGTCAAGAGTACGGCGGCCTGCGCGCGGCCCCTCAGGCCCCCGGCGCGGACGCTCCCGCGGACCCGGCGGCGGGCTCCGGGGCCGGCCCGGGGGCGGGCTTGTCCCGGGCTCCCGCGGCGGCCTGCGGCCTGCGGGGCCGGCCGCGGCCCGCGGGCGGCCGGTCCGGGTCCTCGTCGGCCCTCGGCAGCCTGCGGTGGCCCTCGGAGTGGTCGTTGACCCAGCCGCACACCCCGCACGCGTAGCGCCCGTCCAGGCCCGCGATGTAGGTGCCGCAGCGGCGGCACTCCGCCTCGGTGATCTCGGGGGCGGGCAGCGGGGCGGTGGATTCCGCGTACGGATCGGGGCGGTGTGCCTCGTGGGGCCGACGGGTCATGTGGCGCAGCGTACGCGGACCGAGTGGACCGGTCCGTAAAGAGCCCTACCCATTCTGCACACGATCGGATGAATGTGGGGCAGAGAGGGCGGTCTGAGGGGAGTTGGCCGCTACATTCACGCCGTTCACAGGGCCGGGACCCCGGTCCGTCACGTACGGAAACCGTGGAGCCGATGACCGAACGACCTGCCCAGCGTGTCCCCAACCGGCAGCTCGCGGCACTGATCGCGGAAGCCGGCTTCTCCAACGCCGGGCTCGCCCGCCGTGTCGACCAGCTCGGTCTGGAACACGGTCTGGACCTGCGGTACGACAAGACGTCCGTGACCCGCTGGCTACGCGGCCAGCAGCCCCGCGGCACCACGCCGGCGCTGATCGCGGAGGTCTTCACCCGGCGCCTGGGGCGGCGGCTGTCGGCGCAGGATCTGGGCCTGGACGCGTGCGCCCCCGTGTACGCCGGGCTGGAGTTCGCGGCCACCCCGGAGGAGGCCGTGGACATCGCGAGCGGGCTGTGGCGCAAGGACTCCGGCTCCCACGCCGAGCTGCGCAAGATCGCCTTCACCCCGGCCGGGCTGGTGGTGCCCAGCCGGGACTGGCTCATCGGACGGGCCGACGAACGCGTCGCCCGCGGCGCCGACCCCGCCGCGCACCGGGTCCCGGCCCAGGGCCGCACCACGGTGCCCCGGCAGCGCCAGATCGACCGGGGGCCCGGACAGCGGGTGACCAGCGGGGACATCGCGGCGCTGCGCTCGGTGAGCGAGCTCTTCCGGACCCTGGACCACACCTACGGCGGCGGCCACGCCCGGCAGGCCCTGGTCCGCTACCTGGAGCACGAGGCCGAGCCGATGCTGCGCGGCACCTATGGCGAGACCACCGGGCGCCGCCTGTTCGCCGCCGCCGCCGACCTGACCCGGCTCGCGGGCTGGACCTCGTACGACATCGCCGCGCACGGCCTGGCCCAGCGGTACTTCGTCCAGGCGCTGCGGCTGGCCCAGGCCGCCGGGGACCGGCAGTACGGGTCCTACGTGCTGATCACCATGAGCCGTCAGGCGGTGTACCTCGGGCACGGCCGGGAGGCGGTGCAGCTGGCCCGGGTCGCGCAGCAGGGCGTCGGCTCGGGTCCGCCGCCGGTGGTGCAGTCGCTGCTGCACGCCTCGGAGGCCCGGGGGCACGCGGTGCTCGGCGAGGTGCGGGCGGCGACGGCCTCGCTGGTGCGGGCCGAGCGGGCGCTGGGCGCGGCCCGGCCGGGGGACGACGTACCGCACTGGGCCCGGCTGTTCGACGAAGGCCAGCTGGCGGACGAGTTCGGGCACTGCCACCGCGACCTCCAGCAGTACCGGGCCTCCGCCCAGCACGCGGAGCGCTCGCTCCAGCTGCGGGCGCCGGGCTTCGCGCGCTCGCGGCTGTTCTGCCGGGTGGTGCTGGCCACGGCGCGGCTGGGGCTCGGCGAGCTGGACCAGGCGTGCGCGCTGGGGGCGGAGGCGGCGCAGCAGGCGATGGAGATGCGGTCGGTGCGCGCGGTGGAGTACGTACGGGACTTCGAGCGGCGGCTGGAGCCGTACCGGGACGCCTCGGCGGTGCGGACGTACCGGGACCGGGTGGCGGCACTGTCCTGACGGCCGGGGGCCGGCGCGGTCCTGACGGCCGGGGGCCGGCGCGGTCCTGACGGCCGGGGGCCGGCGCGGTGGATGGCGCCGGCCCGGTGGGCCCGGCCCCTCGCGGAGCCGGGCCCGGGTCCCGGGCGTCCGTGCCGTCAGGCCGCCGCGGGCAGCGCGGGCTCCGGCTGGGCCGGCAGCGGGACGCCGAAGTCGCGCAGCAGGGCGGTGGCGGCGCGGCGGGCGGAGTGCAGGGCCCCCTCGACGGTGTTGGAGTCACGGTGGTCGCCGCACACGTAGAGGCCGGCCAGGACCCGTACCGGCCGCTGCCGGTCGTGCGGCGGGGGCATCGCCGGGACGGCCTCGGGGGTGTGGTGGACGGTCAGCAGCTCCCAGTCCCGCGTCGAGGTGTCGTACAGCCGGGCCAGGCGGGAGGCGACCGTCCGCAGGGGCGGCGGCGGGCCGTGCACGGTGGTGGTGACCAGGCCGCGGGCGGCGGGGGCCCGGGTGGGGTCGACCGCGCTCATCACGGTGGTGTGGGCCAGCGGCCACTTGGGGTCGGCGTCCAGGAGCAGCGAGCCGTCCCAGGGCAGCGGTCCGGGGGTGGCGTGGTGGATGACGGTGACCTCGTGGAAGGCGGGCACACGGAGCCCCGGGAGCAGGTGGGCGGCGGCCCGGGCACCGGTGGCGAGCAGGACGGCACGGCAGCCGAACTCCCCGTGCTCCTCGGTGGTGACGAGGTTGGTCGCCACCGACCGCACCCTGATCCCGGTGCGTACCGTGCCGGGCGGCAGGGACGCCGCGAGCAGGCCGGGCAGGGTGGCCGCGCCGCCCTCGGGCACGGCCAGGCGGCCCCTGGCGAAGGTGCGCAGCGCGAGGTCGGCCACGCGGCTGGACGTGGTGAGCTCCGGGTCGCGGAGCAGGGCGGACAGCAGGGGCCGCAGGACGCCGGACACGGTGCGCGGCGGCAGGCCGCGGGAGCCGAGGCTGGCGAGGGCGGTGCGTTCGGGCCGGGCGAGGACGCGCTCCACGGGCAGGGCCCCGAGCCGCCCCAGGGCGGCGCTGAAGCGCGCCTGGTCGAGGGAGCCGCTGGCCAGCGCGCGGGCGGGGGTCAGGGCCCCGGCCCGCTGCTGCCTGCCGTCGGCGCCGTGCACCAGCACGCCGGGGGCGAAGGGACGCAGGACCAGTCCCGTGAGGCCCGGGGTGCGGGCCGGTTCGGTGTACGCGGTGTTGAGGAGCTGGCCGACCCGGTCGAGCCGGAACCCGTCGGCCGATTCGGTGGCCATGCGGCCCCCGGGGTCGTCGGCGGTCTCCAGGACGCTGACGGTGACCCCGGCCGCGATCAGGTGGTGCGCGGCCGCGAGTCCTGAGACTCCGGCTCCTACGATGACGACGTCCGCGTGATGTGCGGCATGGTGTGAGCTGCTGAGCACGTGCCCCTCCCCGAGGTCGGCGCGGCTGTGTGGGGATCCTCCTTCCCCCAACGGACTCCAGGAGAACCCGACTTGCGGTGGGGATTCCGTACAACTCCGGTCGCACGACGGTCGCACACGGGTCACGAACGGTCGCACACGATCGGGAGTCTGCGCCGTCTACGGCTTGAGCGCCGCTCTGATCGACTCCTCGATGCCGGGGTACGTGAACGTGAACCCGGCCTCCATCAGCCGCGCGGGGCGCGCCCGCTGACTGCCCAGCACGTCCTGCGACAGCTCGCCGAGCACGAGGCGCAGGACGGGGGCCGGGACGGCGAACACGGCCGGGCGGCGCAGTACGCGTCCCATCGCGGCCGTGACCTCCCGGTTGGTCAGGGGCTGCGGGGCGGTGAGGTTGAAGGGGCCGGAGAGGCCCGGGGTGTCGATCAGGAACCGCAGGGCGGCGACCTCGTCGTGCAGGGAGATGAACGACCAGTACTGGCGGCCGCTGCCGAGCCGGCCGCCGACGCCGGCCCGGAAGACGGGGAACATCCGCCCCCACGCCCCGCCCCCGGCGGCGACCACCAGCCCGGTGCGGGCGAACACGGTCCGGACCCCGGCCTCCCGGGCCGGCGCGGCGGCGGCCTCCCACGCGGCGCAGACCTCGGGCAGGAACCCGGTGCCGGCGGGAGCGCTCTCGTCGACGGCCCGCTCGCCGGTGTCCCCGTAGTACCCGACGGCGGAGCCGCACACGAGCACGGGCGGCGGGGTGTCGAGGGCGGCCACGGCCCGGGCGACGGCGGCGGTCCCGAGCACCCGGCTGTCACGGATCTCGCGCTTGTAGGCGTCGGTCCAGCGGTGGTCCCCGATGCCGGCCCCGGCGAGGTGCACCACGGCATCGCACCCGCGCAGGCCGTCGGGGTCGACGTACCCGGCCCGGGGGTCCCAGCGCGCCTCGCCGGGGGCGGTGGGGGCGCGGCGCACGAGGCGGACGGTGCGGTGGCCGTCGGCGTGGAGGGAGCGTACGAGGGCCTGGCCGATGAGTCCGGAGGATCCGGTGAGGGCGATGCGCATGCGGCCAGTCTCCCTTCCTTTCACCCACCGCTCGCGCCGCTCGGCACCGGCGCGCTTCCCGGGGTCAGGAGGGGGCGGTCAGCCGCCCAGCCAGGTGCCCACAGCGTACGTGACGCCCATCGCCACGCCCCCGCCCACCACGTTCCGCAGCACCGCCCGGGACGCCGGCGCCCCGCCCAGCCGCGCGCTGACCACCCCGCACAGCGCCAGCGCCCCCAGCACCGCCACCACCGTCACCGGCACCCTCCACGACGCCCCCGGCAGGACGATCGCCAGCAGCGGCAGCACCGCCCCCGCCGTGAAGGCCACCAGGCTCGCGAAGGCCGCGTGCCACGGGTTCGCCAGCTCGTCCGGCTCGATGCCCAGTTCCACCCGTGCGTGCGCCCGCAGCGCGTCCCGTTCCGTCAGCTGTTCGGCGGCCTCCCGGGCCACCTCGCGGCTCAGGCCCCGCGCGCCCAGCAGCTCCGTCAGCTCGTCCAGCTCCGCTTCCGGCTCCTCCGCCAGCTCCTTGCGCTCCACCTCCAGCGCCGCCCGTTCGGAGTCCCGCTGGGAGCTGACCGACACGTACTCCCCCGCCGCCATCGACAGCGCCCCCGCCAGCAGCCCAGCCACGCCCGCCGTGAGGACCGCGGTGCGCGAGGTGGTGGCGCCGGCGACACCGACGACGAGGCCCGCGGTGGAGATGATGCCGTCGTTGGCTCCGAGCACCCCGGCACGCAGCCAGTTCAGCCGGGTACTGATCGCCGCGCTCCGCACATCCGTCACGGAAACCACTGTCGCCGTCCGGGCCGGCCGGGGCCACCCGGCGTGCGCGGCCCGGGCCGCCGTACCAGGGTGGAGGGGTGAGACGCGGACGGGAGGAGCCGGGCCGGCTGCAGGGGGCACCGCCGCCGCGCTGGGCCCGGATCGCGCCCGCGGTGGCCATGGTGGTGCTCTGCCTCATCCAGTGGACCACCCGTACGGAGGAGCTGGCCTACTTCCTGGCGGCCCTGCCCGCCGTGGCCGCCTTCGCGTACGGGCCCGCCGGCACCGCCGTCTTCGCCGGGCTCGTGCTGCTCCTGCTGGGCATTCCCGAGCTCGGAGTGGGTCAGGCCCGCGGCAGCGACCTGGCCACGGTGGCCAGCGTCGGGCTGCTGAGCGTGATCATCGCCTGGGTGCGGCGGCGCCGGGACACCCAGCTGGTCAGTGTGCGGACGGTCGCCGAGGCCGCCCAGCTGGCGGTGCTGCCTCCGGTCCCGGAGCGGGTCGGCCCGGTGCGCTGCGCCGGGCTGTACCGGGCGGCGCAGCGGGGCACGCTGGTCGGCGGCGACCTGGTGGACGTACGGGCCGGGCCGTACGGGGTGCGGGCGGTGGTGGCGGACGTGCAGGGCCACGGGCTGGCGGCCGTCGGGACGGTGGCGTCGCTGCTCGGCGCGTTCCGCGAGGCGGTCCTGGACGACCCGGTCCTGGCGGCGGTGGCGGCGCGGCTGGACCGGCGGCTGACGGCCGACGCGGCCGCGGACGCCGTCGCGCACCCGGAGCTGTTCGCGACGGCCCTGCTGCTGGAGTTCCCGCCCGGGCTGCCCGTCGTACGGGTGGTGTCGTGCGGGCATCCGCCGGCGCTGCTGCTCCGGGGCCCCGCGGTCACGGAAGTGGCCGTGGATCCGGGGCCCCCGCTGGGCCTGGGGCTGGCCGGGCCGGCCGGCGCGGTGGTGACCGAGGTCCCGCTGCTGCCGGGCGACCGGCTGCTCGCGCACACCGACGGGGTCACCGAGGCACGGGACGCGGCCGGGAACTTCTACCCGCTGTCCGTCCGGGTGCCGGTGCTGGCGAACGACCCGGCCGGGCTGGTCCCGGCCGTCTGGCGGGACCTCGCCGCCTTCACCCGGGGCGGCCCGCGCGACGACGTCGCGCTGCTGCTGCTGTCCCCGGACCACGAGATCCGTACGGGGCGTCATCGTCCATGAGGTACGGGAGGAATCATGTCCATGCTGATCATCAGGGGGACCTTCCGGGCGAAGGGCCTCCAGCCGGACGGTGACACCGTCTCCTTCACCCCGGACGACGTGGCGGACTGGAAGCGGGTGCCCGGCGTCCACCGGATCCTGCCGAAGGCCGACGGCCGCGCCGCCGTCCGGCTGGAGGGCGTCGACGCGCTGGAGACCCACTACGGGGACGGCGCGTCGGGGGTGCGGCACCAGCCCCTGCCGCCGGCCCACCGGGCCGCGGACGAGCTGCTGACATGGCTGGGTTTCACCGACTTCCACCGCGACGACGAGGAGACCATCACCTCCACGATCCCCGAGGCGGTGCCCGGCTTCGTCCTCACCGGCGGCGCCGACGTCCACGGCCGGTGCGTGGCCCTGGTCGGCCGCAAGAACCCGCCGGCGTTCAACGGGTACGAGATCGACGTCGGCGTCGACCAGTTGAAGAAGACCGCCAACCACCACCTGGTCAAGGAGGGCCTGGCCTATCCGACGTTCTACACCGGCTTCCCCGACCACCTGCGCACCGCCCTGGCCGTCGCCGCGAAGGCGGCGAGGGACGCGGTCCCCCGGAAGGGCGTCTGGGCCCAGGACGTGACCACCGACGGCTTCAAGGTCACCGGCATGGAGTCGATCACGGCCGACAACGGGGCGGTGATCCTCCCGAAGCTGTTCCGCCGCCTGAAGGACTACCTCGACCTCGGGCTGGAGGGCCCGCCCCTGGCCTGCCTGCCGGCCTTCCTCGCCGGAGCCGGCGACGGCTTCTACCTCCAGGGGAAGGCCGACCGGCTCACCGGCCTCCACCGCATCGTCAAGGTCGGCGGAGACGGGAACGGCGACGGCGGGACCATGAGGATGACCCGCCCGGTCGAGGAGATCACCTTCGACGAGAAGTGAACCGGGCCGGCCGGCGCACGGGCCGGCCGGCCGGCGCGTCAGCCCCCGTTGGCGACGATGAAGGCGCGGACCATCCGGCAGGTGACATTGGACGGGCGGTGGATCCCGACGCGCACCGCCATCGTCCGTATCTTGCGGTTGGTGGCGCGCTTGGCGTCGTACGTCCCCGTGTCGAGCAGGGAGATCGCCAGGCGCATCGCCTTCAGACGGCGGTTGTGGTTCTCGTACCACTCGCGGGGCAGACCCGCCGGCAGCGGCTTCTTCTTGGGCATCGAAATGATCGCGGCAGCGGCCATCTACAGCCTCCCAAACGGTAGTTGGCTTCCTGTCGTGCTCCTTCGATTTTAGTGGGGGGCACTGACAAAAGCCCTGGCCGCGCGGAGTCTGACTACCCTGGCCGGCATGGAGATCTGGATCAATCCCGCCTGTTCGAAGTGCCGGAGCGCGCTGACCCTGCTGGACGCGGAGGGCGCCGACTACACGGTGCGCCGCTACCTGGAGGACGTACCGTCCGAGGACGAGATCCGGGAGGTGCTCGGCCGTCTCGGCCTGGAGCCGTGGGACATCACGCGCACCTCCGACGCCCTCGCGAGGGAGACCGGCGTACGGGACCTGCCGCGCGAGGACACCGACGAGGCACGGGCCCGCTGGATCGCCCACCTCGCCGCCCACCCGAAGCTGATCCAGCGCCCGATCATCACCGCCGAGGACGGCACGGCCGTGGTCGCCCGCTCCGAGGAAGCCGTCCGCGACGCCCTCTCCCGCACGGGCGGGGCCTCCTAGACCGGCGCCAGGAGACGGGCGATCTCGGCGGGCGCCGTCAGCGGCAGCGCGTGGTGGGAGACGCCGGGCAGTACGCCGACCCGCGCGTCCGGCAGTGCGGCGCGCGCGGCGGCGGCGGCCCGGCGGGGGTCGTGGCAGCGGGCCCGCCCCGCGAAGAGGACCTCCACCGGCAGCCCGCCGAGCCCGGCCGGATCCGGGCGCGGGCCGGTGACCGGCCGCACGGTGGGGAAGGCGGCCGTCTCCTCCTGGAGCCGCGTCCAGGCGGGGTCGAGCGGGACCCCGCCGGTCTCCCAGGCCAGGAAGGAGCGGATCCGGGCCGGAGCGGGCCTGAGCAGCATGGGCAGCGCGCGCAGGACGTAGCCGGGGCGCAGCCCGGTGAAGACCTGGGTGGGGTCGAGCAGGACGAGCCGGCCGAGGCGCCCGGGCCGCCGCGCGGCGGCGTGGGCGGCGATCCAGGCCCCGTAGGAGTGCCCGGCCAGCGTGACGGGCCCCCCGTCGAGCCCGCCGAGGTCGCGCAGGCCGTCGAGGAGCGCGTCGAGCCAGCCCGCGAGGTCCTCGACGGTACGCATCCCCCGTCCGGGTGCCGGGACGCTCAGCCCGGGATCTCCGACCAGGTCCACGGCGTGCACCCGCCGGGTGCGGGCCGGTCCGGCGGCGACGCAGGCACCCCACACGGTGGAGGTGGCCCCGCCCCCAGGCAACAGCACGAGCGGCGGCGCCCCGAGGGGACCGCAGCTGTTGACGCGGGTCACTCCGTAGGGCGTGGGCACGTCGACGGCCTCGACGGGACCTGGCCACTGGGCGAGCACCTCGTCGTAGGCGGCACGGAAGGACGTCCGGGACATGGCTGGCTCCAATGCCTCGCTCGGCGATAATCTCGCTCAGCGAGAGATCCTAGGCCGGGACGATGCGGGAGGCAACGTGCACGACGACGCGGGCGATGCGGCGGGCGATGGCATGGGCGGCAACGTGGGCGGCAACCTCGAACTGGTGCACCTGCTGCGCGCGGTGGCCGTCGAGTTCGGCCTCCGTCAGGCGGAGTTCGCCGCCGCGCACGGCATGCACCCGACCGATGTGCGGGCCCTGATCTGCCTCCTGGACGCCGCCCGCGCCGCCGAACCCGCCACACCGGGCCTCCTGCGCTCCCGGCTCGGCCTCAACTCGGCGGGCACCACCGGCGTGCTCGACCGCCTGGAGCGCCTGGGCCACGTGGAGCGCGTCCGCGACCCCGCCGACCGCCGCCGCGTCCTGCTCCGGGTCCGGCCGGAGGCGGTCCGACTGGGCCAGGAGTTCTTCGGGCCGGCGATCGACACCCTGCTCGGCGCCCTCACCCCCCTCTCCCCCGCCGAACGCACCACCATCCGCGACTTCCTGACGGCGGCCCGCGAGGCATTCACCCCCTGAGGGCACACTCGGCCCAGACGGTCTTACGCGGAACCGAACCTGTTGATCGACGTCCCCCTGAGCATCTTGACTTCACCGACGCACGTGCAGTCCGTGAGCGTGGACTCCTACCGCTCGGCGTCGATCATCACCAAGCCCGAGGACGTACGAGACGCGGTGCGAGCCTTTGGAGACCTTGAGGGGGAGGTTTTGCCAGCACAGCAGAGCGTGGAACTCATCAGACGGCAGATGGAGAGCCTGAGATGAGCAGCCCCCACCCCCTATCCGGACTCCAGGGAACAACAGTGGCACGGGCGGGCGGGGGAACGTCTGGAGCGGGATCACGGCGGCCCGCTGAACTTGGGCGGGGTCAGGCCGGTTTGGGGGTTTCCCGTCAGTCCCATCGTCCTTCCGTGTCGGGCTGGTCCCTCAAGGGCGCTCCTTCGTCGCGTCGCTACGCGATGTCGCTGCGCTCCACCCTTGACCGACCAGCCCGCCCCGGAAAGACAAGGACTGCCGGGAAGCCCCCAAAGGAACGGTCACGGGGCAGGAAGGGGAGGGGCGGGTCCCTCAGCGATGTGGCGAGGGGCCAGGCGTTGGCCATGTCCCGCATTCGGGCCCCTGCGCTGCCCGGCAAGGCCGGGGGCCCGGCTACCCGCACCCCCATGCTGATCAGGACCCCGTCCGGGACCGGTGGGCGCGACAGATCGCTACGCGCTTCCCTCGGTTCGGCGTCCGGCCGTATCGGGTCAGGCGGCCAGGTGCCGGTAGAGCGCCTGGTGGCCCTCAGGGGTGGGGTGTATGCCGTCTATGAGCAGGTCGGGCTTGCCCCGCAGCGGCTCCCACAGGTCGACGAAGTCGATGTGGTTGTCCTCGCACCACGTCCGGAGGGATTCCCGCAGGGCCAGCGCCCGGTTCTCCGTGAAGCGCAGGCCCTCGTAGTCGCCGGTGCGGTCCTCGTCCAGCCAGATGGGGCCCAGGACGACGAGGCGGGCGTTGTGCGCGTGGGCCGTCGCGGCGAGCGCGTCGAGTCCGTCCGTGAGGTTCGCGAGTCCATCGGCGTGCGGTGCGGAGAGCGGTACGGCGGAGTCGTTGATCCCTGCGGCGAGGAGGATGGTGTCGGGCAGGCGGGGGGATAGCAGGGCGGGCGTCTGCTCGCTGACGTCCGCCAGGGTGGTGCCGGGTATGGCGAGGTTGAAGAGCCGGTGGGCCGTCTCGTTCTCGGCGATGTGGGCAGCCGCCAGACGGGCCGCCCAGCCGCCCTGCGGATCGCAGCGGCCGTAGGCGATGCTGTCGCCCACGATCACGATCCGCGCCGCCGGGCGCAGCGGATTCGCGTCCAGGTAGGCCCAGGCGCTCTCCCCGGAGGAGAGGACGACGCGCCGGCGGGTGTAGTCGTCGACCTCGTAGGCGTCGGCTGCGGCGAGTTCCCGGTCGGTGAGGTGGAGAACGGCTCCGTCGACCACGGTGCCGAACCTGCGCTCCAGGATCAGGTGGACGTCGAGGCCGCTGGCGGCGATCACGTCAGGGTCGGTGATCTTCAGCGGCCTGGTCGCGTGTCCGGCCAGGGACGCGGGACGGCTGGGCACGACCCAGCCGAAGAGTGCCTGCTGGACCTTCGGGTCCATCAGCGTGCCGAAGGAGAACAGGAGGTGGGGGCGCGAGTCGCTCACGATGGGGCTTTCCTCAGGAATCGGTCAACTATGTTGATCAAGGTACCCACTCCCCGCCGGCGCCTGACGCCGTCTCGTCGTCATGTGGTGCGGGCATCGGCGACGGGCGGTCGTCGGACGCCAAGGCGGGAGGAGCACGTGGCGATCTGACGCGCCTGCCGGCTCCCTGTGCTGCTCTGGTGGGCATGAGGTGTGGGCAGTCGGGCCCCGGCGCGGCCGGGCAGGGCACGGGCCCGGATGCGGGACACGGCCTTGGCCCGGTCCCTCGTCTCTTCGCTGGAGGAGCCGCTCCCCTCCTCCTGCCCCGTGACCGTTCCTTCGGGGGCTTCCCGGCAGTCTTTCGGCTTTCCGGGGCGGGCCGGCCGGTCAAGGGTGGAGCGAAGCGACATCGCGAAGCGACGCGACGAAGGAGCGCCCTTGACGGGCCGGCCCGACACGGAAGGACGATGGGACTGACGGGAAACCCCCGGACCCGCCCTGAGACGGACGCACCGAGCCCCGCTCCCACCCCCCGCCCCGGCCTTCACGACGTCCCCACGCCCCGCCCCGCTAGGGTGGCCCGAGGAGCAAACACAGACAAAACGCACCAAAGGACCGGCGCCGTGACGGAGCAGCAACCCGACCCCAAGCCCAGGACCACCCCTCGCCCGGCCCGTCGCGGGAGCGACTGGATGTTCGG
This sequence comes from Streptomyces sp. NPDC034086, assembly GCF_055575515.1. Lineage (NCBI taxonomy): Bacteria > Bacillati > Actinomycetota > Actinomycetes > Kitasatosporales > Streptomycetaceae > Streptomyces > Streptomyces sp. NPDC034086. The sequence goes on along the minus strand of NZ_JBVISM010000013.1, from coordinate 107,116 downwards.
AGGGGTGTACGGGACCGTGCTGGCCAGCGGGCTGCTGGCCGCGCTGGAGCAGCAGGGGGAGGCGTACACCCCCTTCTACGACGCCAGCTGGGTCCTGGTCACCGCCGTCACCGCCGCGCTCGCGCACGGGTACGCGCACCACATGGCCGACCAGCGGGCCGGTTCCGTCGTGCACCGGTGGCGGCTGCTGGGCCGGGCCCTGGGGAACGAGTGGCCGATGGTCGCGGCCACCCTCCCCACCGTCCTGCTGCTCCTGCTCGCGGGGCTCGCGCACTGGGAGCCGTACGGGGTGACGGCCACCGGGCTCGGGCTGAACACGGCGCTGCTGTTCGCGTGGGGGGCCTTCGTCGCGGTCCGGGTCGGCTACCGGATCGCCCCGGCGCTGCTCGTCGGCCTGGCCGACGCCGCGATCGGGCTGGCCGTCATCGTGGCCAACGCCCTCATCAAGTAGCCAGCTGACGCTCCGCCTCGGCCAGGATCCACGTCAGCCGGGCCCCGAACTCCGCTCCGCGCGGGTCCGGGACCCCCGTGCGGGCGGCGTCGAGCAGGGCGTCCAGGGCGCGCCCGTAGGCGCCCGGTACGTCGCTCCAGTCCGGCAGCGCGAAGACGCCTTCGGCACCCCGCAGTTCCAGCCCCACCCCGGCGGCCGCGTGCGGCGCGCTCAGGCTGAGCACGGCAGTGCTGGCGGCACCGGAGGCGTGCCGCAGGGCCAGTTGGACCAGGTCGGACGGGCCCCGGGTGGCGGAGACGGCGGTGACCTCGCCCAGGACCGGGATCAGGACGGAGAGGGCGTGCGGGCCGACGTCCCACAGCCCGCCCTTGGCCTTGCGCCAGGGCGAGTCGGCGTACGCGCCGGGTTCGCCGGTGGGCGGGAAGACCGCGCCGAGCCAGTGCGCGGAGGCGGTGAACCATCCGGTGCGTGCGGCCTGTTCGAGGACCCACCCGGCCGTGGGCTCGGCGAAGCGGAGGGTGAGGAAGACGACGGAGGCGACGCCGTGCGCCGCGGCGGCGTCGGCGACGGCCCGGGCGTCCTCCACCGTGGTGGCGACGGGCTTGTCGAGCAGCAGGTGGCAGCCGGCGGCGGCCGCGCGTACGGCGAGCGGGGCCTGCACGTCCGGCGGCAGGGCGAAGGCGGCGACGTCGCAGTCGGCGAACAGCGCGTCGGGGTCTTCGTACGCCTTCACCCCGTACGCCTGGGCCAGCTCGGCCGCGGCTTCGGGGCGCCGGCCCCAGACCCCGGCGAATTCGGCCCCGGGGTGCGCGGCGAGGGCGGGGGCGTGGGTGCGGCGGGCCCAGGGGCCGGTGCCGAGCAGGCCGACGCGGGGGCGGGGGCGTGCGGGGCCGTCGCCCGGGCCGCCGGCGGAGGAGTTCAAATCGTACGAAATGCTCACCCGCTCAGTGTGCCCCACTCGGACGGATGTACAGACACCGACCCGAACAAGCCACCCGACCTGCGGCGTAAACGCCGGTAACACGGGGTTCACACATGGGCAACCGACGAGAAATCGCCACGGGGCACGCTGCCGTCAACACCGCAGCGATCCGCAGCACCCGCAGAGTCAGGATGGTCCCGTGAGCTACAAGGCTGAATACATCTGGATCGACGGCACCGAGCCGACGGCGAAGCTCCGCTCCAAGACGAAGATCCTGACGGGCGCCACCGCCCCCGGCGTCGCGGAGCTGCCCATCTGGGGATTCGACGGTTCGAGCACGAACCAGGCCGAGGGTCACGCCTCGGACCGGGTCCTCCAGCCGGTCTTCTCCTGCCCGGACCCGATCCGCGGCGGGAACGACATCCTCGTGCTGTGCGAGGTACTCGACATCGACATGACCCCGCACGCGTCGAACACCCGCGCGCTGCTGCGGCCGGTCGCGGAGAGGTTCGCCGGTCAGGCGCCCGTCTTCGGCATCGAGCAGGAGTACACCTTCTTCGACGGCGCCCGCCCGCTCGGCTTCCCGGTGAACGGCTTCCCGGCGGCGCAGGGCGGCTACTACTGCGGGGTCGGCGCGGACGAGATCTTCGGCCGCGACATCGTCGAGAAGCACCTGGACCACTGCCTGGCCGCGGGCCTGGAGATCTCCGGCATCAACGCCGAGGTCATGCCCGGCCAGTGGGAGTTCCAGGTCGGCCCGCTCGGCCCGCTGGAGGTCTCGGACCAGCTGTGGATCGCGCGCTGGCTGCTGTACCGCACGGCCGAGGACTTCAACGTGTCGGCGACGCTGAACCCGAAGCCGGTGAAGGGCGACTGGAACGGCGCCGGCGCGCACACCAACTTCTCCACGAGGGCGATGCGCGAGGACTACCGCGCGATCATCTCGGCGTGCGAGGCGCTGGGCGAGGGCAGCAAGCCGCTGGACCACGTCAAGAACTACGGCGCGGGCATCGACGAGCGCCTGACGGGTCTGCACGAGACGGCCCCGTGGAACGAGTTCAGCTACGGCGTCTCCGACCGCGGCGCGTCGGTCCGCATCCCGTGGCAGGTGGAGAAGGACGGCAAGGGGTACATCGAGGACCGCCGTCCGAACGCGAACGTGGACCCGTACGTGGTGACCCGCCTGATCACGGACACCTGCTGCACGGGCCTGGAGAAGGACGGCCTGGTCTGACCGCGGCCACGGCCGCACCGTACTGACGGCGGCGCCCGCCTCCCCCCGGGGAGGCGGGCGCCGCCGCCGTCGTGGTCAGTGGCGGCCGTCACGGAGGCGATGCTCCGCCGTGCGGCCGGGAAGGAGGACGCGCGCGGGTTCGTGTTCCTCCCCGCGCGAGACGGTCGCGGCGCGGGGCTGTCGTGGGAGTGGGACGGTTCGGCCCACGATGCGATACGGGCGACCGGGCCCGACGGGCGGAAGCAGCTGTCCGGCTGACGGTTTGTCGCAATTGTGGCGGCCACACGAAGAGTTGACGACACTATGTGAGATTTCGATCCACCCAGTGAGATGACGCCTGCCCCGGGCCCCCGTTTCTGCTTCAATGGCGCCCATGGCCAGCCATCCGTACTTCCCGACAGGTCGCAGCGACCTGGAGCCGTTCTGGCCGTCCCGTCAGGACCACGACTTCGACCGGGTGTGTTGCCGCGCCGAGAACGCGCCGGCCCTCTAAAGCCTCCGGGACCTCACACCAGACCCGCCCGGGGCCTTCGGTCTGCGCGGTACGCAACGACTACGTGCACACGCACACGCACACGTACGTCTTCTGCCGACCACTCCGCGTGAAAGAGCTGACCACTCATGACGAGCACCCGTTCCTTCGCTCCCGCCGCCTCCGCTGCGACCTCCGCCCCCCTGCCCTTCCCGCCCGCTCCGCGCCACCGGCTGCGTGCCGTGGACCGCGACGAGGTGGCCCGGGTCGTGGACCTGCTCCCGCCCGGCGCCACCTGGCTGCCCGCGCCCCAGCACGCCGTTCCCGCGCTGCCGGGCCAGCCGCCGATGGTCGGCTACCTGGTTCTCGTACCGGCCGACCAGCAGCCGATCGCGTTCGCCCCGCAGTCCGTCCCCGCGCCCGCCGCCGGACCGGCCGCCGGACCGGCCCCGCACTCCGCCCGGCCCGCGCCCGCGTCCCCGCCGGCCGACGGCGACGCGCTCGTGCGGATCGACGCCGCGCAGCGCACGGCCGAGGTCGACGGCGAGCAGCTGGACCTGACGTACCTGGAGTTCGAGCTGCTCGCCCACCTGGTGGCGCACCCGCACCGGGTGCACAGCCGGGACCAGCTGGTGACCACGGTGTGGGGCTACGGGCACGTCGGCGACGGCCGCACGGTCGACGTCCACATCGCCCGGCTGCGCCGCAAGCTGGGCGCGGCGCACCGCGGGGCGATCCAGACCGTCCGCCGCGTGGGCTACAAGTACACGCCCTGACCGCCGGGACGACGGTGGGCCCGTACGCGGGAAAGCGCGTACGGGCCCACCGTCGCCCGGACCGTGCCTAGGCGGTCCGCGCCGCGCGCCGGCGCGCGGCGAACCCGGCGGTCAGGTCGATCACGAGGAAGGCCAGCAGGCTGATCCCCAGCAGCGGGACGAACCAGCCGACGACGGCCGTCGCGCAGGCGGACGGCAGCAGCACGGTCACCGGCAGCCTGCGCCAGGCGCCGCGCGGCTGGGCACGGCCCACCGACAGCCGGCGGTCCTTGGTGGGGCGGCGCATCCACCACATCCGGTAGCCCCACACGACCAGGAACATCACCGCCACGGCGAGCGCGGCCAGCGCGAGCTGGTTGGCGATGCCGAAGGTCAGGCCCATGTGGAGGTCGATGCCGAAGCGGGTGAGCTGGGCGAGGAGCGGGTAGTCGGCGAAGCGCAGGCCGTCCATGATCCGGCCGTCGGCGGGGTCGACGGCGACCGAGTCCAGGTGCACCGGGAGCGTCTTGTCGTTCTCCTTGACGACGTAGCCCTTGCCCTTGGCGGGCAGGGTCACGCGCAGGCTCTCGGTGACGCCGGCGGCGCGGGCGGCGGCCACGGCCCTGTCGATGCCGATGTCGGTGACGGGGGCCGGCGGGGGCATCTCCATGCCGTCGGTCATGACGTGCCCGGCGTGTTCGTCGCCGCCGTCGGCACCGGCGGCCGCGCCCGGCTGGAGCGTGGCGGTGACGGCGGGGGTGGCGCCGCCGAGCCGGTCCTGGAGCTGTCCGATGTTCTCGCCGGCGTAGTTCGACCAGGTCAGGCCGGTCACGGAGAGGCCGACGAGCCCGGCGGCGGCCCACAGGCCGACGGTGCCGTGCCAGGACAGGGTCTTGCGGCGGCCGGTGGCCTCGCGGTCGGGCAGGACGAGGTCGGCCTTGCGGGCGCGGCGGCGTCCGATCCACAGGGCGAGGCCGCCGAGCGCGACCACCCAGAGCCAGCTGGCGGCGAGTTCGCTGTAGGTGCGGCCGGACTCCCCGAGCTGGAGGCTCGCGTGGAACTCGCTCAGCCAGGCCCGCAGGGGCAGCGCGTCACCGGAGGTGGTCAGCCGGCCGCGGACGTCTGCGGTGTAGGGGTCGACGAAGACGGTGACGGTCTCGCCCTCGGCCAGGCCCGGCTCCTCCATGATCACCCGGGTGGTGGCGTCGTCCTCGGGCGCGGGCCACACGCCGAGCACCTTGCCCCGGGGGGCGGCGCCCTGGGCGGCCTTGACCTGGGTGCTGAGCGGCAGGGCCCGCTCGCCGACGCTGTCGACGGTCAGCTCGTGGGAGTAGAGGATGCGCTCGGCCTGCCAGGAGCCCGCGTACAGCAGGCCGGTGGCGGCGGCGAGGAAGAGGAACGGGGCTATCAGCAGCCCGGCGTAGAAGTGCACGCGCAGCAGCAGCGGCCGCAGCGCGGCCCAGCCCCCGGCGGTGCGGCGGGCGGGCCCGGCCGGTGTTCCGGAGTCCTGGGCGGGATCGTTCTGGAGCTCGTCAAGGGACATGTCGGTCCTGGGGTTCGGCGAAACGGGGGACCGGCCCCAGGTCTCGTCCGTCGCCCGGGAACGCGACGTCAGGCGTGCGCGGGGTGCGGGACGGGTGCCGCCGGAAGGCCTCCGGCCGCCCTGCGGGCGGGGCCGGTGGTGCCCGGTGCGTGCGCGCGCGAAGGGGCGCGCCGGCGGCCCGCGGCGACGCGGTGGGCGTACGCGGCGGGGACCGCCGGCCGGGCGGGGCTCTGGCGGCACGGCCTCGGGGCCGTGGTGCGGGTGTCTCGCCGGCCGGGCGGGCCGCGGCGGACCGCGGTGTGGGCGTGTACGGCCCCGCGCAGCCGGCGCGGGCGTTCGTACCGGGGGCGGTGCGCGGGCGGGGCCGGTACGGGGGCCACCCGGGTCCGCAGCAGCGCGAGCGCGCGGGCGACGGGCCGGGCGGCCAGCAGCGCGGTGGCGCCGAGGGCTCCGGCGAGCCGGAAGACGGCGGCCTCGCCCCGGGCGAGCCAGGCGGCGCAGAAGAGCCCGGCGAGGACGTGCGCGGCGATCATCCCGAGGCCGCCGTGCCCGGCCATGCCGGCCATGTCGGCCATGCCGGGGAGGTCGCCCATGCCGGCCATGTCGCCCATGCCGGCCGCCGCGCCCGCGAGGTCGCCCCCCGCGCCCGCCACCGCGTCCGGGCCGGCGGTGGCCGTGGCGCCGCCGAGGGGGGCGTCCATCGGCATGCCGGGCACGTGGTGGTGAGCGGGCATCGGCTCCGGCGAGGGAGCGGTGTGCCGGTGGCCGGCGGCCTGGCCGGCGGCCTGGCCGGCGGTGAAGGCGAGGTGGAGGACGCCCTGGACGGCGAGCAGCGCGGCGGTGATTCCGGCCGGGCCGCGGCGTCGTCCGGCGGCGGCCCAGGCGAGGACCCCGGTGAGGGCGAAAGCGGCCAGAAGGCTGCCGAAGGGGACGTTCATACCGGACATGTACGAATGCCCCATCGCACCCAATGCCACGCACACGGCCGCGAACATCGCGGCCCGCGTGCCGCGCATCGGCGCACGGGAGGGGGATCCAGTCATGTTCCGGTCATGGTCTCACGGGGCCCGCCGCAGCGCACCGGAGGGCGGTACCCGATCATGGTCCGGTGAATCCATCGCCATGGTCATGGTCAGTGCCGCTGGGAGCGGTCTACGCCGGCGCGGTCCAGCTCGGGGCCCACGCGCTCGAACGGCTGGATCCGGTCGAGCGGGAACGGGTGCTGCGCGGCTGCTCGACGAACGTCGACAACCTCGCCGCCGGCCGCTGGGAGACGCTGCTGAGCAGCGCCTGCGTGGTCGAGGAGCCCATGCCGCTGCCGTACGCCCTGCTGCTGGTCGCGGTGCTGGGCTACGCGGAGTACGCGTACGGGGCGTGGTGGACGGCCGCCGTCTTCCTCTTCGGGCACGCCGCGGCGACGCTCCTGGTCTACGGGGTCCTGCGCCGCACCGCCGGCCGGGAGACCCGCCGGGCCCTGGACGTGGGCACGAGCTACGGGTTCAACGCCGTCCTCGGCGCCCTGACCTCGGCGCTGCCGCGCGGGGCGGTGCGCAACGGCGCCCGGGCCGGCCTGCTGGCGGTCGCCGCGCAGCCGGTGCTGCGGCGCGGGCGGACCTTCACCGACGCGGGCCACCTGGTGGCGCTCGGCCTGGGGATAGGCCTGTCGGTCGCCCTCGATTGTCTTTCCGGTTCGAAGCATCGGAAAATCGCTCACATCTGACCGAATTGGTCCGATCCGGATGGACGGCGTGGCGGACCACGCACGCACCACCGGGCCGGGCACACCGTCCCGCGCCCGCCGCTTCGCCGAGCAGGCACCCGCCACTTTTCCGAGCAAGCCCACCCCGCTGGAGCCGCCACGATGACCGCCACCCCCTCCACCACCGTCGCCAACCTCCGCGACCTCGGGGGCATCCCGCTCGCCGGCGGCCGCACCGTCCGCCCCGGCCTCGTCCTGCGTGCGGGCGCGCTGGACCGGCTCGACCTCGACGCCGACCCGGCGGTGGCGGCGCTGGGGCTGCGGACCGTCATCGACCTGCGCAGCGACGCCGAGCGGGCGGACCACCCGGACCGGATACCCGACGGGGTCCGGCTGCTGGTGCGCGACGTGCTGGCCGACAAGATGAGCGACCGCCGGATGCCCGCCGCCACCCAGCTCAAGGACCTCCTCGCCGACCCGATCGTGGCCGAGGAGCACCTGGGCGGCGGCAAGGCGCGGGCCCTGTTCGGGTCCGTGTACCGCTCCTTCGTCAGCACCGGCTCCGCGCACACCGCGTACCGCACGCTGCTCACCGAGGCAGCCGACCCCGACGCGGGCCCGCTGCTCTTCCACTGCACCGCGGGCAAGGACCGCACGGGCTGGGGGGCGACGCTGATCCTCGCGCTGCTCGGCGCCGACGAGGACACCCTGATGGCCGAGTACCTGTCGGTGAACCCGGCGGTCAAGCAGGCCTTCGCCCCGCTGATCGAGGGCTTCACCGCCGCCGGCGGCGACCCGGACATCGCGCTGGCGCTGATCGGGGTGTTCCCCGCCTACCTGGAGGCCGGCCTGGACGAGGTCCGCGTCCGCTACGGCTCGATGGAGAAGTACGTGCACGAGGGCCTCGGGGTGTCCGAGGAGACGGTCGCGGCGCTGCGCGCCAGGCTGAGGGCCTGAGCCGCTCCGGACCCGGGACCCCGTACACCTCGGAAGCGGGGAATTCACTCGAACGGGCAAGCGAGGGTGGGTGACCATCCGACGATTCGCTCGTTCTGCTGAACGTGACTGCGCCGGATACCGCCACCCGACCCCTGACCCCCGACGTCGAACAGGCCGAGGCCGCGATCGTCGAGCACTACCCGCGGCTGGTGCGGCTCGCCTACCTGGTGCTGCCGCCCGCGCTCGGCCGCAACCGGCGGGTGCTCACCGCCCATTCGCTGACCCAGCGGGCACTGCCCCGCGGCCGGCGGGGCTCCGGCCCGGCAGCCGTGCAGGGCGGGGTGCCGGCGCAGCGCGGGGGGCTGGGCGGGCCCGAGTCGGGTTACGCGTACGTCCGGCTGCGCGTGCTGCGTTCCGCCCTGGAGGCGGGGATCCCGCTGACCTTCAAGGCGCTCCCGCTGCGCGGGCAGCTGCCCGCGCTGCTGCCGCAGGTCTGGGGGCTGCGGCTGTTCCCGCGCGCGGGCGGGGCCGAGGAACTGGCCCTGGACCAGTGGCTGGCCACCCTGAACGGCCCGGGCCGGGCCGCCTGCGTGCTGCGGGCACTGGAGGGGCTGGCCGAGCCGGACGTCCTCCGGGTGCTCGCGGAGGCCGGGGTCGCCGACCCGGCGGCGGCGGTCGCGGAGTCCGGGGACCCGGCGCACGACGCGCTGTTCGCCTCCCCCGAGTTCGACCCGTGCGTGCTCCAGGCCCGGCCCACCGACCTGCTGCGGCGGCGCCGGTTCGCGCGGGCCGGGCTGGCGGCCGCGGCCGCGCTGGCGGTGTGCGGCGCGCTGCTGGCGCTGCCGGGCGGCGGCTGGGGCTCGGACGGCCCCTCCGCTCCGCTGTACGCGCGCAACGCCGCGGCGGAACAGGCCCTGGACCCGGCGCAGCTGGTGCGGGTCGCGCCCACGGTGTGGCGTACGTCCTCCCGTACGGACTACTCCGCCTGGCCGGCGCGCGGCGACCGCGCCCAGGACGCGGAGCTGCTGCGCCGGGCGCTCGCGGTGTGGGCCCGGCCCGGCGGGCAGGTGGTGGTCTCGGCGACCCCGGGCACCCCGTCGGGGCCGCCGATGGGGCCGGCGCAGCTGCTGTTCGCGGGTACGGTCGACCAGGCCGTGGTGGTCCTGCTGTACGACGGGCTGCGCGTGGTGCGCTACGCGGAACCGCGCAACGGGACGGCGGGCGCCGCCCTCGACTTCGCCCGGGCCGACGGGGCGACGGCGGACACCGCGACCGCGCTGGTCCTGAGCCGGGTCGACGGCAACGTCCGCTACCTGACGGCCCCCTGGGTGACCGGCGCGGCCCTGCGCGACCTGCTCAAGCCCGGGGAGCAGGCGGCCCCGCTGAAGCTCACCCCGGACGGGGTCACCCCGCCGGTGCTCGGTCCCGCCCCGAACGGCGACTGCACCAGCTGGAGCGCGCTGTCGCTGACCGGTGACGGCGCCACCCGGCTGGTGACCGACCTGGGCGAACTGACCGCGGCCCGGCTCACGTCGGGCGCGCCGGGCGCGGCGCGGGACGTGACGGAGGCGGCGGAGCTGGGCGAGTGGTCGAAGACGGCGTGCCTGCTGCCGTCGGTGCGCTCGCACGGGGTGCGCTCCGTGAACGCGTGGACGTACGCGAAGCAGCCGCTGCCCGAGGGCGACGGGACGGCCACCTGGCTGTGCACCCGCGCCGAGACCTGGCAGGGCACGGCGGACCGGGTGCAGGCCCAGTTCCTGGCGCCGGGCGCGCCGCTGGCGGCCCAGGCGGCCAAGGCGGAGGGGTCCCCGGCGTGCGGGCCCCGGGAGCCGCGGGTGCTGGCGGGCGTGCTGTGGAAGTCCCGGGCCGGGCAGTGGTACGTACTGGCGGCGGGCAGCGCGCAGTTCGCCTCGCTGTCGGCGTCGGGCGCCGGCGTGAGCGGCAGCGCGAACGGCAACCGGCTGGCCCTGAAGGCGCCGGAGGGCGCGCAAGTGGACCTGTCGGGCAAGCTCACGGACGGCAGCAAGGCGGGGGCGCTCCGCTAGGCCGTCTCTTCCGGATCTTGCCTGACCCGCGTCGCCCGGCACCGCACCTCGCCGCGTGGTCGAGGCACCCGAGGACGTCCAGTAATCGGGAGCCTCTCCGCCTTGCGATGCACGGCACCGGACGACCCGGGCTTAACCGGCAAGATCCGAAAGAGACGCCTAGGCCGGCAGGGCCGGCCCGTCGCGGTCCCGCGCGGGTGCCCGGGTCCCGTCGGCGCCCCTCGGGCCTGGTCCTCCGGCCCACCCCTTGCCTCGCCTATCGACTTTCGATAGGTTTCCATCGTGACTCGATGGAAGGGCATGCCATGGGAAAGCTGACAGTGGGGGCGCTGCGCGCCGTGCTCGCGGTGGTGTTCGCCGGCACGGTCTTCGTCCAGGCGTCGATGGTCTGGGCACTGGTGGACGGCGACCCGGAGGACGGGTCGCTCCCGCTGACACCGCTGCGGGTGATCACGATCCTGGGCATGGCGGCGGCCCAGGTCGCGCTGGTCTGCGTCGGACGGCTGGTGACGATGGTGCGCCGCGGGACGGTGTTCTCCGACGCCGCCTTCCGCTACGTGGACGCCGTGATCGGCGCGATCGCGGCGGCCGCCCTCCTGTGGTTCGCGGTCACGGCCCTCAACGCGCCGGGCCAGCGGGAGGACCCGGGCGTCACCCTCATCATGGGCGGGGTCGGGGTGGCCATCCTGGGGGTGGCGCTCCTCGTGCTCGTGCTGCGGATGCTGCTCGCCCAGGCCGTCGCGCGCGACGTCGAGGCCTCGCGGCTGCGGGCCGAGCTGGACGAGGTGATCTGATGCCGATCACCGTGGACATCGACGTGATGCTGGCCCGGCGGAAGATGTCCGTGGGCGAACTCGCGGACCGGGTGGGGATCACTCCCGCCAATCTGGCGGTGCTCAAGAACGGCCGCGCCAAGGCGGTGCGCTTCGCGACGCTCGCCGCGCTGTGCGAGGTGCTGGAGTGCCAGCCCGGCGATCTGCTCCGCTGGGAGGCCGGGGACCCCGGGGACTGACGACCGGCCCCCGGCCCCCGGGCGGACGCGTCCCGGACGGGGCGGTCCGGGGAGCGCAGAGGGGTTTTCCTGACGGGTACCCATCAGTACATTGACGCCATGTCTAATAGGCCGCCCTCCCCCGCCCCCGCCCCCGTGGCGTCGGAACGCACGGACCTCGCCCCTCGCAACGTCTCCTTCTCCTGGGAGGACACCCCGCTGCACTGGCTGCCCGGCGAGCCCTTCGCCGGGCACACCATCAACGTGCTGCACCTGCTGCTGCCCGCCGGCGAGCGCTGGTTCGTGCACGTCTACAAGCAGGCCCTCCCCCACATCGAGGACGAGCGGCTGCGGGCGGACGTCATCGGCTTCATCGGACAGGAGGCGATGCACGCCGCCGCGCACGACGACGTCCTCCCCCACCTCAGGCGCCTCGGACTCGACCCGACCCCCTACACCGCCCAGGTGGACTGGCTCTTCGAGAAGCTCCTGGGCGACCGGACGCTGCCGCCGGGCCGGGCCCGCACCTGGTGGCTGAAGGAGCGGGTCGCGATGATCGCCGCGATCGAGCACTACACCGCGTTCCTGGGCGACTGGGTGCTCAACGCGAAGGAACTGGACCGGCGCGGCGCCGACCCGATGATGCTGGACCTGCTGCGCTGGCACGGCGCGGAGGAGGTCGAGCACCGGTCGGTCGCCTTCGACCTCTTCATGCACCTCGACGGCACCTACCGCCGCCGGGTGCGGACCTGGGCCACCGGCTTCGCCGCCCTGCTCTTCCTCTGGCAGCGCGGCGCCCGCTTCTTCATGGAGAACGACCCCCACCTGCCGGGCGCCAAGGCCTCCTACGGGCAGTTCCTGCGGGCCGGCCGCAGGGGCGTCCTCCCCTCGGCGCGGGCGATGGCCCGCTCCATCCCGACCTACCTCTCCCGTACGTACCACCCCTCCCAGGAAGGCTCGACCGCGCAGGCGCAGGCCTACCTGGCCTCCTCGCCCGGCGCCAACGGCGGGGTGCGGCCGTGAGGCGGGCCCTGGCCGTCACGGCGGTGGCGGGGGCCGCCGTCCTGGCCCGGCGCGCGCTGCTCGAACGGATCGGCCGCTCCCCCCTGTGGCCCCTGCCCGCGCTGGAGGACCCGGTGTCGGGGTACTCCCCGCGCCGGACGCTGCACGCCGTGGTCGTCTCCCGCACCGAGCCCGCCGAGGGGGTGCTGCGGCTGGTGCTGGAGGCGCAGGAGCTGCCGTCCTGGACCCCGGGCGCGCACGTGGACCTGACCCTGCCCTCGGGACGGGTGCGCCAGTACTCGCTGTGCGGGGACCCAGCCGAGGCCGGGCGGTGGACGATCGCCGTCCGGCTCGTCGAGGACGGCCGTGGCGGCTCCCGCGAGGTGCACGAGCGGCTGGTGGAGGGCACCCGGCTGCGACTGCGGCCGCCGCGCAACCGGTTCGAGCTGGAGCCCGCGGACGCGTACGCCTTCGTCGCGGGCGGCATCGGCATCACCCCGGTCCTGCCGATGCTCCGCGCGGCGAGCGCCGCCGGCGCCGACTGGACCCTGCTGTACGGCGGCCGCTCGCGCGCCTCGATGCCGTTCCTGCCCGAACTCGCCCCGTACGGCGACCGGGTGACGGTCGTCGCCGAGGACGAGGCGGGCCTGCCCGACCTGCGCCCGCTCGCCGGGATCCGGCCCGGCACCCTGGTCTACTGCTGCGGACCGGAACCCCTGATGCGGGCCGTCACCGCGGCCGTACCGGACCCGGGCGCGGTCCGGCTGGAGCGCTTCGCGGCGGCGGCGCCGGCCGCTGCGGAGCCCTTCACGGTGGAACTCGCCCGCACGGGCGCGACCGTCGAGGTCGGCCCCGGCGAGTCCACGCTCGCGGCGGTGCGCCGGGTCCTGCCCGACACCCCGTACTCCTGCGGGCAGGGCTTCTGCGGAACCTGCCGGCACCGGGTCCTGGCGGGCCGGGTGGACCACCGCGACGACCTCCTCACCGACGGGGAGCGGGCCGGCTCGATGCTGCTGTGCGTCTCCCGCGCCGCTTCGGGCCGGCTCGTGCTGGACCTGTAGCGGCGGGGTACTCACCCGTACGGCCCACCGCCGTACGGGAAGTAGGGTGTCGGCATGACAACCGGGGTGCGACGCAGGATGGGTGTCGAGGAGCGGCGGCAACAGCTGATCGGGGTGGCCCTGGAGCTGTTCAGCCACCGCTCCCCCGACGACGTGTCGATCGACGAGATCGCTGCGGCCGCCGGGATATCCCGCCCGCTCGTCTACCACTACTTCCCGGGCAAGCTCAGCCTGTACGAGGCCGCGCTGCGGCGGGCCGCCGACGAGCTGGCGCAGCGCTTCGTCGAACCGCAGGAGGGCCCGCTGGGTCTGCGGCTGCTGCGGGTGATGGGGCGGTACTTCGCCTTCGTCGACGAACACGGGCCCGGCTTCTCGGCGTTGCTGCGCGGCGGTCCCGCGGCGGGCAGCAGCCGGGCCAACGCGATGATCGACGAGGTGCGGCAGGCCGCGTACGAACAGATCCTCGTCCACATCGGCGTACAGGACCCGCCGGCCCGGCTCGAACTCATCGTGCGGTCCTGGGTGTCGCTGGCCGAGTCGACGGCGCTGCTGTGGCTGGACGGGCGCCGCATCCCCCGGGGCGAACTGGAACTCCAGCTGGTGCACGACTTCGCCGCGCTGGCGGCGGTGAGCGCCGCGTACGACGCGGAGATGGCGGGGATCCTCGTACGGATCCTGGCGGACGAGCCGGCCGACGGGCCCTTCGGGGAACTGGTCGGGCGGCTGGCGGCGCTGGTGCCGGGACCCCGCCGCGGCGAGTGAACGGCGCTGGCGATAATGCCAGGCGTGATCATTGACGACGGGATGTTGTTCCGGCCGGCCGCGGAGAAGGACGCCGGCACGCTGGTGAAGCTGTACGACCAGGCCGCCCGGTGGATGCGCGGGCGGGGCATCGACCAGTGGAAGCCGGGGGACAAGGACGCGGAGCACTTCCGCGCGCGCATGCGCGACGGTGAGGTCTGGCTCGCCGAGGACGCCGACGGCCACGTGGTGGGCGCCTACGAGCTCTGGTGGTCGGACGAGGAGGCCTGGGGCGTACAGCCCCCGGTCGCGGGATACGTGCACCGGCTGATGGTGGAGCGCGAGGCCGCGCCCGCCGGGGCGGGGATGCGGATCCTGGAGCACGCCGAGCACCGGATCGCCCGCACGGGCCGGGAACGGGCGCGGCTGGACTGCGTGGCGAGCAACCCGAAGCTGCTGGCGTACTACCGGAGCGCGGGCTACCGGGTGGTCGGCGAGTTCCCCTCGAAGCAGGCCAAGGACGGGCGGGTGTACGGGGTGGTCCTGCTGGAGCGGCGCCTCGACGTCTGAACCGGCCGCCCGGAACGCGGAACGGCGGCGCCGGAGGAACTCCGGCACCGCCGTCCTGTCGTGCGCGGGCGGGGGTCAGGCCCGCTTGAAGACCGCGACCGTGCGCGCCGGGACGGTGAACTCCCCCGTCGCCGGGTCGTACGCCGACCGCTTCACCGCCGGGTCCGAGCCGCCCGCCTGCACCGGGTGCAGGGCGTAGCCGGTGCCCGCGAGGGCGGGGACGCGCTGGTGCTGGTCGGCGGGGGTGGCGTTGAAGACCACCACCAGGTCGCCGAGGGCCATGGTGAGGACGCCCGGGGTCTCCTGCGGCCCGGAGAGCGGGAAGGACAGCCGCTGCTGCACCGCCTCGGCGGTGGTGAGGGCGAACGCGCTTTCCGTCGTGCGGATCCGCAGCAGGTCGCGGTAGGCGGCCGAGGCGCCCCGGATCTCCGCGCAGCCCGGGACCGGGCCGCTCAGCAGGGGCTGCGCGTAGGGCCACTTGGCGCGGTTGTCGGCGGCGGGCGGCAGGCCGCGGCCGAAGCCGTTGCCGTCGCGGCAGTCCCAGTGCAGGGCGTTGAACCAGTCGCCGCTGTCGAAGGAGTTGCGGTCCAGCGACTTCGAGCGGAGCAGGTCGGTGCCCGCCTGGGAGAGGGCCGGGCCCTGGGAGAGGGCGGCCGTGGCCATGGCCAGGACCTGCATGCGCGCCCGGTCGGCGGTCGAGGTGGCGGCGGGCAGCTTGTAGGCGAGGGCGTCGTACAGGGACTCGTTGTCGTGGGCGTCGGCGTAGGCGAGGGCGTCTCCGGGAGCCGCCGCGTAGCCGGCCGGGGCGCCGTTGTAGTCGACCTCGGAGCCCTTGGTGCGGCGGCCCGAGGAGTCGGTGAAGGCGTACCCGGCGAGGTTGCCGGAGAGGCCGACCTTCAGCAGGTCCTGGGCGTGCAGCAGGCGGGTGCGCTGCTCGGCGGGGGTGCCGTTGGCCGGGGAGCCGTTGGGGTCGGTGAACAGGCCCGAGGCGAAGCCCTGGACGCGGGGGTCCTCGTCGAAGGGGCCGCCTCCGCGCACGGCGTCGCGGGCGCGGTCGGAGAAGGTGGCGATGCCGGTTCCGGCCATGTTCTTCTGCGTGGCCTGGACGAAGCGGGCGTCGTCGGCGACCTCGCCGAAGTTCCAGCCCTCCCCGTAGAGGACGATCTTCTTGCCGTCGACGCCGTCCTTGGCGGGCGTCAGCTCGTCGAGGGCCTTGCGGACGGCGAGGATGTTGTCCTTCGGGTGGTGGCCCATCAGGTCGAAGCGGAAGCCGTCGACCTTGTACTGCTTGGCCCAGGTGACGACGGAGTCCACGACGAGACGGCCCATCATGGCGTTCTCGGGCGCGGTGTTGGCGCAGCAGGTGGAGCTGGCGACGGTTCCGTCGGGCAGGAGGCGCTGGTAGTAGCCGGGGACGATGCGGTCGAGGACCGACTTGTCCGACTGGCCGGAGGCCACGGTGTGGTTGTAGACCACGTCCATGACGGTGCGCAGGCCGGCGCCGTTCAGGGACTGGACCATCCTGCGGAACTCGACGGTGCGCGCGGTGCCGTTCGGGTCGCTGGCGTACGAGCCCTCGGGGACGGTGTAGTGCAGCGGGTCGTAGCCCCAGTTGTAGGCGTCCTTCGCGGCGGCGGTGCTCACGCAGGCCTGCTGTTGCGCGGAGTCCGGCGCGTACGCCGTGAGGTCGCAGGCGGGCTGGGTGCGGTCCTCCGGGTTCTCGGGGATGGTGCCGATGTCGAAGGCGGGCAGGAGGTGGACGTACGAGGTGCCGGCGGCGGCGAGCTCGCGCAGGTGCCGCATGCCGGCCGAGCCGGTGTCGGTGAAGGCCAGGTACTGGCCGGGGTGTCCGCTGCTGGGGTCCGCGACGGAGAAGTCACGGATGTGCAGCTCCTGGATCTGGGCGCCGGTGAAGGGGACGGGTGCGGGCTTGCGCAGCTCCTTCCAGCCGGGCGGGGCGAGCCGGGGGTCGGCCAGGTCGACGGCGAGGCTGTGGGTGGAGTCGGTGGTCAGGGCGGTGGAGTAGGGGTCGGTGACCAGGTTGCGGACGATCCGGCGGGTGCTGGGGGCCCAGACGGTGACGGCGTAGCGGTAGGGCTTGCCGGTCCAGGAGCGTTCGCCGCGCACCGACCAGATGCCGGTGGTGTCGTCGCGGCGCATGGCGACGGTGCGGCCGTCGATCTCCAGGGAGACCTCCTGGGCGGTGGGGGCCCAGACGGACAGGGTGGGGCGGCCGTCCTTGAAGACGGGTCCGAGGGCCTTGTCGCCGGTGTTCGCCGCGTAGAGGTCGTCGAGGACTCCGGCGAGCTGGACGCCGGTGGCGGCGAGCACCGCCCCGTTCGCGGTGCGGGCGCTCGCGACGAGCTGGCCGCGCAGGGCTTCGCGTACCCGGTCGCGGTCGCGGGGGTCGACGGTGAGGGCGCTGTACCCGGCGAGGTGCGGGAACTTCTGCTTCTGGGCGGGGGTGAGCTGGGAGCGGGCCAGCCGCAGCCACTGGGCGCCGTTCTCGCTGAGGACGCCGTCCTGTGCGGTGATCCGGCCGTCGCGGGAGGCGAGGAGCTGGAGGGAGGCGGCGGCCTGCGGGGCGTTCCAGGCGAGGGTGTCGCGGTCGATCCAGACGGCCTCCGCCTTGGTGAGGTCCAGGGCGGCGGCGGAGCCGGCGGGCTGCGGCAGGAGGTACTTCTCGCGGCCGCCCAGCATCCACACCTCGTGGCCGGTGGCCTTCAGGTCGAGGGACTGGTCGGCGGGGAGGTCCTTCTGGTCGCCGTTGTGGAGGATGTAGCTGAGGCTCGTGGCGCCGGGGGCGAGGGGGACCTCGTAGACGGCGCCGTACGAGTCGGTGCGCGCCGGGAGCAGCGGCCTGGACCAGTCGGTGGGGGTGGCGGCGCCGGTCCACACGTGCAGGCCCCAGCCGTCGTAGGCGCCGTCGGGGCGCTGGTAGTGCAGGACGGCCTTGGCCGGGTCCTGGGGCGGCTGGGCGGGGCGGTCGGTGCGGACGGCCTCCGTGCCCTGTTCGAGCCAGATCTCGCCGGTCTTGGTGACGTCGAGGGTGCGGTCGGCGGCGACGTCCTTGTTGCCGTCCTTGTCGATGACCAGGTAGCCGACGGAGGAGGCGCCGGGCTTGAGGCGGACGTACGCGAAGGCGCCGTAGGCGTCCCGGCCGGTGAAGGGATGTCCCTCGGGCCAGGGGGTGGCTTCGCCCTCGGCGATGTCGCCCCAGGCGTAGAGCCGCCAGCCGGTGTAGTCGCCGTCGGGGCGGTGGTAGTGGACGACGGCGTAGTCGCGCTGGGTGGCGGTGGGGACGGTGGGCGGCGGGGTCTGCCCGGTGGCGGAGGTGGTGAGGGCGGCGGCGGTGCGGCCGGCTGAGTCGACGGCGACGGCCTTGTAGTGCAGGGGGGTGCCGGCCGGGGTGGCCGGGTCGATGGTCTGGGTGACCTTGTAGGGGGCGTGGTCGGCGGAGCCGAGGACCTCCCAGCGGCCGGTGCCGGTCTGGGCGGCGAACACGACCCGGGTGAGGGCGCCGGGGCCGCCGCCCGTGACGTCGGCGGACAGCTCGACGGTGCCGGTGGCGCCGGGGGCGGGGGCCTTGAGGAGCAGGGCGGGCCGGGCGGCCGGGGCGGGCAGGGGGGCGGTGGCCCGGAGGACGACGGCGCCGAGGGCGGGCAGGTTCACGGTGAGCTTGCCGGCGGGGGAGGCGGTGACCGGGGCGGGACCCGCGTAGGGGGTGCCGCCGGGGCCGGTGGCTCCGTACAGGGGGCGGTAGCGGGCGCCGGGCGGGGCGTCGATGTCGATGGTGCGGGGGGTGCCGCTGTTGTTGGTGGCGACCAGGTACTCGGTGCGGGTCCTGGGGTCGGTGCGGGCGAAGGCGTAGGCGGAGCCGTCGGCGAGGCGCTCGCTCTGGATGCCGTCGCGCAGGGCCGGGTGGGCCTTGGTCAGCTTCGAGAGAGCACTGATCTGCGTGTAGAGCGGGTGCTCCGGATCGTAGGCGTCGCTCCCGTGCGTGCGCGCCGTTCCGAGCTGGTCGTCGTCCAGGTAGTCGGCGACGCGGGTGGCGAACAGGGGCGCGCGGGCGTCCTTGTCACCGCCGGAGCCGGTGAAGCCCTGCTCGTCGCCGGAGTAGATCACCGGGTTGCCGCGGGAGAGGAACATCAGCTCGTTGGCGAGCCGGTAGCGGTCGAGCAGTTCCCGTTCCCCCGCCGCGGGCCGGTCCTGCTTGAGGAAGTGGGCGAAGCGGCCCATGTCGTGGTTGCCGAGGAAGGTCACCTGCTCGTAGGCGTTGGCCTTGTCGGTGGTGTACCGGTAGTCGTCGGCGAGTACGGAGCCCAGCCGGCCGGCGGGCGCGCCCTGGGAGGCGTACGCGCGGATGGCGTCCTGGAGCGGGAAGTCGAGGGTGGCGTCGAGGCGGCCGCGGGTGACGTACGGGGAGGTGACGGCGGTGTCGGCGGAGTACACCTCGCCGAACATGAAGAAGTCCTCGCGGCCGCGCTTGGCGGCGTACGCGTCGAGGGCGGTGGCCCACTGGGTCCAGAAGGCGGTGTTGACGTGCTTGACCGTGTCGATGCGGAAGCCGTCGATCTCGTAGTCCCTGACCCACTTCTCGTAGATCTTCTCCATCCCGCTGACGACCTCGGGGCGCTCGGTCCACAGGTCGTCGAGGCCGGAGAAGTCGCCGTGCCCGGAGGATTCCCCGGCGAAGGTGGAGTCGCCCCGGTTGTGGTACATCGCCGGGTCGTTGAGCCAGGCGGGGACCTTGAGGTCCTTCTTCGCGTCGGGCACGAAGGGGGTGCGGGGGAAGGAGCCCGGACCGGTGGCGGGGAACTTGCGCTTCCCGTCGGCGTAGTCCGCGTCGTCGAAGGGGACCCCGTCCTTGGTCAGGTAGGGGAAGGCCCCCTTCGACAGGTACGCGTGCGAACCCTCGCGGTAGTCGACGACGTCGGCGGTGTGGTTGGTGATGACGTCGAAGAAGACCTTCATCCCCTTCCCGTGCGCCTTGTCGATGAGCCGTTCCAGGTCGGCGTTGGTGCCGAAGTGCGGGTCGACCTGGGTGAAGTCGGTGATCCAGTAACCGTGGTAGCCGGCCGAGACGTCGGCGCCCGCGCCCTGCACGGGCTGGTTCTTGAAGATCGGCGCCAGCCAGATGGCGGTGGTGCCGAGCCCCTTGATGTAGTCGAGCCGGTCGGTGAGCCCCTTGAGGTCCCCGCCCTGGTAGAAGCCCTTGTCCGTGGGGTCCAGGCCGGTCTCCAGCCGGCCTCCGGTCAGCCCGCCGCGGTCGTTGCGCGGGTCGCCGTTCGCGAACCGGTCCGGGAGCACGAAGTAGAACTGCTCCCGGGTCAGGTCGTGGCGGGCGGGTTCCGCGGCGAGTGTGGCGTCCGAGGGCGGTGCCGGGGGCCGCGCGGCGGCGGCCGCGGGAAGGGCGGGCAGGAGCGTCACGGCCAGGGCGGCGGCGAGGGCTCCTGCGGCGGGGCGTATCAAGGGGTCTCCTTGGGGTCGGGCTGAGGTGCCGGGAGGGGTCAGTTGCGCCAGGTGTCGGTCAGCGTGACCTTGCCGTTGGCGGGGACGGTGGCGTTGCGGTTGGCGCCGCTCTCCCAGGTGACGTTCCCGGAGGCGTCCTTGCGGACGTACTTGTAGGCGAAGGCGGTCCCGGCCGGCAGGGTCACGTCGAGCTTCCACACGGGGTAGGCGGCCGGGTCGAGCTTGAGGGCGGCGGTGGTGTTCCAGCCGCCGAGCTCGGGGCGGTCGCCGGTGACGTAGACGTTCTGGCCGGGGACGGTGGTGGCGTTGACGGCGAACGAGGCGCCGGTTTCGGCGGCCGGCGGGGTTCCGGTACACGTCTTGGCGTTGACGTGCAGGGCGAGGGCGGTGCCGGCTCCGAGGGTGGCGGTGAACCGGCCGGCGGAGTCCACGGCCACGGCGCGGCCGCTCTGCACGTCGCAGTAGGTGCCGGCGGGCAGGGAGCTCTGGAAGGTGCGGGTCAGCGCGCCCGTCTCGTGGTTGATGGCGACGTACGCCTTGGCGCCGCGTCCGAAGGCGATCTGGTCGCCGCCGTTGTCCCACCAGTCGGTGACGCCCTGCCCGCGGGCGGTGTTGCGGAGGCCGACCATGGCGGAGATCTCCGGCCAGGCGTGCTGGCACTTCCACCCGTCGGAGTAACAGGCCCTGACGGTGCCGCCGTTGGGCGGGCCGGCGTCCTTGTCGGTCCACTCGTAGCCGGAGTGCACGTCCGGGGAGCCGTAGGGCCAGGCCAGCATGAAGACGTTGGCGAGGGTGTAGGGGGAGCCGTTCTTGTAGGTGAGGGTCTCGCCGTTGCGTTCGGTGTCGTGGTTGTCGACGAACACCCCGGACCTGGCGGAGGCCATGTACCCCCAGCCCTCCCCGAAGTTCTTCAGGTGGGCGAGGTTCTCGTTCTGGAACACGCGCTTGAGGTCCCGGGCGTACCGGAACTCCTGCACGTCGCCGTTGCCGAGGTACTCGGACGGCGACACGGCCTCCCCGGCGCCGAATATGGCCTCCTGCTTCCAGTAGACGGACGGGTCGGCCAGCCGGGACTTGATGGCGGCGAGGTCGGCGGCGGGCATGTGCTTGGCGGCGTCGATCCGGAAGCCGTCGACGCCGAGGGAGAGCAGGTCGTTCAGGTAGGCGGCGATCCGCCCGCGCACGTACTCCTCGCCGGTGTCGAGGTCGGCGAGCTTGACCAGCTCGCAGCTCTGGACGTTGCCCTTGTCCTGGTAGTTCGAGATCTCCGCCCGGCAGTCGTCCATGTCGGCGCCGGAGTAGAGGCCGGGGTAGGCGTACTTGCCGTACGTCGACCCGCCGGTGCCCGTGAGGGTGGCGCCGGGGTCGGCGGGGCCGGCCATGTGGTTGATGACGGCGTCGGCGACGACCTTCACGCCGGCGGCGTGGCAGGTGTCGACCATGCTCTTGAAGGCGGCGCGGTCACCGAGCCGCCCGGCGATCTTGTAGCTGACGGGCTGGTACGAGGTCCACCACTGCGGGCCCTGGACGTGCTCCTGCGGCGGCGAGACCTGGACGTACCCGTACCCGGCGGGTCCGAGGGAGGCCGTACAGGCGGTGGCGACGTCGGCGAACCGCCACTCGAACAGCACGGCGGTCACGTCCTTCTCCCCGGGCGGGGCCGCGGAGGCCTGCGGCGCCTGCGCGGTGAGGGTGGCGGCGGCGAGCGCGGCCGCGGCCAGGGCGGCTCTGGCGGCGCGCGTGGGAACGGATCGAGCCATGGGGGGGGTCCTCCTGGCGGGAAGGTGGGGATTGCACGCGACCGTAGGGGGCGCCCAGGAGTGTTGCAAGAGTTTGCGCAAGAGATTGCAGAATTGTTTCCGGCCGTCACCCGGCCGGGGTGGCTCCGGATGCGGACCCGACGGTCTCCGGGAGGGTTCGGGGCGGTCCCCCGGCGCTGACACGAGGGAGGCGGGCCCGGCGGCCGTACGGGGCCGGCGCCCGCACCGGAGGCGGCCGGAAGGCCGCGGCAGCCGGTGCGGGACGGCCCTCAGCGGGCGAGGAACGGGAGGAGCGCCGCCGTGAGTTCGGCGGGGGCGTCCAGGGCGATGAGGTGGGCGGCGGCGGGGAATTCGACCAGCGTCGCGCCCGGGATGCCGGCGGCGTAGCGCCGGCCGATGTCCTGGAAGTCGGCGACGTCGAGCTTGCCGATCCCCACGAGGGTGGGGACGGAGATGTCCGCGACGTCCCCGGCTCCGGGCCCCTGGGCGTGCTCGTCGCGGACCGCCATGTTCACGAGCGAGGTGCGCATGGACCCACGGACGCGGTCGGCCAGGCCGGGGGCGACGTCCTCCCAGCCGCGGGCCGGTCCGCGCAGCCACATGTCCAGGTTGACGCCGGTGGCGGCGTCCACGTCGCCCGCGGCCATCGCGGCCGTCTCCGCCGCGTCGTACGCGTGCATCTCCGCGGACCAGTCGTAGCCCGGCCAGGGCGCGGTGAACAGCGCCAGGGAGTGCACCCGGTCCGGATGGGCCAGGGTGAAGTCCACGGCCACGCGGCCGCCCCAGGACGCGCCGACGAGCCGTACGCGCGCGTGGCCGAGGTGGTCCAGGAGGCGGCGCAGGTCGCCGGTGTCGCTGTACGGGCCGGCCGGCGGGGCGGATTCGCCGAAGCCGCGCAGGTCGTAACGGATGACGGTGTACCGCTCCGCCAGAGCGGGCACGACCGCGTCCCACATGCGGTGGTCGGCGACGCCGGCGTGCACGAGGACGAGCGGTGGTCCGTCACCGGTGACGACGTAGGAGAGGTGGCCGAGGTCATCGGCAAGTGTGATCATCCGCAGATGCTCGCACGGGGCACGCGGCAGGGAAACGGCCGGGCGGACGGGGGCGAGGAAGCCGAAACGATTCGGCTACCGGCATTGGAGTGAACGGCCGTTCCCAACGGCGCCCTTGGACGGTTGGACCGGCCGACGCGCAGATCGACCGGCGCGTCCGTCCAGTGATCCTTAGGGGAGTCATGCGCATTCGTTCTGCTGTCACCGCGTCCGTCCTGGCTGCCGGCATCCTGCTCGGCGGGGCCGGTGCCGCCCTGGCCAACGACGGGGTCGAGATCGACTACTTCGACGGTGGCCGCAAGGCCTACTCGTCGAACTGCTCGTCCTTCGCCGCGATCCCCCACAACCTCCCGGCGTTCGCCGGTCCGGTCTACAGCTCGAGCTGCCTCACGGAAGGCGCGAAGGAGTGGGCGGAGGGCTCCCACCTGGGCGCCTGACCCGAAACGCCTGACCCCGCGGGGGCGGTCCGACAGCAACGTCGGCCGCCCCCGCGGCGTTACCGCAGCGAGGGCCGGCCCGGGCGCGTCATCGGCGCGCCCACCCGGCGGTAACGGTCCCCGTCCACGACGACGGTCCGGGTGCCCTTCCTCGCGATGCTCACGCGGCGCACCCCTCAGGGCGAGCCGGATGCCCGCCCGGCCGGCCCGGTCCCCTCCTCCCGGGCCGTGCCCGTCGAGCCGCGGACCACCAGCTCCGGCTGGAAGACGTACTCCGTGCGCTGGACCGGGGTGCCGGCCACCGCCTCCAGGAGGGCGCCCACCGCGGCCGTGGCCATGGCGCGGACCGGCTGGCGGATCGTCGTCAGCGGGGGGTCCGTGAAGGCGATCAGCGGGGAGTCGTCGAAGCCGACCACCGAGACGTCCTCCGGCACGCGCAGCCCCCTCTCCCGCGCGGCGCGGATCACGCCGAGCGCCATCATGTCGCTGGCGCAGACCACCCCCGTGCAGCCCCGGTCGAGCAGGGCGCCGCCCGCCGCGTGGCCGCCCTCGACGGTGAACAGGGTGCGCTGGACGAGCCCTTCCTCCCCCGCCCCGGGCCGCGCCGCCAGGAAGCCCTGCTCCTTGCGCGCCGAGGGGACGTAGCGGGTCGGCCCGATGGCCAGGCCGATGCGCCGGTGTCCCAGTTCCTCGAGGTGGCGCACGGCCATGTCGGCGGCCGCCCGGTCGTCCGGGGAGACGAAGGGGGCGCTGATGGCCTCGTTGAAGCCGTTGATGAGGACGAACGGCAGCCCCCGGGCCGCGAGCCGCTGGTAGCGGGACGGGTCCTGGGAGGCGTCGGCGTGCAGGCCGGAGAGGAAGACGATCCCGGTGACGCCGCGTTCCTCCAGCTGTTCGACCAGCTCGTCCTCGGTGGCCCCGCCCGGGGTCTGGGTGCACAGCACCGGCGTGTAGCCGTGCCCCGCCAGGGCCTGCTCGATGACCTGGGCGAACGCCGGGAAGATCGGGTTCGTCAGCTCCGGGATCAGCAGCCCCACCAGCCCGTTGCTGCGGCGTTTGAGCCTGACCGGGCGTTCGTAACCGAGCAGGTCCATGGCGGCCAGCACCCGGTGCCGGGTGCCGGCCGCCACGCCCGCCTTGCCGTTGAGGACACGGCTGACGGTCGCCTCGCTGACCTCGGCCTGCGCGGCGATGTCCGTCAGCCGCAGGGGTGAGGTCACCCCTGCCACCACACCGCCGTGTCACCGGGCAGGACGTCGGGGTCGGCCAGCGCGCCGCTCGCCAGGAGCACGGAACCCGGCGCGGGTATGCGTACGGCCTCGCCCGTCGTGTTGACGGTGCACACGAAGGCGCCCCGGCGGAACATGAGGACCCCCCGCGGGGCGTCCAGCCACTCCACCGCGTCGCCCGCACCGAGGTCGGTGTGCTCGCGCCGGATCCGCAGGGCGGTGCGGTACAGCTCGAGCGTCGACTCCGGGTCGCCGGTCTGCGCGGCGACGCTGAGCCCGGCCCACTCCGGGGGCTGCGGGAGCCAGCTGCCGCCGCCGCCGAATCCGTACGGGGCCTCGTCGCCCGACCAGGGGAGCGGTACGCGGCATCCGTCGCGCAGCCCGTCCTGACCGTTCTCCTTGAAGAACGAGGGGTCCTGGCGCACCTCGTCCGGGAGGTCGGTGACCTCCGGCAGGCCGAGCTCCTCGCCCTGGTAGACGTACGCGGACCCGGGCAGGGCCAGCATCAGCAGCGCGGCCGCCCGCGCCCGGGCCAGGCTGCCGAACCGGGTGCGGTGGCGGACCACGTCGTGGTTGGACAGCACCCAGGTGGTGGGGGCTCCGACGGGCCGCATCGCGTCGAGGGAGTCGTCGATGGCGGCGCGCAGCGCGGCCGCGTCCCAGCCGGTGCTGAGGTAGTGGAAGTTGAAGGCCTGGTGGAGCTCGTCGGGGCGCAGGTAGAGCGCGGTGCGGTCGGCGCTCGGCGTCCAGGCCTCGGCGACGCCGATGCGGTCGCCGGCGTACTCGTCGAGCACCGTCCGCCAGGACCGGTAGATCTCGTGGACGCCGTCCTGGTCGAAGAAGGGCAGCACCTGGTTGCCGAGCAGCTTCAGCTGTTCGTCGCGTCCGAGGTCCGGCAGTCCGGGGGCCTTGACCAGCCCGTGGGCGACGTCGATCCGGAACCCGTCGACGCCGAGGTCGAGCCAGAAGCGGAGCACGGAGCGGAACTCGTCCTGGACGGCCGGGTGTTCCCAGTTGAAGTCGGGCTGCTCGGGGGCGAAGAGGTGCAGGTACCACTCGCCGTCCGCCACGCGCGTCCACGCCGGGCCGCCGAAGATGGACTCCCAGTCGTTGGGCGGGAGTTCGCCGTTCGCGCCCTTGCCGGGCCGGAAGTGGAAGCGTTCGCGCAGGGTGCTGCCGGGGCCTTCCCGCAGGGCCTGCTTGAACCATTCGTGCTGGTCGGAGCAGTGGTTGGGGACGAGGTCGACGATGATCCGCATGCCGAGCGCGTGCGCTTCGCGGATGACGGCGTCGGCGTCGTGCAGGGTGCCGAACATCGGGTCGATGGCCCGGTAGTCGGCGACGTCGTAGCCGGCGTCGGCCTGCGGGGAGGCGTAGAAGGGGCTGAGCCACACGGCGTCGACGCCCAGGTCGCGCAGGTAGGGCAGGCGGCTCCGGATGCCTTCGAGGTCCCCCATGCCGTCGCCGTTGGAGTCGGCGAAGCTGCGCGGATAGACCTGGTAGATCACCGCGTCTCTCCACCAGCCGGGCTGGGTCCCGGTCGGGGTGGGGAGCGCGTCGGCGAGGTGCTGGGTCATGGTGTCCTTGGAGAGATCGGGCCGGTGGAGCGGGGCGGGCGCGGGTGGTCAGCCCTTGGTGGCGCCCGCCGTCATGCCGGCGACGAGGTGACGCTGGGCGAAGAGGAAGAAGACCGCCGCCGGGATCGCGATGAGGACGGATGCCGCGCTCATGGCGCCCCAGTTGGAGGTGTACTGAGTGACGAAGGTCTGCAGCCCGCCCGCGAGGGTCAGGTTCTCCTCACCGACCATGAAGGCGGAGGCGTACGCGACCTCGCCCCAGGCGGTGATGAAGGCGTAGAAGCCCGTCACGGCGAGGCCGGGCCTGGCGAGCGGCAGGATCAGGCGCCAGAAGGTGCCGAAGGGGTTGAGTCCGTCGACGCGGCCGGATTCGTCGATCTCGACCGGGATGGTGTCGAAGAAGCCCTTCATCATCCAGGCGCAGAACGGCACGGCGATGGTGAGGTACGTGATGATCAGGCCGAGCGGCTGGTTCAGCAGCCCGAGCTCTCCCATCAGGTTGTAGAGCGGGACGATCAGGATGGCCATCGGGAACATCTGCGTGATGAGCAGGGTCCACATCAGCGGCTTCATGCCCGGGAACTTGAAGCGGCTGACCGCGTAGCCGGTGGTGGCGGCGATGAACACGCCGAGCACGGTGGTGACGCCGGCGACCAGCACGGAGTTCGCGAACCAGCTGAGGAAGTGGCTGGACTCCAGCAGGTAGGAGTAGTTGGAGAGCGTGGGCTCCTTCACGAAGTCCGTGGTGATCGCGTGCTCGGCCGGCTTGAGCGAGGTCAGCAGGATCCACAGCACGGGGAAGACGGCGATCACGGACGCGACGACGAGCGTGGCGTGCAGGCCGAAGGAGGCGAGCGGGGAGCGGCTGCCGCGCGGGCGGGCGGCGGCACGCGGCCCGCCGGCGGCGGTCTGCTTGGCGGAGGTCACGGTCACCACACCTCTCCCTGCTTGCGCAGCGAGCGCCGGTAGACCAGCGCGAAGATCATGAGCAGGGCGAGGATGAGCACGCCCCACGTCGCCGAGCCGGCGAAGTCGCGCGGGCTCGCGATGAAGGCCTCGCGGAACGCCTGGGTCACCAGGATCTCGGTGGAGTCGCCGGGTCCGCCCCGGGTCAGCAGGAAGATCACCGGGAACATGTTGAAGGTCCAGATGGTGGAGAGCAGGATCACCGTCATGCTCACGGCGCGCAGTCCGGGCAGGGTGATGTGCCGGAACCGCTGCCAGGGCCCGGCGCCGTCCATCTCGGCGGCCTCGTACAGCTCGCCGGGGATCGACTGGAGACCGCCGAGCAGGGCGACCATCATGAAGGGGACGCCGAGCCAGACGTTGACGGCGACGACGGAGAGCTTGGCCCAGGTGGGGTCGTCGAGCCACGGGACGGCGGCGATGCCGCCCCCGTCGAGGATCTTGTTGAGGATGCCGTTGTCGCGGTTGAAGAGGAACCGCCAGGCGAAGACCGAGACGAAGCCGGGCACCGCCCACGGCAGGATGAGCGCCATCCGGTAGGCGGCGCGGCCCCGGAACCGCCGGTTGAGCATGGTGGCCAGACCGAGGCCGAGGGCGAAGGTGATGGACACGCAGGCGACGGTCCACACCACCGTCCACACCAGCCGCTGCCAGAAGAGGGGGTCGCCGAGGACCGCCGTGTAGTTGTCGAACCCGACGAACTCGTACGTGGCCTCGATGTGGCGCACACCGATGGTGCGGGCGACGTTGCGCTCGTTGGCGTCGGTCAGCGACAGGTAGACGCCGCGCACGAGCGGCCAGCCGACGATCACGCCGAGGACGAGCACGACCGGGGCGACCATGGCCCAGGCGTACCAGTGCGTGGCGAGGGCGCGGGCGAAACCGCCGCGCGGGCTTCCGGGGGCAGTCGTGCGGCTGGGGCCGCGGGCGGCGAGGTCCTTCTCGCCGCCCGCGGCCTTCGCCACCGACCGGCTGGTGTCAGCAGCCATCGTCCGTACTACTTCCAGCCCTTGAGGATCTTGCGGAACTCGGCGCCGGCCGCCTTGGCCGCGTCCTCGGGGGTCGAGGCGCCGGTGACGGCCTTGGTGTACTCGACCTTCAGCGGCTCGAAGAGGGAGCCGTTCTCGGGGATCCAGGCCCGCTCGACGGCCTTGTCGACGGCCGGCTTGAAGAACTGGACCATCTCGCTGCTCTTGACGTCCGGCTGCTCGTAGGCGGCGGTGCGCGTCGGCAGCAGGCTCAGGTCCTTGGCGGACTTGACCTGGACCTCCTGGGAGGTCATGTACTCGACGAAGGCGTGCGCGGCGGCGGTGTTCTTGGAGCCGGCGTACACGGCGAGGTCGTGGCCGCCCTGCGGGGCACCGGCCTTGGCGGAGCCGGCCGGGACGGGGGCGACGCCGAGGTTGGACTTGTCCTTGAACTGGTCGCCCGCGTAGCTGTCCGCGACGGCCCAGGGACCGTTGATCATCATCGCCACCTCCCCGGACTTGAAGGCGGTCTGCATGTTGGTCCAGCCGTCCGTGGCGTTGGTGACCGCCGCGCCGGAGGTGATCAGGTCGCGGGCGGCCTTGAAGCCCTTGACGCCGGCCGCGTTGTCGACGGTGACCGTCTTGGTCTTGGCGTCGACGAGGTCGCCGCCCTCGCCGTAGATGAACGGCAGGAACCAGTAGGAGTCGTCGCCGCGCAGGTAGAGGCCGGTCTTGCCGGTCTTGGCCTTGATGGCGGTGGCGGCGGTCTTCAGCTCCTCCAGCGTCTTGGGCGGCTGGACGCCGGCGTCGGCGAGCATCTTCTTGTTGTAGAAGAGGCCGAGGCTGTCGATGACCTGCGGGACGGCGTAGGTCTTGCCCTCGAACTTGCCGCTGGCCGCGGCCTGCGGCAGGAACTCCGCGTCGATCTTCTTCGCGGTCTCGGCCGGGACCTCGTCGAGGTAGCCGAGCGAGGCGAAGTCGGCGACCCAGCCGACGTCGGCGCGGATCACGTCGGGCGCGTCGGCGCCGCTGCTGAAGGCGTTCTTGACCTTGTTCTGGGCGTCACCGTAAGGGACGTTGACGTACTTGACCGTCACCTTCGGGTGCTTCGCGGTGAAGGCCTCGGCGATCTTCTGGAAGCTCGCCTTCTCGGCGTCGTTCGAGGTGTCCCACCAGGTGACGGTGCCGGACAGCTCACCGCCGGCCTTGGTCTCGCCACCGTCGCCCTTGGTGTCACCGCCGCAAGCCGTCGCCGCGAGCGCCAGGGTCGCGACCAGCGCGGTGGCCGCTATGCCACGCCGCATATGAACTCCTTCGATGATCCCGGCCGCGCCCTCGCGGTCCCGAGTTGCCAGGAACGTAACAAGCCTGAAAGCCGACGGAAAGACCTTGCGGCAATTTTCTGCAAGCGGAGGCGATCGTTACATCCGTGTGTCCCTACGGTTGCCGACGCTTGCTGGTGGATCGTGTGCTCTTCTCTCCCACGGGCCCGCAACCACGGGGTGTGTACGCGCGTTGACTCCGGTATGAACCACGAGTTGACGGCCGTCCCGCTTGCAAGAGCTTCCAGCGACCCGACCGTGACCGGCGGCTGGTGGCGCGATGCCGTCATCTACCAGGTGTACGTCCGGTCCTTCGCAGACAGCGACGGCGACGGCGTCGGGGACCTCCGCGGGGTGCGGGAGCGGCTCCCCCACCTGGCCCGGCTCGGGGTGGACGCCGTGTGGCTGACCCCCTTCTACGTCTCCCCGCAGGCGGACGGCGGCTACGACGTCGCCGACTACCGGGCCGTCGACCCCCTCTTCGGCGACCTCGCCGACGCCGACGAGCTCGTCCGGGCCGCCCACGCGCTGGGCCTGCGGGTGATCGTGGACGTGGTGCCGAACCACACCTCCGAGGCGCACCCCTGGTTCCGGGACGCCCTCGCGGGGGTCCCCGGCGCCCGTGAGCGGTACCTGTTCCGGCCGGGGCGCGGCGCGGACGGGTCGCTGCCGCCGAACGACTGGGAGTCCGTCTTCGGCGGCCCGGCCTGGACCCGCGTCCCGGACGGCGACTGGTACCTGCACCTCTTCGCGCCCGAGCAGCCCGACCTGGACTGGGAGCACCCGGAGGTCGCGCAGGAGTTCGCCTCCGTCCTGCGCTTCTGGCTCGACCTGGGCGTCGACGGCTTCCGCGTGGACGTCGCCCACGGCATGGTCAAGGCCCCGGGCCTGCCCGACATCGGCCGCGGCGCGCAGGCCACGCTGATCGGCTCCGAACCGCTGCCCTTCTTCGACCAGGACGGGGTCCACGAGATCCACCGCTCCTGGCGGCGCCTGCTGGACTCGTACGAGGGCCGGCGCATCGCGGTCGCGGAGGCGTGGGCGCCGACCTCGGAGCGGCTCGCGCTGTACGTACGGCCCGACGAACTGCACCAGGCCTTCAACTTCAGGTTCCTGAACTGCCCCTGGGACCCGGTGGCGATGCGGACCGTCATCGACGAGTCCCTGGCCGCCACCGCCTCGGTGGGCGCCCCGACGACCTGGGTGCTGTCCAACCACGACGTCGTACGGCACGTCACCCGCTACGGGGGCGGGGCGCGCGGCCTGGCCCGGGCGCGGGCGGCGGCACTGCTGATGCTGGCGCTGCCCGGGTCGGCGTACGTCTACCAGGGCGAGGAGCTCGGCCTGCCGGAGGTGACCGACCTCCCGGACGGGGCCCGCCAGGACCCGGCGTTCCGTCGCGGCCGGCGGCGGACCGCGGTGGCCGCGGCCCGCACGGGGACGGGGACGGCGGCGGCCGGGGCGGGGACGGCACCCGGGGCCGGAGCCGGGACGGCGGCGGCGGCGGCCGGGACGGCGGCGGCGGTGGCCGTGGCGGAGACGGTGGCGGTGGTGGAGACGGAGGCCGTGGCCGAGGCGGAGGGGCAGGACGGGCTGCGCGACGGGTGCCGCGTCCCGCTCCCCTGGTCCGGCGACGAGCCCCCGTACGGCTTCGGCCCCGGCGGCAGCTGGCTCCCGCAGCCCGCCGACTGGGCGGGCCTGACCGTCGCCGCCCAGACCGGCGACCCGCACTCCACGCTGGAGCTGTACCGCGCCGCGCTGGAACTGCGCCGGGCCATGCCGGGCCTGGGCGCGCCGGAGTCGGGCCAGGGCGGGTGCCGCGAGGAGTGGCCCGGGGCGGGGGCGGGGCCCGCGGTCTTCGCGCGGGGCATGCGCTGGCGGCCCGCGCCCGACGGGGTCCTCCTCTTCACCCGCCCCGGCTTCGCCTGCACCCTCAACACCCGGCCCGAGCCGGTGGAGCTGCCCTCCCCCGGCCGGCCGGTGCTCTCCAGCGCCCCGGTGGAGACCGACGGGCGCACGGTCCGTCTTCCCCCCGATTCCTGCACGTGGTGGGCGATGTGAGCCGGCTACCGGTACAGTCCAATCCCGTGACCGCACGGCTAGCCGACATCGCAGCCCAGGCGGGGGTCAGCGAAGCCACAGTCAGCCGCGTGCTCAACGGCAAGCCCGGTGTGGCCGCGGGCACCCGCGAGTCCGTGCTGGCCGCGCTCGACGTGCTCGGCTACGAGCGGCCCGTACGGCTGCGCCAGCGCAGCGCGGGCCTCGTCGGGCTCATAACCCCCGAGCTGGACAACCCCATCTTCCCCGCCCTGGCGCAGGTCATCGGCCAGGCGCTGACCCGGCAGGGATACACGCCGGTGCTGGCGACGCAGACGCCCGGCGGCTCCACCGAGGACGAACTGACCGAGATGCTGGTGGACCGCGGGGTCTCCGGGATCATCTTCGTCTCGGGACTGCACGCCGACACCACCGCCGACATGGGCCGCTACGACCAACTCCGCGGCCAGGGCGTCCCGTACGTCCTCATCAACGGTTTCTCCGACAAGGTGCGGGCCCCCTTCGTCTCCCCCGACGACCGGGCCGCGATGCAGCTCGCCGTGACCCACCTGACGGCGCTGGGGCACACCCGGATCGGCCTCGCGGTCGGCCCCAAGCGGTTCGTGCCGGTCCTCCGCAAGATCGAGGGCTTCGTGAGCGCGATGCGGGAGCGCCTCGGGCTGACCGAGGCGGAGGCGCAGGAGCTGGTCCAGCACTCCCTCTACAGCCTGGAAGGCGGCCAGGCCGCCGCGGCCGCCCTCATCGGGCGGGGCTGCACGGCGGTGGTGTGCGCGAGCGACATGATGGCGCTCGGCGCGATCCGGGCCGCCCGGCAGCAGGGGCTGCGGGTGCCGCAGGACGTGTCGGTGGTCGGCTTCGACGACTCCCCGCTCATAGCGTTCACCGATCCGCCGCTGACCACCATCCGGCAGCCGGTGCAGGCCATGGGGCAGGCCGCGGTGCGGACCCTGCTGGAGGAGATCGGCGGTACGCCGGCCCCGCACAGCGAGTTCGTGTTCCTGCCCGAGCTGGTGGTCCGCGGCTCCACCGCCTCGGGGCCGGGGCAGCGGCGCAGCCCGTAAGGGGTGCGGGGTAGTCCGCAGGGCGGAGGAGAGGCGTCGAAGACCGTCCCGAGGGATGATCGGAGGCGGGAAGGCATCTGGCAGACTCTCTGCCCATGGGTGAAGCGAGCGTGAAGACACTGGAAACCCGGACGGACGTCTCGTCACCCCACGTGACGGAGCAGGAGACCCGTCCGGCGCCGGAGCGCTCGCTGCTGGACCGGCTGCGGGTCCCGCGACGGCCGCGGATCTGGTTCGAGGTCCTGCTGATCGCCGTCAGCTACTGGACGTACTCGCTGATCCGCAACGCGGTGCCCGAGCAGAAGGCGGCCGCGCTCGCGAACGCCGACTGGATCTGGTCCGTGGAACACGGGCTCGGCATCGCCGTGGAGCGGTCCGTCAACCACGCCGTGAACTCGGTGACGTGGCTGATCGTCGGCATGAACTACTACTACGCCACGCTGCACTTCGTCGTGACGATCGGCGTCCTGGTGTGGATCTACCGGTTCCATCCCGGGCGTTACGCCGCCACCCGCCTCGTCCTCTTCGCCACCACCGGCGTCGCCCTGGTCGGTTACTACCTCTACCCGCTCGCGCCGCCGCGGCTGATGAACGGGGAGACCTTCGTCGACACCGTGCTCGTGCACCACACCTGGGGTTCCATGGCGTCGGGGAACCTGAAGAACATGTCGAACCAGTACGCGGCGATGCCCTCCATGCACATAGGGTGGTCGCTCTGGTGCGGCCTGACGATCTTCGCGGTGGCCTCCGCGCCGTGGGCGCGGATCCTGGGCCTGCTGTACCCCGCGGTGACCCTCGTCGTGATCGTGGCCACCGCCAACCACTTCTGGCTCGACGCCGTCGGCGGCATGCTGTGCCTGGCCTTCGGGTACTCCGTCTCCCGCGCCTGGTACGGGACGCTGCCGCACCGGCTGCCGCGCCGGCCGCTGCACACCGGTCCGCACCCGGCGTCGGAGCTGCTGAACCGCTTCCGCCGGGCGTAGGCCGTCTCTTCCGGATCTTGCCTGACCCGCGTCGCCCCTAGAGCCCGTTGTGGGTGATCCGGCCGCCGGACACGGTCAGGCGTACGGGTGCCTCCGCGAACTCGTCGGGGGCGGCGGTGACCGGGTCGAGGGCGAAGGCCGTCAGGTCCGCGCGGCAGCCCGGGGCGATCCGGCCCGCGACGGCCTGCTCCCCGGCAGCGAGGGCCGCGTGGGAGGTCATGCCCTCCAGTGCCATCAGCCCGGTCAGGGAGCGGCCGCCGGATGCCGCGCCGCGGGGGCGCTGGGCGGTGGCGAGGACCTGGCGGGCGTCGTGGTGGGCGACGGGCCAGTCCGAGCCGAGGGCCAGGACGGCGCCCGCGTCGCGCAGGTCCCGGCAGCGCCAGGCGCGGCCGGCGCGTTCGTCCCCGAGCCGCCTGGACCACTCGTCGGTGCGGTCGGCGCGGGTGCGGGCCGTGTGCGGGGGCTGCATGGAGGCGATCACCCCGAGCTCGGCGAACCGTGTCAGCTGGTCGTCGGGGACGGTCTCGACGTGCTCGATCCGGTGCCGCATGCGGGCGGGTGCGCCGAGGGCCGCGATGGTGTCCAGCACGTGCCGGACGGCCGCGTCACCGACGGCGTGGGTGGCGGTGCGGACCCCGGCCGCGTCGAGGACCCGTACGGCCCGGCCGTACGCGTGCGGGTCGGGCCAGAAGGCCGCGGTGCCACGGCCGTGGCAGTCGGCGTGCTCCAGCCAGGCAGTGCCGCCCTCGACGGTGCCGTCCATGAAGAACTTGACGCCGCCGATCCGCCAGTCGCGTCCGTGGACGCCCTGGAGGCCGATCAGCCCGTCCAGGGCGGCGGCGTCGGCGCCGGGCATGCACCAGGGTGACAGCCGCAGCCGCAGGGGCAGGTCCGTCTGGTACTCGACGGTGGAGAGCAGGGCCGGGACGCCTCCGTCGCCGAGGTCCATGACGTGGGCGCCGGTGAGTCCGGTGGCGGCCATGGCGTCGAGCACGGCGAGCAGGCGGGAGCGGCGCTCCGCGGGGCGGGGCCGGGGGGTGAGCGCACCGACCAGGGACATCGCGGCGTGCTCGACGAGGTGCCCGGTGGGGCGGCCGTCGCCATCGCAGACGATCTCGGAGCGGTGGTCGAAGGCGCGCGGGCCGGTGATGCCGGCGGCGGCCAGGGCCGGGCCGGTGGCGAGGGCGGAGTGGCCGTCGTAGAAGCCGAGGTAGGCAGGGGTCCCGCCGAGGACGTCCTCGACGAGGTCCCGGTCGACGGGGCGGCCGCCGAAGGCGTTGTGGTCGAGCCCGAAGCCCAGGACCCAGCCGCCGGTGCGGTCGGCGGTGCGCAGGACGGCCCGTAGCCGGTCGAGGTCCCGGACGGCCGAGAGGTCGGTCCCGGTGACTGCCTCGGCGCCCCAGACGGGGTGGCTGTGGGCGTCGGTGAGGCCGGGGGTGAGGGTGGCTCCGCCCAGGTCGAGGACCCGGGTGCCGGGGCCGCGCCAGTCGCGTACGTCGGCCTCCTCCCCGACGGCCACGATCTCGCCGCCGCGCACGGCCACGGCGCCGGCGCGGGGGCGGCGGGGGTCGAGGGTGCGGACGCGGGCTCCGGTGAGGACGGTGTCGGCGGCGGGCACGGGGGCTGTCCCTCCTTGTGTCTCTCCTCGGCCGGGCGGCGGGGGGCCGTCGGGGGTGCGGTCACGCGCCGTAGAACAGGTCGTCCACCACCGCGCGGGCCCGGCGGGTGGTGCGGCGGTAGTCGTCCAGGACCTCGCCGACCCTGCCCTCCGGGTAGCCCAGGTAGCGGCCGACGGCGGCCAGTTCGCGGGCGTCCGAGGGGAAGGTGTCCCCGGCGCGGCCGCGGACCAGCATCACGGCGTTGCGGACGCGGGTGGCCAGGACCCAGGCGTCGTCGAGGATCTGGGCCTCCTCGGTGGGGAGCAGCCCGGCGGCGTGGGCGGCGGCCAGGGCGTGGCGGGTGCGGGTGGTGCGCAGGCCGGGTTCTGCCCAGGCGTGCCGCATCTGGAGCAGCTGGACGGTCCACTCGACGTCGCTGAGCCCGCCGCGGCCGAGCTTGGTGTGCAGGGTGGGGTCGGCGCCCCGCGGCAGGCGTTCGGACTCCATGCGCGCCTTGAGGCGGCGGATCTCGCGGACCGCGTCCTCGCCGAGGCCTTCGACGGGGTAGCGCAGCGGGTCGATCAGCTCGATGAAGCGGCGGCCCAGGTCGACGTCCCCGGCGACGGGCTCGGCGCGCAGCAGGGCCTGGCTCTCCCAGGTCAGGGACCAGCGCCGGTAGTAGGCGGCGTAGGAGGTGAGGGTGCGTACGAGGGGTCCGGAGCGGCCCTCGGGGCGCAGGTCGGCGTCGATGAGCAGCGGCGGGTCGGCGGTGGGCAGCTGGAGCAGCCTGCGCATCTCGGCGATGACGGTCTGGGCGGCCTTGGCGGCTTCCTGCTCGTCGACGCCCTCGCGGGGTTCGTGGACGAAGAGCACGTCGGCGTCGGAGCCGTAGCCCAGTTCGTGCCCGCCGAAGCGGCCGACGCCGATGACGGCGAAGCGGGTGGGGAGGGTGTCGCCCCACTGCTCGCGCACGGCGGCGCGCAGGGCTCCGGCGATGGTGGCGGCGGTGAGGTCGGAGACGGCGTCGCCGACCCGGTCGACGAGGGCGCCGCAGTCCTTCTCGGCGGGGCTGTCCTCGGTGCCGTAGGAGGCGATGATGTCGGCGGCGGCGGTGCGGAACAGCTCGCGGCGGCGGACGCCCCGGGCGGCGGCGACGGCGGCCTCCGCGCTGTCGGCGCGGCCGACGGCGGCGAGCACCTCCTGCTCGAGGGCTTCGTGCGTACGGGGCTGAAGGCCTTCGGGGTCGCCGAGCAGGGCGACGGCCTCGGGGGCGCGCATGAGGAGGTCGGGGGCGAGGCGCCCGGCGGAGAGCACGCGGGCGAGGTTCTCGGCGGCGGCGCCCTCGTCGCGCAGCAGGCGCAGGTACCAGGGGGTCTTGCCGAGGGCGTCGGAGACCTTGCGGAAGCCGAGGAGTCCGGCGTCCGGGTCGGCGGAGTCGGCGAACCAGCCGAGGAGGACCGGCAGCAGGGTGCGCTGGATGGCGGCCTTGCGGCTGACGCCGGAGGCGAGGGCCTCCAGGTGGCGCAGGGCGGAGGCCGGGTCGGCGTAGCCGAGGGCCTCGAGGCGCTGGCCGGCGGCGCGCGGGGAGAGCCGTGCCTCGCCCGGGGCGAGCTGGGCGACGGCGTCGAGCAGGGGCCGGTAGAAGAGCTTCTCGTGCAGGCGGCGCACGACGGAGGCGTGCCGGCGCCAGGCCTTGTTGAGCTCGGCGACGGGTTCGGTGCGCAGGCCCATGGAGCGGCCGAGGCGGCGCAGGTCGGCCTCGTCCTCGGGGACGAGGTGGGTGCGGCGCAGCCGGTAGAGCTGGATGCGGTGCTCCATGGCGCGCAGGAAGCGGTACGCGTCGTGGAGCTGGGCGGCGTCGGCGCGGCCGACGTAGCCGCCGGCGGCGAGGGCGTGCAGGGCGTCGAGGGTGGTGCCGGAGTGGAGGGTGGCGTCGCTGCGGCCGTGGACGAGCTGGAGCAGCTGGACGGCGAACTCGACGTCGCGCAGACCGCCGGGGCCGAGTTTGAGTTCGCGGTCGACCTGGGCGGCGGGGATGTTGTCGACGACGCGGCGGCGCATCTTCTGGACGTCGGCGACGAAGTTCTCGCGTTCGGCGGCCTGCCAGACGAGGGGGGTTATGGCGGCGACGTACTGGGCCCCGAGGTCGGGGTCGCCGGCGACGGCTCGGGCCTTGAGGAGGGCCTGGAACTCCCAGGTCTTGGCCCAGCGCTGGTAGTAGGCGAGGTGGGAGGAGAGGGTGCGGACGAGGGGGCCGTTGCGGCCCTCGGGGCGCAGGTTGGCGTCGACGGGCCAGATGGTGCCCTCGACGGTGGTCTCGGAGCAGATCCGCATGAGGTGGGAGGCGAGGCGGGTGGCGGCCTGGAGCGCCTTGTGCTCGTCCGCGCCGTTGGCGGCCTCCCCGACGAAGATCACGTCGACGTCGGAGACGTAGTTGAGTTCGTTGCCGCCGCACTTGCCCATGGCGATCACCGCGAGCCGGCACTGGACGGCGTCCTCGGGGGCGGCGGCGGTCACCATGCGCAGGGCCGCGCGGAGGGTGGCGGTGGCGAGGTCGGCGAGTTCGGCGGCGGTCTGGGCGACGTCGGTGGTGCCGCAGACGTCGCGGGCGGCGATGGACAGCAGGCAGCGGCGGTAGGCGACGCGCAGGGCGACGGGGTCGTGGGCGTCGGCGAGGCCCTGCTCGAACTCGGCGAGGCCGGGGTGCAGGTCGGCGGCCTCGTAGGTGACGAGGGCCTGCCAGTCGCGGGGGTGGCGGGCGAGGTGGTCGGCCAGGGCTTCGGAGGAGCCGAGCACGCCGAGGAGGCGGTCGCGCAGGGGTTTGGCGCTGACGAGGGTGTCGAGGAGCAGGGGCAGCTCCTCGGGGGTCTGGGCCTCGGCGAGGCGCACCAGCCCGTGCAGGGCGAGGTCGGGGTCGGCGGTGGCGCCGAGGGCGTCGAGGAGGACCGGGTCGGCGCGTACGGCGGCCAGCGCGTCGGCGTCGAGGAGCCGGGCGGCGTGCGTGGGGTCGGTGAACCCGCTGCGCAGCAGCCTGATGAAGGTGCTGCTCCTGCGTCCCGGGACTGTCATCCCGCCGCCTCCCGAGTGTGTCGCTGCCGATGGGGTGTGGCCGGCCTGGGAGCGAGCCTAGCCGGAGCAGGCGTTCGACTCACCGGGCACCGTGGCCGATATCATGAGGCGGATTATCGGATTATCTGCTTACTTGTTAGATCTATGTGCCCGGGGGCCCGGTCCCCACCCGACCGGCCGCGAGGAGCCCCCATGTCCGACGGACCCGCCGGCTCCGCCGCGACCCCGCCCTCCTCGCACGCGCCCGAGCCGTCCTCGACCCCTGCTGTACGGGTCCCCCGGCAGCGCGGCACCTCCGCGGCACCGGCGGGGAGCCGCGCCGGGGCCGGCACGGGTGGCGGCACCGGGGCCGCGCGCGGGGCCGAGGCCGTCCCGGGCGGGGGCGAGGCCGTCTCCGGCGGGCCCGGCGCCGTCTCCGGCGGGCCCGGCGCGGCGGCGGGCGGCGCGCGCGGTACCCGGGAGGACCACGGCGCGGCCGCCCGGCATCCGGTCGCGCGGAAGATCGTCAAGGCCGTCGGGCTGGTCGCCGCCACCGCCGCGGGCAGTATGCTCGTGCTCCGCGGCAACGAGGCCCTCGCCGCCCTCGACGCGCCCGTCACCGCCGATTCCCGGGCCACCACCGCCACCGCCGTGGACGCCCCCGACCCCGGCCGCGTCCTCCAGATCGTCGCCCACCCCGATGACGACCTGTACTTCATGAACCCGGACCTGCGGTACTCCATAGCCGCCGGCCACCCCGTCACCTCCGTCTACCTCACCTCCGGCGAGGCCGACGGCATCAACGCGGGCGCCGCCAAGCAGGCCTCCACCCCGCCCGACAAGCCCGCCTACGCCGAGGCCCGCCAGAACGGCATCCGCGCCGCCTACGCCAAGATGGCCACCGGCGACCGCAGCAGCGCCTGGAAGCGGACGGTGGTCCCGACCAAGGGCGGCGGGTACGCCGAGGTCGACGTCCTCGTCGCCAAGCCCGAGATCAACCTCGTCTGGCTGCAGCTGCGCGAGGCCGGCAACGTCTACGCGGACGTCCCCGACAGCCTCCACGGCCTGTGGGACGGCAAGGTCCCGCACCTGGAGTCGGTGCTCGCGTCCGGCTCCCCGGTCAAGCACGGGTTCACGTACACCAAGGACCAGGTGGTCGAGTCCATAGCCGGCATCCTGGAGCGGTACCGGCCCACCACCATCCGCGTCCAGGACCCGACGCCCGGCCGGTTCCAGGACACGAAGCGGTACACGGACCACCAGGACCACTTCTACGGCGCCCGCTTCGTGCAGCTGGCCACCGCCGCCTACGCGCGGGAGGTCAAGGACCGCCCGCACTTCGCGGTGCAGAACTACATCGGCTACTTCAACGGCTCCCTCCCCAGCACCCTCGACCCCGGCGAGGCGAAGGAGAAGCTGGACATCCTGGACACCTACGCCTGGCTCGACCGGGAGAACCACTGCGGCAGCGAAGCCGGCTGCGGCGACCTCAAGGTCGCCGACCGCCCCTCGGGCAACCGCTGGACGCAGACCGTCAACTACGCGCGCGGCACCAGCACCTCGTGGCTCACCTCCGACGGCGAGCACGGCCTGTGGGCCTTCAAGGTGCTCGACGGCCAGGTCGCCGTCTGGCACCGCACCGGCCTGATCGGCAGCTGGAGCGGACCGCGCCTGCTCCCCGGCACCGGCATGGACCCGGGCATCTCCACCGTCACCCTGGGGGACGGCCGGATAGCCGCCTTCGGCACCCGCACCTCCATCGGCGACAAGCCCGCCGACTACCTGCGCGAGGTCGTGTACGCGGTCCAGCGGGCCCCCGGCTCCGAGGAGTTCGGCCCCTGGCAGTCGCTCGGCACCCCGGAGACCGCCGACGACGCGTGGACCTCCGACATCAGCGCGCCCGCCGTGTCCGTCGACGGCACCGGGGCGCTCGCCGTGTACGTGCGCGACGGCGCCTCCACCCTGCGCGGCCGCGTCCAGCGTCCCGACGGGGAGTGGGGCCCGTGGGAGGGGCTCGGCGGCTCCGGGCTGCACGGCACTCCGGCCACCGCGACCGACGGGGCCGGGCGGCGGATGGTCTTCGCCGCCACGACGAAGACGGTGACGGGCTGGGCGCAGCCGGAACCCGGCGCCCCGCTGGGCCCGGCCACCCCCACCGGGCTGCCGGAGACCACCCTGCCGCTGACGGCGCAGGGGCGCGGGGGCGGGGTGCGGCTGCTGTTCCGCAAGCCGGGCTCGGGCAACGTGCGCTCCGCGCTGGTGACGGCCGGGGACGGGCTGCGGGTGCACGGCCTGACCGACCTGGGCGGGCTCCAGGGCTTCGGGCCGGTGACGGCGAGCGGGCACGTGCTGGCGGGCCGCTCTGCGGGCGGCCAGCTGGGCTCGGACGTCGGGCCGAGCGGGGCGTGGCAGCGCTCGCCGCTGATGTTCGTGGGGGCGCCGTCCAGCACGATGACGGGGAAGAACCTGGTCAGCCTGGCCGTGGTCGGCCTCGACGCGCGGCTGTACGTCACCTCGTCGGCGGACGACACGGACGCGCACCTGGCTCCGTGGCAGCCGGTGGGGCCGCGCAACACCCGCGCCGGAGGGCGGTAGCCGGACCGGCGCGGCCGGGCGGGGGGGGCGTACGGGGGCGGCGGGGGGCGCGCGGGGGGCGGGGGCAGGGCCCTCTCAACCGCCGTGCCGCGACCGCCGCGACGGCCGCGACCGCTTGCGGGATCCCCTCCTCCACCGCGTCCACGATCCGGTCGGTTCGCACCGGCGCGGCACGGGCAGGGCACCATCACTTCCGGTCGTTTTCGGAAAAGCGCGCGTCATCGTCGAAATCGGTGAACCAACTCCCCCGATTCGGCCTCTCAGTGACTGCACAGCGGTTCTTCCTGCCCGAAGCGACCTCAAGAGGCCGTGACCATGCCCCTTTCCCGCCGCCGTCTCCTCCTCGCGGCCGTGCTGCCCCTGCTCACCGTGGGGGCCTCCGGCGTGCTCGCCGTCACCTCCGGCCAGCAGACGGCGGCCGAGACCGGCGAGGGGAAGAACCCGGTCGCCGCCCTGCCCGCGAGCACGACCTCGGGCACGGTCGTCCAGGTCGTCGCGCACCCCGACGACGACCTGTTCTTCATGAACCCCGACCTCAGCCGCTCCCTGCTGGCCGGGCTGCCCGTCACCACCGTCTACCTCACCTCCGGCGAGGCGGACGGCCGCAACGAAGCGCGCGGCGGAGAGGCCAAGGACCCGGAGCAGCCCGCCGACCGCGCCCGGTACGCGGAGGCCCGGCAGAACGGCATACGCTCCGCCTACGCCGAGATGGCCACCGGCGACCGCGCAGGCGCCTGGAAGCGCACGGTCATACCCACGGCGGGCGGCGGGCAGGCCGAGCTCGACGTCCTCGTCGCCCGCCCCCAGGTCAACCTGGTCTGGCTCCAGCTGCGCGAGGCCCGCAACCCGGCCGCGGACAACCCGGACAGCCTGCGCGGCCTGTGGAACGGCCGGATACCGGCGCTGGGTTCCCAGCTCACCACCGGCACCCCCGTCAAGCAGGAGTTCTCGTACACCAAGGACCAGGTGATCGAGTCCATATCCGGGATCCTGGAGCGGTACCGGCCGACGACGATACGGACGCAGGACCCGACGCCGAACCGGTACGCCGCCACCGGGAAGTACACCGACCACCAGGACCACATGTACGGCGCCCGCTTCGTGCAGGCCGCCACCGCGCTGTACGCGGAGCGGGTCGCGGACCGGCCGCGGTTCTCCGTCCAGAGCTACCTCGGCTACCACAACGGCAGCCTCCCGCACGCGCTGGACCCGCAGACCGCCGAGACGAAGACCGGCTTCCTGAGGACGTACGCCTGGCACGACCGGGCCGACTACTGCGGTTCCCCCTCCGGCTGCGGCGACCGCAAGGTGGCGGGCAGCCCCACCGGCCGCCACTGGGCCCAGTCGCTGCGCTACGCCCGCGCCGACACCACCTCCTGGCTCACCGAGGGCACCCCCGGCCGGCTCTGGGCCTTCGCCGCGCTGGACGGGCGGATGGCCGTCTGGACGCGCGACCGGGCCGGGACCTGGACGGGGCCCGTCCTGCTCCCCGGCTCCGGCATCGACCCGGGCGCCGCCACCGTCCGCCTCCCCGACGGCCGCGTCGCGGTCCTCGCCACCCGCACCGTGCTCGGGCCCCGCCCCGCCGACTACCGGCGGGAGGTGGTGTACGCGGTCCAGTCCGCGCCCGGCGGGCCGTTCGGGGCGTGGGCCTCCCTCGGCACCCCCGAGCCGGA
Source organism: Streptomyces sp. NPDC034086 (assembly GCF_055575515.1). Lineage (NCBI taxonomy): Bacteria > Bacillati > Actinomycetota > Actinomycetes > Kitasatosporales > Streptomycetaceae > Streptomyces > Streptomyces sp. NPDC034086. The sequence continues at coordinate 64,886 of NZ_JBVISM010000013.1, read as the reverse complement.
CGACGAGCCCGGCACCTCCGCCATCAGCACCCCCTCGGCCGCCGTCGACGCCGAGGGCCGCCTCACCGTCTACCTCCGCGACTCCCGCCGCACCCTGCGCGCCCGCGCCCAGCAGCCGTCGGGGGCCTTCACCGACTGGGAACAGCTGGGCGGCGAGGACCTCCAGAGCGACCCGGTCGCGGTGGTCGACGCCGCCGGCCGGCGCCACGTGTACGCCGCCACCACCGCGTCCGTGCTGGCCTGGACGCAGCCCGCCCCCGGCGCCCCGCTCTCGGGGCCGCACCCCACCGGACTGCCCGCCACCACGGTCCCCCTCTCGGCGGCCCGGGACGGCGCGGGCATCCGCCTCTACTTCCGCCGCCCCGACTCCGGGGTGGTCCGCAGCGCGCTCGTCACGGCGGGCGCGGGCGCCCCGCGGGTCTCGGGGGTCTCCGAGTCCGGCGGCCGGGCCGGCTACGGCGCGGTCGGCGCCGCGGGCCGCACGGTGACGGGCCGCGCGGACACCGGCACCGTCGCCGCGACCACCCTGGGCGGGCCGCCCGCCTGGACGGAGTCCGGGATGCTGTACGCGGGCGCCCCGTCGGCGGTACTCGGCCCGGCCGGCGCCACGACCACGGCCGTCCTGGGCCTGGACGCCCGGCTCCACACCACGACCACCGGCCCCGCCGGATCCCGCCCCACCTGGCACCCGGCGGTCCGGACGCCCCCGGCCTGACCCGCCGCCGCGCAGGCGGGCACGGGCCGCCCGCCGATATCCTGGGAGGAGCATCGAGCATCGGGGGCATCCCGCCCGGAGGGCCGCACGATGAACCAGCACCGTTTCCTCACGCTCCTCGCCGCCCCGCTCCTCGCCTCCTCGGCCGTCCTCACCCCGGCGGCCGCCGCCGCCCCGGCGGCCGCGCCCGCCGTCGGCTCCTGCGAGCTGGTGGCGACCGGGGAGGGCAGGCACTCCTCGTACGACCTCGTCCTGGAGGGATTCGAGCCGGGCCAGTCCGTCACGATCAACGGCCCGCGGACGAACCAGCGCGCCCGCGTGGACGACGAGGGCGCACTCGACAAGCACGACGTCCGCTACGGCACGTACACCGTCAGCTCCAAGGGCAGCCGCATCGGCTGCACCACACCGCCCCGGGGCCAGCAGGAGGGCGGCAAGCAGGGGAAGGTCAAGGTCACCAAGGTCGAGGTCGTCACCCTCACCAAACCCGGCACCGTGGTCGACTGCTCCAAGCCGAGCAGGGCCGAGTTCGACGGCCGGATCACCGGGTCGGGCAAGGGTGACGTCGACTACTACTGGACCTACGCCTCCAGCTCGGAGCCCTTCGCCAAGGGCAAGGCCCACTTCGAAGCGGGCATCCAGGGCGTCTCGCTCCTCAAGGTGGTCGACCTCCCGGCGACCGTCAACGGCATGTCCCCGAGCGTCTTCATGACCCTCCACGTCCCGTCGGCGGGCCTGAGCGCCCGCAGCGACCAGGTAACCCTCACCTGCTCCAAGCCTTAAGCCCCACCGCAACGCCAACGGGCCGCCGGCCCCCGACCGACGGCCCGCCCGGCCGGAACCAACCCCTACAGCACCGGGAGGTTCTTGCGGAGTTCGAAGGCCGTGACCTCCGAGCGGTATTCCTCCCACTCCTGCTTCTTGTTGCGCAGGAAGAAGTCGAAGACGTGTTCGCCGAGGGTTTCGGCGACCAGTTCGCTGCGTTCCATCAGGGAGATGGCCTCGCCCAGGTTCTGCGGGAGGGGTTCGATGCCCATCGCCCGGCGTTCGGCGTCGGAGAGGGCCCAGACGTCGTCATCGGCGCCCGCCGGGAGTTCGTAGCCCTCCTCGATGCCCTTGAGGCCCGCCGCCAGGAGTACGGCGTACGTCAGGTAGGGGTTGGCGCCGGAGTCGATCGAGCGGACCTCGACCCGGGAGGAACCCGTCTTGCCCGGCTTGTACATCGGGACGCGGATCAGGGCCGAGCGGTTGTTGTGGCCCCAGCAGATGTACGAGGGGGCCTCGCCGCCGGAGCCGGCGGTGCGGGAGGAGCCGCCCCAGATGCGCTTGTAGGAGTTGACCCACTGGTTGGTGACGGCGGCCGTCTCCGCGGCGTGCTTCAGGAGGCCCGCGATGAAGGAGCGGCCCACCTTCGAGAGCTGGTACTCGGCGCCCGATTCGTAGAAGGCGTTGCGGTCGCCCTCGAAGAGGGACAGGTGGGTGTGCATGCCCGAGCCCGGGTACTCGGAGAAGGGCTTCGGCATGAACGTGGCCTGGACGCCCTGCTCGAGGGCGACCTGCTTCATGACCAGGCGGAACGTCATGATGTTGTCGGCGGTGGAGAGGGCGTCGGCGTAGCGGAGGTCGATCTCCTGCTGGCCCGGGGCGCCCTCGTGGTGGCTGAACTCGACCGAGATGCCCATGGATTCGAGCATGGTGATCGCCTGGCGGCGGAAGTCCATGCCCACGTTCTGCGGCGTGTGGTCGAAGTAGCCGGAGTTGTCGGCCGGGACGGGGCGGGTGCCGTCCAGCGGCTTGTCCTTCAGCAGGAAGAACTCGATCTCCGGGTGGGTGTAGAAGGTGAAGCCCAGGTCGGAGGTCTTGGCCAGGATGCGCTTGAGGACGTAGCGCGGGTCCGCGAACGAGGGCGAGCCGTCCGGCATCAGGATGTCGCAGAACATCCGGGCCGTCCCGGGGGCCTCGGCGCGCCACGGCAGTATCTGGAAGGTCCCGGGGTCCGGCTTGGCGATCATGTCGGACTCGTAGACCCGGGCGAAGCCCTCGATCGCCGAGCCGTCGAAGCCGATGCCCTCGTCGAAGGCCTGCTCCAGCTCGGCGGGGGCGACCGCGACGGACTTCAGGAAGCCCAGCACATCGGTGAACCACAGGCGCACGAAGCGGATGTCGCGCTCCTCGAGCGTCCGGAGGACGAATTCCTGCTGCTTGTCCATGCCTTCATCCTCGCAGTTCAGACGATCCGTGCACCACCATCCCAAAGGGGCGGAGGAGCGCGGTCGGGCCCGTCCAGTATCGCCAGTGGTGGTTTCCGCCACATTACGCACCCCCCAGAGCCGATGGCACCCCCGCTCCGACCGCGCACAAGTCATGAGCATTACCATCGGCGCCCATGGGGGGCTGGGAGGACACGGGGAGCGGGCGCCGCGGGCGTCCCGTCCGGCGCGCCTTCCTCGTGCTGCTGATCGCGGCCGGGGTGGCGGCCGGCGTGGCGTTCCTCTGCGTGCGGCCCGCGGCGGCGGAACCCGGACGGGTGCACGCCGCGCACGGTGGGCACGCCGCGCACGCCACCTGTGTGTCCCCGTACGACCCTCCGGGGTGTTCCCCCCTCTCCCACGTCACCCCGGCCGTGCTGCCCGCCCCGCCGCCCGCCGTGGCCCCGCCCCGCGGCGGGCCGGTGCCCGCCGCCCGCCCGGGCGCGGCCGCGGGGCCGGTGCGGCCGCCCGGGACCCTCGCGCGCGCCCCCGGCCTGCACGTCCTGCAAGTGCTGCGGACCTGAGCGCTCCGGCGCACCGGACGGCACCACCGGCTCCACCCCCACACCCCCTCAGCAGAAGGAACAGGGCACATGGCCAGCAGGACGTCACAGCAGAACTCCCGCCAGCAGCGCATAGCCGAGATGCGCCGCGCCGAGCAGGCGCGCGAGCGGCGCAACAAGATCCTCGCGATCAGCGTCTCCACGGCGATCGTCGCCGGACTCGTCGGATTCGGCGCCTGGGTGCTGATCGACCAGAAGCAGAAGGAGAAGGACGCGGAGGCGGCCCGCAAGGCGCCGGTCTCGGGCGAGCAGACCTGGGACGCGAAGAAGCTCGGCCGCAACCACGTCGAGACCCCGGTCAAGTACGAGATGAACCCGCCCGTCGGCGGCGACCACCACCCCCGCTGGATGAACTGCGACGGCGACGTCTACAAGAACCCGGTCCCGGAGGTGAACGCCGTGCACTCGCTGGAGCACGGCGCGGTCTGGGTGACGTACAACGACAAGGCCGACAAGGCCGAGGTCGACAAGCTCGCGGAGAAGGTCGGCAAGACCCCGTACACCCTGCTCAGCCCCGTCAAGGAGCAGGCCGGCGCGATCATGCTCAGCGCCTGGGGCAAGCAGCTGACGGTGGACAAGGCGGACGACCCGCGCGTGGCGCAGTTCTTCACCAAGTACGTGCAGGGCCAGCAGACCCCCGAGCCGGGCGCGGCCTGCACCAACGGGGTGGGCGAGAAGTGACCCGTACGTACTGGGCGGCGGGCGCGGCCGTCGTGCTCGCCGTGCTGTTCGCGGTGGGGGCCACGGTCGCCACCGCGAACGGCCCGGACGGTGACGGCGGGCGCTCCCCGTCCGCCGCCGCGCCGGCCCTGTACTCGCCGGACGCGGGTTTCGCCCGGGACATGGCGGTGCACCACCAGCAGGCGGTGGAGATGTCCTTCATCGTCCGCGACCGCACCCAGGACGAGCCCGTGCGCAGCCTGGCGTACGACATCGCGAACACCCAGGCCAACCAGCGCGGCATGCTGCTGGGCTGGCTGGACCTGTGGGGGCTGCCGAAGGTGGTGGCGGACGAGCCGCCGATGTCCTGGATGTCCTCGCAAGGGGGCCACGCGGGACACACCGGTGCCAAGCCCGGGGCGCTGATGCCCGGGATGGCCACGAAGGAGGAGCTCTCGCGGCTCGGGGCGGCGAACGGCCGGGACGCCGAGGTGCTGTACCTCCAGCTGATGACCGACCACCACAAGGGCGGCGTCGCCATGGCCGAGGGCTGTGCCCGCCAGTGCGCCACCCCGGCGGAGCGGGCGCTGGCCCAGGGCATGGTCGAGGCGCAGCAGTCGGAGCTGACGCTGATGGCGGACATGCTGCGCGGGCGCGGGGCGGCGCCGCGGTAGCCGCCCGGCCCGGCGGGGCTACCCGGGGGCGTGCAGGACCGCCCGCGCCACCTGGTGCGGGCGGTCCAGCATGACCAGGTGTCCGGCCGGTTCGGCGACCTCGAAGCGGGCCCCGAGCACTTCGGCGAGGGCCGCCTGGCGGCCGAGCCAGCGCCGGGCGGCGCCGCCCGGGGAGCCGTCGTGGCCGGCCAGGACGGTGACGGGCGCCGTCAGCGGGTGCTCCGCGCGCAGGGCGAGCAGCTCGGCGGCGGTGTCGGGGTAGCGGGAGTTCTCCAGGAGGGCCCCGCGCCAGACCCGGCCCGTGCGGTAGCAGCGGCGTACGAGGTCCCGCGGGGCCGGATCCGCGGCCCGGCCGGCCCGGGAGGCCCGTACGGCCCCGCCGCGCAGCGCGGGTCCGAGCGCGGCCGGGAGCCCGGCGGCGGTCACGGCCCGGCCGAGCGCGCGGGCGGCGCCGGTGCGCAGCGCGGCGGGCAGCACCGTACGGGGCGCCTCCTCGACGCTGGAGTCGACCAGGACGAGGGCGGCGGTGCGCTCCGGGTACAGGCGGGCGAAGGCCTCGGCGTGGAACCCGGCGAGGGAGTGCCCGACGACGGTGACGGGCTCACCGCCCGGGCCGGGCGCACCCCCCGGGCCCGGCCGGCCGCCCAGGCCCAGCCCGTCCAGCAGGCCCGCGATCCGGCGGGCCTCCCCGGCGGCGCCGGGCGGCTCGGCCGCGGGGGCGCTCAGCCCGTGTCCCGGCCGGTCGAAGCGGATCACGGTCCGGTCCCGGGCCACGAGCAGGGCCGCGACCGGGTCCCAGTCGAACCAGGCCATGGCGAGCCCGGCGCTCAGCACCACGGGCGGCCCGGTGCCCTCGACGACGACGTGCAGCGGGATCCCGTCCACGCGGACGAAGCGGGGCGGGGGGTTCACGTACGGCGCTCCTCGTGGACGGAACGGGCCAGCAGCCCCAGCCAGAGCGCGACCAGCAGCACCTGGAGCCGCTGTCCCGCGCCGAGCGCCCAGGTGCCGTGCCCGGCGGTGAACAGGGCGATGGCGGTCAGCGTCCAGGCGGTGGCGATCAGCTGCATGGTGACGAGGGCGGGTCCGTAGCGGGCGAGGGGCGCGAGCCGCCCGTACCGCCGGGCGGCGACGGTGAGCGCCACCGTTCCGATGAGGGCGCCGGTCATGGCGAGGCTGCTGCTGATGGCGTGGGCCTGATGGGTGGCCGGGACGAGTCCGGCGGTCTCGCGGGCGGCGCATTCGGGGTCGGCGGTGGGCCGGCAGCTGAGCGGCAGCCAGGCGTCGGCGGCGGTGGCCGCGCCGAAGAGGGTGATCCCGCACCAGCCGGCGACGGCCCAGGCGCCCCGGGACGGGGGGTGGCGGACCAGGCGTGCCAGGGCGAGCAGCCCGCCGAGGAGGACGAGCAGGCCGGCGGTGAAGTCGGTGGCCCGGAAGAGGCCGCCGAGGGGCTGGTCCTGGGCGGCGAGTTCGCTGACGTAGGCCTCGACGGGGTTGAGGCCGGTGGAGAGGACGACTTCGAGCACCCAGGCGGTGTACGCGGCCGCGCCGAGACCGATGAGGAGGGCGACGGGCCGGGTGCTCGGGGGCGCGTCTCCCGGGGGGCGGTGCGGACGTTCCGGGCGTTCTGTACGCATGGGGTGAATGATCCTCAGCAGATCCGGCATCGGCGTGCGGCGCCCCCGGGCGGTGCCGCAGCCGGGATCGCCGGGATGCGCGCCCAGGGCCATCCGGCCGAGTCCCGCACGGGGAGAACGTGTGCGCCGCCCGCCGCGTTCCCCGGGCCGGAGTCCAGATTCCGGCACATCGGCCGATTCCGTTCCCGGGCCGGGGGCGGGGGGCGAATCCGCTTGGAGGGGGCCGGGGGGCATGGCAGGCTGCCCGCATCGTCCGTACACCGCGTTCCGCGCTCCGTACGCCGCACACTCCAAGGACGCCTCAGGCATGAGCACGCCCCCGAACCCGCCCGGGACCCCGTCCGGTCCGCCGCCCGAGCCGGCGGACGCGCCCATACCCGGGGCGGGGAAGCCGTCACTGGAGAAGCCGTCACGGGAGAAGCCGTCACGGGAGGACCCGTCTCCGGTGGAACCGTCTCCGCAGGGGCCGCAGACGGACACCGCGTCGCCCGGGCCGTCCGCGCCGGAGCCGGCGGCCACCGCCCCCGAGCCGGTGCGGCCGTCGCTGACGAAGACCCCACCGGCGGACGCCCCACCCGCCGCCGCGCAGCCCGCGGACGCCCCGCCCGCCGACGCCCCGCCCGCCGCCGTCCCGCCCGCCGCCGGGGCGCAGCCCGCCCAGGTCCCGGCGCCGCCGGCCGGGGAGTTCAACCCGTGGGCCGCGCCCGCCCCGGGTGCGGTCCCGCCACAGGCCCCGCCGAGCGCCCCCGCCCCGCCCACCGGCGCCTGGGGCCACCCCGGCCCGCCGCCGGCGCCGCCCTACGCCGCGTACCCGGGACACGCCGCGTACCCCGGCTTCCGGCCCGGGCCCGTCGCGCCGTCCAACGGGATGGCCGTGGCCGCGCTGGTCCTGGGCCTGGTGGCCGTGCCGCTGGCGGTCGTCCCGTTCGTGTTCTGGATCGGCGCGCTCCTCGGCCTGACCGCCGTCGGCCTCGGCATCGCCGCCCTCGTGCGCGCCCTGGCCGGCGCCCCGCGCAAGGTGATGTCGTTCGTGGGCGTCGGCCTCGGCGTGCTCAGTCTGGGCGTCTGCGCCGGCGGCTGGTTCCTCACCGTCGCCGTCGTCGACCGGGCCGTGGAGCGCGCCGGGCGCGAGAGCACCGTGGATCCGGAGTGGGACCGGGAGTGGGACCAGGAGTGGGACGGGGAGTGGGACGAGGACGACCTGCTCGAAGGGGACGGGGACGCCGTCCCGCCCCCGTCGGGCCCGGGCATCACGACGCCGCTCGCCTTCGGCCGTACGTACACGTACCCCAGCGGGATCCAGGTGAGCGTCGCCGAACCCCGGAAGTACACCACCAGCAGCCAGTGGATCGAGGTGGGCAACGCGGTGCGGGTGGACTTCACCATCACCAACACCTCCGACCGGCCCCACCGGGTCGTCCACGCGATCCCCGCGGTCCTCGACGAGCAGGGCAGGCCCGGCAAGCTCGTCTTCGACGGCCGGATGCCCCAGCGCGTCGAGCAGCTGATCGAGCCGGGCCACTCGGCGTCCGGCAGCGCCGCCTACGAGGTGCCGGAGGGCACGAAGTCCGTCAGCGCCGGCCTCTCCCCCGGCGTCCTGCTGCCCCCGGCGAAGTTCACCGGACCGGTCCGCTGAACCGTCCGCCCGGCCCCGGAACCGGCGGCGCCACGGCCCGGCTCAGGACATCGCGTCAGAAAGACGATTAGACTGGGCCCGTGCCTCAACTACGCCTCGCTCTGAATCAGATCGACTCGCAGGTCGGCAACATCGCCGCCAACTCCGACTCGGTCGTGCACTGGACGCGGCACTCCGCCGAGCAGGGCGCCCACCTCGTGGCGTTCCCGGAGATGACGCTGACGGGCTACCCCGTCGAGGACCTGGCCCTGCGGGCGTCCTTCGTGGACGCGTCCCGTACCGCGCTGGCCGCGCTGGCCCGGCGGCTGGCGGACGAGGGGCTCGGGGGGCTTCCCGTCGTCGTCGGCTACCTCGACCGCAGCGAGCGGGCCGTCTCCCGGCTGGGACGGCCCGCCGGGTCCCCGGAGAACGCGGCCGCCGTGCTGTACCGCGGCCGGGTCGTCCTGCGGTTCGCCAAGCACCACCTGCCCAACTACGGGGTCTTCGACGAGTTCCGGTACTTCGTGCCGGGCGAGACCCAGCCCGTCATCCGGGTGCACGGCGTCGACGTCGCCCTGGCCATCTGCGAGGACCTCTGGCAGGAGGGCGGCCGCGTCCCGGCCACCCGCGCCGCCGGGGCCGGGCTGCTGATCTCCGTCAACGCGTCCCCGTACGAGCGCAACAAGGACGACGTGCGCCTCGAACTGGTCCGCAAGCGCGCCCAGGAGGCCGGCTGCACCCTCGCCTACGTGGCGATGATGGGCGGCCAGGACGACCTGGTCTTCGACGGCGACTCGATCGTCGTGGACGCGTCCGGCGAGGTCATCGCCCGCGCCCCGCAGTTCTCCGAGGGCTGCGTCCTGGTCGACCTGGACCTGCCCGCCGCGCGGGCGGACGCCCCCGAGGGGGTGGTGGACGACGGCCTGCGCATCGACCGCGTGATCCTCTCCGAGGAGCCGGTGGAGCCGTACGAGCCGGTCGTGCCCGGCGGCTACGCGGAGCGCCTGGACGACGACGAGGAGGTGTACGACGCGCTGGTCGTGGGGCTGCGCGCGTACGTCAGGAAGAACGGCTTCCGTTCCGTCCTGATCGGGCTCTCCGGGGGCATCGACTCGGCGCTCGTCGCGGCCATCGCCTGCGACGCGGTCGGGGCGCAGAACGTGTACGGCATCGCCATGCCCTCGAAGTACTCCTCGGAGCACTCCAGGGGCGACGCCGCCGATCTGGCGGAACGGACCGGGCTGAACTTCCGCACCGTCCCGATCGAGCCGATGTTCGACGCCTACATGGGCTCCCTGGGCCTGACCGGACTGGCCGAGGAGAACCTCCAGTCCCGGCTGCGCGGCACCCTGCTGATGGCGTTGTCCAACCAGGAGGGGCACATCGTGCTGGCCCCGGGCAACAAGTCCGAGCTGGCCGTCGGCTACTCCACCCTCTACGGGGACTCCGTCGGCGCCTACGGGCCGATCAAGGACGTCTACAAGAGCGACGTCTTCCGGCTCGCCCGCTACCGCAACCGGGCCGCCGTCGAGCGGGGCGAGACCCCTCCCATCCCGGAGAACTCGATCGTGAAGCCGCCGAGCGCCGAGCTGCGCCCGGGCCAGGTGGACACGGACTCGCTGCCGGACTACCCGGTGCTCGACGCGATCCTCGCCCTGTACGTGGACCGGGACCAGGGCCTGGAGGAGATCGTCGCGGCCGGCTTCGACCGGCAGCTGGTGGCCCGGACCCTGCGGATGGTGGACACGGCGGAGTACAAGCGCCGCCAGTACCCGCCGGGCACCAAGATCTCCGCGAAGGGCTTCGGCAAGGACCGCCGGCTGCCCATCACCAACGGCTGGCGGGAGCACGCGTAGCCGCCGCTCCCGGCCCGACGGGCCCGGCAGGGGGCCGGCCGCTCACGCGGCCGGCCCCCTGCCCGCGTCCCGCGGGCGCGCCGCTCACTTGCGCACGGTCACCCGGGCGGCCACCGGGAGGTGGTCGCTGCCCGTGCGCGGCAGGGTCCAGGAGGCCTCCGGCTTCACCCCGCGCACCATGATCTGGTCGATCCGCGCCATCGGGAACTGCGCGGGCCAGCTGAAGCCGAAGCCGTCGCCGGCCGCGCCCTGGGTGGAACGCATCTGCGAGGTGACCTCGGACAGGGCGCGGTCGTTCATGGTGCCGTTGAGGTCGCCGAGCAGGATGACGTTCTTCAGCGGTTCGGCGGCGAGGGCCGCGCCGAGCGCGTCGGCGCTGTTGTCGCGCTGGTTGGCGGTGAACCCGGCGTTGAGCTTGACCCGGACCGAGGGGAGGTGGGCGACGTACACGCCGATCTCCCCGAAGGGGCTCGCGACGGTGGTGCGCATGGCGCGGGTCCAGCCGAGCCGGATGTCCACGGGCTTGCTGGAGGTCAGCGGGTACTTGCTCCACACGCCGACCGTGCCCTCGACCGCGTGGTACTTGTACGCGCCCCCGAGCGCCTTCTCGTAGACGGGCACGGCGCTCGCCTTGAGCTCGGTCAGGGCCAGCACGTCCGCCCGCGAGGTGGCGAGCGCCTCGCCGGTTCCGCGCGGGTCGGGGTTGTCGGCGTCGACGTTGTGGGCGGCGACCATCAGGTTGCCGCGGGAGCCCGACTTGTCGGTGACGAGGCCGCCGAAGAGGTTCACCCAGACCGCGGCCGTCAGCAGTATCGCGATCAGGGCCGTCGCGGACCTGCGGACCACGGCGATGGCCAGCAGGACCGGCACGGCCAGGCCCAGCCAGGGCAGGAAGGTCTCGGTGAGGCTGCCGAGGTTGCCCACGTCGTTGGACAGCTCGGCGTGGAAGACCATCACCAGCGAGATCAGGGCGGCGACGCCGGCGGTGACGACGCCCCGCTTCCAGATGCCGCGGTCGCCCCGCAGCTCGGCCAGGAGGCGCTTCAGTCGGGATCCGGGGGGCCCGGGCTCGGAGCCGCCGTTCCCCGTCTCCGTCATGTACGCCTGTGCCATGCCATGTCCTCGCTGCCGTGCTCGCGCTCCGTCCCCGTGCCTTGACCCTAGGCGATGTCGGGAGCCTTCCGTGCCGTCCTCGCGGCCGTACAACCGGGAGGACGAACGGCCGTGCGGCAAGGGTTCCGCTTGTCACGAAACGCGCACATTGGCTCCGGCGCGCCCGGAGACGGGCCGGGAGTGTGACGGACCGGTCAGCGCGCCGCGGTCCTCCCACTTCCGTCGACGGCCGGACGGGTGCCACCATGGTGGGTGAGTCCGGGGACACCGTGAGGGTGCCTCGAGATGACACAAGGAGCAGTTGCAATGACGCATGCCGTTTCGCCTGCCCGCGAAGCCGCCTCCCCCACCCTGTACGGAGGCACGGGCAACCGGCGCATCACCGTCCGCGACCTCACCCTCGCCAAGGAGCGCGGCGAGAAGTGGCCCATGCTCACCGCGTACGACGCCATGACGGCGTCCGTGTTCGACGAGGCCGGGATCCCGGTGATCCTCGTCGGTGACTCCATGGGCAACTGTCACCTCGGCTACGACACCACCGTCCCCGTGACGATGGACGAGATGACCCTGCTGTCGGCGGCCGTCGTACGGGGCACCGGCCGGGCCCTGGTCGTCGGCGACCTGCCGTTCGGGTCCTACCAGGAAGGCGCCGTCCAGGCACTGCGCAGCGCGACCCGGCTGGTGAAGGAGGCCGGTGTCGGGGCGGTCAAGCTGGAGGGCGGGGAGCGCTCGCTGCACCAGACGGAGCTGATCGTCCAGTCCGGCATCCCGGTCATGTCCCACCTCGGCCTGACCCCGCAGTCCGTGAACGCCATGGGCTACCGGGTGCAGGGCCGCACCGACGAGGCCGCGCACCAGCTGCTGCGCGACGCCAAGGCCGCGCAGGACGCGGGCGCCTTCGCGGTGGTCCTGGAGCTGGTCCCGGCCGAGCTGGCCGCCGAGGTCACCCGGTCGCTGCACATCCCGACCGTCGGTATCGGCGCGGGCTCGGAGTGCGACGCGCAGGTGCTCGTGTGGACCGACATGATGGGCCTGACCGGCGGGAAGATGCCGCGCTTCGTCAAGCAGTACGCGGACCTGCGCCGGACCATGGGTGACGCGGCGAAGGCCTTCGCCGAGGACGTGGTGGGCGGAACGTTCCCGCAGGAGGAGCACGCCTTCCACTAGTCCCCGCCGTCGCGGACCCCGCGCACCGACAGCCCGCCGGCAGGCCCGCCGACGGGCTGTCGGCCGCCCGTCGGAGGGCTGTCGGACGTCTGTCGGAGCTTTGTCAGTGACGGCTGGTCCCATGGTGGACATGACGCGAAACGACAAGAACTCCCACGCCGTGGAAGTGCGCGGGCTGGTCAAGCACTACGGCGAGACCAAGGCCCTGGACGGGGTCGACCTGGACGTCCGCGAGGGCACCGTGCTCGGCGTGCTGGGCCCGAACGGCGCCGGCAAGACCACCCTGGTCCGCTGCCTGTCCACCCTGATCGTCCCCGACGCGGGCACCGCCACGGTCGCCGGCTTCGACGTGGTCCGCCAGCCCCGGCAGCTGCGCCGCACCATCGGCCTCACCGGCCAGTACGCCTCGGTCGACGAGAAGCTCTCCGGCTGGGAGAACCTCTACATGATCGGCCGGCTGCTGGACCTGTCCCGCAAGGACGCCCGGGCCCGCGCGGACGAGCTGCTGGAGCGGTTCTCCCTCACCGAGGCGGCGAAGAAGGCGGCGATGCACTACTCCGGCGGGATGCGCCGCCGGCTCGACCTGGCCGCCTCGATGATCGGCCGCCCGGCGGTGCTCTACCTGGACGAGCCGACCACCGGTCTGGACCCCCGTACCCGCAACGAGGTGTGGGACGAGGTGCAGCGGATGGTCGCCGAGGGCGCCACCGTGCTGCTCACCACCCAGTACATGGAGGAGGCCGAGCAGCTCGCGGACGAGCTGACGGTCATCGACCGCGGCAAGGTCATCGCCAAGGGCCGGGTCGACGAGCTGAAGGCCCGCGTCGGGGGCCGCACCCTGCGGATCCGGCCGGCGCACCCGTCCGACCTGCCGGACATCGCCCGCTCGCTGGCGGAGGCCGGGCTGGACGGGGTGGCCGGCTCCCAGGCGGTGCCGGACGAGGGGGTGCTGCTGGTGCCGATCCTGAGCGACGCGCAGCTGACCGCGGTGGTCGGCCTGCTGGCCGCCCGCGGGTACCCGATCGCCGACCTCGGCACCTACCTGCCCAGCCTGGACGAGGTGTTCCTGTCCATCACCGGCCACAAGCCGGGGACGGCCGAGGACGCCGCATCCGCCCCGAAGACCGAGCCGAACCAGGAGGTCGCGGCATGAGCACCGCCACCACGACGAAGCCCAGCACCACCGCGGCCGTCACGGCCGCGTCCCGCCCGCCCGCCGAGGGCCGGATCGGCCTGCGGGCCAACCTGCGCCACATCGGCGCGCTCGTCCGCCGCAACGCCCTCCAGATCAAGCAGGACCCGGAGTCGATGTTCGACGTCCTGTTCATGCCGATCATCTTCACGCTGCTGTTCGTGTTCGTCTTCGGCGGCGCGATCTCCGGCAAGGGCAACCAGGGCGAGTACGTCAACTACGTGGTCCCGGGCCTGATGGCGATGATGGGCATGAACATCGCGATGGGTGTCGGCACCGGCGTCAACGACGACTTCAAGAAGGGCGTGATGGACCGCTTCCGGTCCATGCCCATCGCCCGGTCCTCGGTCCTCATCGCGAAGATCGTGGTCGAGCTGGGCCGGATGATGGTCGCCATCGCCATCCTGCTCACCGTGGGCTTCATCCTGGGCCTGTCCATCAAGTCCTCGGTGCTGGACCTGTTCCTCGCCATCGGGCTGTCGGCCGTCTTCGGCGCCTCCCTGATGTGGATCTTCATCCTGCTGGGTCTGACCCTGAAGACCGCGCAGGCCGTCCAGGGCATGGCGATGCTGGTCCTGATGCCGCTGCAGTTCGGCAGTTCGATCTTCGCCCCGCCGACGACGATGCCGGGCTGGCTGCAGTCCTTCACGGACTACAACCCGCTGTCCAACCTGGCCGACGCCGCCCGCGGCCTGATCAACGGCACCCCGCTGGGGAACTCCGTGTGGGTCACGCTGGCCTGGTCGGTCGCCATCACGGCGGTCACCATGCCGGTCGCGGTCCGCAAGTTCCGCCAGAAGACCTGATCCCCCGCCGGCCGGTCCGTCAGGATCGCGTCCCGGACGGCACCGCACGGGGGAGCCGGCCGGATCAGATGAGGGCGGTGGCCTCCTCCAGGGTGAGGCCGCCGCCCTCGGCGCACGCCGCCTCGTACGCGGCGTCCCCCAGCGCCGCCCGCGCCCGTTCCCCGGCGAGGGCGGCGTCCTCGCGTTCGGAGGAGACCGGGACGTGCCCGGCCGGCAGGTGGGCGCGGTAGGCGCCGATCAGCCGCGCGGCCTCGTACGCCTGCTCCCGGCCGCCCAGGCCGGTCCGGGCCACCGCAGCCGTCAGCAGGTACAGGGCGGGCATCTGCGGGGCGACCATCATCGCCAGCGGGTGCCGGACGGCTCCCGCCGCCTCCCGGGCCAGCAGCAGGGCGTCCTCGTACTTGCCCTCCTGGTTGTCCAGCCAGGCCGTCGTCGCGAGGAGGAACACGTCGAAGACGGCGAAGGCGCCGAGGGCGAACTCCTCGCGCAGCATCCGGATCTGGGCCCGGGCCTCGGGGATGCGGCCGGTGCGGCCGTAGACGCCCGCGAGGAACATCCGGGCGGCGGGCATGGCCTCGTTCCCGAACCGGTCCAGGGTGGTGAGGCTGTCCGTGAGGATCCGCTCGGCCTCCTCGATCCGGCCGCTCTCCACCAGGGACCCGGCCATCCGCACCCGCAGCACCGTCACCTGCGCCTTGGCGCCGAGGCGTTCGGCGTACTCGATCGCCTCGCGGTAGTCCCGGGCGGACAGGGCGTAGTCCCCGCGCTTCTCCCGGGACTCGGCGCGGGCCGAGAGGGCCTCGGCGCAGCCCCAGTGGTCGCCGAGTTCGCGGAAGATCGCCAGGCTCTCGTCGGCGTCGCGGGAGGCGTCGCCGGCCCAGTCGGCACGGTTGGCGAGGATGTTGGCCCGCAGCTGGAGGGCGGAGGCGAGCTCCCAGCGGTAGCCGAGCTGGCGGGCGGTGTCCACGGTGGCGTCCACGACCCGCTTGAGCAGCCCGGCGTCGCCCGCGATCATCACGGCGTAGATCCACAGCGAGGCCGGGGTCCGGCAGGTCTGCGGGAGTCCGGGCCGGTAGGTGGCGAGCACGCCCGCCACCTGCTCGCGGACCTCGGGGCTGTCCCAGTCGGTGCTGGTCTGGTCCCGGGAGGCCAGCCGCACCAGGTGCAGGGCGCGCCAGCCCTCGGTGAGCACCTCGCCGGAATAGGGCGGGGGCGAGTCGACGAGCCGT
The DNA here is from genome assembly GCF_055575515.1 of Streptomyces sp. NPDC034086. Lineage (NCBI taxonomy): Bacteria > Bacillati > Actinomycetota > Actinomycetes > Kitasatosporales > Streptomycetaceae > Streptomyces > Streptomyces sp. NPDC034086. The sequence goes on along the minus strand of NZ_JBVISM010000013.1, from coordinate 49,410 downwards.
TCGTGGACGGGCCCGGCGGGGACGTGGGGCGGCCGGAAGGGGTCGGGGCCGAGTTCGGCGGCGGCCTCGGACCAGTGCCGGGACTCGGCGCGCAGGTCCTGCATGTGCCAGTACCAGCCGAGCGAGTGGACGAGGCACAGCACTTCGCCGGTGTCGCGGGCGGCCACGGCCCGGCGCAGGGCGGTACGGAGGTTCTCGTACTCGGTGGCGAGCCGGTCGGCGGCCGCGCGCTGGTCGTGGCCGCGGAGCAGGGGTTCGGTGGTGCGGGCGAGTTCGCGGTAGTGGACGAGGTGGCGGCGCTCGGTGGCTTCGCGGTCCTTTCCGGCGCCGGCCTCGGCGAGGCGCTCGGCGGCGTATTCGCCGACGGTCTCCAGGAGGCGGTAGCGCATGTCGCCGGCGGGCCCGGGCGCGGCGACGACGAGGGACTTGTCGACGAGGGCGGCCATGGCGTCGGCGACGTCGGTGTCCGGACCGGCGTCCGGGTCCGCGCAGACGGCTTCGGCGGCGTCCAGGTCGCAGCCGCCCGCGAAGACGGACAGCCGTCTGAGGACGGCCCGTTCCGGCTCGTCCAGCAGGTCCCAGGACCAGTCGACGACGGCGCGCAGGGTCTGCTGGCGGGGCAGGACGGTGCGGGCGCCGCCGGTCAGCAGGCGGAAGCGGTCGTCGAGCCGGTCGGCGATCTGGCGGGGGGTCAGGAGCCGCAGGCGCGCGGCGGCCAGTTCGATGGCGAGCGGCAGCCCGTCGAGACGGCGGCAGATCTCGGCCGCGGCGGCCGGGTCGTCGCTGACCCGGAACCCGGGCCGGGCGGCGGCGCCCCGGTCGCCGAGCAGCCGCAGGGCGACGGGGTCGGGCAGCGGTTCGACGGGGCGCAGGAACTCCCCGGGCACGCCGAGGGGTTCCCGGCTGGTGGCGAGGATCCGCACGCCGGGGCAGTGGGTCAGGAGCCGCTCGGCGAGTACGGCGGCGGCGCCGATGACGTGCTCGCAGTTGTCGAGGAGCAGCAGCAGCCGGCGGCGGGCGCAGTGCTCGGTGAGCCGGTCGAGGGGGTCGTCCCCGGCCCGGTCGGTCAGCGCGCGCAGCTCCTCGGCGGCGGCCCCGCGCAGCTTGGTCTCGCGGGCGCCGAGTGCGGCGAGGACCGCCTCGGGGACGTCCTCCGGGTCCTCCACGGGCGCCAGCTCGGCGAACCACACCCCGTCGGGCCAGGCGTCGGCGGCGGCCCGCGCGTGCGTCTCGGCGGCCTCCTGCGAGAGCCGGGTCTTCCCGGCCCCGCCGGGGCCGAGGAGGGTGACGAGCCGGGCCCGGGCGAGGTCGTCGCCGATGACGCGGATGTCATCCTCCCGCCCGACGAAGGTGGTGAGCCGCGCGCGGAGGTTCCCGGGGGGCTCGGCCTCGTGCGGGGCGGCGGGGGCGGCCGGGAGCGGGGCGGGGGGCGGGGGTGTGGCCGGGCCGGGGGCCCGGGAGGGCCGGGGGCCCGGCGGGGGCGGTGAGAGGAGCTCCGAGTGGAGGGCGCGCAGGGCGGGGCCCGGGTCCGTGCCGAGGCGGGCGGCGAGGTCCTGGCGGACGGTCTCGTACGCGGCCAGCGCCTCCGCCGGGCGGCCCGCCGCACGCAGGGCCCGGATCCGCAGCACCTGCGAGGGCTCGTCCAGCGGCTGCCGCGCGCACAGCTCGGTCAGCTCCGGCAGGACCTGTTCCGCTTGGCCCAGCGCCAGCGCCGCGCCCAGGCGGCCCCGGCGCGCGTCCGTGCGTACGGCCTCCCAGCGCGCGGCCTCGGCCGCCGGATCGGGGAGGGAGGCCAGCGCCGGGCCCCGCCACAGCGCGAGCCCCTCGTCGTACAGGGCCGCCGCGCGGGCCTGGTCCGGCTCGGCCGCGGCGGCGCGCACGAGGCGCTCGAAGCGGTACAGGTCGACGTCGTCCCGCTCCGCCTCCAGCCGGTAGCCGCCCTCCACGGACCGCACGGCCGCGTGCCCGAGCGTCCGCCGCAGCCGCCCCACCAGCGCCTGGAGCGCCGCGACGGCATCGGCCGGCGGGGCGGCGTCCCACACCTCCGCGATCAGCAGCCCCGCCGGCACGGCGCGGCCCGGCCGCAGGGCGAGCGCGGTCAGCAGGGCGCGCAGGCGCGCTCCGCCGACGGCGACGGGGGTCCCGTCGTCGCGGATGGCCTGGGCGGTGCCGAGAATCGCGTAGAGCACCGGCCCATTCTCTCCGGGACCGCGTCCCCTTCCGCGCCGAGCCCGGGGTAGGTTTCGCGGCATGGTTCACCAGGGCGTCCGCAGCGAGCGGCAGATCAGTTCCGTCTTCCTCGGCATCGCCGCCGTCATGGCCGTGACGGGCTGGGCGGTGTGGACGGACTACGCGGCGAGCACGGGGCTGGCCGTGTTCCTCTTCGTCACGTCCGCGTGGGTGGTCTCGCTGTGCCTGCACGAGTACGCGCACGCCCGGACCGCGCTGCACGGCGGTGACATCACGGTCGGCGCCAAGGGCTACCTCACCCTGAACCCGCTGAAGTACACGCATCCGCTGCTCAGCATCGTCCTGCCGGTGGTCTTCGTGATCCTGGGCGGGCTGGGGCTGCCCGGCGGGGCCGTGTACATCGAGCTCGACCGGATCCGGGACCGCTGGAAGCACAGCCTCGTCTCGGCGGCGGGGCCGCTGACGAACGTGGCCTTCGCGGTGGTCTGCACGGCCCCGTTCTGGCTGGGCGCCCTCGACGGGGTGCCGCTGCCCTTCCGCTTCGCGCTGGCCTTCCTCGCGCTGCTCCAGGTCTCGGCGGCCATCCTGAACTTCCTGCCGGTGCCGGGCCTGGACGGCTACGGGATCATCGAGCCCTGGCTCCCCCACCGGGTCCGCCGCGAGCTGGCCCCGCTGGCGCCGTTCGCGCTGATCGGGGTGTTCGTGCTGCTGTGGATCCCCGAGGTGAACGCCGTCTTCTTCGACGCGGTCCGCGGGATCCTGCGCGGGCTCGGCGTCTCGGACCTGGAGACGTACTGCGGCCGCGGCCTGTACCGCTTCTGGCAGGAGTCGGACGGGTTCTTCTGCGCGGCCCCGCAGGACCGGTAGGCGTCCCGCGGGACGGCCGGGTCCCGTCCGGTCGTGGCGCGCGGGCCGGCGGCCCCCGGCGCCCCGGCTACGCGGCCCGCCGCTGCTTCTCCGCCTTGGCCTTGCGCACGTAGAACCAGGCCATGTTGGACGTGACGCCGGCCAGCAGCACCCACACGATCCCGAGGAAGCTGCCCTCCACGAAGGCGACCACGGCCGCGGCCACGGCGAGGACGCAGACGACAAGGGCGAACACGGCAAGGCGGGGCATCGGGAACAGCTCCTCGGGGGCACGTCAGGGGGCGAACCCCTCCAGTGTCCCCCATCCCGCCCGGGCCCCGCCGCCGGCGCGGGCCCGGGAGCGGCGCGGACCCCGGGGCGGCGCGGTCAGACGTCGGTGAGGCGCAGGCCGGCGTGGGCCTTGTAGCGGCGGTTGGTGGAGATGAGGTTGGCCACCATCGCCTCGACCTGGTGGGCGTTGCGCAGGCGGCCCGCGAAGACGCCGCGCATGCCGGGGATGCGGGCGGCGAGGGCCTGGACGAGGTCGGTGTCGGCGCGGGACTCGCCGAGGACCATCACGTCGGTGTCGATCTCCTCGACCGAGGCGTCCTGGAGGAGGACGGCGGAGAGGTGGTGGAAGGCGGCGGTGACGCGGGAGTCGGGGAGCAGGGCGGCGGCCTGCTGGGCGGCGCTGCCCTCTTCGACCTGGAGGGCGTAGGCGCCCTGCTTGTCGAAGCCGAGGGGGTTCACGCAGTCGACGACGAGCTTGCCCGCGAGGTCCTCGCGCAGGGCTTCGAGGGTCTGGGCGTGGCCCTCCCACGGCACCGCGATGATCACGATGTCGCTGCGGCGGGCGCATTCGGCGTTGTCGGCGCCCTCGACGCCGAGGCCGAGTTCTTCGGCGGCGCCGCGCGCGCGGTCGGCGGCGCGGGAGCCGATGATCACCTTCTGGCCCGCGCGGGCGAGCCGGTAGGCCAGGCCCCGGCCCTGGTCACCGGTGCCGCCGAGGACGCCGACGACGAGGCCGGAGACGTCCGGGAGGTCCCAGGGGTCCTTGGCCGGCGGCTTCTGGGTGCTGTCTGAGGAAGTCATGGGGGCGAGGGTACTGCCGAGTAGGCCGGCCGAGGAGGGTCCGATGGGGCAGGATGCCGTGAGGGTGGCGCTGCTGCGCGAGGTGCTCGCCGGGACGGGGTGGCCGGACGAGGCCCGGCGCTTCGCGGGCTCGCTGCGGCGGTCGGTGGCACCGTCCGGGGGCAGCCTGCTGCTGGTGGGGACCGAGCAGTACGAGCCCTGGCACCTGGCGGCGCACCTGGTGGACGAGGCCGCCTGGTCGGGGCAGCCGGAGCTGGCCCCGACGCTGGTGCGCCACCACGTGCGGCCGGGGGAGCCGCCGCACCTGTCGGTGGGGCTGAGCCGGCTGGAGACGGCCCGGCGCGGGCACACGCTGCTGGTGGTGGCGCCGGAGCGGCCCGGCGGGGGGCTGCTGGAGCGGGTGCACGACGCGCGGCGCGCGGGGGCGACCGTACTGTCCCTGGACGGCGGGGATCCCGACCTGGGCACCCTGGCCCACGACGCCCTGTCGGTGCCGCCGGTCACCTCCGAGCTGGATCTGGACACCGTGCAGCACCTGGTCAGCGCGGCGGCCGGGGAGAACGGCCCGCCGGAGCGGCGGGGGCCCCGGCGGCTGCGCGACCGGCTGGCCGGGCTGGCCGAGCGGCTGACCGCTCCCCCGCCCAGCCGCTGGTAGGCCGCGCCGGCGCGGGCGGCCCGGTCAGGGGGCGGTGCCGCCGCCTTCCCCGTCCTCGCGGGTCTTGTCGTTCCACTTGGGGTCGTTCTGCCATTCGAGGTTGCGTTCCTGCGCGGTCTCCATGGCGTGGGCGGCCTCTTCACGGGTGGTGTAGGGGCCGAAGCGGTCCTTGGCAGGGCACTCGGGACCTTCCTCGACCTTCCGGTGGACCAGGCAGTAGTACCACTCGCCCGGTTTTCCCACCTGACGCTTCTTGAACAGGGCCATCGCCTCGGGGCTCCTCTCGACGCCGGCTTCCCGGTACCGCCGCTCGATACCGTTCGATACCGCTCCTCGTCGCCATGCTGCCCCATCGCCGCTGGATACACTCGCTTGCATGTCTGGCCAGTCGCTGCTCGTACCAGGCGAGCTCTCTCCCGTCCGTTCCGTCCCCGGCAACATCCGCCGGCCCGAGTACGTGGGCAAGCCCGCGCCCGCTCCGTACACCGGACCGGAGGTGCAGTCGGCCGAGACGATCGAGGCCATGCGCATCGCCGGCCGGATCGCCGCGCAGGCGATGGAGGAGGCCGCGAAGCACATCGCGCCCGGGGTGACCACCGACGAGCTGGACCGGGTCGCGCACGAGTACATGTGCGACCACGGCGCCTACCCGTCGACGCTGGGCTACCGGGGGTTCCCGAAGTCCCTGTGCTCCTCGCTGAACGAGGTCATCTGCCACGGGATCCCCGACTCGACCGTCCTGCGGGACGGCGACATCGTGAACCTGGACGTGACCGCGTACATCGGCGGGGTGCACGGCGACAACAACGCCACCTACCTGTGCGGCGAGGTGGACGAGGAGTCGCGGCTGCTGGTGGAGCGCACCCGGGAGGCCCTGAACCGGGCGATCAAGGCGGTCAAGCCCGGCCGTCAGATCAACGTCATCGGCCGCGTCATCGAGTCGTACGCGAAGCGGTTCGGGTACGGGGTGGTCCGGGACTTCACCGGACACGGCATCAACTCGTCCTTCCACTCGGGCCTGATCATCCCGCACTACGACAGCCCGCACGCCACCACCGTCATCGAGCCCGGGATGACCTTCACCATCGAGCCGATGCTGACGCTGGGGACCCACGAGTACGACATGTGGGAGGACGGCTGGACGGTCGTCACGAAGGACCGCAAGCGCACGGCGCAGTTCGAGCACACCCTGGTGGTGACGGACACCGGCGCGGAGATCCTGACCCTGCCGTAGGGCGGCCGGCCGAAAGGCGCGGCGGCGGGTTTCCGCCGCGCCCGCGGGGTTTTTACCGACAAGGCGTCGGGAACACATTGACTTAGGCAACCCTCAGCACGAGGATCGGGCGTGGCGGCGGTCTGCCGCCGGCCCGTTCCTCTTCCCCGGAGGTCAGTCTTGGACGCGTTCTCCACGGTCATCCGTGTCGCCTCGCACGAGCAGCACACCGAAGCCGAGACCTCGACGTTCATGAGCGACCTGCTCGGCGGGCGCCTCGGGGTGGACGCGTACACCCGCTACACCGAGCAGCTGTGGTTCGTGTACCGGGCGCTGGAGGACGGCGCCGAATCGCTGCGCGAGGACCCGGTGGCGGGCCCCTTCATACGGCCCGAGCTGATGCGCGTCGCCGAGATCGAGCGCGACCTGGCCCACCTGCTCGGCCCGGGCTGGCGGGAGGCCGTCAGCGCCCTGCCCGCGACGCGGGCGTACGCGGACCGGGTCGCGCGGTGCGCGGCCACCTGGCCGGGCGGGTACGTCGCCCACCACTACACCCGCTACCTGGGCGACCTCTCCGGCGGCCAGATCATCCGGGACAAGGCCGAGCGGACCTGGGGCTTCGCGCGCAAGGGCGACGGCGTGCGGTTCTACGTCTTCGAGGACATCTCCAACCCGGCCGCCTTCAAGCGGACCTACCGCGAGCTGCTGGACGCGATCGCCGCGGACGACCTGGAGAAGCAGCGCATCATCGACGAGTGCAAGCGGGCCTTCGACTTCAACGGCGCGGTCTTCCGCGAGCTGGGCGAGGAGTTCCCGCTCAGCGCGTAGGCCGTCCGCCGCGGCGGGCGGGGGCCGGGCGGGTGCGTGCGCCCCGGCCCGGCCCGCTCGTCCGTCACGCGGCGAAGCGGACGCGGCCGCCGATCTCGATCGTGCCGTCGGGGCCGGGCGCGGTGAGGATCTGGGAGCCGGCGCCCTGGGTGATGTTGAGGGCGCGGTTCAGCTCGGCGGTGAGGAGTACCGCCGCCGAGCCGGTGGCCTCGTCCTCGGTGATGACCCCGTCCGGGCGGCGCGGGAAGCCCCGGGCGCGGATCCGTCCCGCGGTCTCGTCCTCCCAGGCCCACGCGTACAGCCAGCCCTCGCCGGGCGGCGGGGCGGGCAGCGCGTCGACCTCGGCGGGGGTGGCGTACTGCTCGGTGCGCTTGCCGGTGACCCACTCGGGGCGGGCGGTGATCCAGGTGAACTCGCCGTCGTCGCGCGCCCACACGGGTCCGGCGGGCGGCTGGAGCTCCTCGATGTCCAGCAGCCAGGCGACCCCGACCAGCGGGTGCCCGGCGAAGGACATCCGCGTGCCGGGGGTGCGGATGTCGACGACCCCGCGCTCGGGGTCGTCGACGAACACCGTCTCGCTGTAGCCCAGTTCGGCGGCGAGGGCCTGCCGGGAGGCGTCGTCCGGGCAGGTGCGGCCGTCGCGGACGACTCCGAGCAGGTTGCCGAAGCGGCCGTCACCCGCGCAGAAGACCTTGATCACGTCTAGATCGTTCACGCTGGCATTCAAGCACGGCGCGGTGTCCGGGCCCCGTGGCCGGGGAGCGCGCGGCTGCCGGCGGAGGGGCCCGCGGTCGGCCCGCCGGCGGTCGGCCGGTGGTCCGCGGTCGTCCCGCCGGCGGGCCCGGTGCGGGGGCCACCGGACTCCGCGTCCGCCGCCCCGCCGGGCTCCGCGGGGGCCGGCGCGGGCGGTGCTTGACTTCGGCTTGACCCTTCCTTGAGGGGGTCATGGAGGGGTCGTGACGGGCCCGTGTCCGGGGCCGGAACCTGAGAGCTGAATCACTGGACGACGGGCCATCGGTCAGGTAAGCCTCGGTTAAGTTAGGTCCGCCTCACCGGCCCGTCCCGCCCCACCGGCCTGCCCCCGCCCTCACCCAGGAGCCCCCATGCGCCCCGCCCGCCTCACCGTGCTCACCGCGGCAGCAGCCGTCGCCGCGCTCACCGCAGTCACCGGCTGCGCCGAGAAGAGCGACAAGGACGGCGGCTCCGGAGCGGTCCACGTGAACGCGACCGACAGCGCCTGCGAGGTCTCGCGGACCGAGTTCCCGGCCGGCAAGGTCTCCATCGAGGTGGAGAACAAGGGCTCCAAGGTGACCGAGCTCTACGTGCTCTTCCCGGACGACCGGATCGTCTCCGAGCGCGAGAACATCGGCCCCGGCACCAAGGCCACCATCACCGCGGAGATCAAGGCCGGCGACTACGAGTTCGTCTGCAAGCCCGGCATGAAGGGCGACGGCATCCGCACCAAGGTCAAGGCCACCGGCAAGGGCGGCACCGAGAAGCGCAGCCCCGAGCTGGACGCCGCGGTCGCCGCGTACCGCAAGTACGTCCAGGAGCAGGCCGACGAGACCCTGCCGAAGGCCCAGGCCTTCGCCGACGCCGTCAAGGCCGGGGACGTGGAGGCCGCGAAGAAGGCCTACGCCCCCTCCCGCATCGGCTGGGAGCGCACCGAGCCCGTCGCCGAGTCCTTCGGCGACATCGACCCGAAGGTCGACGTCCGCGAGGACGGCCTGGAGGCCGGCCAGGACCCGGCCAAGGACTGGACCGGCTGGCACCGCCTGGAGAAGTCCCTCTTCCAGGACGGCAAGATCGGAGACGACGAGAAGAAGCTCGCCGACACCCTGATCACCGACCTGACCGCGTGGCAGAAGAAGGTGGGCCAGGCCGAGATCACCCCCACCTCCATGGCCAACGGCGCCAAGGAACTGCTCGACGAGGTCGCCACCGGCAAGGTGACGGGCGAGGAGGAGCGCTACAGCCACACCGACCTGGTCGACTTCAAGGCCAACGTCGAGGGCGCCCAGAAGTCCTACGAGCTCCTCAAGACGGTCACCGTCAAGAACGACCCGGAGCTCGCCAAGCAGCTGGACACCCAGTTCGCCGCGCTGAACACCCTGCTCGACAAGTACCGCGCCGACAAGAACGGCTACGAGTTCACCTCGTACGACAAGGTCGGCGAGGCGGAGCGCAAGGAGCTCTCGGACGGTGTGAACGCGCTGGCCGAGCCCCTCTCCAAGCTGGCCGCCGCGGTCGTCAAGTAATCCGGAGCCAGGCAGAGGCGGGAGATCCACATGACCGACGGGGTAGCGGAAGAGACCACGGGCGCCGCCGGCGCGCCCTCGCGCCGCGCCGTACTCGGCTGGGGCGGGGCCGGGCTGGCGCTCGGCGCGGCCGCGGCCGGCGGCGCGGCGGCCGCCCTCGGCGGCGGCCCGGACGTCTCCCCGGCGGCGTCGGCCGGTGCGGCGGTGCCCTTCCACGGCGAGCACCAGGCCGGCATCGCCAGCGCCGTCCAGGACCGGCTGCACTTCGCGGCCTTCGACGTGCGCACGAAGAGCCGCGACGAGCTGGTCCGGCTCCTCAAGGACTGGACGGCGGCGGCCCGCCTGATGACGGCCGGGCAGCCGGTCGGCGACGCGTACGGCGGCCTGCCCGAGGCCCCGCCCACCGACACCGGCGAGGCCCTCGGCCTCAAGCCCTCCCGCCTCACCCTGACCATCGGCTTCGGCCCCGGCCTGTTCGCCAAGGACCGCTTCGGCCTGGAGGGCAGGCGCCCCGAGGCGCTGGTGGACCTGGAGCTCTTCCCCGGCGACAACCTGGACGCGGCCCGCTCCGGCGGCGACCTGTGCGTCCAGGCCTGCGCCGACGACCCGCAGGTGGCCGTGCACGCCATCCGCCAGCTGGCCCGCATCGGCTTCGGCAAGGTCGCGGTGCGCTGGTCGCAGCTGGGCTTCGGCAAGACCTCGTCCACCACCCCGGACGAGCAGACCCCGCGCAACATGATGGGTTTCAAGGACGGCACCCGGAACATCTCGGGCACCGACACGGCCGCCCTCGACCGGCACGTGTGGGTCGGCGCGGGCGACGGCAGCGACTGGCTGACGGGCGGTTCGTACCTGGTCGCCCGGCGGATCCGGATGAACATCGAGACCTGGGACCGCACCTCCCTCCAGGAGCAGGAGGACATCTTCGGCCGCGACAAGGGCGAGGGTGCCCCCGTGGGCAAGTCCAAGGAGCGCGACGAGCCGTTCCTGAAGGCGATGAAGCCGGACGCGCACGTACGCCTCGCGCACCCCGACAGCAACGACGGGGCGACGATCCTGCGGCGCGGCTACTCCTTCACCGACGGCACCGACGGCCTGGGCCGCCTCGACGCGGGCCTGTTCTTCCTGGCCTACCAGCGCGACGTCCGCAAGGGCTTCATCCCCATCCAGCGCCGGCTGGCGAAGTCGGACGTCCTGAACGAGTACATCCAGCACGTGGGTTCGGCGATCTTCGCCGTCCCGCCGGGCGTCCGCGACGAGGACGACTGGTGGGGCCGGACTCTGTTCGCATAAGTCCCCGCCGGAGAGGAAACGCCGTGTTCGGCAACTATCTGATCGGCCTGCGCGAGGGGCTGGAGGCCAGCCTGGTCGTCTGCATCCTCGTCGCCTACCTGGTCAAGACCGGGAACCGGGCCGCGCTGCGGCCGGTCTGGCTCGGCATCGCGATCGCCTGCGGGCTCTCGCTCGCCTTCGGCGCGCTGCTGGAGTTCGGCACCCAGGAGCTGACCTTCGAGGCGCAGGAGCTGCTGGGCGGCAGCCTGTCGATCGTGTCGGTGGGCCTGGTGACGTGGATGGTCTTCTGGATGAAGCGCACCGCGCGGCACCTGAAGGCGGAGCTGCACGGCAGGCTCGACTCGGCGCTCGCCGTCGGCACCGGCGCGCTGGTCGCCACCGCCTTCCTGGCGGTGGGCCGCGAGGGCCTGGAGACGGCGCTGTTCGTGTGGGCGTCGGTCCGCGCGAGCGGCGAGGGGTCCTCCGCGCCGCTGATCGGCGTCCTGCTGGGCATCGCGACCGCCGTCGTCCTCGGCTGGCTGTTCTACCGCGGCGCCCTGAAGATCAACCTGGCGAGGTTCTTCACGTGGACCGGCGGGATGCTGGTGATCGTCGCCGCGGGCGTGCTCGCGTACGGGGTCCACGACCTCCAGGAGGCCCGCTTCCTCGGCGGCCTCCAGGACAAGGCGTTCGACGTCAGCTCGGCGGTCCCGCCGGACAGCTGGTACGGGGTCCTCCTCAAGGGCGTCTTCAACTTCCAGCCGGACCCGACCGTCCACCAGCTGGCGGTGTGGTCCCTCTACCTGGCGGCCGTCCTGACCCTCTTCCTCCTCCCGTCCCGCCTGCGCGGCGCGACCGGGACCCCGGCCCCCGCCAAGTCCGGGGCCTGACGGGGGGCGGCGGCGCCCGCGGGGCCGCCCGCGCGGAGCGGGTGACGGAGACCGGGACGTTCCGGCCGGGCGGTCAGCCCCGGCCGATGTACGGCATCGCGGTGGCCATCACCGTCGCGAACTGGACGTTGGCCTCCAGCGGCAGCTCCGCCATGTGCAGCACCGTGCGGGCCACGTCGGCGGCGTCCATCACCGGCTCCACCGCCAGCTGCCCGTTCGCCTGGAGGATGCCGGTCCGCATGCGCTCGGTCATCTCGGTGGCCGCGTTGCCGATGTCGATCTGGCCGCAGGCGATCCGGTAGGGGCGTCCGTCGAGCGACAGGGACTTGGTCAGGCCGGTCATGGCGTGCTTGGTCGCGGTGTAGGCGATGGAGTGGGGGCGGGGGACGTGGGCGGAGATGGAGCCGTTGTTGATGATGCGGCCGCCCTGCGGGTCCTGCTCCTTCATCAGCCGGAACGCGGCCTGCGCGCAGAGGAAGGAGCCGGTCAGGTTGACGTCCACGACCTGCCGCCAGTCCTCGTACGCGATGTCCTCCAGCGGGACGCCGGCGGGACCGAAGGTGCCGGCGTTGTTGAAGAGCAGGCCGAGGTGTCCGTAGCGGGCCCGGACCGTCTCGAACAGCGCGGCGACGTCCCGCGGGTCGCTGACGTCGGCCCGTACGGGCAGCACGTCCGCCCCCGCTCCGGCCGCGGCGGCCGTCTCCTCCAGCGGACCGGTCCGCCGTCCGGCCACGGCCACCGACCAGCCGGCGCCGGCCAGGGCCAGGGCCACCGAACGGCCGATCCCGGAACCGGCTCCGGTCACTACAGCGGTCTTCTTCGCGGGTGCGCTCATGGGGCCGCAGAGTACGTCACAGCGGACATACGGCCCGGGGCGTTCCGACAGCTGAGAGCATGGGCCGGTCAGGGGTGGATAAAGCAGATGAAAAGACTGGAGTTCCGCATGTCGGAGAGTGGCCCCCCGACGGCCCCCTCACACGGACCGTCGTCCCAGGCGTCGCCCGAGGCGTCGTCCGAGGCGTTGGCGTCCGAACCCTCCCCCGAGCCGCCGTCCCGGAACTCCGGGCCCCGGAAGGCCTCTGACGCCGGCGCCCCCCTGACGGCGGCGCGCCGCACCAGCCTGCTGGTCACCTTCGTCCTCGGCGGCCTCAGCGCGCTCCCCCCGCTCTCCATGGACATGTACCTGCCGGCCCTGCCGGAGGTCACCACCGCCCTGCGCAGTCCGGCCGCGACCGTCCAGCTCACCCTCACCTCCTGCCTCGCCGGCATGGCGCTCGGCCAGCTGGTGATCGGCCCCATGAGCGACAAGTGGGGCCGCCGCCGGCCGCTGCTGACCGGCATGGCCGTCTACGTCCTCGCCACCGCGATCTGCGCCCTCGCCCCGAGCGCCGGGCTGCTGATCGGCTTCCGGCTGCTCCAGGGCCTGGCCGGGGCCGCCGCCGTCGTGATCGCGCGGGCCGTCGTGCGCGACCTGTACGACGGGGTCGAGATGGCCCGCTTCTTCTCCACCCTGATGCTGATATCCGGGGCCGCCCCGATCATCGCGCCGCTCATCGGCGGCCAGGTGCTCCGCTTCGCCGACTGGCGCGGGGTCTTCGCCGTCCTCACCGCCGTCGGACTCGCGCTCACCCTGCTGGTGTGGCGCGGCCTGGGCGAGACGCTGCCGCCCGAGCGGCGCCAGACCGGCGGGGTGGGGGCCGCGCTGCGGACCATGCGCGGGCTGCTCGGCGACCGGGTCTTCGCCGGCTACACCCTGGCGGGCGGCTTCGCCTTCGCGGTGCTCTTCTCCTACATCGCCGCCTCGCCCTTCGTCGTGCAGGAGATCTACGGGGCCTCCCCGCAGGCCTTCAGCCTGCTGTTCGGCCTGAACTCCGTCGGCCTGATCGCCGTCGGCCAGATCAACGGCAAGCTGCTGGTGGGCCGGATCAGCCTGGACAAGGCCCTGAGCGCGGGCCTGGCCGTCATCACCGCCGCCTCCGTCGCCCTGCTGCTGATGTCGTCCGGGGCGTTCGGGAAGGCCGGGCTGGTGCCCGTCGCCGCGGCGCTGTTCGTGCTGATGTCGGCGATGGGCCTGGTGCTGCCGAACACCAACGCGCAGGCCCTGATGCGCACCCCGCACGCCGCCGGGTCGGCGTCCGCGCTGCTGGGCACCTCCTCGTTCCTGGTCGGGGCGGTGGCCTCGCCGCTGGTCGGGATCGCCGGGGAGGGCACGGCGGTGCCGATGGCGCTGGTGCAGCTGAGCTGCTCGCTGCTGGCGCTGGCCTGCTTCCTCGGGCTGTGCCGGCCCTGGCGGCCGCGCGAGCCCATGGCCGTACCGGGCACACCGGCGGAAGCGGAGGCCCCGGCCGACGCGGCGGCCCCTCCGGCGGCTTCCGGACCGGCCGCGTCCGCCGCGCCCGGGGCGCCGTAAACTTCGCTGGTGACCGCCGCACCCGCCCCCACCACCGCCGACACCCTCCGCAGCGCCCTCGCCGGGCTGCTCGACGGGCTCCCGCCCAAGCAAGCCTCGGCCGCCGTGGAGCGCCTGATCGCCAACTACCGGGGGGCCACCCCCACCGACGCCCCCGTCCTGCGCGACCGCTCCGACGTCGCGGCGTACGCGGCGTACCGGATGCCGGCCACCTTCGAAGCCGTACGCTCCGCCCTGGACGGGCTGGCCGGTGCCGCGCCGGAGTGGACGCCGGGCTCGCACGTGGACGTGGGCGGCGGCACGGGCGCCGCGACCTGGGCGGTGGACGCCACGTGGGACGGGCCCCGCGAGACGACGGTGCTGGACTGGGCGGAGCCGGCGCTGGCGCTCGGCGGGGAACTGGCCGGCCGTTCGTCCTCCCCGGTGCTGCGCGCGGCCGCATGGCGCCGGGCCGTCATCGGCAGCGGGATCGTCCTGCCCGACGCGGACCTGGTGACCGTGTCGTACGTACTCGGCGAACTGACCGCGCAGGCCCGTCGGGCGGTCGTCGCGGAAGCGGCCCGCGCGGGCCGGGCGGTGGTGCTGGTCGAGCCGGGCACGCCCGAGGGGTACCTGCGGGTCCGCGAGGCCCGCGATCAGCTGATCGAGGCCGGGATGACGGTGGCGGCGCCCTGCCCGCACGACGGGGCCTGCCCCATCGAGCCCGGGCAGGACTGGTGCCACTTCTCGGCACGGGTCAGCCGCTCCTCCCTGCACCGGCAGGTCAAGGGCGGTTCCCTGCCGTACGAGGACGAGAAGTTCAGCTACGTCGCGGCGACCCGGTTCCCGGTGACGCCGGTCCCCTCCCGGATCACGCGCAAGCCGCAGATCCGGAAGGGACTGGTCCTGCTGGACCTGTGCGGTCCCGAGGAGGCGGGCCTGTCCCGGGCGACGGTCACCAAGCGCCACGGCGCCCTGTACAAGGCGGCCCGGGACGCCGAATGGGGCGCCCCCTGGCCCCCCGCCCCGGACCACGACTAGGCCGTCCCCTTTCGGATCTCGCCGGTCAAGCCCGCGGTGTCCGGTGCCGTGCGTCGCGAGGCGGAGCGGCTCCCGATGACCGGACGTCCTCGGGTGCCACGACAACGCGGACGGCGGAACGGACGGCCGCGGCCGTCGCCGCCCAGCCGCGCGAGCGCGGCTGACGAGACGGACACGGAGCCAGGACCCCGGCCGGGGAGTCCTGGTCCGCGTCGGACAGCGCGTCCTCAGGGGCGCAGCTCCTGGGTGCAGCACTTGACGCTGCCACCGCCCTTGAGCAGTTCGCCGAGGTCCATCGGGACCGGCTCGAAGCCCCGGTCCCGCAGCGGGGCCAGGAGTCCGGTCGCGCCCTGCGGGAGCAGGACGTGGCGTCCGTCGGAGACGGAGTTCAGGCCGAAGGCGGCGGCGTCCTCGTCCTCCACGAGCAGGGCGTCCGGGAACAGCCTGCGCAGCACGGCCCGGCTGCCCGGGGAGAACGCCGGCGGGTGGTACATGATCTCGTCGCCGTCGAGGACGCAGAGCGCCGTGTCCAGGTGGTAGTACCGCGGGTCCACCAGGTCGAGTCCGATGACGGGGCGTCCGAAGAACTCCTGCGCCTCGTCGTGCGAGAGCGGGCTGGAGCGGAAGCCCCGGCCGGCCAGGATGTAGGTGGCGGTGACGGCGAAGTCGCCCTCGCCCTCGTTGACGTGCGAGGGCTCGTGCACGTCGGCGAAGCCGTTCGCGCGGAACCAGTCGAGGTGGATTTCCGCCTCGGCGGCGCGTTCCGGATGGGCGAAGCGGGCGCCGAGCACCCGGCCGTCGACGACGAGGGCCCCGTTGGCGGCGAAGACCATGTCGGGCAGGCCGGGATCGGGAACGAGGGTCTCGACGGTGTGGCCGAGGGAGAGGTAGCGGTCCCTCAGGTCTTCCCACTGGGCTTGTGCGAGGGGCAGGTCCACCGGTTTCGTGGGGTCCATCCACGGGTTGATGGAGTACGTGACCCTGAAGTGCGCGGGTGGGCACATCAGGTAGCGCCGGGGTGTGGCGTCTCTGCGCAAAGAAGGCTCCTCACGACTACGACTACGGACTCACGGTGCTGTGCGTGTCGAGAGAATCGTCTCTCCTCCGGGGTGACGGCGCAGTGAACTGATCGGGTGGTTTACCACAACGGCTCGGAGACGATACGTCTCGGACCGGCTTGATACGTTGGACCGGTGACCAAGTCCCCCGACGCCACCCGGCGCAGCGACCGTTCCCGGCGCGCCATCCTCGACGCCGCCCTCGTGCTGGTCGGCGAGGTCGGCTACAACAAGCTGACCATCGAGGCCATCGCGGCCCGCGCGGGGGTCGGCAAGCAGACGATCTACCGCTGGTGGCCGTCGAAGGCCGACGTCCTGCTCGACGCGTCGCTGGGGCTGGCCGGGGACGCCGGCGCGGAGGCCGGCTGGAGCGGCTTCCCCGACACCGGGGACCTGGCGGCGGACCTGAAGGCGGTGCTGCGGGCCACGGTCGACGAGTTCGCCGACCCGCGGTACGAGGCCCCCGCGCGCGCCCTGACCGCCGCCGGGGCGACCGACCCGGAGCTGGGGGCGCGCTTCACGGAGAAGCTGCTGGAGCCGCAGCTGGCGCTGTACGAGGCGCGGTTGCGGTCGGCCGCCGGGGCCGGGCAGCTTCCGGCGGACCTGGACCTACGGCTGACCGTGGAGATGCTGGTGGGTCCGCTGACGTACCGCTGGCTGATGCGGACCGCGCCGCTGACGCACGCGTTCGCGGACGCGCTGGTGGACGCGGTGCTGGGCGGCGTGGGATACGTCACCGCCGGGCGGCGGGAGGGCCGGTGACGGCGGCATGACCGAGAAGCATATGGCCGGATTGTGTGTTTATGCGGGGATCTCGATCGCGGAGTCCGTTCGGGGGGTGCGGTCACCCGGCGCCCCCGATGGTGGGACCATGGAACGGTCTGCCGGGGCAACGGTGAGGTGAGGGGATAGATGGGGTCTGAGTCCGGCCGCGTCAAACGCGGCGAGCAGAGCAGGATTTCCCAGTGGCTGCGCCGCCGCTCGAAACCCGCCCCCGAGGACCCCGGCAAGGAGCGAGAAGCCCTGCTGATCGCCGTCGCCGCCGCCGGACTCCCCCTCGCCCCGGCCGCCCATCCCTCGGGATACCGATGTTCGTGCGACCGCATCGGCTGTCCCACACCCGCACGGCACCCCGTCTCCTTCGCCTGGCAGACGCAGTCGACCACCGACCGCGCGCAGGTCGAGCGCTGGGCCCGCAACCAGCCCCAGGCCAACTTCATCACCGCGACGGGCATGGTGCACGACGTCCTCGACGTCCCCCTGGAAGCCGGCCGCAGCGCGCTGGAGCGCCTGCTCGCCGCCGGGATCGAGGTCGGACCCGTCGCCGAATCGGGCGGCACCGGCGATCAGGCCCGGATGCTCTTCTTCACGGCGACCCGCGGTACGCCGGAGGACGAGGACGAATGGTGGCCCTGCGAGCTGGACTGCCACCCCGAGACCATGGACGAACACCCCGGCCTGCGCTGGCACTGCCGCGGAAGCTACGTGCTGCTCCCCCCGGCCGCCCTGCCGGGCGACCACTCGGTGAGCTGGCTGCGCGACGTCCGCCACCCGCTCCCGGACCCGCTGACCCTCCTGGAGACCCTCACCGACGCCTGCGCCCAGTACGCGGGCACGACGGACCAGACGCCGGCCGCGGTGGCCTGGCCGCTGGGGCGCTGAAGACCCTCGCCCGCCGCCCGCGGCCCGGCCGGCCGTACGCCGGGCCGGCCGCGCGCGGGGCCCGGCGGGCCGGCCGCCCGCGGGCCGGTCAGTGGATCCGCGTGACGACCACGTCGAGGGACCAGGCCTTCGCCGGCTTCGCGGGGGCCTCCGCCTCCACCACGTAGCCCAGGTCCCGCAGGGCCGTCACCAGCTCCGACGGGGACTCCGGGACGGCCCCGGCCAGCAGCAGGTCGCGTACCAGACGGCCCTTGGTGGCCTTGTTGAAGTGGCTCACCACCGAGCGCTTCTCCACCCCGTCCACGACCTGCGCGTGCAGCACCCGCACGGTGGCGGTCCGGCCCGCCGTCTCCCCCTTCGGCTTCCACGCCGACGCGTACGCCGACGAGCGCAGGTCCAGCACCAGCCCGTCCCCCGCCGCCTCCGGCATCACCTCCGCCATCGGCGTGCGCCAGTACGCGCCCAGCGCGCCCAGGCCCGGCAGCCTGACCCCCATCGAGCAGCGGTAGGAGGGGATCCGGTCGGTCACCCGCACGGCGCCCCACAGCCCGGAGAACACCAGCAGCGACCGCTCGGCCGGCTCCCGCGCCGGCGCCGGCAGCCCCGCCAGGTCCAGGGCGTCGTACAGCACACCGGTGTAGACCTCCCCGGCCGGGCGGGCCGGCGCCGAGCGCAGGGCGGCGTTCTTCGCGACCTCCCAGCGCAGCCCCTCGCTGAGGCCGAGCACCTCACGCGCCTTCGGCTCGTCCCCCGCGCACAGCTCGACGAGTTCCTCCAGTACGGCCGCCCGCGCGGGGGCCAGGCCCGGCAGCGACAGGGACGCCGGGTCGAGCGGTGCGCCGGAGCCGCCGGCGGCCTTTCCCTCGGAGGGCGGCAGCAGCACGAGCACGGTGGTTCTCCTTCATGACGACACGGCGCAGGGGATGCGGCCCCCGGGCCAGGGTAGACGGCCCGCCGCCACCCGGTCACAGGCCGGCGGCCGCCCCGCGCCCCGCCCGCCGACGGCCCGCCGACGGCCCGTCCGGCCCGCGCGGATCCGGCGCGGTCGGCCTACGCTCGGTCCATGCCACGCCGTCACATGCACATGGCCGGAGCGGACGGGGCGGCCCTGCGCGCCGCGCTGGGCGACCTGCGGACGCGGCTGGGCGTGCCCGGCGCCTTCCCGCCCGCGGTGCTCGCCGAGGCCGAGCGGACGGCCGCCGCCCCCCGGCTGCCGTCCGAGGACCTGACCGGCCTGCCCTTCTTCACCGTCGACCCGCCCGCCTCCATGGACCTCGACCAGGCCATGCACCTGGCGAAACGGTCCGCCGGCGGCTACCGCGTGCACTACGCCATCGCCGACGTCGCCGCGTTCGTCGGCCCGGGCGGCGCCGTCGACGCCGAGGCCCACCGCAGGGCGACCACCCTCTACTTCCCCGACACGAGGGTGCCCCTGCACCCGCCCGTGCTCTCCGAGGACGCGGCCAGCCTGCTGCCGGACCGCGTCCGCCCGGCCCTCGTATGGCGGATGGACCTGGACTCCGACGGCCGGGTCGAGACCACCGACGTACGCCGGGCCCTGGTGCGCAGCCGGGCCAGGCTCGACTACGAAGGCGTCCAGAAGGCGGTCGACACCGGCACCGCCGACCCCTCCCTGGCCCTCCTGAAGGACATCGGGACCCTGCGCGAGGCCCTGGAGGCCGAACGCGGCGGGATCTCCCTGAACGTGCCCGAACAGGAGGTCGTCGCACACGACGGCTCGTACAGCCTGGTCTACCGGGCGCCCCTCCCGGCCGACGGCTGGAACGCCCAGGTCTCCCTGATGACCGGCATGGCGGCCGCCGGCCTGATGCTGGCCTCCGGTACGGGCATCCTGCGCACCCTCCCCGCCGCCCCCGACGGAGCGGTCGGGCGGCTGCGCAGGGCCGCGAAGGCCCTGCGGATCGAGTGGCCGCACCACCTCCCGTACGCGGTGCTCGTCCGCTCCCTCGACCCGCGCCTGCCCGCGCACGCCGCCTTCCTCCAGGAGTGCACGACCCTGCTGCGCGGCGCCGGCTACACGGTCTTCACCGGCGGCCGGACACCGGACCCCGCCCTCCACGCGGCGGTCGCCGCCCCGTACGCGCACTGCACCGCCCCGCTGCGGCGGCTCGCCGACCGCTACGCCGGCGAGCTGTGCGTGGCGGCGGCCGCGGGGGCGGAACCCCCGGCGTGGGCGGTCGAGGCGCTGGAGGCGCTGCCGCAGGAGATGGCGGGCGGCACCCGGCTGGCCAACTCGGCCGAGCGGGAGTGCGTGGACCTGGTGGAGGCGGCCCTGCTCAAGGACCGCGTCGGGGAGACCTTCGAGGCGACGGTCATCGACGTCAGGGAACAGGAACCGGGGGTCGGGACGGTCCACCTGGAGGACCCGGCGGTGGTGGGCCGGGTCGAGTCCCCGGAGGGGCGGCTGCCGCTCGGCGAACGGATCCGGGTCCGCCTGACGCGCGCCGACCCGGGCGTCGCGAAGATCCTTTTCACGCGGGCGTGAGCGGCAGCACCCACCGGCGTCGGCCGTCGCGTGCGGGCGGCGTCACGGAGCCGCGGCCTCCCGCAGCGCGGTCACCAGCGCGCGGGGGTCGTCGGCGTGGAAACGGACCGTGCGCGCCCGGGCCCGGGCGCCGAGCGGACGGCGAAAGTCCAGCGGGCGGTTCAGCTCCAGGGTGACGGTCGTCTGGCCGCCCACGACCAGGTCGAGCACCCCGTCGCCGGAGAGGCTCACGAGCCGGCCCCCGGGCCAGCGGCGCTCCACCCGGGCCGAGGCCACCGCCTCCGGCGGGACGGTCAGGTCGAACAGGGCCCCGTAGCGGATCCGCAGCGTCCCGTCGGCCCGCAGCACGTGCGGGCGGGTGACGCAGGCGGCGTGCAGGGCGAGCACCAGCAGCACCCCGTAGACGTCGAGCACCAGCACCACGTGGTGCACGGCGGGCCAGGGGATGAGCACGGCCAGCGCGGCGGTCTCGACGGCCGACACGAAGAGCAGCCCGTACATCACGGCCGTCTGCGGTCCGGTGTACCGGGCGGCGAGATCGCCCGGCCGCACCCCGTGCTCGCGGCGCGTGATCCACCGGCCCAGGGAGGCGGTGGCCCGCAGCTCGTGCGCGAGCAGCCGCAGGACCGGCTCCGGCACGGCGGACCGTACGGCCGCCCGCCAGGAGCCGGTGCGGCGCCGCAGCGAACACAGCACCCCGGCCTCCAGCAGCAGCGCCCCGAGCAGCAGCCCCTCGCCGGCGGCCGTCGCCCACCCGGGCGGGCGCACCCCGGCCGCGAGGCCGAGTACGAGGAGCAGCTCGCCGGGTATCACGGCGGCGGCCGCGATCCGGGCCGCGCGTACGGCGTTCACGGCCGCCCCCTCGCGATGAAGGCCGCCATCACCCGGCGCACCACCTCCGCCTGCGCGGGGGCGTACTCGGCGAGCAGCGCCTCCCCGAACCCGGCCACGACGGGCCCGCCGGACGGGATCGCGTCGAAGACCGCGTCGGGGACGGCGGCGACCATGGCCCGGGCGAGCGGGCCGATCCGGGGGTCGTCGGCGGGAGCGTCGGCCAGCTCGTCCAGCCGCTCGTACAGTCCGAGCACGGCGGGGTCCGAGGCCAGCGGCCCGAGGAGGGCGCAGAGCTCTTCACCGCCGGCGCCCGGGACGTCGAGCAGGGCCAGGTGCTCGCGGTCCTTCGCGGCGGCCGGGGAGTCCGCCGGCGGCGTCTTCGCCAGCAGCGCGGCGAGGGCGGGCGGGACCGGCCCGCCCTCGTCGGGGCCGGCGTCGAGCAGCACCGCGAGCCGGCGCCGGCGCCCGGCCAGTTCGGCCTCCTGCCGTGCGAGGTCGGCGGCCGGCTCGCGGAGCACGGCGGCCGGCTCGCGCCCCGCGTCGTCGGCGAGGACGGCGCGCACCTCGTCGAGGCCCAGTCCGAGTTCGGTGAGCCGGCGCACCCGGGCCAGGAGCACGGCGTCGCGCACGCTGTAGGACCGATAGCCGTTGGGGCGTCTCGCCGGCTCCGGGAGCAGCCCGACGTGGTGGTAGTGCCGGACCGCCCGGGTACTGACCCCGGCCAGCGCGGCGATCTCTCCGATGCGCATGCCGCCAGTAGAAACCCTGCCGCTGCGTCAAGGTCAAGCCGTCGCGGACAGCCGGTAGCATGGTCGGTACGACAGACGAGTCGGCCGGGCGGCCGCGTCGGGGTCCCCGGATCCCGCCGAGGAACGTCCGGGCTCCACAGGGCAGGGTGGTGGGTAACGCCCACCCGGGGTGACCCGCGGGACAGTGCCACAGAAAACAGACCGCCGGGGGCTTCGGTCCCCGGTAAGGGTGAAACGGTGGTGTAAGAGACCACCAGCGCCTGAGGTGACTCAGGCGGCTAGGTAAACCCCACCCGGAGCAAGGTCAAGAGGATCCGTCCCCGGACGGGTCTGCGCGAACGCTCGAGGGCTGCCCGCCCGATGTTCGCGGGTAGACCGCACGAGGCCGGCGGCAACGCCGGTCCTAGATGGATGGCCGTCTCCCCGGCGACCGCGAGGTCACCGGGTGACAGAACCCGGCGTACAGGCCGGCTCGTCTGCCGTACCCCAACCCTCCCCGCACGAGGTGGGGGGTCGTCTTCACGTCCCCCTCGGGTAGCGCTCGGGCGGCAGCCGTTCCGTCGCACCGGTGGGAGCCCCTCCTCGACGCGATGCTTGAATGGACCGTCGTTCCCGGTCCGGCAAGGAGAAACGCTGTGCCCCTGGTGTCTGTCGTGATGCCCGTGTACAACTCGGCGGCCACCCTCGGCGCGGCCGTCCGGTCGGTGCTCACACAGACCCACGGCGACGTGGAGCTGCTGGTCACCGACGACCGGTCCTCCGACGGCTCCATGGACCTGCTGCGCGAGTTCGCCGCGCAGGACGAGCGCGTCCTGCCGGAGTCGGCACCCGTGCAGGGCGGGGCCGGCCGGGCCCGCAACCTCGCGATCGAACGGGCCCGCGGGGACTACGTCGCCTTTCTCGACAGCGACGACATGTGGCTTCCCGAGAAGACCGAGAAGCAGCTCGCCTTCGCCGCGGAAGGCGATGCGCCCCTGACGTTCACCTCCTACTTCAAGATGGACGCCGACCACGCCGGTGAGAGCACCGACTGGGTCCCGAACGGGCGGGTGGTCCGTGCCCGGGAGCACGTGGACTACCGCGCCATGCTGGTCCGGGACCACATCGGCGCCCTCACCGCCATGTACGACCGCAAGGTCCTGGGCACCAGGCTGATGCCGGAGATGCGCAAGCGCCAGGACTACGCCCTCTGGCTGTCGATCATGCGGGACGGCGCCGAGGCCCGGGGCCTGGCCGAGCCGCTCGCGGTGTACCGGGCCCACCAGGCGGGGTCGCTGTCCTCCAACAAGCTGTCGCTCGTGCGCTACAACTGGGCCCTGTACCGCGAGCACGAGCACCTGTCGGTCCCGCGGGCGACGCGTGCGCTGGCCGGCGCCACGTGGCAGTCGCTGCGCAACTCGCGCATCTGAGCCGTCCCTTCCGGCTGGCGCCGCTACTGCACCGGGGCGCTGTACGTCGTGCCGAGCAGGCCGTTCCTGAAGTGGACCGTCTTCGCGGTGACCTTCCCCCTGACCGTGATCGTCCCGGAGGCCTTCTCGCCCTTGGCCGGCTTGACGGTGTCGATCTGGTCCTCGGCCGCCGCCAGTTCGATCTGCTTGCGGGTTCCGTCCTCGGTCGTCACCTCGAAGAAGAAGACGTTGACGTCGACTTCCTCGGCGCCGTTGTTGACGACGGTCACCTGGACCGAGGTGTGGTCACCGCCCTGGGCGAGGATGCCGGCCTTGTAGGCGGCCGGTGAGGCGCTCACCACCACGTCGGCGCCGGTGTCCGGCGCCGGAGCCGGCGGCCCGGACTGCGCCGGGACGGCGGAGGGGGCCGTGGCGGCCGCGGGAGCCGTGGGGGTCACCGGTGCCGGGAAGGCCGGGGTCTTGGCGTCCGGCTCGCCGCCCTTGGAGCCGGCGAGGACCGCCGCACCGCAGCCGAAGAGGAGCAGCGACAGCAGGACCAGACCGCCGCAGCCGAAGCCGATGATCTTGCCGGTGTTGCTCTTTCCCCGGGGTGGCGGCGGGGCCGGGTATCCGCAGGGCGGGAGCGGCTGCCGGCCGGGCTGAGGGGTGGTCATGGCGGCTCCTGCGCTGGGTCGTCGACGTCGGGCCCGTGCCTGATGCCGATCACCCGGCTCGGGACGTGAGCGGCGCTCAGCTTGAGCAGCCGGAACGCGCCGGGGGGAGTCCCCGTCATGAGACGGTCACTTCCCGGGCGGCCGCGCGGCGCCGGCGCGGACGAGCACCCTCGGCGGGTCCTCCGGGAACCACCGCGGCCGCCGCGCGCGAAGGCCCCCGCCGGGCGGGCGGGGGCCTTCGCGTGCTGGCGGTGGTTCAGCGCAGGTGCGAGGTGTCGTTCAGGAGGCGGACCGAGGCGTTGCCGTCGGCGTAGTAGGCCACCGCCGACAGGGAGGCCGCGGAGAGCTCCATCCGGAACAGGGACTCCGGCGGTGCGCCCAGGGCGAGCCGGACCAGCGTCTTGACCGGTGTCACGTGCGTGACCAGCAGCACCGTGCGGCCCGCGTGCGCGGCCAGCAGCCGGTCACGCGCCGCCGAGACCCGGCGGGTGACGGCGGTGAAGCTCTCGCCGCCGCCCGTCGGCGCCGCCCTCGGGGAGTCCAGCCACGCCTGGAGGTCGTCGGGGAAGCGCTCCCGCACCTCGGCGAAGGTCAGGCCCTCCCAGGCGCCGAAGTCCGTCTCGCGCAGGCCCTCTTCGACCGCGACCGGCAGCCCGAGCCGGTCGGCCACGGCCTGCGCGGTCTCCCGGCAGCGGCGCAGCGGGGAGCTGACGACGGCCTGTACGGTGCCCCGCGCGGCCAGCGCCTCGGCGACGGCGGCGGCCTGGCGGCGGCCGGCCGGGGACAGCTCCGGGTCGGTGCCCCCGCTGCCGGAGAAGCGCTTCTGCGGGGTCAGGGCGGTCTCGCCGTGACGCAGCAGCACGAAGGTGGCGGGGGTGCCCAGGTCGGGCCCGCCCCAGCCGGTGCCGGTGGCGCGGGGGGCGCCGGCGGCCGCCGGGGCCGCGTCCGCCGCGGTGCCGGTGCCCGGTGCGGGGATGCCGACCGGGACCGGGGCCGTGGCCACGCCCGTCCCGCCCTCGGCATCGCCGAAGAGCGCGCCCGTCCCGGAGGCGGCGGCGCTGCGGGCGGCCCGTACGTCGGTGTCGGGCGCGAGGGTGCCCGTACCGGCGGCGGAGCCGGAGGCCGCACGGGTTCCCGTACCGGTGCCGGAGGCGAGGGCCGCGCGGACCGCCGCGGCGCCCTTCGCCGCGTCGCCCGGGGGCCCGGCCGGAGCCGGGGCGGCGGCGAGGTCGGCCGTGGAGGCCGACGGCTCCCACTGCTTGCCGCGCTTGCCCGCGTCCATCGCCTCGTTGGCGAGCCGGTCGGCGTGCTTGTTCTTCTCGCGCGGGATCCACTCGTACGTGACCTGCCCGCGGGGGAGGACCTTCGCCGCCTCCGCCGCGAGCGGCTTCATGTCGGGGTGCTTGATCTTCCAGCGGCCCGACATCTGCTCCACGACGAGCTTGGAGTCCATCCGGACCCGCACCACCGCGTCCGGCGCCAGTTCGCGCGCCGCCTTCAGGCCCGCGATCAGGCCCTTGTACTCGGCGACGTTGTTCGTGGCGACACCGATGAACTCGGCGCGCTCGGCCAGGGTCTCCCCCGTGACCGGGTCGAGGACGACCGCCCCGTACCCGGCGGGACCCGGGTTGCCCCGGGAACCGCCGTCCGCCTCCACGACGAAACGCGGCATCAGATGCCCGAGTCCGCCGCACGGACCAGGATGCGGCCGCAGTTCTCGTGCCGGACGACCTGGTCGCGGGCCGCGGCCTTGATCTCGTTGATCTCCGCCATGTCGAGCTCCAGCCGGCAGCCCTCGCAACGGCGCTGGTACAGGCGCGCGGCACCGACCCCGCCCTGCTTGACGCGGATCTTCTCGTACAGCGCCATCAGGTCGGACGGCATGGAGGCGACGATGACCTCGCGGTCCTTGGCGATCTTCGCGGCCTCGGTGTCGAGTTCGCCGGTGGCGGCGTCGCGCCGCGCGGTGGCGTCCGCCAGCCTGGCCTCCAGCGAGGAGACGCGCTCGGTGATCGCGGTGACCCGCTCCTGCGCGCCCTCCAGCCGCTCCATGACCTCCAGGACCACGTCCTCCAGGTCGGCCTGCCGCTTGGCGAGCGAGGCGACCTCGCTCTGCAGGTTCGCCAGGTCCCTGGCCGAGATGCCCGCGCCGGAGTCCAGGCGCTGCTGGTCCCGGGCCGCGCGCTGGCGGACCTGGTCGACGTCCTGCTCCGCCTTGGTCTGCTCGCGGGCGGCGTCACTGGCCTGCGTCTGGGCGGCGACGAGGAGGTCGCGCTGCTGGCTGAGTTCCTTGGTCAGGGAGTCGACCTCGGCGTGCTCGGGCAGCGACTTGCGCTTGTGGGCGAGCTGAGACAGCCGGACGTCCAGGGCCTGGACGTCGAGAAGTCGGATCTGGTCGGCGGGCTCGGCGTTCAGTTGGGGGCTCCAGAGGCACTAGAAGGGGGTGTGACGGACGGCGCGTGCGCCGTCCAGGGGTCGGTGACCGTGCGCGAGACGTGGGTCCGCAGACCCCAGCCGTGGCGCTC
Source organism: Streptomyces sp. NPDC034086 (assembly GCF_055575515.1). Taxonomy (NCBI): domain Bacteria; kingdom Bacillati; phylum Actinomycetota; class Actinomycetes; order Kitasatosporales; family Streptomycetaceae; genus Streptomyces; species Streptomyces sp. NPDC034086. The sequence goes on along the minus strand of NZ_JBVISM010000013.1, from coordinate 23,340 downwards.
GGAGATCGCGTCGAGCTCGGCGGCGGCCTGCTCGCACCAGGGCCACTCGGTGGCCCAGTGCGCCGCGTCGACGAGGGCGAGCGGGCTCTGCTCGCGCGCCTCGGACACCGGGTGGTGACGCAGGTCGGCGGTGAGGAAGGCGTCCACCCCGGCGGCGCGGACCTGCGCGAAGAGGCTGTCGCCGGAGCCGCCGCTGACGGCGACGGTGCGGATCCGCGCGTCCGGGTCACCGGCCGCGCGGATGCCCTGCGCCGTGCGCGGCAGCCGGGCGGCGGCGCGGGCGGCGAACTCGCGCAGGGTCTCCGGGCGGTCCAGCTCGCAGATCCTGCCGAGGCCCCGGCGGCCCGCCGGGTCGGTGGGGTCGGGCACGAGGGGGCCGGTGACGCGCAGGTCGAGGGCGCCGGCGAGGGCGTCGGAGACCCCGGGGTCGGCGGTGTCGGCGTTGGTGTGGGCCACGTGCAGGGCGATGCCGTTCCTGATCAGCGTGTGCACGACGCGGCCCTTGAAGGTGTCCGCGGCGACGGTGGTGGTGCCGCGCAGGTAGAGGGGGTGGTGGGTGACGACCAGGTCGGCGCCGAGCTTCACCGCCTCGTCGACGATCTCCTGTACGGGGTCCACGGCGAAGAGCACCCGGGTGACCTCGGCATCGGGGTCGCCGCAGACGGTGCCGACGGCGTCCCACTCCTCGGCCCGCGAGGGGGGCCACAGAGCGTCCAGCGCGGCGATGACTTCAGAGAGACGGGGCACGGGCCAAGGCTACCGTCCGTGGCGACCGGTGGTCCCCTGGCCGGGTGGGCAGCACAACCGCCTCGTCCGTCACCGGCGAATCGGCGGCGGGCCACCCGTACGTGTGAAGCGCGCTGGGTCGCGCCGTTCGGGTGGGAGTGCGAAAACTAGCTTCCTCTGCGGAGGTGACGGCCCGGATGACTGTCTGTGCCACCGAGATCACGAAGACCAGCACGTCCCCGGACCCGGAGGTCGCGGCCCCGGCTCCGGCGGCCCCCGTCCCGGCCGCGGCGGTCCCCGCCCTCGCGATCGCCGCCGACGGGACGTACGCGGCCCGGCTGGCCGGCGAGGGCCAGGCGCGCTACCCGGAACGCTGGACGCTGGGCGGCCCCGAGCCCTACGCCGTACCGCTGCCCCTCGCGCAGCCGGAGGAGGCGGACAGCGAGGTGCTCGCGCTGGCCGACGGGCAGGTCCTGATCCACCGCCGCGTCGCCGACCGGCACGCCTTCTCCCTGCTGTACCCCTCCGGTGCCGCGACGGGCCCGCGCACCGGGGAGGCCCGGCTGGGCTCGGTCGCCGCCGAGGAGGGGGTACGGGTCCGCCTGCTGCCGCCGTCGCCCGACGGGCGCGGGGCCTACGCCCTGGCGGTGGGCGCCGAGGAGAGCACCGTCTGGCAGGTGGCCGGGGCCTCCGGCGGGCCCCGGCGGGCCGCGGTGGTCCCGGGCCGCTGCTCCGGCGGGGTCTGGCTGGACCGCACGGGCCGGCTCCTCGCCCTGGACCGCGAGGTGGGCGGCCGCACCAAGGCCGTCGCCGTGGACCTGGGCCGGGGCGGGGTGGTCAGCCCGCTGCTCCAGATCGCCGATGACAGCGACGACCGGCTGCTGCTGGCCGCCCCGGACAGCGGGCTGCTGCTGATCCGCTCGGACGCCCCGGGCGAGCCGCGGATCGGCTGGGGGGTGCTGGGCAGCGAGCGCCCGGTCCGCTTCCCGGAGTGCCTGCGGCTGGAGGACGCGCACCCGTTCGCGGTGCAGCCGGGCCAGGTCCTGATGCCGGAAACCTGCGGGGTGGCGCTGCGGGTGGGCGGTGGCGGTCTCGCGCTGTGGCGGCCCGCCGACCGGTACGTCTTCCGGCTGGGCGCCCCGGAGGGCTGGCTCGGGAGCGGCCTGTGGACCCCGGAGGGGCGGCTGTGCCTGCCGTACTCCACCCCCGGGGTGCCGTGCGGGGTGGTGAGCCTGAGCCAGCCGCCCGCCCCGCCCCCGCCGGTCCGCGTGGACCCGCCCCCGCCCCCGCCCCCGCCGCCCGCCGCCCGCCCGGTACCGCTCCAGCAGGCGCCGCTGCGCTGACGGGGTCCGTCCACTCCCGCGGGCGGGCCGGTCTGCGGGCGGCGCTCGCGTTCCTCTGCTGAGTACGGGTCGGCGGCCCGGGGGTTCCTCCCCGGGCCGCCGGGTGACGCTACCCGTGCCTGAGGCCCAGGACCTCGGTCGCCGCGAAGGTCTCGTTCGGCGGGCGGGAGTCGTAGTGCGGGGTGAGGAGCCCGTCGAGCTCCTCGAAGGTGAAGGCCTCCTTGGCGGTGTCGAACTTCGCGGCGACGCGGGGGCGTTCCATCACGGCGACGATCCCGCCGTGCACCACGAAGAGCTGTCCGTTGACCCTGGCGGAGGCCGGTGAGGCCAGGTAGCCGACCAGCGGGGAGACGTGCTCGGGGGCCAGGGCGTCGAGCCCGCCGTCCTCGGGGACCTGGAAGCCGGCGAAGACGTCCTCGGTCATCCGGGTGCGGGCGCGCGGGCAGATGGCGTTGGCCGTCACCCCGTACTTGGCCAGGGCCAGGGCGGTCGAGGTGGTCAGGCCGACGATGCCGCCCTTGGCGGCGGCGTAGTTGGGCTGGCCGGCCGAGCCGCCGAGGAAGGCCTCCGAGGAGGTGTTCACGATCCGGCCGTACACCGGACCGCCCGCCGCCTTGGAGCGTTCGCGCCAGTGCGCGGCGGCGAAATGGGTGGTGTTGAAGTGGCCTTTGAGGTGGACCCGGATCACCGAGTCCCACTCGTCCTCCGTCATCGAGAAGACCATCCGGTCCCGCAGGATCCCCGCGTTGTTGACCAGGACGTCGAGCTTGCCGAAACGGGAGACCGCCAGGGCGACCAGCTCCCGGGCCTGTTCGAAGTCGGCCACGTCACCGAGGTGCGCCACCGCCTGCCCGCCCGCCGCGCGGATCTCCTCGGCCACCGCCTCCGCCGGGGCGGCCGAGGCCTCTCCCGAGCCGTCGCGGCCGCTCTGCCCGTAGTCGTTGACGACGACACCCGCGCCGAGCCGGGCGAGTTCGAGCGCCTCGGCGCGGCCGAGCCCGCGGCCCGCGCCGGTGACGATGGCGGAGAGCCCCTCAAGTGGGAGTGACATCCGTGGCGTTCCTCTCAGCGGTCGTGGAGCAGCGGTCGTGGAGCAGCGAGCGTGGGCAGGGGGCTCAGAGTTCGATGCAGGTGCGCAGGGCGACGCCGGTGCGCATCTGGTCGAGGGCGTCGTTGATCTCGGCCAGGGTCACCCGGTGGGTGATCAGGTTCTCCAGGTCGATCCGGCCGGCCCGCCACAGCGCGATGGTGCGCTCGTACGAGCGGAGCACGTCGCCGCCCCCGTACATGGACGGGAGGATCTTCTTCTCGTCGAAGAACAGGGAGAACATGTCGACCTGGAAGTGGTCGTCGAGGGCGCCCGCGCCGACCACGACGACGGAGCCGCCGCGCCGCGTCATCTCGTACGCCTTCCGCGCGGTCGCGGACTTGCCGACCACTTCGAAGACGTAGTCGAAGCCCTCGCCGGCCGTGATCCGGTTCTTGGCGTCGGCGGACTCCGCCGGGGAGACGGCCTCGGTCGCGCCGAACCGCAGTGCCGCCTCGCGCCGGGAGGCGACCGGGTCGACGGCGATGATCTGCGCCGCGCCCCGGACCTTGGCGCCCTGGACGACGGAGATGCCGACGCCGCCGCAGCCGATGACGGCGACCGAGGAACCGGCCTCCACCCGTGCGGTGTTGATGGCCGCGCCGAGCCCGGTGGTGACGCCGCAGCCGATCAGGGCGGCGATGTCGAAGGGCAGGTCGTCGGGGATGGGGACGGCGCAGGCCGCCGGGACGACCATCTCCTCGGCGAAGGTGCCGGTCCCGGCGAAGCCGAAGACGTCACTGGCGGCCCGCTTGAAGTTGGGGGTGGCGACGTTCCCGAAGGCCTCCAGGCACAGGTGTCCCTGGCCGCGCCTGCAGGCGGGGCAGTGGCCGCACGGCGGCAGCCAGCAGACGAGGACGCGGTCGCCGACCGCGTGGCCGGTGACCCCGTCGCCGACGTCCGTGATCACGCCGGAGCCCTCGTGGCCGGGGATGAAGGGGGCGGGCTGCGGCAGTACGCCGCTCATCGCCGAGAGGTCGGAGTGGCACAGACCGGTGGCCCTGACGCGGATCCGGACCTTGCCGGGGCCGAAGCCGACGGCCTCCATGTCGTCGACGACCTCGAGCTTGTCCTGGCCTATCTCGCTCTGCAGTGCTGCGCGCACGGTGCGGCTCCTTCCGTGGATGCTACGAGTGTTCGACGACGGTGTCGGCGAGGACCGGCGCGTCGTCCCGTTCGACGGCGGTCACCGAGACCAGTACGCGGCCCTCCTCCTGCCACATCCGGATGCGCAGCGTCTCCCCGGGGAAGACGATCCCGGCGAAGCGCGTGCGGTAGGCGCGGACCCGGGACACGTCCCCGCCGAGCGCGGTGTCGACGACGGCCTTGAGGGTCATCCCGTACGAGCACAGGCCGTGCAGGATCGGCTTGTCGAAGCCGGCCAGCTTGGCGAACTCGGGGTCGGCGTGGAGGGGGTTCCAGTCCCCGGAGAGCCGGTAGAGCAGCGCCTGTTCCTCGCGGATGGCCCGCTCCTCGGTGCGGTCGGGGGCGCGTGCGGGCAGTTCCTCCCTGACGGACGGGCCGCGTTCGCCGCCGAAGCCGCCCTGACCGCGTACGAAGATCTGCGCGTCGCTGGTCCACAGCGGCCCGTCGGCGTCCGCGACCTCGGTGCGCAGCACGATCACCGCCGCCTTGCCCTTGTCGTAGAGGGCGGCGACCTTCGCGCAGGAGGTCGCGCTGCCCTTGACGGGGATGGGCCGGTGCAGCTCGATGGACTGGCCGCCGTGCAGGACGTCGGCGAGGTCGACCTCGATGCCGGGGGCCGCGAGACCGCCGAGCATGGCCATGCCGGCTCCGGCGACGGTCGCGAAGCTGGGCAGGACGTGGAGCCTGGACTCCAGGGTGTAGCGCAGCTCGTCGGGGTCGGTGGCCAGGTTCTGGCCGTGCAGCGGCGTTCCCGCTCCGAGTCCGAGGTGGTAGAGCTGGATGTCCTTGTGGTCCCAGCAGATGTCCCCCCGGCGGGGTTCGGCGGCGAGGGCCCTGGCGGCATCGATCGGCATGAGGATGCTGCTCCTTCGGTTCCTTGGAAGACCTCGGCACGGCCGTCCGCACCGTCGGCCGCACCGAGGTCGTGTGCGGGGCCGCACGCCGGGACGCGTTCTAGAACGCGTTCTAGCACCGGGCCGAAGGCATGTATAACGCACGCCCCGGCACTTGGGAAGACCGCTGACTGCACGTCAGATGAGCGCGCTCAAGGGCGTGTTGCGCCTGGACCCGCGGGACGGCCGTTACGCTTCGGCGGTGGACGAAATGCCCCTCACGCACCGGCCCGCCCGCTCGCTGCGCGTCCTGCTGGAGCCGCCGGACCCGGCCCTCGCGCTGCTGCTCGGCCTCCAGCCGGACATCGAGGTGGTGGACTCCCCCACCGCCCGGCCGCAGGTGGCGCTGGTGGAGGAGGTCGCCGCGGTGACGGCGCTGCTCGCCGACGATCCCGAGTGCCGGGTCCTGCTGACCGCCGGCTCGGCCCGCCCAGGCCTGCTGGAGGCGGCCCTGACGGCGGGCGCGGCCGGGCTGGTCCTGCGGGACGGCCCCGTCGAGGACCTGGCGGACTGCCTGCGCCGCGCCTCCACGGGCGAGACGGTGGTGGACCCGGTGCTGGCGGGCCCGTAGACCGGCCGGCCGGCAGACCGACAGACCGGAGACCGGTCGCGGACGCGCGGGGGCCTCCGCCGTCACCGGCGGAGGCCCCGGGCGCACCGGGCGGGGCGGGGTTCAGTCTGCGGGGTTCAGTCCGCGGGCTTCGTCCAGTCGTCGACCGTCCGTGAGGGGTCCAGCGCCACGGGCAGCCGCTCCAGCCCGCGGAAAGCGGGGAACGGCCCCTTCAGCCAGTCGCCGCCGTGCGCCGACGGCATCGCCAGCACCATGTCGGGGAAGCGGTCCAGCAGCGACGTCAGGCAGATCTCCAGCTCCAGACGGGCCAGCGGCGCGCCCAGGCAGTAGTGCGCCCCGAAACCGAAGCCGAGGTGGCTGCCCTGGAGCCCCTCGCGCGTGAAGTCGAGCCTGTCGGGCTCGGGGAACTTCTCCGGGTCCCGGTTCGCGGAGGCGATGGCGATCTGGATGACGGCACCCCGCGGAATGACCGTCCCGCCGATGTCCAGGTCCTCGAGCGCGTACCGGAAGGTGGAGGTTTCCACCGAGCCCTCGAAACGGACCATTTCCTCGATCGCCCGCGGCAGGAGTTCCCGGTTCTCCTGGACGGTCTTCATCTGTTCCGGATTCGTCAGCAGGCTGTAGACGCAGTTCCCGATCTGGAGGGTGGTGGTCTTGTGGCCGGCGAAGAGCAGCACCCAGATCATCGAGACGAGTTCGTCGTCCGTCAGCGGTTCCTCGTCGTGCGGGGTTTCCGCCAGCACGCTCAGGAAGTCGTCGGTGGGATTCTCGCGGGTGCGGTGGATCAGGTCCGTGAAGTAGTCGCGCAGCCAGTGCTCGGCCTCGACCAGTTCGTGCTCGAGGTCCCTGCTGAACCGGGAGCGGGTCACCTGGGCGAACCACTTCAGCACCTCGACGCGTTCGTCCCCGACGATGCCGAGCAGCTCGCAGATGACCATGACGGGCAGCGGCAGCGCGAAGGCCGCCATCAGGTCGACGGGCCGGTCCGTCGGGCACCGGTCGAGCAGCCCGTCCACCAGTTCCTGGATGTGCGGGCGCAGGTCCTTGACGTGGCGCGGGGTGAAGGCCGTCTTGGCGATGTGGCGCAGCCGGGTGTGCCGGGGCGGGTCCGCGAAGAGGAGGTTGTCGTCGAGCGCCTCGCACGCGTCCCCGAACAGGGCGTGGTAGGTGTCGATGGCCTCGTGCATGTCCTTGCCGACGCGGTGGTCGGCGAGGATCGCGTGGGCGTCCTCGTACCGGGTGATGAGGTACGTGGGCACTCCGTGGCCGGGGGTCAGCCGGGCGACCGGGGCCTTCTCGCGCAGGGACCGGTAGACCGGATAGGGGCACTGCCGGTATCCCGGCGTGCCCTTCGTCACCGCCGCCACCGCGTCTTCGAGCGCGGGTCCGTCCCCCACTGCCACCGTCGGTTCAGTCGTCACGCGCTCATACCTCTCGGGTATCCCGGAATGGACAGTCGGCTCCTTTCCCTGGGCCGAACGAAGGCCAAACCGCGTTGACCCGTTCGGAGCCGAATGCTCCCCCTCGGGAATGTCCGGACGGTGGTGGCCCGGGCCCGCCCTAAGGTTTCTCCGATCACGTTCCGCGATCCGTTCCTCGATCCCGGTCCGCGATCCCGTTCCGCGGTTCCGTTCCGCGGCCCGAAGAGAGGGAATGCGCCCATGCCGGAATACGGCGCCGGCGGTTTCGCCGCCAGTGGAGCAGCAGGGCTCGCCCCCGCGGCCGCGGAGGACGACGGCAGCCGGGCGGTGATCGACGTCCACCACCACTTCTGCGCCCCGGCCTGGCGGGAATGGGGTGAGGCGCGGGGGCTGGTGGATCCGCGGGCGCTGCCGCCGTGGGCCCGCTGGGACGCGGAGTCCGCGCTGGCGCTCATGGACCGGGCGGGGATCGCCACCGCCGTGCTCAAGCCGATGCTGCCCGCCCGGTACGAGAGCTCCGCGCAGCTGCGGGAGGCCGTCACCGTGACGCTGCGGGCGGCGGTGGAGGCCGCCGAGGCGCATCCGGGGCGGTTCTTCTTCCACACCCCGCTCTTCCTGGACGACCTGGAGGTCTCCTCCTGGGCGCTGCGCCACGGGCTCGACGAGCTGGGCGCGGTGGGGGTGAACGTCACCGCCAACTACGGCGGGGTGTACCTGGGGGACCCCGTGTACGACGGGATCTTCGCCGAACTGGACGAGCGGGCCGCCGTGGTGGACACCCACCCGCACAACCTCCCGGCCGTCCCGCCGGGCCCGCCCCCCGGCGCGGGCGGACCCGGCGCGGGTGCCCGGCCGGGGGCCGGGGGGCCGCCGGGGGCCACCGTGCCGGGGCTGCCGAACTTCCTGTGCGACTTCCTCCTCGACACCACCCGCGCCGCCGCCAACATGATCCGCAACCGGACCCTCGACCGTTTCCCGAACCTGTCGGTGGTCCTGCCGCACGGCGGCGGCTTCCTCCCGCACATCGCGACCCGGCTGGAGGCCTTCGCGGGCTCCTTCGACCCTCCGGTGGAGCCCGCGGCGGTCCGGGACCACCTGCACCGCTTCTACTACGACACCGCCGGCCCGATGTCCCCGGCCGGGACCCTGCTGGCCACCGTGGACCCGGCCCGGATCCTCTTCGGCAGCGACTGGCCCGCCTGTCCCGCCGCCATGGTCGCGGACATCGCCGTACCCGCGCTCGCCGCGGACCCGGCCCTGACGCCCTCGCTGCGCCGCGCGATCAACCGGGAGAACGCGCTGCGCCTGATGCCGCGGCTCGTGCCCGCGTAGGGCCGTGACCGGCGGGGCGGTCCGCACGCACTCCGGCGGCGGGGTTCACCTGCGCAGCAGGGTCACCACCGCCGCGCCGCCCAGCCCGATGTTGTGCGCCAGCCCGACCCGGGCGCCGGGGACCTGGCGGGCGCCCGCCTCGCCGCGCAGCTGCCACACCAGCTCCGCCGCCTGCGCGAGCCCCGTCGCCCCGAGCGGGTGCCCCTTGGAGATCAGGCCGCCCGAGGGGTTGACCACCCACCGCCCGCCGTAGGTGGTGGCACCGCTCTGGACGAGCTCGCCGGAGGCACCGTCGGCGCACATGCCGAGCGCCTCGTACGTCAGCAGTTCGTTCACCGAGAAGCAGTCGTGCAGCTCGACGACGTCGACGTCCTCGATGCCGAGCCCGGAGGCCTCGTACACCCGGCGGCCCGCGGCGGCCGTCATGGGTTTGCCGACGACGTCGATGCAGGAGCCGCCGAAGCTCTCCGCGGTGTCCGTGGCCATCGCCTGGGCGACGATCTCGACGGCCTTGTGGTGCAGTCCGTGCGCGACGACGAACCGCTCCGAGACGACGAGGGCGGCCGCGGCCCCGTCGGAGGTGGGAGAGCACTGGAGCTTGGTCAGCGGGGCGTGGACGGTCTTGGCCGCGAGGACCTCCTCGACCGTGTACACGTCCTGGAACTGCGCGTTCGGGTTGTCCGCGGAGTGCCGGTGGTTCTTGGCGCCGACCGCCGCGAGCTGGGCGGGCGTGGTGCCGTACCGCTCCATGTGCTCGCGGGCCGCGTTCCCGAAGATCTGCGCGGTGGGCGGGGACGTCTCGAAGCCGTGCGCGGCCGCCATGATCCCGTAGTGCCGGGCCACCGGCGAGGCGGCGAAGTCACCGCCGTCGGCGCCGCCGCCGAGCGCGCCGCGCTTCATCTTCTCGAAGCCGACGGCGAGCACGCAGTCGGCCAGGCCGCCCTGGACGAACTGCCGCGCCATCATCAGGGCGGTGGAGCCCGTCGCGCAGTTGTTGCTGACGTTGTAGACGGGGACGCCCGTCAGGCCCAGCCCGTACACCGCCCGCTGACCGGCGGTGGAGGGCTGGAAGCAGTAGCCGGCCGGCACCTGCTCGACCAGCCCGTAGTCCACTCCGGCGTCCGCGAGCGCCGCGCCGCCGGCCTCCTCGGCCATGTCCCAGTACGGCCGGTCCCGTGACTCCGGCTTCTCGAACTTCGTCATGCCGACGCCCACGATGTACGACTTCATGCCGTTGACTCCTCGTCCGTAAGTCCGTAAGTCCGCAGGTCCGTAAGTCCGTGGGTCCGTCAGTCCCTGGGGAGGCCGAGGATCCGCTCGGCGACGACGTTGAGCTGGACCTGTGTGGTGCCCCCGGCGATGGTCAGGCAGCGGGACATGAGCATGCCGTGCACCGCCCGCTCCCCCGCGCCCTCCCGCACCGCGCCCGCCGGGCCGAGCAGCTCCAGCACCAGTTCGGCGGTGCGCTGCTGGTGGGGGGTCTGCACGAGCTTGCGTACGGACGCCCCCGCGCCCGGATCCAGACCGGACACCTGCTGGAGGGTGGTGCGCAGGCCGATGCAGGCGAGGGCGTGCGCCTCGGCGGCGAGCGCGCCGATGCGGGCCGGGTACGGGCCGTCGAGCTCGGCCGAACCGGCGATCAGCGCCTCCAGACCGGAGGCGGCGCCGGAGCCGCCCGGCCCGGGGGCGGCGCCGGAGCCCACCTGGTCGGCCATGTGGACGCGCTCGTTGCCGAGCGTGTTGCGGGCGACCTGCCACCCGCCGCCGGCCGCCCCGACCAGGGCGTCGGCCGGGAGCACGGCGTCCTCGAACCAGACCTCGTTGAAGAGGGCGTCGCCGGTGATCTCCCTGAGCGGGCGGATCTCGATGCCGGGGGTGTTCTTCATGTCGACGACGAAGTACCCGAGCCCCTTGTGCTTGGGCGCGGCGGGATCGGTCCGGGCCAGCAGGATCCCGAAGTCGGCGGTGTGCGCGGAACTCGTCCACACCTTCTGGCCGTTGACCTTCCAGGAGCCGTCGGCGGCCCGTTCGGCGCGCGTCCGCAGGGAGGCCAGGTCGGAGCCCGCGCCGGGCTCCGAGAAGAGCTGGCACCAGGCCGTGTCCCCGCGCAGGGCCGGCAGGACGTGGGCGGCGCGCTGCGCGTCGGTCCCGTAGGCGAGCAGCGAGGGCACCACCCAGGTGGCGATGCCGAGGTCGGCGAGCCTGACGCCGGCCTCCCTCAGCTCCTGCTGGACGACGAGCTGTTCGACGGGCCCGGCGCCGAGGCCGTACGGGGGCGGGAGGTGGGGGGCCGCGTACCCGGTGGGGGCCAGCACCCGGCGGGCGGCGGCCGGGTCGAGGCCGCGGGCGGCCCCGATGGCGGCGCGGGCGGCCGCCCGGTACGTCTCGGCCCCGGGCGGCAGTTCGAGGCGCAGTTCGCGCCGCGCGCCGGCCGCGGCGAGGCGCACGGCGCGGACGCGGTGGCCGTCGCCGGGGCCCAGGAGCTGGCGGGCGACGAGGGAGCGGCGCAGGTAGAGGTGGGCGTCGTGTTCCCACGTGAAGCCGATGCCGCCGAGGATCTGGACGCAGTCCTTGGCGCAGGAGTACGCGGCGTCGAGGGCGGTCGCGGCGGCGAGGGCGGTGACGAGCGAACGTACCGGCGGGGTGTCGTCCGCGCTGTTCGCGGCGTCCCAGGCGAGGGCGCGGGCCTGTTCGAGGCGGACCAGCATGTCGGCGCACAGGTGCTTGACGCCCTGGAAGCGGCCGATGGGGCTGCCGAACTGCTCGCGGGTCCTGGCGTGCCCGGCGGCGGTGTCCACCGCCCAGGCCGCGGTGCCGCAGGCGTCGGCGGCGAACAGGACGCAGGCCAGGTCCCGGACGAGGGCCGTATCGAGCTCCAGCAGCCGGCCGGGCGGGACGGTGGCGTTCCGTGCCCGGACCTCGGCGGTGGGGCGGGTGGGGTCGGCGCTCTCGTGGGTGCGGATGCCGAGCGCGGCGGCGTCGACCGCGAACCAGCGGGTGGCGCCGTCCGCGTCGGCGGCGAGGACCACCAGGTCGGCCTCGCCCGCGCCGAGCACGGGGAGCGCGTCCCCGTCCAGCCGCCACCCGCCGCCTCCGTCGGGGACGGCGGTGAGGGTGCCGGGGCCCAGGGCGACCGCCCCGGTACGGCCGCCGAGCGGCTCGGCCCCCGCCCGGTCCAGGAGTACGGAGGCCAGTGCGCTCGGCAGGAAGGGCCCGGGCAGCGCCGCCCGGGCGGCCTCCTCCACCACGACGGCCAGGTCCAGCAGGGTCCCGCCCTCCAGGTGGGGCACCGCCAGTCCGGATTCCACCAGCCCGTCCCAGTAGCCGGGCCGCTCCCCCGTCCGCGGCGGGGCGTCGAGCAGCTTGCGCACCTCCCCGGGCGGTACGGCCCGCGCCACCCAGCCGCGCACGGCGTCGGCCAGTTCCCGCTGTTCCCGCGTGATTCCGATGCCCATGCGCGGCAGAGTAGAACACGTTCCAATCTGACGGAAGGTCAGGAACGGTCTCTTCTCGGCACCCCGTGCGGCCCTCGCGGCAGCGCCCGGTGCGCTGCGGGCCGTCCCCCCACGGGTCCGGCCCCTCAGCCGGCCGGCACGGCCGCGAGGGCGGCGCGGGCGATGTCCACGGCCTCTTTCCGGCACCCGGACGGCGGGGCGGGAGACTCGCTCGCGCCGGTTTCGCCCGACCCGCCGTCATCGGCCTGGCTCGGGTCCGCATCGCCTCCGCTCCACACGTAGAGCCGGAGGTTCCCGTCGCGGACCACGAGTTCGCAGCTGTCCTTCCACAGCGACTCGTCGCCGAGGTCCACCTTCGCCTGCCGCACCGTCCTCGCGGTCCGCTCCACCGTCTGCCGCTCGGAGGCGAGCCGCTCCCGCTGTTCCTCCCGCCCCTTGCGGGCGCCGCCCTCCCCGTTGAGCTTCAGGGACCACTCCACGATCACGCGGGGCTTCCCCGCGCCGAACCAGTAGCAGCGCACCGAGGTGGTGGGACCGGCACCGCGCTCCGGCAGCACGGTCTCCAGCGTCGGCGCCGGCTCCGCCCCGGACGGCAGCGGCAGCTTGGCGGACGCGGGGTCGCAGCGGTCGAGCTTCGTGTGCACCTTCTCGCCCCACCCGCCGTCCCGCTGCCCGTACGCCCATACGCCCGCACCGGCCGCCACCAGCACGACGGCCGCCGCCAGCGGCCCGGCCACGCGGAGCGCGCGGCGCCGGGGCGGCGCGGGGGCCGGGGCGCCCACGGTGACGGGCCGCTCCTCCGGCAGGGTCACGGGGGCGGGCCGTGGATCCGGGACCCGCGCCGGCTGGGGCTGCCCCGCCGGCTCCGGTGCCGGCGCCCGCTCCCGCTCCGGTTCCGGCACCACCTCCGCCACGAGCGTCGCCGGCTGCTGCGGGCCGCCGCCCAGCAGGCGGTCGATGGCCGCGCCCTGCTCGGTGATCATGCGGTGCACCGCGGGAGGCCACGGCTGGCGGCCCGACGGGGCGACCGGGCCGAGGAGGGCGAACAGGTCCGCCGGGGACGGCCGGGCGGCGGGGTCCTTGGCCATGCACCGCTCCACGACCGCCCGCAGCCCCGCCGGGACGGCCGACAGCTCGGGCTCCGCGTGCACCACGTCGTACAGGGTCTGGAGGGTCGACGAGCCCGCGAACGGGTTGCGCCCCGTGACCGCCAGGTACAGCACCGAGCCGAGGAGAACACGTCGCTGGCCGCCGTGAGTTCGCGCCCCTCGGCCTGCTCGGGCGACATGAACGGCGGCGAGCCGATCACCAGGCCCGTGTGCGTCAGCCGGGTGTCGGCCCCGCTCTCGGCGGCCCGCGCGATGCCCAGGTCGATGACCCGGACGCCGTCCTCGGTGAGCAGGACGTTCTCGGGCTTCAGGTCCCGGTGGACCAGCCCGGCCCGGTGGATCTCCGCGAGCGCGGACGCCAGGCCGGCCGCGAGGCGGCGTACGGTCTCCTCGGGCAGCGCCCCCACCTCGGCCACGGCCGCCCCCAGCGACGGGCCGGAGACGAACACCGAGGCCAGCCAGGGGGTCGGCGCGTCCGCGTCGGACTCCATCACGGCCGCCGTGTAGGCCCCGGACACCCTCCGGGACGCGGCGACCTCCCGCCGGAAGCGGGCGCGGAAGCCCTCGTCGTCGGCGAACCGGGCGAGGACCTGTTTGACGGCGACCAGCCGCCCGTCCGGCGCGGCGCCGAGCAGCACCCGGCCCATCCCGCCCTCGCCGAGCACGCCCAGCACCTTGAACGGCCCCACGTACGACGGACCCGACGGCCCTAACGGCTCCATGCCCCTCCCGCCCTCCCCAGGTACGGGAGGGGATCATACAGAGCGGCCCGCTCCCGCCACCGGGCAAGGGCGGCGCCACGGGCCCCCGCCGGCCCGGCCGCCGCCGCCCGCGGCGCCGGGGCGGTCCCGCCGCCGTACGGCGAGGCCGCCGGACCCCCGGCATGGTGCCCTACCGGGCGGTAGGGCAGCATGGGCCGCCACAGCCGCTCATCGCCGGAGGAACCACCGTGGCCGCCACTCCCAAGCCGGAGACCCTCGCCGCTTTCGAGGCCGCCAAGGGGTTCATGCCCGTACGCGAGGGCCTCGCCCTGTACGCGGCGGCCGCCGCGGCCGCCGCGCTCGGGCTGCCGCTGCTGGAGGTCGGCACGTACTGCGGGCGTTCCACGATCCTGCTGGCCGACGCGGCCCGCGAGGCGGGCGTCCCGGCGATCACGGTCGACCACCACCGGGGCAGCGAGGAGCAGCAGCCCGGCTGGGAGTACCACGACCCGACCGTCGTGGACCCGGAGACCGGCCTGATGGACACCCTGCCGTCCTTCCGCCGCACCCTGTACCGGGCCGGTCTGGAGGAGCACGTCATCGCGGTCGTGGGCCGCTCCCCGCAGGTCGCGGCGGCCTGGGGCGGCAAGCTCGGCTTCGTCTTCATCGACGGCGGCCACACCGACGAGCACGCCACCGGCGACTACGAGGGCTGGGCCCCGCACCTCGCGGAGGGCGGCACGCTCGTGATCCACGACGTGTTCCCGGACCCGGCGGACGGCGGCCAGGCCCCGTACCGGATCTACCTGCGCGCCCTGGCCTCGGGCGCCTTCGAGGAGGTCTCGGTGACGGACTCCCTCCGCGTGCTGCGGCGTACCGGAGCCGGCGTCTAGACCGGCGTCCGGGCCCCGGGCCGACGCGTCCGGGCCCCGGGCCGACGGGAGTGCGCCCGCCCGGGATCATTGGACGACAATCACACCACGCCCCCGGATGGCCCATGGTCCGTACGCAGCCCGGGCGGGCGCTCTAGCATCGCGGCGTGCGCTACGACGAAAGCCCCCCGCTCCCCGAGTCCCGGTCCTCGATCAGCCCGGACCGGCCCTGGTTCGCGCGTCGGCCCGCCCTCACGGTGTCCCTGGCGGCGCTGGCCCCGGCCTGTCTGGCGGGCTGGGTGCTGACCCAGGTGCTGACCGGCCCGGGGCCCGACGGGCGGCAGCCCGGGGGCCCGCCCCTCACCGCCTCGCACGCCACGGGCTCGACGGACGCGAAGTCCAGCGCCTCGCCCAGCCCGGCGCGGGGTCCGGAACAGAGCCCCGCCCCGAGCCCCGGCGCCCAGGCCCCCGCCGCCAAGGGCCCGCTCGCCGGCCGGACCGTCGTCATCGACCCCGGCCACAACACGGGCAACTTCCAGCACGGCTCCGAGATCAACAAGCTGGTGGACGTCGGCACCCACCGCAAGGAGTGCGACACCACCGGCACCACCACCGACTCCGGCTACAAGGAGGCGGAGTTCTCCCTCGACGTCTCCCGCCGGGCGCGCGCGCTGCTGGAGGCCAAGGGCGTCAAGGTGGTGTTCACCCACGAGGCCGACCGCCCGTGGGGCCCCTGCATCGACGAGCGGGCCCGGATCGGCAACGAGGCGGCGGCCGACGCCGTCGTCTCCGTCCACGCCGACGGCGTCTCCGCCGGCAACCGGGGTTTCCACGTCATCCTCCCGGCCCGGGTCAAGGGCGGGGCGGCGGACACCGAGAAGATCGTCGGGCCCTCCCGCGACCTCGGTGAGCGCATCGCGCGCAACTTCGGCCGCACCACGGGCTCCGCCCCGGCCAACTACCTCGGCAGCGGTACCGGGATGGTGGTCCGCGACGACCTGGGCGGGCTCAACCTCTCGACCCGGCCCAAGGTGTTCCTCGAATGCGGCAACATGCGTGACGCCAAGGACGCGGCGCAGTTGATGAGTCCGGAGTGGCGGCAGAAGGCGGCGCAGGGCATCGCCGACGGCATCGTCGGCTTCCTGGGCGGGTAGTCCACCGGCAGTCGTCCCGGGGCGGCTCGCCGCCCCGATCCTCTCGGCCGCGCGAAGCTCCGTACCATGGGGGCGCCCGCTCCGCCCAGCCAAGACCGAGAAGGACACCCCAAGACGTGAACATCCGCTCCCTCACTCGAGGTGACGGCGTGGTGATCGGAGCAGCGGTGCTGCTGTTCATCGCCTCGTTCCTCGATTTCTACTCCGCCACCGGCCTGGACCTCCCGAGTGCGTGGGACACCGACGTCTACGGGCTGGCGCTGCCCACCATCTTCCTGACGGGGTTCATCGCCGCCGGCCTGCTGATCGGCGCCCGCTTCCTGCCCGAGGGCCGCAAGCTCGGGGGCCTGACCCTGACGGCCTGGGGCACCGTGCTGGCCGTGGCGGCGGCCTGGGCGGCACTGTGGTCGCTGATCACCAGCCCGGCGAGGGCCGACCTGGGCGCCGGCTGCATCCTCGCCTTCCTCGCCGACCTCGTACTGGCGGGCGTGGCCGTCGCCGGTGCGAAGATCCCCGCGCTGACCGGGCCGCTCGTGCCCGAGCCCCGGCCGGTCGCCCCGCAGCCGTACGGCGGCCAGCCCGGCAGCGGGTACGGCTACCCGGGCGGGCAGCAGCCCCAGGCCTACGGCGCCACCCCGCAGCCCGCCCCGCCCTACGGGGGCACCCCGGCGCCGGGCCCGCAGGACGCGCCGGCCGCCCCGGCGGCGGACTTCACGCCGTTCTGGTTCGCGGTGCCGGTGGCCCGGCCCCTGTACGGCGAGGACGGCTCCCCCGTCCCGATCGCGGAACTGGCCCCGGGCACCTGGTACCTGGCCGTCGACCAGCGCGGCCCGGCGGCACTGATCGCGCAGACCCAGGACGGCCGCCGCGGCGTCCTGAACGACACCTCCGGGATCCAGCGCGGCTGACCGCCCGCCCGGACCACGGCGTACGGCCCCCTCCCGCGCGGGGAGGGGGCCGTTCCGTACTTCCCGGCGGGGCGCGCGTGCCCTACAGTCGCCTGACGTTACCTGACGTATCGTCAGATCCGGCTTCGCGGAGGGGACCGCACATGCGCCTCGGACTCGCACTCGGCTACTGGGGCCGCGGACCCGCCCCCGCCCACCTGAGCCTCGCCACCGAGGCCGAACGCCTCGGCTACCACTCCGTGTGGACCGCCGAGGCCTGGGGCTCCGACGCCTTCACCCCGCTGACCTGGATCGCCGCCCACACCTCCCGCATCCGGCTCGGCACCGCCATCGCACAGATGGCCGCCCGCACCCCCACCGCCACCGCCATGCACGCCCTCACCCTCGACCACCTCTCCGGCGGCCGGATGATGCTCGGCCTCGGCCTGTCCGGGCCGCAGGTGGTGGAGGGCTGGTACGGGCGCCCGTTCCCCTCCAGCCCGCTCACCGCGACCCGGGAGTACGTGGACGTCGTCCGCCAGGTGCTGCGCCGCGAGGGCCCGGTCACCCTGGACGGCCGCTTCCACCACCACCCCTACCGCGGGCAGGACGGCACCGGCACCGGCAAACCCCTCACGCCCATCACCCACCCGCTGCGCGCGGACCTCCCGCTGCTGCTCGGCGCCGAGGGCCCCAAGAACATCGCCCAGACCACCCGCATCGCGGACGGCTGGCTCCCCCTCTACTGGTCACCCACCCGCACCGACGTCTACCGGGCCTCCCTGACGGACCTCCCCGACGGGTTCATGATCGCCCCGATGGCCCGCGCCCAGGTCTGCGACGACGTCGCCGAAGGGCTGCTGCCCGTCAAGGCGATGCTCGGCTTCTACATCGGCGGCATGGGCCACGCCACCCGGAACTTCCACGCCGACCTGATGGGCCGCATGGGCTACGAGGCCGAGGCCCGGCGCATCCGCGAACTGTTCCTGGAGGGACGCAGGGAGGAGGCGGTGCTCGCCGTCCCGGACGCGTTCGCCGACGAGATCTCCCTCATCGGCCCCCGCGAGCGGATCGCGGAACGCCTGGAACCATGGCGCGAGGGCCCCGTCACCGATCTGCTCGTCACGGCCCCGGACCCGCACACCCTGAGGGTGCTGGCGGAGCTCACCACCTGAGCGGCGACTACGCCTTCTCTTCCGGCACGGCCTCGAGGAGCGCGCGCAGGTCCAGCGGCATCACCGCGATCTCCATCGTCCCCCCGCCCTCCAGGGCGCAGGCCACGATCCGCGAGCCCGGGTTGATGGAGATCCCCTCCCGCACGGAGGGCACCCGGACGGCGGTGGCCCGGGCGCCGGCCAGGGGCACGGCCGGGCGCCGGGCGGGCTGCCAGCGGGCCGCGCCCCCGTCCGCGTACAGCCGGCCCGGGCGCCAGCGGCCCCCGCCCGCCGGGATCCGGGCCATGCCCGGGATCCCCGCGGGACTGCCGGCCGCCGGCCGCTGCCGGTGCCTGCGGCGCAGCAGCCAGCCCAGCCCGCCGACCGCGAGGGAGAGGAACAGGAACTCGATCACATCCGCCATTGAAACAGGCGGACGGCTCAGCCGGTCAGCTGCGAGGTGCTCGGCACCTTGTCCGTCACCACGGCGCCCGCGTTCTTGCCGGCTTCCTTGACCCCGTTGATGACGTTGTTGAAGGCGTCGATGTCGGCGTCGCCCGCCTCGCCCTTGCGGAGCTTGCTGCCCAGCCCCTTGAGGGAGTCGATGCCCGCCGTCAGCGGACCCATCGCCTTCGACAGCAGCGGGTCGCCCTTGGCGTTCTCGGCGGCCGCCTTCAGCCGGTTGTACGCGAAGGCCCCCGCGAGCCCCGCCTTGATCAGCGCGAACGTACGCCCCTTCGCGCCCTTCTGGAACTTGCCCTCGCGGTACGGCTTGACGATCCACTGGTACGTCGCCCCGGCCGCGAGCCCGGCGTTGGCGACGAACCGCGTCTTGGCGAACTTCTGCCTCTCGGCCTCGGTGCCGGGCGTCGGCGTCGCGGCGGCCAGCTCGTCGGCGGCGGCCGCGTCCGTCTCCGCCACGGCGAGGACGGCCAGCTCCGCGGCGGCCGCCGAGGAGACCTCCTCCCGCTGCCCCCGGTCGCCGCCGCTGCCGCACGCGGTGGCACCGGCCAGCAGCGCGGTGGACAGCACCACCGCCGTGACGGCTCGACGGATACGGACGGTTGCGGATACGGCCACGGTTTCCTCCGGGGACTGAGGTGTCCCCCGCAGCCTCACCCCCGGCACCCGGCCCCACCACCCGGGGGACCCGTTCGGGGGTCCCCCGCGGGGGCTTCAGCGACAGCAGTCCGGTTCCAGGCCCGCCGGCAGGGCCCGCCCGCCGAAGACCTCCCCCGTCGCCTCGTCCCCGCCCAGCGCCGCCACCGCGAGCAGCAGCGAGCCGGCCGTCCAGGTCGTCTGCTCCACCGGCCACACCGCCCGGTCCTCGAAGACGTAACCCGTCCAGTACATGCCGTTCTCGGCGCGCAGGTGCCCGATCGAGCGCAGGACCTCCAGCGCCCGGTCCGACTCGCCCATCACCCACAGGGTCAGCGCCAGCTCGCAGGACTCACCGCCCGTCACCCACGGGTTCGGCAGCACGCACCGCACCCCGAGGTCCGGGACGACGAACTCCTCCCAGCGCCGCTCGATCCGCGCCTTCGCCTCCGGGCCCGACAGCGCCCCGCCCAGGACCGGGTAGTACCAGTCCATCGAGTAGCGGTCCTTGTCCAGGAACCGCTCCGGGTGGCGGCGTATCGCGTGCGCGAGCGCGCCCGTCGCCAGCTCCCAGTCCGGCTGCGGGTCGCCCCGGTGGTCCGCGATGGCCAGCGCGCAGCGCAGCGCCTGGTGGATCGAGGAGGAACCGGTCAGCAGGGCGTCGCCGACGACGGTGCCGTCCGCCTCCCGCTTCCAGCCGATCTCGCCGCCCGGCTGCTGGAGCGCGAGGACGAACTCGACGGCCGCGAAGACCGACGGCCACATCCGGTCCAGGAAGGTGTCGTCGCCGGTGGCCAGGTAGTGGTGCCAGACGCCGACGGCTATGTACGCGACGAAATTGGACTCCCGGCTCGCGTCCTGCGGCACGGCCGTGTCCACGCCCTCGGGCCGGTCCGCGTACGCCGCGTACCAGGAGCCGTCCTGGTTCTGGTGCCGGGCCAGCCAGGCGTAGGCCCGCTCGGCCGCCTCGTGCTCTCCCGCCGTGTCCAGGGCCATCGCGGCCTCGGTGTGGTCCCACGGATCGAGGTGGTGGCCGCGGAACCACGGTATGGCCCCGTCCGCGCGCTGCGCGGCCAGGATCCCCGCCACGGTCCGCGCGGCCTGCTCGGCGGTCAGTACGCCGTCCAGGACGAGGTGTTCCGGTACGGTGCGCCCCGGCGAGCTCACTGGGCGGAGCCGGCCGCGCCGACGGGCAGGTGGGGCTTGGTCGCGTACGCCACGAAGCTCTTGCCGATGAGCGGGTTGAGGGCCTGCTCGGCGAGGCGGGTGGCCAGCGGCTTCTTCATGATGTCCCAGACCAGGAGCTTGTGGTACGCCTTGACGGGCAGCGCCTTGTCGTTGTCGACGCCGAAGGCGCACTTGAGCCACCAGTACGGGGAGTGCAGGCCGTGCGCGTGGTGGGTGCCGTACGGCTTGAGGCCCGCGGCCTCCATCTTGCCGAGCAGCTCGTCCGCCTTGTAGATGCGGATGTGGCCGCCCTCGACCTCGTGGTAGGCGTCGGACAGTGCCCAGCAGACCTTCTCCGGGCCGTAGCGCGGGACGGTGACCGCGATGCGGCCGCCCGGCTTGAGCACGCGCACCATCTCGGCGAGGACGCCCTTGTCGTCGGGGATGTGCTCCATGACCTCGGAGATGATGACGACGTCGAAGGACTCGTCCGGGAAGGGCAGGGCCAGGGCGTCGCCCTCCATGGCGGTGGCGGTGGCACCGGCCGGGGCCTCACCGGCCTCCTTCATGGCGGCGAACCACTTGGCGACCTCGCGGATCTCCTCGCCGTTGCGGTCGACGGCGACGACCTGGGCGCCGCGCCGGTAGCACTCGAAGGCGTGCCGGCCTGCGCCGCAGCCCAGATCGAGCACACGGTCGCCTGCGGCGAGCGGGAACCGGGAGAAATCGACGGTCAGCACGGGGTCCTGCCTTCGCGGTCACGGGGGTGAAGGGTGTTGCGGATGAGAGGAACTGCCGGGGGGTGCCCGGGACGCTCGACGTGGTCGGGGCGCTCCGGGCTCATGCGGGTGCTTCGGGTCTCGGTGGTGCGCTGGGGGCAGGCTCCGGAGTTCACCGGGTCCGGGCGGCGGCCGCCCGCGCGACGGCGGCTCTGTAGTGCGCGACGGTGCCCTCGGCGGCCCTGGCCCAGGTGAACCGGGTCAGGACCCGCTCGCGCCCGGCCGCCCCCAGCCGCGCGCGCAGCCCGGCGTCGCCCAGCAGCCGGCCCAGCGCGGCGGCCAGTGCCCCCGCGTCGCCGGGCGGCACGGCCAGGCACGTCTCCCCGTCGGGGCCGGACACCTCGGGGATGGCCCCGCCGGTGGTGGCGACCAGCGGCGTGCCGGTGGCCATCGCCTCGGCCGCCGGGAGCGAGAAGCCCTCGTACAGGGAGGGCACGCAGGCGACCTGGGCGCCGCGCACCAGGTCCACGAGCTCGGCGTCGGTGATGCCCTTGACGAACCGCACCGCGTCCTGGAGCCCGTACGTCTCGATCGCGCGGGCCACGGGACCGCTCTCGGCGCGCTTGCCGACGACGACGAGGTGCGCACCGGGCTGCTCGGTACGGAGCTTGGCGAGGGCCTCCACGAGGTGGACGAGTCCCTTGAGCGGGACGTCGGCGCTGGAGGTGGTCACGATCCGCCCGGGAACCTCCGGGACGGAGGGGTCCGGCGACCAGAGGTCGGTGTCCGCGCCGATGTGCACGACGTGGATGCGGTCGCCGCGCACCCCGAGGTGCTCGGCGATCTCCTGCTGGGAGGAGCCGGAGACGGTCAGCACCGACGGCAGCCGTCGGGCCACGCGGCCCTGCATGCGCGTGAACGCGTACCAGCGCCGCACGGAGGCGCGCTTCTTGCGGTCCTTCGCGGCGGCGAGGTCGAGCTTGCGGTCGACGGTGATGGGGTGGTGGATGGTGGTCACCAGGGGTGCGCCGAGATCGCCCAGCAGGCCGTAGCCGAGGGTCTGGTTGTCGTGGATGACGTCGAACTCGCCCGCGCGGGCGCGCAGGTGTCGCCGGGCGCGCAGCGAGAAGGTCAGCGGCTCGGGAAAGCCGCCGGTCCACATGGTGCCGACCTCGAGGGCGTCGATCCAGTCCCGGTACTCGTCGCGCTTGGGCGTACGGAACGGATCGGGGCTGCGGTACAGGTCCAGGCTCGGCAGCTCGGTGAGGGTGGCACCGGTGTCGAGCACTGGGTAGGGCTGGGCTCCGATGACCTCGACGGAGTGCCCGAGCTTGACGAGCTCCCGGGAGAGGTGCCGGACGTAGACGCCCTGGCCGCCGCAGAACGGGTTCCCCTTATAGGTGAGGAGTGCGATGCGCAACGGGCGGTCGCCGTCCGTGGCGGAACCCGTGAAAGGGCTCGTCACCATGGCCTCTGCGGTCACTCTCGGCCCCCTTCTCCCTGCACTTTCGCCGGAGCGTAACCGCTCGGATAATGTAGAACAAGTTTCAGACTTGATCCTCTGAAGACCATTGAATCTACCGGCCGGAAACCGCACCGTAAGAGGCGGAGCAGGTGATTCGCGCCACGGCTCGGACGCCTGACATGCTGGCCCCCGGACCATCCCGGAATCAGCCGCCGCAACGATACGGAACGCCAGGAACGGGACACATGACAGCGGAAGCGAAGGCCGTGACGCCTCCCCTGACGGAACGCCAGGAGGCGCGTCGGCGCCGCATCCTGCACGCGAGCGCGCAGCTGGCCAGCCGGGGCGGCTTCGACGCCGTGCAGATGCGGGAGGTCGCCGAGTCGTCGAACGTCGCGCTGGGCACCCTGTACCGCTACTTCCCGTCCAAGGTGCACCTGCTGGTGGCCACCATGCAGGACCAGCTCCAGCACATGCACACGACCCTGCGCAAGCGCCCCCCGGCGGGCGAGGAGCCGGCGGCCCGCGTCGCGGAAACCCTGATGCGCGCCTTCCGCGCCCTCCAGCGGGAACCGCACCTCGCGGACGCGATGGTGCGCGCCCTGACCTTCGCGGACCGGAGCGTCTCCCCCGAGGTGGACACGGTCTCGCGGCTGACGACCGCGATCATCCTGGACGCCATGGGCCTCGACGCCCCGCCGACGGCGGAACAGCTCTCGGCGGTCCGGGTCATCGAGCACACCTGGCACTCGGCCCTGATCACCTGGCTCTCGGGCCGCGCGTCGATCGCCCAGGTGAAGATCGACATCGAGACGGTGTGCCGCCTGATCGACCTGACGGGCGGGGCTGCGGGGGGTAGGGCTGCGGGTGGGGCTGCTGGTGGAGGGGTGGGCGGGGCTGCGGGAAAGGCCTGATTGTGGTGTGGGGGGTTTTGGGGGCGGGGGGTCTGCGGGGCGGTATCAGGGCTGGTTTGGGGGTTTCCCGTCAGTCCCATCGTCCTTCCGTGTCGGGCCGGTCCCTCAAGGGCGCTCCTTCGTCGC
>NZ_JBVISM010000012.1:22305-217035 GCF_055575515.1 Streptomyces sp. NPDC034086 | reverse complement strand
AAAACAACCACACCGCCCACCCCCCCCCGCGGCCGTCGTCGTCGGCGCCGGTGTCGGCGGACTGGCCACCGCGATCGGGCTCCGCCGCGCGGGCTGGTCCGTACGCGTCCTGGAAGGCCGTGCCGCCCCGGAGCGCTACGGCACCGCCTTCGGCATCCACCCCACCGCCCAGTCCGCCCTGGACCGGCTCGGCCTCGGCGAAGCCCTCGCGCGGGCGCTTCCCTACCGCCGGGCCCACATCCGGCGTCCGGACGGCAGGGTGCTCGCAGCCCTCCCGCTCGAACGCGTCGAGCGCAAGGCGGGCCGCCCCGAACTGCTCGTCTCCCGGCCCCACCTGATCGACGCGCTCCTCACCGCGCTCGGCCGGCTCGGCGGTACGGACGTCGAGTACGGGCGGCGCCTCACCGATTCCCGCGCCCTCGACGCCGACCTCGTCGTCGGCGCCGACGGGATCAACAGCACCGTCCGCACCGCCCACTTCGGCACCCGCAGCCGGGTGCGCGCGATCGGCACCGTCGCCTGGATCGGCATCGCGGACTTCGAGACCCGGATCCACGGGGAGACCTGGGGCGACGGGCGCTTCTTCGGGATCACCCCCGTCGAGCCCGGCCGCACCAACTGGTACGCCGCCGTCCCCGCGGCCACCACCGCCGACGGGCTGAGGGCCGCCTTCGAGGGCTGGCACGACCCGGTCCCGCGCCTGCTCGTCGAGACCGACCCCGCCGGCTGGATCCGGTACGAGATGCGCCACCTCCACCCGGCGCTCCCCGCCTTCGTCACCGCCGGCCGGATCGCCCTGGTCGGCGACGCCGCGCACGCCATGACCCCGAACCTGGGCCAAGGTGCCTGCACCGCCCTCCTCGACGCCGAGTCCCTCACCCGGGCCGTCGCGGCCCACGGCCGTGCCGGTCTGCCCACCGCCCTGCGCGCGTACGACGCGGAACGCCGCCGCAGCGCCCAGCGCGTGGCCCTCGGCTCGAGGGCCCTTCACCGCTTCGTGACCACCCGCCGCCCGGCCCTGCGCGACGCCCTGACCGCGCTCCTGCCCGCGTAGGCTCCCTCCCGCGGCTCATGGTGCGAAGAGCGGCTCGTAGGCGTGTCCCTCTGGCGTGTGGACCAGGACGAAGTCCTCCCCCGGCCGAGTGGCCACCTCCCGCAGCCGGGCCAAGGCCTCCGCCCGGCCCGGAAGGGCGAGGCCGAGGGCCGCTGCCGCCCCGTCCCTCCTGGCCGCCAGGTCCGGCATGTCCTCCAGGTACTCGGCCTCGAGCTCGCGGCTCTCCTCATCCGTGAACGCCTGGCAGTCGCGCCACCACGGGACGGCCAGCAGCAGCCGCACCAGCTTGGGCAGGCCGACGGCGATCAGGGCGGCACGGCCCTCGGAGTCGGCGTAGAGGACGGGACGTTCCTCGCCGCCTTCACCGCAGAAGAAGTACGTGCCGCCGGCGTTGTCGCCCGCGAACCCCTCGAGCGCGGCGCCCGAGGCGAGGTGCACCTCCTCGACGTGGTCGCCGCGGTCCAGGTCGAAGTCGCCCGGCCAAGCGAGGAAACGTGCGGCTTCTTCCTGCTCGCGGACGGCAGTGATCAGCGATTCCACGGGCCGCAGCCTACGGCCCGCACCCGCTCAGGCCGCCGCCCGGGCGGCCAGTTCCTCCCCCGAGACGTCCTCCAGGTGGGTCAGGAACACCCACACGTGCCCGGACGGGTCGCGCAGGACGGCGGTGCGGTCCCCGTGGAACTGGTCCGCCGGTTCCTGGAGCAGTTCCGCTCCGGCCGTCACGGCCGTCCGGACGAGGGCGTCCACGTCCGGGACGTACACGTGCAGGGCCGTCGAGGTTCCGCCGAGCGCGGCGGGGGAGGTGAAGTGGCCCCCGGCGGTGTCGCCGAGCATCAGCACCGCCCCGCCTGGGCGGCCGGCCGCCACAAGTTTCGTCGAGGTCAAGACCGGGTGCGCACCTGCTCTCCCCCGCACGATGCGCCGAGTGGCGCAGAGGTGGTGGCGCACGTGCGGAAGCTGAGTACGCTGCTGCTCATGACGGGTCACCCCCCAGGTCCCCTCTGGACGGGCCGGGCTTCCAACCGTGCGCAGTGGCTGCTCGCCGCGGCCGGTGCGGCCTGTCTCGCCCTGGGTGTGGAGCTGGCCGTCGCCAACTCCTGGACCGCCGGGTACGTCCCCCTGCTGATGTCCGTGGTGGGCTGCATCGCCGGCGGGCTGCTGATCCTCTACGGCACCCTGGCCTTCGTCCACGTGGCCGTCACCGTCGACGCGGAGGCCCTGGAAGTGCGCTGCGGCCACATGGGACTGCCCCGCCGCAAGATCCGGCTCGCGGAGGTCGCCTCCGCCGAGTTCCGCCCCCGCATCACCCCCCAGCAGTGGGGCGGCTGGGGCTACCGCTGGCGCCCCGAGAAGGGCACCGCCATCATCGTGCGGCGCGGTGAGGGCGTGGAACTGAGGCTCGGCGACGGCAAGCTGTTCACGGTCACGGTCGACGACGCGGAGAACGCCGTCCGCGTCATCCGCACCCACCTGCGCACCCTCGCGCGCTAGACCGTCTTCGAACCAGCCTGCCCCCGCACGGTCGGGGCACCGCGCGGGTCGGGCGGCGGCACGGTTCCTTACCGGCCCTTGGGGTGCGGGGACGTACACTCCGCCAGATGAGCAGCAGTGTCACCCGCGCCGCCAAGAGCGAGCCCTCGCAGCCCGCCGGACGAGCCGCAGCCGTCGCCCCGCACGAAGCCGCCGACGCCCCGCGCCCCGGGCGGCGCAAGGGTGCCGGGGCGGCGCGGGCCGCCCTCGCCGCGTTCGCCGGGGTCCTGCTCTACCTCAGCTTCCCGCCCCGCCCCCTGTGGTGGCTGGCGCCCCTCGCCCTCGCGCTGCTCGCCGGCTGCCTGCGGGGGCGCCGCGCCCGGGCCGGCTTCGGCCTCGGCTTCCTCTTCGGCCTCGGCTTCCTGCTGCCGCTCCTGGTGTGGACCGGCGAGGGCGTCGGCCCGGTCCCCTGGATCGCGCTCGTCACCCTCGAGTCCCTCCTCATCGGCCTCACCTGCCTCGGTATCGCCCTCGTCAGCCGGCTGCCCGGCCGGCCCCTGTGGGCCGCCGCCGTCTGGGTGGCCGGGGAGGCGCTGCGCGCCCGGGCCCCCTTCGGCGGCTTCTCCTGGGGCAAGCTCGCCTTCGGCCAGGCCGACGGCGTCTTCACCCCGCTCGCCGCCCTCGGCGGCACCCCGTTGCTCTCCTTCGGCGTCGCCCTGTGCGGCTTCGGCCTGTACGAGGGCCTGCGCACCGCCCGCCGGAACCCGACGCGCGGCGCCGCCGCCCTCGCCGCGCTCGCCGTCGCCGCCCCGGTCGGCGCGGCGCTCGCCGCCCGCCCCCTGGTCTCCGGCGCCGCCGAGGACGGCACGGCCGTGGCCGCCCTCATCCAGGGCAACGTGCCGCGCGCCGGACTCGACTTCAACGCCCAGCGCCGCCAGGTCCTCGACAACCACGCAAACCGCACCCTCCAGCTCGCCGCGGACGTCAAGGCCGGCCGCGTCCCGAAGCCCGACTTCGTCCTGTGGCCGGAGAACTCCTCCGACATCGACCCCTACACCCAGCCCGACGCCCACGCCGTCATCGACAACGCGGTCAAGGCCGTCGGCGTGCCCGTCGCGATCGGCTCCGTCCTGGCCCCGGAAACCGGGCCCCTGCGCAACACGATGATCCTGTGGGACCCCGTCAAGGGCCCCACGGACACCTACGACAAGCGCAAGATCCAGCCCTTCGGCGAGCGCATCCCCATGCGCTCCTTCGTCCGGCTCTTCAGCTCCGACGTCGACCGCGTGCGCCGCGACTTCGGTCCCGGCAAGGAGCCGGGGGTCTTCGACATGGCGGGCAGCGGCATCGGCATGGTCACCTGCTACGAGGCCGCCTTCGACGACGCCGTCCTCTCCACCGTGCGGGCCGGCGCCCAGGTCATCGCCGTGCCCAGCAACAACGCCACCTTCGGCCGGACCCAGATGACCTACCAGCAGCTGGCCATGGACCGGATCCGCGCCGTCGAGCACAGCCGGACCGTCCTCGTCCCCGTCACCAGCGGAGTCAGCGCGGTCATCCAGCCCGACGGGAAGGTCACCCTGCAGACGGAGATGTTCACCGCCGACGCCCTCGTCGCCGAGATCCCGCTGCGCTCCTCGCAGACCCCGGCCACCCGCCTGGGCGCCCTGCCCGAGTACGCGCTGCTCCTCGTCGCGGCCGGCGGTCTCGGGGCGGTGGCGGCCCGCCGGGTCCGCGCCCGCCGGGCCGCGTGAGGACGGCGGCCGCGGCACGGCCCCGTAGGGTCGGGGCATGACCACGCCCGAGTTCATCCGCGAGATCAGGGCGAGCGGCGCCGGCCACCGGCTGCTCCTGCTGCCCGGCGTCACCGCCGTCGTCGTCGACGCACAGGGCCGGGTGCTGCTCGGGCGCAGGGCCGACAACGGCAGGTGGTCGGTGATCGGCGGGATCGCCGAGCCGGGGGAGCAGCCCGCCGCGACGGCCGTGCGCGAGGTGTACGAGGAGACCGCCGTACGGTGCGTCCCCGAACGGGTGGTCCTCGTCCAGATGCTCGCCCCGGTCACCTACCCGAACGGCGACGTCTGCCAGTTCCAGGACATCACCTTCCGCTGCCGGGCCACCGGCGGCGAACCCCGGGCCGCCGACGGGGAGCTGCTGGAGGCGGCCTGGTTCGCCCCGGACGCCCTGCCGCCGCTGGAGCCCTTCGCCCTGGACCGCGTACGGCGCTCCCTGAGCGAGGACCCGACCTGGTTCGAGGCCCCGGCCGCGAACGGGGTTCAGCCGGCCGCCCCGCGGTAGAGCTCCAGGGCCGGACCGCCCAGGACGGCGCTGTACGAGACGTCCGGGACCGTGCCGCCGCCCTCGTGGCCGCCCAGCACCCCGGCCAGGGCGCCGTCCACCAGCCAGGGGCTGCCGCTGGTGCCGCCGCCGAGGGCGGGGCAGTCGATCCGGCGCTGGCCGGACGAGAACAGGCTCGTCCCGTTGGCGCAGCGCAGCGGAGCGTCCTCGGTGCTCGGGTAGCCGACGACGGTCACCGTCACGTCCGGCGGCTGCCCGGCGGCCACCGGGAAGCCGCCGACCACGTCCTCCACGGCGCCGTGCTCCGCGCCGTCCGCCGGGACGACCCGCGCGAAGGCGACGTCCGCGTCCGGGTCCTCGCCCGCCGCCCAGCCCGGGGCCGTGTACACGCCGGTCAGCCGCCACAGCCCGTACGGGGCCTGCCCGTCCCGGTAGCCCGGGGCGAAGACCGTGGTGTCCGGGTGGTCCAGGCAGTGCGCGGCGGTGGCGATCAGGTCCCGGCCGGCGCTGCGCACCACGGAAGCGGTGCAGAAGTGCCCGCCGTCCGTCCCGCCCGCGAACAGCGCGCCCACCCGCGCCGCCGTGGCGTCCGCGTCGGCCCGCACAGTGACGCCGAGCGGGGGCAGCGCCCCGGCCTCGGGGAGGTCCAGGCCCAGCAGGGCGGCCATCGTGGTCAGCGCGAGCGGGATCCGCGCCGCCCGCCGGGCACGGGGGTGGCCGGCCGGTCGTGGGAGGGTGCCAGGGATCATGGGCCCGAGCCTGGCCGGTGAACCTGTGCCCGGCGCCCGGCGGGCGCTGTGAATCCGCTGTGAATCCGGTCCGCCGGCGGCCGTGTCGGGGGAGTCCCCGGCCGCCCCCGGACCGCGCGCATGTCGGAAGCCCCGAAGGCGGCGGCGTCCCGGGCGGGCCGTTCCGGCGGAAGATCCAGTCTATGGACGCCGCGGCGGACTTCCGGCCCGGCTGTTGTGCACCACGGTGGGTGAACGCCCGGCCCGCCCGCCCCTAGCCTCGCCGCAGGAGCACGAACGAGGGGCGGTACCCGGTGAACTGGCTCATCCACGACTACCGCGAGAGCGATCTCGCGGCGGTGGTCCATCTCATAGACACCACGGCCGAGCTGGGCCAGGAGTCCGTGTTCTCGCTCGCCGAGTGCATCAGCGCGCTGACCGGCCGGCAGCCCTGTGTCGTCGCCGTCCACCAGGGCGTCCCGATCGGCGCCGCCCTGGCCTGCGTGACCGGCGAACGCGCCTGGGTGATGCGGATCGCGATCGCCGCCGGATGGCGCGGCCGGGGCCTGGCCAGCGCCCTCCTCGTCGAACTGGAGCGGCGCCTGATCGCCGCCCGCGTGGGCCGGATCGCCTACGTGCTGCCCGAGGAGGACCTGCTCGGCGAGGGCCTGCTCAACGCCGGCTACACCCGGCAGCCCGCCGTCGCCTACTTCGAGAAGACCGAGCCGCTGCACGGACCCGCGGCGGGTCTCCTCGACGACCTCGGCGGCCGCTTCCTGCCCAGCGACCTGTGGGGCAAGGTCGCCGGCATGGAGAAGGAGAAGGAACTCATCGAGCGGCGCGTGGTGCTCCCGCTCGCCGAGCCGGAGCGGGCCGCCGCCCACGGGGTGCGGCCGCCGCGCGCGATCACCCTCTTCGGGCCGCCCGGCACCGGCAAGACCACCTTCGCCCGGGCCATCGCCTCCCGGCTGGGCTGGCCCTTCGTGGAACTGCTGCCCTCACGCCTCGCCGACGAGGGCAACCTCGCCGCCGCGCTGCGCGTCGCCTTCGCCCGGATCGCCGAGCTGGAGCGGGTCCTCGTCTTCATCGACGAGGTCGAGGAGATCGCGCCCGTGCGCACCGAGCCGGCCCAGCCGGGCGGCATCCACGGGGTGACGAACGAACTGCTCAAGCTCATCCCCGGTTTCCGCGAGGGTGACGAGCGGCTGCTCGTCTGCGCGACGAACTCCATCCGCTCCCTCGACCCGGCCTTCCTGCGGCCCGGCCGCTTCGACTACCTGATCCCGATCGGCACCCCGGACGCCGGGGCGCGCGCCGCGATCTGGTCGCGCTACACGGCCGGACGGGCCGACGTGGACGTGGCGGCACTGGTGGCGGCGACCGAGCTGTTCACCCCCGCCGACATCGAGCACGCCGCGAGGATCGCCGCCCAGGTGTCCTTCGAGCGGGACCTGGAGGCGGTGGGCGCGCGCGGTGCGGCGGCCGCGCGGTTCGGCGCGACGACCGAGGACTACCTGGCGGCGGTGGCGCAGTCCAGGCCCACGGTCACCCCCGCGATCACGGGGGAGTTCCAGGCCGACATCACCGCGCACGCGCGGTTCTAGAACCGTCCGGGCGGGGCGACCGTCCGGACCGGGAGCCGTCCGGCGCCGTCCCGCCGGCCGCTTCCCACCGGCTCCGTCCCCCGGTTGCGGCGGGGGACGGGAACGCGGAACGGCCCGCGGCGGCTCCCGGAGCGGCCGCGGGCCTTCCGGGACCTAGGCCATCTCTTCCGGATCTTGCCTGACCCGCGTCGCCCGGCACCGCACCTCGCCGCGTTGTCGAGGCACCCGAGGACGTCCAGTAATCGGGAGCCTCTCCGCCTTGCGATGCACGGCACCGGACGACGCGGGCTTAACCGGCAAGATCCGAAAGAGACGGCCTAGCGGGGACACCGGTAGGTGAACTCGGCCGCCGCGGTCCTCCGTTCGGGCGAGAGCAGCTGGAGCTCGGCGCGCGCCGGGTAGCCGCCGGTTCCCCGGAAGGTCCACAGGAGGTGCAGGGCGGCCTCGTCGCGCCCGCCGGGAACCCGCTCCGTGAGTTCCTCCGACCGGGTGCCGTCGCTGCGGACCCAGCGGTAGGTGAGGGTGCCCGGGCGCCCGTTGGTGCGTACGACGGCCACCACATCGGCGGCCGCGTCGCACCCTGGCCCCCGCGGATCGGTGGCCACCGACAGGTCCCGTACCTCGACGCCCGGCCCGAACCGCTGCCACCCCAGGTAGCCGAGCACCGCGGCCAGCACCACGGCGGCCAGGGTGTACCGGCGCCAGCCGCCGCCCGGCCGCGCGGCCGGCCCGGGCCCGGGCGGCCCGGGGTGGACGGGGAACGGCGGGGCCATCGCCGCCGTCACGCCCGGCCCGAACCGCAGGACGGAACCCTCGACCCGGTCGGGCGCGGCGTCCGCCGGGGGCGGCGGACCGCTGAACCAGTGACTGCCGAGCACGGTGGCGCTGTACTCGTCCTCGGCGGGGCCCCGCGGGGCGCGTGGATCGTTCATCGTGGCGGCTCCTGGGTCTGGCAGCGGGCCAGCAACTGGGACGCGGAGGCGGAGCCGTTCGCCGCGGCGGGCCGGGTCGTGACCCGCACGCCGCCGTAGCAGCCCCGGCCCCGGCTGAAGGTGTGGGCCTGGACCACCTGCGCAGGGGAGCCGGCCCGCACGACGACGGTGTCGGTGCCGTCGGGAACGGAGTAGGCCCCCGGCGCGCTGCCGAGGAACCACTCCAGGACGACGGTGACCGGCCCGTCGCCCTGGGCCGACACCGAGACGGTGGCCTCCCCCCGGTAGACCCCGGGCTTGAGCGTGACGTCGACGTGGGTCACCTTCAGCGTGGGGGAGGCAGTCGGGGTCGGCCGGTGCGTCACCGTCGGCGTGGGCGTCGGGCTCGGGGACGGACTCGCGCTCACCGGGTGCGAGGGGCTCGGCGTCGGCGTCGGCGTCGGCGTCGGGGTCGGCGGGACACCGGCCGACGGGGTCGCCGACGGGGACGCGGACGGTGACGCCGGGGCCGGGGCGGACGGCCCGGGCGCGGGCGGGGCGGATCCGGGCGGGGCCGGGCTCGTCGTGGCGAAGTCGCTGAGCGCCGAGGCCGCGGGCGGGGTGCCCCCGATCGCGTCCGTCGTGAGCACCAGCAGCGCGCCCAGCACCAGGGCCAGGCCCGTCGCCAGCCAGCCACCGCGCCCGGGAGCCCAGCCGGCCCGGCCGACCGTGGTCGTCGCCACCGCCGTGGTGCCCGCCGCCGCGCCGGCCGCGGAGGGGAACAGCAGCGGCAGCAGGGCCGCCAGCGCGGCGAGCCTGCGCTGCCCCCGCTCCTCCCACCCGGGTCCGTAGGCCGCCACGGCCACCGCCTCCAGCTCCGCGACGAACGCCTCGGCGTTCTCCGGGCGCTGCTCCGGCCGCTTGGCCAGGCCCCGCCGGATGAGCGGGCGTACCGGCTCGGGGGCCTCGGTCTCCGGCACCGGGGCCTCGATGTGCTGGACGGCCAGCTCCGCGAAGCTCGCCCCGTCGTACGGTTTGCGGCCGGTCAGCAGCTCGAAGAAGGTCGCGGTGGCCGCGTACACGTCAGCCGTCGGCGAGGCCGGCCGTCCCTGCCACTGCTCCGGGGCCATGTAGGCGGGGGTGCCCGCCACCCCCGGGGTGGTGTCCCGGCCCGCCGCGATGCCGAAGTCCACCAGCTTGGAGGAGCCGTCGGGCGCGACCAGGACGTTCTCCGGTTTGTAGTCGCGGTGCACGACGCCGGCCCGGTGGGCCGCGGCCAGCCCGAGCAGGGAGCCCTTCAGCACCACCAGCGCGGCCTCGGCGTCCGCTGGCCCCGACTCCCGCATCACGGCGCGCAGGGAGATCCCGTCGACCAGCTCCATCACGATCGCCGCACCGCCCGGCGCCTCCACGTACTCGTACAGGCCCACCACGTACGGCGACACGAGCCCGCCCAGCAGCCGGGCCTCCGAGCGGAACTCCCGCACGAAGGCCGGGTCCTCGCGCATCCGCTCGCTGAGGTACTTCACCGCGACCGCGGTGCCCGTGGCGTCGTGGAGCGCGAGCACGACCCGGCCGCTGCCGCCCGCACCGAGCTCCCGGACCTCGGTATAGCCGGGTACCGTCCACCCGTTGCCCATCCTGCGCCCCCGTCCGTGGCGTCGCCGGCCGCCCGCGGCGGCCGGCCGGTCGCCGGACCGGGCCGGCCGCCGGCGGTCTGTTCCCTCCGGAGGACGGCTTTCCGCCACGGCCGGTTCCCACCCGCCGGCGCGTCCCGGAACGTGGTCAGGCCGCCGCCGCCACCGCCCCGATCATGGCGTGCAGCCGGTCGGCCGCCGCCCGCCCGAAGGACGGGTCGTTGATGTGGGTGTCGTAGTCGTAGAGCCGGGCCGCGCTGCCCCGCAGCCCCTCGCGCAGCGCCGAGAACAGTGCCAGGTCCGCGCCCGGGTCGTGGTACGGGCCGCCCGGCGCGCCGAGCGTGGACAGTCCCCGCAGCGGGAGGCACACCGCCGTCGGCCCGGTCGCCGCGCGCAGTTTGCCCGCGACCCTCCGCCCCAGCTCGGCGCACTCGGACTCGGTCGTACGGATCACCGTGATCGACGGGTTGTGGACGCGGACCCGGCGGTAGCGCACCCGTTCGGGCAGGGTCTCCATCGGACCGAACTTCACCATGTCCAGCGCCCCCAGACTCACCACCTGCGGAACCCCGGCCCGCCCCGCCGCGCTGAGCCGGTCGGGGCCGGCGCTGAGGATGCCCCCGCACAGGTCGTCGGCGAGTTCGCTCAGGGTCAGGTCTAGCACCCCGGCGAACACCCCCTGCCCGGCCAGCGTCTCCAGGGTGCGGCCGCCGGCGCCGCTGACGTGGAAGACCAGTACCTCGTACCCCAGCCGCTCCAGCCGTTCCCGGGCCGCGTCCACGCCGGTCGTGGTCACCCCCGCCATGCTCGCGGCCACCAGCGGCCGCGAGCCGGCGCCCAGCCGGGCCGGCCGGCCGGGGTCCGGCGCGGAGCGCGCGTAGCCCTTCGCCATCCCGGCCATGGCCTCCGCCGCATTGGCCAGCACCGGTTCCGAGACGCTGTTGAGCCCGGCGATGTCCACGACGCTGTACATCATGGTGATGTCCGCGGACCCCACGTAGGGGGACACGTCCCCGGAGGCCATCGACGAGACCATGACCTTCGGTACGCCCAGCGGCAGCGCCCGCATCGCCCGCGTCGCGATGGAGGTGCCCCCGCTGCCCCCGATCGCGAGCACGCCGTGCAGGCGGCCCTCGGCGTGCAGGCGCAACAGGGTCGCCTCGGCGCCCCGGGCCATCGTGGTCACGGCCGCGCCCCGGTCGGCGGCCGTGCGCAGCTCGGGCAGTTCCGAGCCCGCCGCCCGCGCCACCTCTTCGCGCGGCACGTCCGCCGCCACCCGGGGTTCTCCCATGATCCCCGTATCCACCAGCACCACTTCGACGCCGGCGCGCAGCAGCCTCTCGCGCAGCCAGCCGTACTCGACACCCTTGGTGTCCAGGGTTCCCACCAGCACGACGTTCGTCATATGTGCAATGTCCACGGAGGTGGCGTTTATTGGCAAGTAAAGGTCAGGTCAATCCGACAAGAGCACCAGGAGACGATCCAGGAAAGGGATTTGACCGACAATCAGCTTGGTGCGCGCGAGCGGGGGTGCGAACCAGGCCACCCGGTCCAGCTCGGGGAACTCCCGCTCGACGCCCGAGTGCGGGGGCCACTCCATGGTGAAGGTGCCCGGCACCGTCAGCGCGGGGTCGAGGTCCGCCTCCACCGCCCAGACGGTCACGAGCTTCCCGCTGCTCAGCCGCACGTCGCCCAGCGGCAGGTACTCCCCCTCCGGCGGGGGCACCCCCAGCTCCTCGGTGAACTCCCGCCGGGCCGCGTCCCGGGGCGTCTCGTCCGGCCCGTACTCGCCCTTCGGGATCGCCCAGCCGCCGGCGTCCCGCCCGGCCCAGAGCGGACCGCCCATATGGCCGAGCAGCACCTCCACCCCGCGCTCGGCGGTCCGGCGGAACAGCAGCAGGCCGGCGCTCCGCCGGTACCTCTTCGCATCCGTCACGGCGCCATACATGCCCCGCCGGAGCCCCGCTCAGTGCCCGCCATCGGCCGCCCGGCCGCCGCCGGGGCGCTCGCGGGCCCGCCGCTCGGGCCCGCCGCTCGGGCCCGCCGCTCGCGGGCCGCCGCTCGCGGGCCGCCGCTCCCGGGCCGGCCGTCAGTGCGCGTGCGGCCCCTCGCGGTGCACCGGGCCGTGGGCGTCCGCGCAGTGCGGGTCCGCGCCGCGCGGAGCCTCGCCCGCCCGGCCGACCGACAGCAGGGCGTCCTGCACGTGGTCCACCTGCAAGGTGGTGTGGGTGATCCCGTACTCCTTCTCCAGGAGCAGCTCCAGCTCCCGCCGCACCGCGTGGCAGTCGCCCGCCGGCTCCACCAGCACGTGCGCGGACAGGGCCGCCTGACCGGAGGTGATCGTCCATATGTGCAGGTCGTGCACCTCGGTGACGGGCGCGTGGTGCACCAGGCGGTCGCCGACCGCGTCCGGGTCCACGTGCGCCGGCGCGGCCTCCAGGAAGATCCGTCCCGAATCGCGGACCAGCCCGTAGCCCGCCTTGACCATCAGCAGCACCACGACCAGCGTGGCGATGGCGTCGGCCTGCACGAATCCGGTCGTGAGCACGATCAGACCGGACACGGCCGTCCCGATGAAGGCGAACAGGTCGTTCAGGATGTGCTGGTAGGCGCCCTCCACCGCGAGCGAGGACCGGTTCGCCCGCGAGATGCACCAGGCCGCACCGATGTTGACCACGATCCCGGCCAGCGCCGTCACCAGCACCAGCCCGCCCTCCACCGGGGGCGGATCCAGCAGCCGCCGCACCGCCTCGTACGCCAGCCAGACCGCCAGCAGCAGCAGGGTCAGCCCGTTGGCCTGCGCGGAGAGTATCTCCGCGCGCTTGAGGCCGTACGTGAAACCGCCCCGCGCCGGGCGTGCCGCCAGCCGCATCGCGATCAGCGCGAGGACGATCGAGACGGCGTCCGTCAGCATGTGCGCGGCGTCGGAGATCAGGGCCAGGGAGTGGGCCATCACGCCGATGACCACCTCCACGGCCATGAAGCCGCCGATCAGCCCGAGCGCGATCGCCAGCCAGCGGCGGTCCGCGTCCGCGCCCACGCCGTGAGCGTGTCCGGCGTGCCCGTGGCCCGCGTGCCCGTGCCCGGCGCGTTCCGGCCCGGTGTCCTCGTGCGCGTGGTCGTGCCGGCTCATGGCTTCCCCCGTCTGTTCGGTTCCGACGCGTGAAGTGAAGCGCACCGCGGCGAGATCGGCAAAGGCTGCAACGGGGACCGTTGTCATTCCCCATAAGAACCCTCTGACCTGCGGCGATGTCTCTTCTGCCGGTTGCGCCGGTTCATGGGAAAATCTGTTCATGGTCCAGCGGCCCGGTGCGGCGACCGCGCCCGAACTCGTCCTGGAAACCGCCACGGGCTCCACCCCCATGAGCCCCGGCCGGACCTACCACGTCGGCCGGGACCCCCTCTGCGAGATCTGCCTCGAAGACGCCCGCGTCTCCTGGCACCACGCCGTCCTGCGCGCCGACGGGGACCACTGGACCCTCGAGGACGAGGGCAGCACCAACGGCACCTGGGCCGACGGCCACCGCGTCCACGAGTGGGCGGTCGGCCCCGGCAGCGAGCTGTGCTTCGGGAGCGCGCAGGACGGCCCGCGCGCCGTCCTCACCACCCGTACGCCGCCCCCTGCCGCCGCCTCACGCCCCTCCCGCGTCGCCGATCCGGCCATGACCGGAACCTTCCGCAGCCCCACCAGCGTCCGGCCCCTGCCCGCCCGGACCACCGTGCGCATCGGCCGCGGCCCGGGCAACGACCTCGTCATCGACGACCTCGTCGTCTCCCGCCGGCACGCCGAACTGCGCGCCCTCGCCGACGGCACGTACGAGATCGCCGACCTCGGCAGCCACAACGGCACCTACCTCAACGGCGCCCGCGTCGGACGCGCCCCCCTCGCCGAGGGCGACATCGTCGGCATCGGCCACTCCGCCTTCTGCCTCGTCGGCGACCAGCTCCAGGAGTACACCGACACCGGCGAGGTCTCCTTCGACGTCCAGGACCTGTCCGTCGCCGTCGACCACGGCCGCAAGACCCTCCTCGACCACGTCTCCTTCCCGGTCGGCGTGACGTCCCTGCTCGCCGTCGTCGGCCCCAGCGGCGCGGGCAAGTCCACCCTCCTCGGCGCCCTCACCGGACTGCGACCCGCCGACCACGGCACCGTCCTCTACGACGGCCGCGACCTCTACCGGGACTACGCCGAACTGCGCTCCCGCATCGGGCTCGTCCCCCAGGACGACATCCTGCACGCCCAGCTCACCGTCCGCCGCGCCCTCGCCTACGCCGCCGAACTGCGCTTCCCCCAGGACACCGCCAAGGCCGAGCGGCTCGCCCGCGTCGACGAGGTCATCGGCGAACTCGGCCTCGAGCAGCGCGCCGACCAGCCGATCCACAGCCTCTCCGGCGGACAGCGCAAACGCGTCTCCGTAGCCCTGGAACTGCTCACCAAGCCCTCCCTGCTCTTCCTCGACGAACCCACCTCCGGCCTCGACCCCGGCATGGACCGCTCGGTCATGCACATGCTGCGCGGCCTTGCCGACGACGGCCGCACCGTCATCGTGGTCACCCACAGCGTCCTCAGCCTCGACGTCTGCGACCGGCTCCTCGTCCTCGCCCCCGGCGGCCGCGTCGCCTGGTACGGGCCACCCGGGGAAACCCTCGCCTTCTTCGGCTTCGACCAGTGGCCCGAGGCCTTCGAGGCCTTCGAGAACCAGCGCGACCGCGACTGGGCGGGCCAGTACGAGGCCTCGCCCCAGTACCGCGCGTACGGGGCGGGCGCCCTCCGCCGACCTCCGCCCCCGGACACCACGACGCCCGGCCCGGCCGGCTTCGCCACCCCTCCGCCGAAGGCGCAGAGCCGGCGCTCCCAGCTCTCCACCCTGATCCGCCGGTACGCCACCGCGCTCAGCGCCGACCGCACCTTCCTCGCCATCATGATCGCGCTGCCGTTCGTGATGGGCGCCATGGCCCGCGCCCTGGCCGGCAGCGCCCTCACCCGGGAGACCGCGATCAACGCCCTGCTCATCCTGTGCGTC
Source organism: Streptomyces sp. NPDC034086 (assembly GCF_055575515.1). Classification (NCBI taxonomy): domain Bacteria; kingdom Bacillati; phylum Actinomycetota; class Actinomycetes; order Kitasatosporales; family Streptomycetaceae; genus Streptomyces; species Streptomyces sp. NPDC034086. Next base: position 202,309 of record NZ_JBVISM010000012.1, on the reverse strand, counting down.
GGCGGCGTCCTGACCGGAGCCGCCAACGCGGTCCGCGAACTCGTCAAGGAACGCGTCATCTACCAGCGTGAACGCGCCGTCGGACTGTCCAGGTCCGCCTACCTGCTGTCGAAGGTGGCGGTACTCGGCGCGATCACCGTGGCCCAGGCCGTCGTCCTGACGCTCGTCGGCCTCTTCGGCGTGCGGCTCGGACCGCCCGGCGCCACCGGGGTCTTCCTGCCACGGCTCGCCGAGATCACCCTGGCCGTCGCCCTGCTGTCGTTCACCGCCATGATGCTCGGCCTCCTGGTCTCCGCCCTGGTCAGGAAGGAAGAGGTCACCATGCCCCTGCTGGTCCTCCTCGCCATCGTGCAGGTGGTCTTCTGCGGGGCGCTCCTCCAGCTCGACGGTGTGCCCGTGATCGGACAGCTGGCCTGGCTGGTGCCCTCCCGCTGGGCGCTCGGCGCGATGGCCGGCACCGTCGACCTCGGCCGGATCGTCCCGGGCACCCTCACCGACGACCCGCTCTTCGCCCACTCCGCCGGGGTCTGGCTGCTGGACGTCGGCATGCTGGCCGTCCTGTCCCTGCTCTTCGGACTGCTGGTCGCACGCCTGCTGAGGCGGCACGAACCCGCCGTGATGCGGAAGTAGGCCCGGCGATGACCGACTCCCCGGACCCCGGCGCGGGCTTCCGCCCCACCCATGTGGTCCCGCAGGACGGGCTGCCCGCCTGGGAGGCCCCGGACGTCTCCCGGCCCACCACCGCCCTGGACCCCTTCCTGCCCGTCCGGCTGGTCTCCCGGCACGGCGAATGGGGGGAGGTCGAGTGCGCCAACGGCTGGACCGCCTGGGTCGACGGACGGCTGCTCGTCGCCGTGCCCCGGCCGCCGCCGACCGCCGGCCGCTCCCTCGAGCGGACCGAGGACCCCGGGCCGCTCCTCACCCGCACGGCCGACGCCCTCGAACGCTACCGGCGGGCCCTGCGGGAGACCGCCCCCGGAGCCACCGCTGACGACGGCTTCCGGCGGGCCGTGGAGGGACTGCGCGCCGGGATCGTGATCGACGGCGAGTCCGTATGGGTGTACGAGGAGACGGCGGGACGGTGGGTGTACGCCGACGGGAGCCGTCTGACCACCTACGCGGTCGTCTCGGAACCGAGTGCCCCGCCCGCGCCCGGGCCGGCGCGGCGGGAGACGGACACCGGGGCACGTGCCGACGTACACGAGGAACCGCACGAGCCCACGCGCGTCGTGGACCCGCCCGACGGGGGAGGCCGCTGATGGGGGACGCCGCCTCACCCCTGGGACGGGGCCCGGAACTGACCGGCAGGCGCTTCGCCGGGTACCTCGTCGAGCAGGAGATCGGGCGCGGCGGGATGGCCGTCGTCTACCGCGCCCGGGACCTGCGCCTGGACCGGACGGTCGCGCTGAAGCTGCTGGCCCCCCAGCTGGCCCTCAACGACACCTTCCGGCAGCGCTTCGCCCACGAGTCGAAGGTCGCGGCCGCCATCGACCACCCGCACATCGTGCCCGTCTTCGAGGCGGGCGAGACCGACGGCCTCCTGTACATCGCCATGCGCTACGTCGCGGGACAGGACCTGCGGGCCCTGCTGGACCGCACGGGCCCGCTCCCCGTCGGGACGGCGGCCCGGATCGCCGGCCAGGTGGCCTCCGCGCTCGACGCCGCGCACGCCCACGACCTGGTGCACCGGGACGTGAAGCCCGGCAACGTCCTGATCGCCGAGGGCACCGACAGCGAACACCCCGAGCACGCCTACCTCACCGACTTCGGCCTCACGAAGAGGTCCCTGTCACTCACCGGCTTCACCAGCGTCGGACAGTTCGTGGGGACCCTGGACTACGTGGCGCCCGAGCAGATCGCCGGGAAACCGGTCGACGGCCGCTGCGACGTGTACAGCCTCGGCTGCGTCGTCCACGAGATGCTGACCGGCGGCCCGCCGTTCCGCAGGGAGGACGACATGGCCCTCCTCTGGGCCCACCAGTACGATCCGCCGCCTCCGGCCCGCGAGCGCCGTCCGGAGCTGCCGGCCGCCGTGGACGAGGTGCTGGCCAAGGCCCTCGCGAAGTCGCCCGGTGAGCGGTGGGGGACCTGCCTGGAGTTCACCGGCGCGCTGCGCCGGGCGGGCGCCGAAGCGCCCCGGGCACACGGGCCGGGCCCGGACGGCGCCCCGCCGCCCCCTCCGCCGCGCTGGGCGCTGCCGGTGTTCCGGGGCAGGTAGGGCGGGGGCAGGGCGGGGGCGGTTCCGGCTCAGGGGACCCGGCCCGGGTGGCGCAGCGGTCGGGCCAGGAGGGCGCCGAGGAAGCCGGCCACCGCCCCCCACAGCAACGCCAGGCCGGTCGTCCGCCACAGCAGGGCGGTGAGTTCCACGCTGCCGCCGAGCCCCGGGACGTCCCCCAGCCCCAGCAGGGACAGCCCCAGACGGGCCCGCACCCCGGCCAGCAGACACACCGTCAGGGTGGCCAGGGCCAGGGCCACCGCCAGGTGCAGCGCGTGCTGCCAGGGGCGGACCCCGGCCGGGGAACGCACGGCGGCCAGGACGCCCGTGCCGAGCAGTGCGACGGCGGCCACCGCGACCAGCCACCACGCCCGGGGGTCCCGCTGCGCCAGCGAGGCCACGTCGACGGTGGAACCGCCGGGGCCGCGCAGCAGCTGGTCCAGGAGCTGCGGCACGGGCAGGCCGAAGGGCCCCTCGGCCGCCCCCTGCCAGGCGCCGCCGAAGCCCACGGTCAGGGCGAGCCAGGCCAGGTTCGGCAGGCCCAGCAGCAGCACGGCCAGGGTGCGGGCCGCGTGGCCCTGGGTGGCGGCCACCACCAGGCCGGTGCCGGTGCCGAGGACCACGTACGCCAGCAGCAGCACGGCCGTCGCGTGCGCGGCCGGACGCACCGCCGTGTGGAAGCGGAGCAGCCCGGCCGGCAGCGGAGCGCGCCGGGAGACCAGCAGGGCGATCAGCAACAGGCCCAGGATCCACAGCAGCCCGAAGAAGAGGGTGGGCCCGAGCGGAGCCCGGAAGCCGGCCGTCGGCGCGGAGTCGAGGAGTTCGCCGAACTCCCCGAGCGGGGAGTCGCCGGGGGACAGCCCGAAGGTCCGGCGGGCCGGAAGCGCGAACAGGGCCAGCAGCGCCAGCCACAGCACCGCCGCCCGCCCCGCCCGGCTCGGCAGCTCACGGGGCCCGGCCACCGCGCGGTGGCGCAGCGGCCGCAGGAAGAGGCACCCGGTGGTGAGCGCACCGGCCAGGCTCACCGAGAGCGGGAGCACGGACAGGGTCGCCTCCGCGCCGGCCAGGAACCCGGCGTCCCCGGACACCTCGACGGTACCGCCGGCCGCCAGCACCACGACCGCGGCGACCACCCGGGGGAACGCCCCTTCGGGCAGGTCCCCGGCACCGGCGCAGGCCAGCCCGGCGGCGGCCACCGCCGTCATCGCGGCGAAGCCCGCCACGACGGCGACCAGGGCGTCCCGCCAGGCGTGCACGGAAGGACGCGCCCAGGTCCTCGCGGAGGTACGGCTCACCCTGCAACGGTGGCACCCCCGGCTTGCGGGCACCAGCCGGACGCCGCACACAATGGGCGGCAACAGTGCTCGATGTCCGCACGTACCGGTTGTTCCCCGTATTCCTCCCTCCGTTCTGATTCCTGGTGTACCGGGATCCGCTGCCAGGGAAGAGGAGCCCGTGACCACGCAGCCCTCCGGCGAACGGCCGCCCGAGCCGCACCGGCCGCCGTCACCGCCGTCGCAGTCGTCACCGCCGTCGTCACCCGGGCGGCCCACCGGGCCGCCGTCCGGTCCGCTCTCGGGCGGGGGCGGCGACACCCCGCCGCCCCCGCCCGCCCCGCCCGGCGGGCCCGGCGGGGAACCGCCCCGGGCCCCCTGGTGGCGGTCGGTGCCCGGCCTGGCGACGGTGGCCGTGGCGCTCGCCGCCGTGGTCACCCTGGTGGTGGTGCTCACCCGGCCCGCCGGGGACGGCACCCCGCAGCGGGCCGAGGCCGAGGTGTTCCTCCAGCCGGCCGGGGCGGCCGGCCGGGACCCCTTCACCGAATCCACGGCGGCCGGCCGGGCGACCCCGCCGCCGCAGCCCCCGCCGCGGGACACCGCCACGCCGACAAGTCCCTCGGGCACCCGCAGCGTCAGCGGTTCCGCGCCGGGCCTCTACGGCGGCACGAAGGACGTCGCCAGCTGCGACGTGGAGAAGCAGATCACCGCGCTCACCGCGCAGCCCGCCAGGAACGCCGCCTTCGCCTCGGCCCTCGGCATCCCGGCGAAGGCCGTCCCCGGCCACCTGCGCGCGCTCACCCCCGTGCAGCTGCGGATCGACACCCGGGTCACCAACCACGGTTACCGCGACGGCCGCGCCACTCCCTACCAGGCCGTGCTCCAGGCCGGGACGGCCGTGCTCGTCGACGACCGCGGGGTTCCGAGGGTGCGCTGCGCCTGCGGGAACCCGCTGGGCCCGCCCGTGGCGCTGAAGGCCGATCCGAAGCGCTTCGGCCGGCCCTGGGCCTCGTACCGGCCGGCGCAGGTGGTGGTCATCGCGCCGTCGGTGACGGTGGTGCGGACGTTCGTCATCTACGACCACCACGACCGCCGCTGGCTGGAACGCCACCGCGGCGCGGACCCGCGGCCGGACCGGCCCGTCGCGCCGCCGGTCGGGCCGCCCGTCGTGTCCCCGCCGGCGGTCTCCCCGCCCGTCGTGTCGCCGTCCGCCGTGTCCCCGTCCGGCGCGTCGCCGCCCGTCGTGTCCCCGTCCGCCGTGTCCCCGTCCGCCGTGTCCCCGTCCGTCGCGTCGCCCCCGCTCCCCGTCAGGCCCCCGCCCCCCGCCACGCCGTCGGAACCCCCCTCCCCGGGGACCACACCGCCGCCCTCCCCTCCGCCACCCGCGACCGGAGCCGGCACGCCGACGGACGCCGGCACGGACGCCGTCACCCGTTCGGCCCAGCCTCCGGGCACGACCGACCGGACGACGGCTCCGCCGCCCGCCACCCGTTCCTCGCCCGGCGCACTCCGCCCGGGCGCGGGCGCCGCCCCGCCTTCCGCCTGAGCCCCGGGGCGGACGGGGCCCGCGGCTCCGGCCGGTGCCGGGGACCCGCCGGAGCAGGGCTCCTGACGTCGCGCAACGGCTGCCGCGCGAGGCGAACGGTGAGACCCTGGCTGCATGGACCAGCGGGGACGGACCCCGGAGGTCGACTGGCCCGCGCGGCCCGACCTGAGCCTCGCGCTCAACCGGATGGGCACCTTCGACTGGGACCTCGACAGCGGGCGCATGTACCTGGACACCACCGCCCTCGAGGTCCTCGGCCTGCGCCCGGAACAGTTCGACGGGACCCCCGCCGGGCTGCGCCGCCGTGTCGTCCCGGGCGACGGAGCACGGCTGGACGGCCGCGTGGAGCAGGCGCTGAGGGACGGCCGCAGCCACTACGGCGCGTACTTCCGCACCCTGGGCGAGGACGGCTCGACGGCCTGGACCCATGTCCAGGGCCACATCCTCCGGGACCCGCACGGCCGCGCGTACCGGGTCATCGGGATCCTGCGCGACGCCGCCGAGGACCCCGGTGAGCCCGGGGCGGCGGGCGAGCGGGACGAGGGCCGGCGCCGGATGACCGGGGTCGTCGAGCGGACCACCGCGATCCTGGCGCACGCCCGCACCGTCAACGACGTGACCGACGTCCTCAAGGACCCCGAGGCCCTCGGACACCTCGGCGCCGTCAGCGTGATGCTGGGCGTCGTCGAAGGGGGCCGGATCCACCTGGTCGCGGAAGGGCGGCTGGGCTCGTACGTACCCGAGACCGAGTACACGCGCATCGACGCCGACTTCCCGATGAGCGAGGCCGTACGGACCATGCAGCCCGTCTTCCTCGCCTCGCGGGAGGAGTTCCGGCGCCGCTACCCCCTGCTGTGGCCGTACGTCGAGCCGCTGGCGGTGCGCAGCGGGGTGTACCTGCCGCTCGTCGCCCAGGGCCGGCCGGTCGGCGCGCTCGGGCTGCTGTACGCCCGCGACGGGGACTTCAACGCGGAGGAACGGAACCTGCTGGTGGCGCTCGGCAGCGGGATCGCGCAGGGACTCCAGCGGGCCATGCTCTTCGAGCAGGAGCACGACCTCGCCGAGGGGCTCCAGCGGGCCATGCTGCCCCGGGTGGTGCCGGAGGTGCCGGGCGCGCGGATCGCGGTGCGGTACCGGGCCGCCCGGATCGGGCGGGACATCGGCGGCGACTGGTACGACGTGGTCCCCCTCGGCGAAGGACGGGTCGGGGTGGCGATCGGCGACGTCGAGGGCCACGACACGGACGCGGCCGCCGTCATGGGCCAGCTGCGGATCGTGCTCCGCGCCTACGTGCTGGAGGGCCACACCCCGGGCACGGCGATGGCGCGGGCCTCGGCCTTCCTGCGCGACCTGGCGACGGAGCGCTTCGCCACCTGCACCTACGCCGAACTCGACCTGAACTCCGGGATGCTGCACATCGTGCGGGCCGGTCACCTCGACCCCGTCGTGCGGCGCGGGGACGGCAGCTGCCACCGGATCCAGGTGGCCGGCGGGCTGCCCCTCGGCCTGCCCCCGCGGGAGCAGCGGGGCAGCGGCTCCGGCTACCCGGTCACCACCCTGCAACTGCACCCCGGGGACACCCTGCTGCTGTGCACCGACGGCCTCGTCGAACGGCCCGGCGGCGACTCCGAGACCGGGATGCGGGAGTTCCTGGAGGCGGCCGCGCACGGCCCCGCCGACGTCGAGGAACTCGCCGACGTGCTCTGCGGCCTCGTCGGGGACGCGGGCGGCGGGGACGACATGGCCCTGCTCCTGCTGCGCCGGCACGGGGCCCCCGCCCCGCGCGGAGGCGGTCCGCTCCACCAGCGCCTGGTGCCCGGGGACCCGGACGGCCCGGCGATGGCCCGGCACCTGATCCGGGCGGCCTCGGCCGCCTGGGGCGCCCGCGAGCGCGCCGACGAGATCGAACTGGCCGCGGACGAGCTGATGGTCAACGCCCTCGTCCACACCGACGGGGGCGGGCAGGTGTCCCTGCGGCTGACGGCCGCGGGCCGGATCCGGATCGAGGTCGAGGACCACAGCAGCGCCATGCCCCGCCGCCGCGAGGCCGATGACTGGGCGGTGTCGGGCCGGGGGCTGCTGCTCGTCGAACGGCTCGCGGACGACTGGGGAGTGGAGCCCCGGGGCGCCGGGAAGTGCGTCTGGTGCGAGTTCACGGTGCCGGCACCCGGCCGGGCCGACGCCGGCGGACGCCACCGGTCCGACGGCCCCGCGGGCGGCTGAGCGTCAGACGGCGGCGTACGGGCCGTACGCGGCCTTCACGTTCTGCAGGGCGGTCAGCTTCCGGACGAACAGCACCGCGAGGACGGCCGCGGCGACCACCGTCAGGTCGGCGACGGCGCCGAACGCGGAGATGTCGCGCAGGCCCTCGGGGGACCCGGCGCGGGCGTAAAGCACGCTGAAGACCCGTTCGAGGACCAGCGACACGGCCCACGCGATCCACCAGGAGGTCACCGGAACCGTGGACACGCGGCGGTACGAGCCGTCGGGCGCGAGCTGGACGCTCGCCTCCCAGGTCTGCTTGGCCACCCGGTAGGGCAGGAAGAGGTTGCCGACGGGGACGAACCAGGAGCCGATCGCCCAGCCGTCTCCCAGGGTGAAGGCGTCGGGACGGAAGATCTGCCCGTTGACGCGGACCCGGTAGAACCAGATGACGAACACCACGGCGGTGACGACCAGGAACAGCCCCTTGAGGCCCCCCGCGAGACCGGTCAGCAGGTCCGACCGGTCGAGCGAGTCGTCCGGGACCGAGGACGGGTCCGCAGCGACGTCCCGCATCAGTGACCACGCGTAGAGGTTGGCGGCGGCCGAGTAGAGGTGGACCACGCCCGCGACGCCGAGCAGCAGCGTCAGCGCGGTCGAGAGGCCTTGCGGGGAGCGCAGCTGCTGGACCGCCGGCTGCGGCGCGACGGGGTAGGGCTGCCCCGGGTAGGGGCCGCTCGGGTACGGCTGCCCGGGGTAGGGCCGGCCGGGGTGGGGCTGTCCCGGGTACGGCTGCGCGGGGGCGGCCGGGTACGGGGCCGCACCGTACGGCGGCTGGGGTACGGGCCCCTGTGGCGGGGGCGATCCGGGCGCGCTGAAGGACATGGTGAAGGACCCCCCACGGGACGTGCGAAGAACGCGGTGACGACGGCGTTGAACGGCGGTGAACGGCAAGGAACGGCGGCGAACGGCGGCGAACGGGGTACCGGCGCCTGCCGGTGCGCCGGCCGGGCAGCGTCGAACATATGTCAGGGCCGCGTCCGCCGTCCAAACGGTTCCGCTCCGCCTCCCGTCAGGGGTCAGAGGGGAACCAGCGTGACCTCCGTGGCCTTCACGCTCGTCCAGACCCGCGCACCGTCGGCCACACCGAGCTCGGCGGCCGCCTCCGGGGTGATCTCCGCGACCAGGTCGGGCGCGTCGTCCGAGGAGACCAGCACGCGCAGCCGGCTGCCCGCCGAGGTGACCTCCCGTACGGTGCCCGGCCAGACGTTGCGGGGACTGCCGCCCGGGCGCTCCCGGTGCAGGGACACCGCCTCCGGGGCGATGATCGCCAGGGCCTGCGCCCCCTCGGGCAGCGTCTCCGCCACCACCAGCCGGCCGCCGTCCGCCAGCGCGAGCCCCTCGGCGGAGGCGGTGCCGGGCCAGGCGTTGCGGCCCAGCATCCTGGCCACCCACGGCGAGCGGGGATGCCGGGTGACCTCGGCGGGGGGCGCGTCCTGGAGGGTGCGCCCGTCGGCCAGCACGAGGACCCGGTCGGCCAGCGACACCGCCTCGACGGGGTCGTGCGTGACGATCAGGCAGACCCCGCCGAAGCCCGCCAGGTGCCTGCGCAGGGTGTGCCGCACGTGGGCCCGGGTCGTCTGGTCGAGGGCGGCCAGCGGCTCGTCGAGCAGCAGCAGCCGGGGCCGGGCGGCCAACGCCCGGGCGAGGGCCACCCGCTGGGCCTGCCCGCCCGACAGCTGGGCGGGCCGGCGCCGGGCCAGGTGGCCCACGCCGAGCCGGTCCAGCCACAGTCGTGCCTCACGGCGGGCCTCGGCGCGCCCCACCCCGCGGGCCCGCAGCCCGTACGCGGTGTTGGCCAGGGCGTTGAGGTGCGGGAACAGCGCGCCGTCCTGCGGGACCCAGGCCACCTGCCGCCGGTGCGGGGGCAGCGCGGTGACGTCGGTGTCCCCGAGGCGGAGCGCGGCGCGGGCGCGCGGGGTCAGGCCGAGCAGGGCGCGCAGCAGGGTGGTCTTGCCGGCGCCGTTCTCGCCCACCACGGCGATGGTGGTGCCGGGTCCGGCGTCGAGGGTGAGTTCGTTGAAGCCGGTCACGTCGGCGTGCAGGGCCCAGCGGCCGTCGTCGGCCGGGACGGGGACGGGCGGCTCCTGCGCGACGGCGACGGCGGCGGGGGCGCCGGCCGGGACCGCGGGGGCTTCCGGGCCGCCCCCGCGGGAGCGCGCGGCGACGGGCGTGCCGTTCCACCGGCCGCGCAGGGCGATGAGCACGCCCATGGCGATGGCGAGCAGCAGCAGCGACACCGAGGTGGCGGCCTCCGGCTGGTCCTGGAGCAGCAGGTACACCTGGAGCGGCAGGGTCTGGGTGGTGCCCGGGAGGTTGCCGGCGAAGGTGATGGTCGCCCCGAACTCGCCGAGCGCGCGGGCCCAGGTGAGGGCGGCGCCCGCGATCAGGCCGGGCGCCACCATCGGCATGGTCACCGTGAAGAAGACCCGGACCGGGGAGGCGCCGAGCGAGGCGGCGGTCTCCTCGTAGCTCTGCTTCAGCCCGCCCAGTGCCCCTTCCAGGCTGATCACCAGGAACGGCATGGCGACGAAGGTCGCCGCGACGACCGCGCCGGAGGTGTGGAAGGGGAGCGTGACGCCGAAGGTGTCCTCCAGCCACGGCCCGAGGAGTCCGCGGCGTCCGAAGCCGAGCAGCAGCGCCACACCGCCGACGGTCGGGGGGAGCACCATCGGCAGCAGGACCAGGGAGCGGACGAAGGCCTTGCCGCGGAACTCGACCCGCGCCAGCAGCCAGGCGAGCGGGACGCCGAGGACCAGCGAGAGGCCGAGCGCCCAGAACGACACCAGCAGCGACAGCTTCAGGGCTGTGACCACACCGGGATGGGCGAGGTGGCCGCCGAGTTCACCCCACTGCGTGCGGGTGAGGATGCCGACGAGCGGCAGCAGCAGGAACGCGACGGCGAGCAGCGCGGGGAGCGCCAGCGTCACGGGGGGCCGGGTGCGGGTGCGGAGTCTGCTCATGGGGTGGGGGCGGTTCCTGGTCGGGGCCGGGGAGGGGATGCCACGGAGCGTACGGGTGCGGGCGCCGGACGCGCCGGACGCGCCGGACGCGCCGGACGCGCCGGACGCGCCGGACGCGCCGCACGGGCCGCCCGGTCACCGGCCCGATGCTCCTAGCCCTTCTGGAAGCCGGCGTCCTGGAGGATCTTCTGCGCCTCGGGGCCGCTCAGCCAGGCCACGAACGCGGCGGCGGCTCCGGCGTTCCGGGACTGCTTGAGGGCGGCGGCGGGGTAGGAGGCGACGGCGTTCTGGCCGTCCGGGATGTCCACGGTGACCACCTTGTCCCCGGACGTGGCGGAGTCGGTCTTGTAGACGAGCCCGGCGTCGGCCTCGCCCAGCTCGACCTTGCTCAGGACGGCGCGGACGCTGGGTTCCTGGGAGACGGGCTTCACCTCGATCTTCTGGGCGTCGAGGAGCTGCTTGCCGTAGCGCCCGACCGGGACCTCGGGCGCCGCCAGGACGACCTTGACCCTGGGGTCGCCGAGGTCCTTGAGCTCGTCGATCCCGAAGGGGTTGCCCTTGCCGGCGGCGATGACGAGGCGGTTCTTCGCGATGACCGTCGCCTCGCCGGTCTCGGCCCGGAGGGCGTCCATGGTCCTGGTGTCGGCGGTGACCAGCACGTCGGCCGGGGCGCCCTGCTTGACCTGGGCGGCGAGTTCCTGCGAACCGGCGAAGGAGAGGGTCACCTTGGTCCCCGGGTGGGACTTCTCGTAGGCCTCCTTCGCCGTCCTGAATGCGTTGGTGAGGGAGGAGGCGGCGAGGACGGTGAGCTGCGCGCCCCCCTCCCCGGCCGGGGAGGAGGGCGCGCCGGCGTCCGTCTTCCCGCCCGCGCCGCCGCCGTTCGCGCAGGCGGACAGCGGGACGAGCAGGGCGGCGGTGAGCGCGGCGGTGGCGATACGGCGGGTGCGGCGGATGACGGACGCATGGGGCTGCATGTGCGACAAGGTAGGCCCATAAGGGCGGCATCTGCAATTAGTTTGGCCGCTTCTCCATCGCAGGTGCCGTGGCGCTTGTGGTATCCGCCGAAACCGTTGCGCCCCGCGGCCGCCCGGTCGCTAGAGTCGGGACGGGACGGACGTGGCAGGCACGGCCGACGCAGGGAAGGGACGGAGGCTCCGTTGACCGGTACGAGGACCACGGAAGCGGGAGCGGCCCCGCTGGAGACGGGAACCGCGCGGGTGGACGCCTGGATCTGGTCCGTGCGGCTCACCAAGACCCGCTCCGTCGCGGCGACCGCCTGCCGGGCGGGGCACGTGAAGGTCAACGGCGAGCGGGCGAAGCCGGCGCAGCAGGTGCGGGCGGGCGACGAGGTCCGGCTCTTCCACGCGGGCCGGGAGCGGATCGTCGTGGTCCGGCGCCCCGTGACGAAGCGGGTCGGACCCCCGGTCGCCGCCGAGTGCTACGTGGACAACAGCCCGCCCCCGCCGACCCCGGTGGAGGCGGCGGTGGTCGGCATCCGCGACCGCGGCGCGGGCCGCCCCACGAAGCGGGACCGCCGGGAGATCGAAAGTCTCCGCGGCCGCCCGTAGCCCGTCCCTTCCGGACTCGCCCCCGGGCCGGGCCCTTTAGCCGGGAGCAGGCAGCCGGCCCGGGAGCCGGCCCGGGGGCCGGGGCGCGCCCCTCCGGCCCGGGGGGGCGTCAGGCCTTGCGGTAGGCGTACGCCTCTTCGGCCGCGGCCGCCACGGCCTCCAGGGCGGCGCCCGCCGAGGCGGCGACCAGGGCCGCCACCGCGCCTTCCAGGAAGGGGGCGTCCACCAGACGCGACCCCGGCGGCAGCTCCCCGTCCTCGAGGAGCGCCTTCACCGTCAGCACCGAGCTGCCCAGGTCCGCGATGAGCGCGACCCCGGCCCCCCGGTCCACCGCCGCCGCGGCCCGCGCGATGCGCTCCGCGCTCGTGCCGAGCCCGCCGTCGGCGGTGCCGCCCGCCGGGGCCATCGGAGCCGGCGCCCCGCCCGCCGCGAGCCCCCGCGCCAGCTCCGCCACCGACTCCGCGACCCCGGCGCTGTGCGACACCAGCACGATCCCGACCGGCTCCCCGGCGTTCACGCGGCCCCCTCCGCCGCGTCGGCCAGCGCGCCCAGCAGCAGGGCGGCCGAGGTGGCTCCCGGGTCCTGGTGCCCGACGCTGCGCTCGCCGAGGTAGCTGGCGCGGCCCTTGCGGGCCAGTAGCGGGACGGTGGCCCGGGCCCCGCCGTCCGCCGCCTCCCCGGCGGCACGGTACGAGGTGCCCAGGGCCGCGACCCCCGGGACCAGAGCGTCCAGCATCGTCTTGTCGCCCGGCGCCGCCCCGCCCAGCCGGGCCACGGCGTCCACTCCGGCGTCCAGGGCGCCGCGCAACTCCTCGTCGGTGACCTCGGCGGCCTCCCCGAGCTCCTTGCCCGTGCGCCGCAGCAGCGTCCCGTACAGGGGTCCGGACGCGCCGCCGACCGTGGAGATCAGTGTGCGTCCGGCCAGCTGGAGCAGGGCCCCGGGCGCCGCCGCCGGGTCGGCCCCGGCCAGCGCCGCGCGTACGGCCGTGAACCCCCGCAGCAGGTTCGCCCCGTGGTCGGCGTCCCCGATGGGGGAGTCGAGTTCGGTCAGCCGGTCAGCCTCCCGCTCCACCGCCGTCGCGGCGGTCTCCATCCAGCGCCGGAAGAACTCCGCGTCACGCATCCCGTCTCCTCCACCGTCGTCCCGTACGTGCGCCGCGCGCTCAGCAGCCCCACCGCAGGGCGGCCGTCCGTACCGGCGCGTCCCACAGGCGCAGCAGCTCGTCGTCCGCCCGGCACACGGTCACCGAACAGCCTGCCATGTCCAGCGAAGTGACGTAGTTTCCGACGAGGGCCCGCGCCACCGGCAGGCCCCGCGCCGTCAGCACCGCCGCCACCTCCGCGTGGAACCCGTACAGCTCCAGCAGCGGGGTCGCGCCCATCCCGTTGACCAGGAGCAGGACCGGTCCGCCGGCCGTGGGGCCCGTCTCGGCGAGATCGTCCAGTACGGCCCCCACCGCCACCTCCGCGATCTCCCGCGAGGTCATCGTCGCGCGCCGCTCCCGGCCGGGTTCACCGTGGATCCCCACCCCCAACTCCAGCTCCCCGTCCGGGAGGTCGAAGGTCGGGCCGCCCTTCGCGGGGGTGGTGCAGGCGCTGAGCGCCACCCCGAAACTGCGGGACGAGTCGTTGACCCGCCGCGCGAGGGCGGCGACCGCCTCCAGCGGCGCGCCCTCCTCGGCCGCCGCCCCGGCGATCTTCTCCACGAAGAGGGTGGCGCCCGTGCCGCGCCGGCCGGCCGTGTACAGGCTGTCGGTCACGGCGACGTCGTCGTTGACGAGCACGCGCTCCACCCGGATGCCCTCCTCCTCCGCCAGTTCGGCGGCCATCTGGAAGTTCAGCACGTCCCCGGTGTAGTTCTTGACGACGAACAGCACCCCCTGCCCGGCCTCGACGGCGCCGGCCGCGTGCAGCATCTGGTCGGGCACCGGCGAGGTGAACACGGCCCCGGCGCAGGCCGCCGAGAGCATCCCGGGCCCCACGAAGCCGGCGTGCAGGGGCTCGTGCCCGGACCCGCCCCCGGACACCAGCCCGACCCGCCCGCCGGCCCGCGCGTCGCGCCGTACGACGACCCGGCGCTCCACGTCGACGTCGAGTTCGGGGTGCGCGGCGGCCATGCCGCGCAGCGCGTCGGAGACCACGGTGTCGGCGGAGTTGATGAGCATCTTCACGGAAACCTCCCGGTGCGGTGGAGTCCTGTCCTGTGACCCGCTGCCGACGGTAGGCCAGGGCGCCCCGCGGGATCTCGGAAACCGCGCCGCAGTGCCGGGCGGACCGCCTTCGGTGACGGGCGTGGCGTGAACCGATCGGCCGCCGCCGGCGGACTGGTCTACTGCGCACGTGACAGATCAGAAGCAGTGCACGGTCGTGCGAACCGGACAGTACGAGGGCGTCCAGGGCGGCACCTTCGGAACGGGCGTCAGCGCGCGATCGGCCGGCTCGCAGCGGCTGTGTCTCCATCGGCTGGTGATGCCGGCGGGCACCCGGGGCCGTCCTCACCTCCACGAGGGACACGAGTCGGCCATCTTCATCCAGTCCGGCGAGGTCGAGGTGTGGCACGGGGAGGACCTGTCCGAGCACACGGTGCTGCGCGCGGGTGACTACATCTACGTCCCCGCGGACACCCCGCACATGCCGGTGAACAGCGGGGACCAGGACGTGGTCTGCCTGGTCGCGCGGACCGACCCGGACGAGCAGGAGGGCGTCCGCCTGCTGCCCCTGCCGGCCCGGCTGGAGAGCCGGCTCGGTCGGCTGCCCGTCGGAGCCGGCTGAGCCGGTGAGCCGCGCTCCCGCGGCGGTCGTGTCGTGTGCGGGCGCTCAGCGCCTCGTCTCGTACCTGGTCAGGACCACGCCGCAGGGAAGCGTCCGGGTCTCCACCAGCTTCAGGTTCACCCAGCTGTCCAGGGCGGTGAAGAAGGGCGTGCCGCCGCCCACCAGGACCGGCGCGGTGGCCAGCAGGTACTCGTCGATCAGCCCGGCCCGCATGGCCGCCCCGGCGAGCGTCGCGCCGCCGATGTCCATCGGGCCGCCGTCCTCGGCCTTCAGACGGGTGATCTCGGCGACCGCGTCGCCGGTGACCAGGCGGGTGTTCCAGTCGACCGTGCCGATCGTCGAGGAGAACACCACCTTCGGCATGTCCCGCCAGCGGCGCGCGTACTCCTTCTCCGCAGGGGTGGCGGTGGGCAGCCGGTCGCCGGTCGGCCAGTAGGAGCTCATCGTCTGCCACAGCTTGCGCCCGTACAGCGCCAATTCGGTCGCCGGCAACCGGTCGGACCAGAACCCGAACAGCTCGTCGCTCGGCACGCTCCAGCCGATGTCGTCGCCGGGCGCGGCGATGTAGCCGTCCAGGCTCACGTTCATGGCGTAGATCAGTCTTCGCACGGCGCCAGCCTTTCACGAAGCGGGTCTCGGGCGCGCGGTCCGGCGCGGAGCCGGGCCCGGCGTCAGGCGCCCTGGTCGCGCAGGCGGCGGCTGACTTCTCCGAGCCCGTCCGCCAGGGCGTCCAGCTGCTCGGGGGTGAGGACGTCGACGAGGACCTCGCGCACGGTGGTGACGTGGCCCGGGGCCGCCTCCTCCAGGCGGGCACGGCCGGCGTCGGTGAGGACGGCGAAGATCCCGCGCACATCGGAGGGACAGCTGCGGCGGCGGACCAGGCCGGCCTTCTCCAGCTGCCCCACCTGGTAGGTCAGGCCGCTCTTGGAGTTGATCAGCCCGTTCGCGAGTTCCGTCATGCGCAGCTCCTGGCCGGGTGCCGCGGCGAGCCGCACGAGGATCTCGTACTGGGGGTGGGAAAGTCCCGAGTCGTCCTTGAGCTGCTGGTCGAGACGCCGGTTCACCAGGGCCGACGCGGCCAGGAAACCCCTCCAGGCCCGCATCTCGCGGTCGTCCAGCCATCTCGTGTCAGCCATGGCGCCAGGGTACACGAGTTGTTCGAATTTGAATCAGTAGCTAGGCTCGCGTCGCCGGTTCGAATTTGAACCAATCTCCCCTCGGGCCGCGAAGACCCACCGGAAGGACCCCCATGACCAGCGCCTCCGCCACCCTGACGAAGACCGCGGCAGAAGCCCCCGCCGCGCCCGCGGCCGACGCCCGCGCCCACGACGCCGGACTGCTCCTGCTGCGCGTCGTGCTCGGCCTCACCGTCGCCGCCCACGGGACCCAGAAGCTCTTCGGCTGGTTCGGCGGCGGCGGGATCGGCGGCACCGGCCGGTTCTTCAGCGCCGCCGGCTACCCGGCGGGCGACGCCATGGCCGCCGTCGCCGGCCTCGCCGAGACCCTGGGCGGCCTCGGACTCGCCCTGGGCCTGCTCACCCCCCTCGCCGGAGCGGCCGTCACCGGCACGATGATCAACGCCCTGGCCGTCCACGGCGCCGGCGCCTTCTTCGCCCCGAAGGGCATGGAGTACGAGCTCCTGCTGGCCGTCGCCGCGGCCGCCCTCACCCTCACCGGTCCCGGCCGCCACGCCGTCGACCGCCTCCTGCCGGTCCCCGCCCTGCGCACCCACCGGCCGGCCCTCGGCGCCGGGGCCCTCGCCCTCGGCGTGGTCCTCGCCGTCCTCGTCCTGCTCGTCCGTCACTGAAACACCCTTGCGGGCAGACTGATTGACCCCCCGCCTTTGCGGGAAAAGCGGATGAATGACACAACCCATCGAAGACTACGCACTCATCGGCGACCTGATGACCTGCGCACTGGTCGGCCGTGACGGGTCCATCGACTGGCTGTGCCTGCCCCACTTCGACTCCGCCGCCTGCTTCGCCGCCCTCCTCGGCGACAAGGAGAACGGCCACTGGCGCATCGCCCCGGCCGGCGCCGAGGAGGGCGAGCGGTGTACGCGGCGGGCGTACCTCGACGGCTCGCTGGCCCTCGAGTCCTACTGGGAGACCGACGAAGGCACCGTCAAGGTCGTCGACTTCATGCCGCAGCGCGACAGCGCGCCCGACGTCATGCGGATCGTCGAGGGGGTCTCCGGCCGGGTCACCGTCCGCAGCACCCTGCGCCTGCGCTTCGACTACGGCCACGTCGTGCCCTGGGTCCGGCGCAGCGAGGGCGACCGCGTCGCGATCGCCGGACCCGACTCGGCGTGGTTCCGCAGCGAGCCGCCCGTACGGACCTGGGGCGAGGACCGCAGCACCCGGTCGGAATGCACCGTCGGCCCGGGGGAGAAGGTCGCCTTCGTGCTGACCTGGCACCCCTCGCACGAGCCCCGGCCCGAGACCGTCGACCCGTACGAGGCGCTGGAGCACAGCCTCGCCGACTGGCGCGACTGGACCGCCCAGTGCCGTTACGAGGGGCCCTACCGGGAGGCCGTGACCCGCTCACTGATCACCCTCAAGGCCCTCACGTTCGCCCCCACCGGCGGGATCGCCGCCGCCGCCACCACCTCACTGCCCGAGGAGATCGGCGGGGTCCGCAACTGGGACTACCGCTACTGCTGGCTGCGCGACGCCACCCTGACCCTGGGGGCCCTCCTGTCCACCGGTTTCCTGGACGAGGCCCGTGCCTGGCGGTCCTGGCTCCTGCGTGCCATCGCGGGCGACGCCGCCGATCTCCAGATCATGTACGGCATCTCCGGCGAACGCCGCATCCCCGAGACCGAGCTGCCCTGGCTGCGCGGGTACGAGGGCTCCGCCCCCGTCCGGGTCGGCAACGCCGCCGTGAACCAGCTCCAGCTGGACGTGTACGGAGAGGTCCTGGACGCCCTCCACCTGGCCCGGGCCTCCGGGCTGGCCTCGGAACGGCACGCCTGGAAGATCCAGCTGTCCTTCCTCGACTTCCTGGAACGCAACTGGCGCCGGCCCGACGAGGGGCTGTGGGAGGTGCGCGGGCCGCGCCGCCACTTCACGCACTCCAAGGTGATGGCCTGGGTCGCCGCCGACCGGGCCGTGCGGACCCTGGAGGCCGCCCCCGACCTGCCGGGCGACGTCGAGCGCTGGCGGGCCATGCGGGACGAGGTGCACCGCGACGTCTGCGAGAAGGGCTACGACCCCGAGCGCGGCACCTTCACCCAGTACTACGGCTCCCGCGAGCTGGACGCGGCCACCCTGCTCATCCCCCGCGTCGGTTTCCTCCCGCCCGACGACCCCCGCGTGACCGGCACCATCGACGCCGTGTGGGAGGAACTGGGCAGCGGCGGACTGGTCCGCCGCTACAGCACCGAGGGCCTCCCCGTCGACGGGCTCCCGGGAGACGAGGGCGCCTTCCTGGCCTGTTCGTTCTGGATGGCCGACGCCCTGCACATGACCGGCCGGACCAAGGAGGCCCGCGAGCTCTTCGAGAGGCTGCTGGCGGTGCGCAACGACGTGGGTCTGCTGGCCGAGGAGTACGACCCCCGCGCCGGCCGCCAGCTCGGCAACTTCCCGCAGGCGTTCAGCCACGTCGGCCTGGTGAACACCGCGGTCACCCTGTCCGCCGGCCCAGCCGCCGGCTGAACCCGCCCGCGCCCCGGGGGCCGCCGCGGATCGCGGCGGCCCCCGGGGCTGTACTCCGGGCGCGGGTAGGGGCTACGCCTCCCGCGTCTCCTCGGTGTCGGGGACGCTGACCAGCCAGCGCGAGTCCTTGTGCGGTCGCAGGTAGAGCGCCCAGTAGACGGTGGCCGCGGCGGTGATGCCGCCGGTCCACAGCAGGTACTCGGTCTCCTGCTGCGTCAGGATGTACGCGAACACGAGGATCAGCACCACCGGCACGGCCGGCCACAGCGGCATCCGCCAGGCGGCGCTCTCGCCGTGCGCCCCGCGCCGGCTGTACAGCGCGGCGACCGCGACCAGCAGGTACATGCCGGTCACCGACACGCCGGTCACCCCGTACAGGGTGTCGAGGTTCACGAAGCACATGGCCGCGCCCGGCAGGCCGACGAGCAGGGTGGCCACCCACGGCGAGCCGAAGCGGCCCAGGCGCGACAGGCCGCGGTTGACCGGCTCGGGCCAGGCCTTGTCGCGGGCCGAGGCGAAGAGCACCCGGGAGTTCTGGATGACCATGACGATGCCGGCGTTGACGATGGCCAGGGCCACGCAGAGGCTGACGAAGGTTCCGACGGCCGAGTTCGACCAGGCCGTCACCATCGCGCCGAGGTCGCCGGAGGCCAGCGCCTCCAGGTCCGGGGCGCCCACGGTGATCCCGATGACCGGGACGAGGATGACGGCCGCGGAGATCGCCAGGGTCGCCAGCACGGTCCGCGGGACGTCGCGGCGCGGCTGCTCCAGCTCCTCGGAGAGGTACACGGCGGTGGAGAAGCCCTGCGTGACGAAGAGCGCGATCGCCAGCCCGGACACCACCATCATGGCCGTCACCGTGGACACGCCGCCGCCCTCGGCCGCGACCGAGCCCCGCACCAGGGCGTCGGCCCCCCGCTCGCCGTGCGCGAAGCCGAGCACCGCGACCAGCGCGGCGGCGATCACCTCGAGGACGAGGAAGACGCCCGTGATCCAGGCGTTGGCCCGCAGGTCCAGCAGACCGGCGAGGGTGGCGAGCAGCATCACCGCGGCGCCCGCCAGCGGGGCCGGTACGTCGATCACCGGGGCCAGGTAGTCGGCCGTGCCCATGGCGATCACCGGCGGCACGATCATCACCACGAGCAGGGACAGCACGAAGACGAGCCAGCCGGCGAGCCGGCCCGCGAGCGTGGACACCATGGCGTACTCGCCGCCGGCGCTGGGGATGAGCGTGCCCAGCTCCGAGTAGCAGAACGCCACGCCGACGCAGAGCAGCGAGCCGATGGCGATGGTGAGCGCGGTCCAGGTGCCGAGGCTGGAAAAGAGGTCGGGCACGACGACGAAGAGGGTCGAGGCGGGTGTCACGCAGGACAGCGTGAGCAGGGTGCCGCCGACGACACCGATGGAACGCTTGAGTTTCGGCGGGGTGGGACCGGTGGCCGGCGCGAGGGCCTGGGGTGCGCTGATCGTGTCAGTCATCGCTACGTTGTTCCGATCGGCAGGGCGGTGAAGGAGTGCGGGAGCGGTATCGCCTCCGGGGCGGTGGGGGTACTCGTTCGGTGGCTCCCGGGCCGCTATGCAAGCTCCACCGGATCCGCAGGTCAATAGCCGTTCCGCTGCGGAATCCGTCGTGCACGAGGGTCGCCGCCCCGTGATCCGGGCGTAAAGGGCGTGTAAACGTAGGCCGGCCCGCCGGTGCGGGAACCGCAGCGGGGACCGGCGAATTTCCTTCCGGTTCGCCGGACCGCGAGACGTGCCGCGGGGGCCGGCGGGGCGCCGGGCGGGGCTTCTGGCCGCGCCTGGGGGTCTATGCCGCATGCGCCCGACTCGTTCCGGCGGGGGCCGCTGGGCGGGTGCGTGCGGCGGGGGCGGCCGCCGCTGTCAGGAGGGTCCGGCGGGCGGCTCCGGCGCGGCGCCGGCGGCAGGGGGCGGGGCCGGATCGCGGGAGGCGAGGAGGAGGGCGATGTCGTCCGGGCGGTCGGCGGTACGGGCCGCCTCGGCGACCAGCCGGTCGGCCGTCTCCGTCAGCGGGGACGGCCGGGCCGCGGCCAGCGCCGCCCGCAGCCGCTCCACGCCGTCGTCGATGTCCGCGCCCGGCGTCTCCACCAGCCCGTCGGTGTACAGGGCCAGTACCGCGCCCGGCGCCAGCTCCAGTTCCGTCACCGGGTACCGCGCCCCGGGGTCGACGCCCAGCACCACCCCGCCCGCCAGGTCCAGCACCTCGGCCCGGCCGTCGGCGTGCCGCAGCAGCGGCTGCGGGTGCCCGGCGCGGACGGCCAGGGCGCGGCCGGAGCCCGGGTCGAGCAGGACGTAGCAGCAGCTGGCGAACTGCCCCGGGTCCAGGTCGATCAGCAGCTGGTTCGTCCCCCGCACCACCTGCTCCGGGTCGTTGCCGCTGAGCGCGAAGGCCCGTACGGCGCTGCGCAGCTGGCCCATCACGGCGGCCGCCGCCACCCCGTGGCCCTGGACGTCGCCGATGACCAGCGCCAGCCGGCCCCCGGCCGTCTCGACGACGTCGTACCAGTCGCCGCCGACCTCCATGCCGTCCGTCCCGGCCAGGTACCGGCCCACCGTGGTCACCTCGCCCCGCACCGGCAGCCGGTGCGGCAGCAGCGCGGCCTGGAGCCCCCGGGCCAGCGCCGCCTCGCTGTCGTAGCGCCGCGCCCGCTCCAGGGCCTGCGCGATCAGGCCCGCCAGCGCGGTGAGGACCGTACGCTCCTCCGGGCTGAAGCCGCGGCGCTGGTCGAAGCCCAGGATGCAGGAGCCGACCGGGCGGCCGGAGGCGATGAGCGGCAGGAAGGCCCGGGCCCCGACCTCGGCGTCCAGCGGGATCCCCGGATAGGCCTCCGCGAGGCGTTCCATCGACTCGAAGAACAGCGGCCGGCCCGAGGTCAGGGTCTCCACGCCCGGGAGCCGTTCGTGGAGCGAGACCCCGTCGAACCGGTTCAGGAACCCCTTGGGGAAACCGGTCTCCGAGGCGAGGTACAGGTGCCGTTCGTCGAGCACGTAGATCGCCAGCTGCCGGCCGCCGAACGCGGGCAGCAGCTCCTCGGCGACCACGGCCGACACCTGGCGCGCGGTGACCGCCTCGGTCAGCGCGATGGCCAGGGCAACCGGCCGGTAGAGGGAGGAGGCCCGGTCCGCCGGCGAACCGATCCCGGCGCCGGGGCGGCTCACCGACCCGGGAGCGTAGGCGGGAGGGTCGGCGGCCTCCAGGGTGACCGTCACCCCCGACGGCCCCGGGTGCAGGCCCACGGACAGCCACTCCGCGTCCGCGCCGGTGCCGGGGCCGGTGCCGGGGCGGGCGTCGCCGTCCGGCGGAGGGCCCCGCCGGGCCGTGAAGCGCACCGGCTCGCCCGAGACGAACACCCCCCGTACGTGGTCCTCGTAGGCGGGGTGGCCGAGCCAGGGCAGCGCCTCCCACAGCACGCGTCCCCGCAACCCCGGCGCGTCCCGCCCGAGCAGCTCCCCGGTGGCGGTGTTGGCGAAGACGATGCCGCCCTGCCGGTCCACGGACAGGACCGCCGTCCCGAGCCGGTCCACGGCCTCCCGGGCCTCGTCCGCGGCGGCGGACGCGGGCACGGGTACGCACAGCGGGTCGCCGTCCCAGCGGACCGCTTCCCCGGCGGCGTCCAGCGCGGCCAGCTCCCCCGCCAGCCCGGCGGCGACCTCCCGCAGCCGCTCCCGGGCACCGGCCCCCAGCTCCTCGCCGGGCGTCGCGGGCCGCAGCACCAGCAGCACCCCGAACCGCTCTCCGCCGGCGGTGACCGGCTCGTAGAACGACCCGAACGGGAACGGCAGCCCGGCCATCAGCTGCGGGAAGCGCCGCATCGCGGCCTCCGCGTCCGGCAGGTGCACGGACTGTCCGGTGCGGTACGCCTCGGCGACGGGGTACGGCCGGTTCACCTGCATCCGCCACCAGGGCCGGAACAACCGCACCGGCAGCCCCGTGACCACGGCCATCCGCAGCAGCCCGTCCGTATCGGAGCGCAGGTAGACACTGCCCGCGTACCCGCCGACGGCCCCCATCGCTCCGGCCGCCGCCCGTGCGAGCGCCCCGCCCGTGGCGACGGGGGAGGGGCCGCCGCTGTCCGCTCTCGCCGTCACACAGTCAGGATGCGCCCTCGCCCCCGGCGGCTGCACCCGCGCGGCCCGGGCTCCGCCCCCCGCCCGCACCCCGGTACCCCCGGACCACCACCGCCGAGGCGACGACCAGCACGGCCGCCACCGTCCGCAGCGCCACCCCCATGGCGTCGGTGAAGGCGGCCGCCCGCGCGGGGTCCGCCGGGTCCCCGTGGAACCGTGAGGCCAGCACCGTCCCGACCACCGCCACCCCCAGCGCCGCGCCGATCTCCCGCGCGGCGGTGTTCAGCCCCGAGCCCAGCCCCGCCTGGTGCGCCGGCAGCTCCGAGACCACCGTCAGCGTCAGCGCGGGCGCGCACAGCCCGGTGCCCACCGACAGGACCAGCAGGCAGCCCGCGTACGCGGCGTACGGGGTGCCCGCGTCGGCGGCCGACACCAGCAGCAGCCCGGCTGCGATCAGCAGCATCCCCGCCCCCACCGGCAGCCGCGGCCCCGTCCGCTCCGCGAGCCGCGCGCCGAACCGGGGCACCACCGCCATGCCGACGGTGAGCGGGACGATCGCCAGCCCCGCCAGGGCCGGCGAGAACCCCTTGGCGTACTGGAGGTACTGGGCGTTGACGAAGAACAGGGCGAAGAGCCCGAAGAAGGCGGCGCCGATGCCGAGCGTCCCCGCGCGCAGCCCGCGCGAGGCGAAGACCCGCGGGTCCAGCAGGGGGCGGGCGGCGCGCAGCGCGTGTGCGGTGAAGGCGGCCAGCAGCACCGCCCCGCCCCCGAAGGAGCCCAGGACCCGGACCGAGGACCAGCCGTGCGCGGGCCCCTCGATGATGCCGTGGACCACCGCGAACAGCGCCCCCGCCAGGACCAGGGCGCCGAGCGGGTCGACGGCCGCGTCCGCGCGCGAAGGCGTACGCGGCACCGCGCGGGCCACGGCGAGGGCGAGCAGCGCGCCCAGCGGGACGACGGCCCAGAACAGGGCCCGCCAGGTCAGGAACTCCCCGGCCAGACCGCCCGCCACGTTCCCCGCCAGACCCCCGAGGCCGGCGGACAGCGTCCAGGTGGCGAGCGCCCGCCCGCGCCGCTCGGGCGGACTCAGGTGGACCAGTACGGACATGGTGGCGGGCATGATCAGCGCCGCTCCGGCCCCGCACAGCCCGCGTCCCGCGATCAGCGTGGCGGGGGCGGCGGCGAGCGCGCTGACGGCCCCGCCCGCGGCGAACAGGCCGAGCCCGGCCAGCAGGGCGCCCTTGCGGCCGTAGCGGTCGCCGAGCGCCCCGGCCGGGATCAGCAGCGCGGCGAAGACGATCACGTACGCGTCGACCGACCACAGCAGCTGTTCCGGGCCCGGGTGCAGGGCGGAGGCGGCGAGCTGCGGGATGAGCAGGTTCACTGCGGCGACCATGCCCTGGGCGACGAGCACGCAGGCGCAGAGCGCGAGCACGGCGGCACGGGAGGGACCGGCCGCGGAAGCGTCGTCCGGCGGCGGTGGCGACGACGGCGTGAGCGGGGGCGGCGGGGACGGTGTGCGGGCACGGCGGAGCACGGCTCCTCCTGGGAGTCGACGGTCGGTGGGGACGGGATGCGCGGGGGCGGTCCGGGCCCTGTCCTGTCCGGTCCGGTCCGGTCTGCTCGAACACCCCGCAGATCACCGTAGGGTTGGCGTGACCTGCTTTCCAGTGCAAGTTCTGCAAGGGATGAATGCGCGTGACGCAATCCGCCTCGGGGCTGGACCTCAACCTTCTCCTCGCCCTCGACGTCCTCCTCGAGGAGTCGAGCGTCTCCCGCGCCGCCGCCCGCCTGCACCTGTCCGAGCCCGCCATGAGCCGCACCCTGGGCCGGATCCGCAAGGCCCTCGGCGATCCCGTGCTGGTCAGGGCCGGCCGCACGATGGTCCCCACTCCGCACGCCCTGTCCGTCCAGGGCGAGGTCCGCGCCGTGGTGGAGCGGGCCCGCGCCCTGTTCCTCACGGGCGGCCAGGTGGACCTGGCGACCCTGACCCGCACCTTCACCGTCCTGGCCCACGACTCCTTCGCCGCCGCGTTCGGAGCCGCGCTCTTCCGGCGGACGGCCCGCGAGGCCCCCGGGGTACGGCTGCGGTTCCTGTCCGAGAGCCACGTCGACCTGCCGGTGCTGCGCGAGGGCGTCGCGGACCTGGAACTCGGCGTCATCGACAGCCGCGCCCCCGAGGTGCGCAGCGAGCACCTCTTCGACGACCGGATGCTGGGCGTCGTACGCGGCGGACACCCGCTGCTGCGCGGCCGGATCACCGCCCGCCGGTTCGCCGCGGGGGAACACCTGACCGTCTCGCGGCGCGGCAGGCTGGAAGGGCCGGTGGACACCGCCCTGGCCGAACGGGGGCTGTCCCGGCGGGTCGTGGGTGGCGTCGGCTCCTTCCCGGCCTCCCTCTTCGTGCTGCGGGACACCGACCTGATCGGCCTGATCGCCTCCCGCAGCGTCCCCCAGGCCGAGGCCCTCGGCCTCGTCACCTTCGAAGTCCCCCTGGAGCTCCCGCCGCTGCCCGTGGGGCTCGCCTGGCACCCCCGCCACGACGCCGACCCGGCGCACGTCTGGCTGCGCGCCTGCGCCCGCGAGCTGCTGCCCGGCTGACGGGGCGCCCCCGGAGCCTCGATGCGCCGAACGCCTCCCCCGAAGGGGGGACGCGGCACCGCGCACGCCGTCAGCCGCGCCCCCGCCGGGGAGGCATCCGGCATGCGACCCCCGTACGACGACACGCACCCGGCGCCCCGCGCCGCCTTCACGGCGGCCGACGCCTTCACCCTCAGCACCGCCCTCGACGCCCTCGGCGGGGTCCGCGACCTCGACACCCTCGACGTGGCCTGCGGGCACGGCGGCACCGCCGCACTGCTGGCGAGCGGCGGCGCCCGGCGCACCGTCGGCGTGGACAGCTGCCCGGACCGGGTCCGCCGGGCCCGCGCGTCCGCTCCCCCCTGCGCCGTCGAGTACGTGGTCGCGGACGCCGCCGACATGCCGCAGCTCGGTCCCTTCGACCTCGCCACCGCCGTCTACCTGTTCAACCACGCCCCCGACCGGGCGGCCCTGCACGCCATGTTCCGCGGCATCCGGGCCAACCTGCGCCCCGGTGGACGGCTGCTGTCGCTCGTGCGCAACCCCGGCGCGTACCCGCGCGTGGACTGGTCCCCGTACGGGATGCGCATCCTCGACCGGGTGCCGGAGGGGGACGCCCCGCTGCTGAAGGCCCAGTTCCTGACGGAACCCCCGCAGCACTTCGAGTACCGCGAATGGGCGCACGCCGACTTCGCCGAAGCCGCCGTCGACGCGGGCTTCAGCACCGTCGGCTGGCAGCCCTCCCGCACCCCGCCCGCCGACGCCGCGCGTGACGAGGCGTACTGGACGGCGTACCGGGCCTGGCCGGTCAGCTCGCTCATGACGTGCACCGCCTGACCCCGCCCGGCGCGCACCGCCCGGCCCCGGGCGGTGCGGCTCCGGCCGGTCTAGCCGCCGTCCGCGGTCTCCCCGACCAGCTCGACGATCCTGTCCCGGGCCGCCCGCCCCTCCGGGACCGGCAGCAGCGGGTACCCGTGCGGCAGGCCCGGTTCCTCGTGCCACTCCACCCGGACCCCGGCCGCCCCGGCCCGCCGCCGCAGCTCCTGGCTGTCGGGGGCCAGCACGTCCCGGCTGCCCGTGAACACCGTCAGGGGCGCCAGCCCCTCGAAGGAGCCGTACAGCGGGCTCACCCGGGGGTCGTCCACCGCGAGGGTGCCCGCGTACAGCCGTCCCGCCTCGGCCAGACCGGCCCTCGCCAGCACCGGATCGGCCGCCTCCAGCGCCCCTTGGCCGGGGTGGCTCATGCTCACGTCCAGCCACGGGGAGATCAGCACGATCCGCGACGGCTGCGCACCCGTGCGCTCCCGCAGCCGCTGCGCGGCGGCCAGCGCCAGCCCGGCACCGGCACAGTCCCCGATCAGTACCGTTCCGCCCGCGCCGCCGCTCTCGATCAGGCCGCTCAGCAGATCGGCGGCCACGGGGACGTTCCGGTCGGCGGTCCCGCGCGGGGCGAGCACGTACGCGGGCACGACCACCCGGGCCCGGGCCCGCGTCACCAGGGTCCGGATCAGCGACCAGTGCGGCCGGACCAGCTCACCGATGTACGCGCCGCCGTGCACGTACAGCACCTGGGCCACGGGCTCCTCGCCGCGCGGCGAGGCGTCGTACACCGGCCAGGCCCCGACGAAGGTCCGCGACAGCTCCGCCACCCGACCCAGCGAACGCGGGGGCAGATGGGAAGCGGGCCTGCGGGCCGCCTGAGCCACGGCCGCGCGCACCGCCTCGGCGGTCGTGAACCGTTTGCGCCGCCGCATCGCGACCAGTGCGGCCGACAGCGCCCTGCTGCGCAGACTCGGCACGCCCCTCACCTCCCCTTTTCCCCGGTGAGGGACCATAGCGCGGCTGCCGCCCCCCGGTCCCCTCCCCGTCACGGGAGGAGCATAGGCGTGAAGCTGCGCTGTCGGCCCGCTTAAGAAAGTCTCGATGGACTGATCACCGGGCCGATCGGCAGATTGG
Organism: Streptomyces sp. NPDC034086; assembly: GCF_055575515.1. Classification (NCBI taxonomy): domain Bacteria; kingdom Bacillati; phylum Actinomycetota; class Actinomycetes; order Kitasatosporales; family Streptomycetaceae; genus Streptomyces; species Streptomyces sp. NPDC034086. Next base: position 175,432 of record NZ_JBVISM010000012.1, on the reverse strand, counting down.
TCCCCGTCACTGACGCCCCCCGCGCACCAGCGGGAGCGGCGCTCCCTTCCGCATGCCTGGAGCCACCGCCATGAAGGCACTCGTCAAGCACAAGGCCGAGCCCGGGCTGTGGCTCATGGACGTCCCCGAGCCCGAGTACGGCCCCGGCGACGTGCTGATCAAGGTGCTGCGCACCGGCATCTGCGGCACCGACCTGCACATCCGTGCCTGGGACGGCTGGGCGCAGGGCGCGGTGAAGACCCCGCTGGTCCTCGGCCACGAGTTCGTCGGCGAGGTCGCGGCCGTCGGCGCGGACGTGCGCGACATCGAGACCGGCGCCCTGGTCAGCGGCGAGGGCCACCTGGTGTGCGGCAAGTGCCGCAACTGCCTGGCCGGCCGCCGCCACCTGTGCCGCTCCACGGTCGGGCTCGGCGTCGGACGCGACGGGGCCTTCGCGGAGTACGTCGTGCTGCCCGCGCAGAACGTATGGGTGCACCGGACCGCCGTGGACCTCGACGTGGCGGCCATCTTCGACCCCTTCGGCAACGCGGTGCACACGGCGCTGTCCTTCCCGCTGGTCGGCGAGGACGTGCTGATCACCGGCGCGGGCCCCATCGGCATCATGGCGGCCGCCGTGGCCAGGCACGCCGGGGCGCGCAACGTGGTCATCACCGACGTCAGCCCCGAGCGCCTGGACATCGCGCGCAAGGCGGGCGCCACGCTCGCGGTGAACGTCGCCGAGTCCTCCATCGCCGAGGCGCAGACCCGGCTGGGGCTGCGCGAGGGTTTCGACGTCGGCCTGGAGATGTCCGGCCGCGCCGAGGCGATGCGCGACATGATCGACAACATGACGCACGGCGGCAGGATCGCCATGCTCGGCCTCCCGGCCCAGGAGTTCCCGGTGGACTGGGCGAAGGTCGTCACCTCGATGATCACCATCAAGGGCATCTACGGCCGCGAGATGTTCGAGACCTGGTACGCGATGACCGTGCTGCTGGAGGGCGGCCTCGACCTGTCCCCGGTCATCACCGGCCGCTACTCGCACCGCGACTTCCAGGCCGCCTTCGACGAGGCCGCGACCGCCCGCAGCGGCAAGATCATCCTGGACTGGACGGCCTGAGGCCGCACGGCCGCCAGGCCGCCGGCCGGGGCCCCCGAGCCCCGGGTACCCCGGCCCGGCCCCGGATCCGGGCCCCCGCTCCGACCTCCCGCAGCCGGGATCCGGACCGGGACCGGCGCCCGGCGCCCGCCTTCCCGGCCGGGACCGCGGGGGACCGGGCCGCGGCCACCGCACGAGACCATCTCCCTCCGGGCCGGGCCCCGCCCACCCTCCCCCCTCCGCGGGGCCCGGCCCCCTCCTCCCCGTCCGCCGGACGGCGATCCGCACAAGGAGAATCCGAAGCCCATGTTCGAGTCCGTACGCGAAGACCTCCGCACCACCCTCGACGAGATCCGCGCCGCGGGCCTGCACAAGCCCGAGCGCGTCATCGGCACCCCGCAGAACGCCGCCGTCGCCGTCACCGCGGGCGGCGCCCCCGGCGAGGTGCTGAACTTCTGCGCCAACAACTACCTCGGGCTGGCCGACCACCCCGACGTGGTCGCCGCCGCGAAGGACGCGCTCGACCGCTGGGGCTACGGCATGGCCTCCGTCCGCTTCATCTGCGGTACCCAGGAGGTGCACAAGGAGCTGGAGGTCCGCCTGTCGGCCTTCCTCGGCCAGGAGGACACGATCCTCTACTCCTCCTGCTTCGACGCCAACGGCGGCGTCTTCGAGACCCTGCTCGGCGCCGAGGACGCGGTGATCTCCGACGCCCTCAACCACGCCTCCATCATCGACGGCATCCGGCTGTCGAAGGCCCGCCGCTTCCGCTACGCCAACCGCGACATGGCCGAGCTGGAGGCGCGCCTGAAGGAGGCCACCGAGGGCGGCGCCCGCCGCAAGCTCATCGTCACCGACGGCGTCTTCTCCATGGACGGCTACGTCGCCCCGCTCACCGAGATCTGCGACCTCGCCGACCGCTACGACGCCATGGTCATGGTCGACGACTCGCACGCCGTCGGCTTCGTCGGCCCCGGCGGCCGCGGCACCCCGGAGCTGCACGGGGTGATGGACCGCGTCGACATCATCACCGGCACCCTCGGCAAGGCCCTCGGCGGCGCTTCCGGCGGCTACGTCGCCGCGCGCGCCGAGATCGTCGAACTGCTGCGCCAGCGCTCGCGCCCGTACCTCTTCTCCAACTCCCTCGCCCCGGTCATCGCCGCCGCCTCCCTGAAGGTCCTCGACCTGCTGGAGTCCGCCGACGACCTGCGCGAGCGGCTCACGGCCAACACGAAGCTCTTCCGCACGAAGATGACCGAGGCCGGTTTCGAGATCCTGCCCGGCGACCACGCCATCGCCCCCGTCATGATCGGCGACGCCGCCGAGGCGGGCCGGATGGCGGAGCTGCTGCTGGAGCGCGGCGTGTACGTGATCGGGTTCTCGTACCCGGTCGTTCCCCTCGGCGCGGCCCGGATCCGCGTCCAGCTCTCGGCGGCCCACTCGACGGCCGACGTGGAGCGCGCGGTGGCCGCCTTCGTGGACGCCCGCGCGACGCTTTCCGCTGCTCAGGGCTGACATCATGGGGGTGTGATCGACCCCCGCCGGCTGCGCATCCTGCGGGCCGTGGCGGACCACCGTACGGTGACCGCCGCGGCCGCAGCCCTGTACCTCACCCCCTCCGCCGTCTCCCAGCAGCTGGCCGCGCTGGAGCAGGAGACCGGCCACGCGCTGCTGACCCGCAGCGGCCGGGGCGTACGGCTCACGGCGGCCGGCGAGATCCTGCTGGGCCACGCGCACGAGGTGCTGGCCCAGCTGGAGCGCGCCGAGGCGGAACTCGCCGCGTACGCGGGCGGTTCCGCCGGTGAGGTCACGGTGGCGGCCTTCGCGACCGGCATCGCCGAGGTACTGGCCCCCGCCATCGCCCGCCTCGCCGTGGAGCACCCGGGCATCCGGCTCCGGGTCCGCGACGCGGAGGGCGACCAGAGCCTGCCGCTGCTGCTCGCCGGGGAGGCCGACCTGGCGCTGGCGGTGGAGTACCGGGGCGCGCCGGGCGCCGACGACGGCCGGCTGTCGGTGCTCCCGCTGTACGCGGAACCCTTCGACGCGGTGCTGCCGTCCGGGCATCCGCTCGCCGGGCTGCCCGCCGTGGCGCTGGCGGACCTCTCCGACGCGGACTGGGTCGGCCAGTACCCGGGGAACCCGTGCCACGACGTGACCCTGCTGGCATGTGAACTGGCGGGCTTCCAGCCGCGCTTCGTCCACTCCTCGGACGACTTCCGGGCGGTGACGGCCCTCGTCGGAGCGGGCGCGGGGGTGGCGCTGGTGCCGCGTTCGGCGCTGCGCGGCATGGACCTCCGGGAGGTCCGCGTACGCCCCGTCGCGGGCCCGGCCGCCACCCGCCGGGTCTTCGCCGCCACCCGTCGCGGAGCCGAGACCCACCCGCTGATCGCCCCGGTCCTGGCGGCCCTGACCCACGCGGCCCAGCGGGTCCCGGCCCACTGAGCGGCCGGGCGCCGAAACCGGCACGCGCCGGGCCGGGAGCGGCCGTACCAGCCCGGGGAAGTCCGGGACCGTGTGCTGCCTCCAGGCCGAACTGCCCGACCCGCGGCCGGCGTTCGGCAGTGATTCCTTCGCCGACGCCCTGCCCGCGAGGATGCGGAGGTGGCGCGCGGCGACCGCACGCCGGGGGCACGGCGGCGACCCAGGCGGCCGTGGTCCACGAAGGGGTCTCCTACGACCTGGAGGCGGACACCACGCACACGGAGTCCCCGGCCTGCGCCCGCACCATCGCCGCCCGCCTCGCCCGGCCCGCGGTTCCCCAGGACCTGTCCTGGCGACCATCCGGCAGGGCGCCTCGGTGATATTTTGACCGGAACCGTGGGAAGGGGCGGGCGAGTCCGTGGACAGTGACCTGCGGCGTGCGGTGGTCGTGACGCTGGGCGAACTCGGGCGAAGCGAGGACTGGCGCGACCGGGCGGATGCCGGTCACGGTCTGGCAGGGTTCGCCGAGATGCCGGAGGCCGTGGAGCCGCTGCTGGGGCTTGTGCTCGACCGTGGTGACACCTTCGTCACCCGGCGGACCGCGGAGGGCTTGCTCCGGCGAAAGGACAGGGCCGGACTGGCGATAGTCGCGTCCGCACTGGCAGGCGCCGACGACAACCACGCCGATCACATCCACACCGCGATCCTCGATGTCTTCAGCATCTTCTCGGACGATCTGGACGAGGCGCTACGGCTCTGTGAGGAGATGTCGGGCGGCACCGACGACCGTGTTGCCCGGGGGGCCCGTCGGCTGCACCAGAGCCTGGCGGCGATCGATCCCGTCCTCCGCCCCGCACAGCGGGGGCCTTCCGGTCAGTGACGACATGAAGCGTCCACATGACCGGCCGGACGGGTCTCAGCCGGCTCGCAGTGCGGCGAGGAGCCGGGAGCGCAGCAGGCCCACGGACGGGGAGTGCTGGTCGCGGCGGGCGACGAGGGCGAGCCGGGCGTGCGTCGCGGCGTCCGCGAGGGGGACGGCCCGCAGGGCGGAGCCCTGGGCGGAGGAGGCGCTGAGGACGGCGACGCCCGCGCCGCGTTCGGCGAGGCGGAGCAGGGTGGGCGGGGAGCCGGCCTCGATGTCCACGCGCGGGTCCAGGCCGAGCCGGCGGCAGGAGTCCTCGTAGGCGGCGCGGATGCCGGTGCCCCGGGAGAGGCAGAGGACCTTCTCGCCCCGGAGGCCGGCCAGCCGGGGTTCCGCCCGGTCGAGGGGGTGCCCGGGCGGTACGCATACGGCGATCGGCTCGTCGATGACGACGTCCGGCTCCAGGCCAGGGGCGACCTCGCCCGCGTAGGCGATCAGGGCCAGGTCGAGGGCGCCGGAGAGGACCTGGGACTGGAGGTCGTCGGAGTGGGCCTCGTGCAGGCTGAGTTCGATGCCCGGGTGGGTGCGGCCGAGGCCGGCGACGGTGTCGAGGAAGGGCGGGATCGAGCAGCCGGCGATCATGCCGAGCCGGACGCGGCCGCGCACGGCGTCGGCGAACTCGGCCGCGGCGTGCCGGATGGCGTCGAGGGTGGCGAGGGCGTTCTTCGCGAGGGGGAGCACCGCCTCGCCGGCGGGGGTGAGGCGGACCCGGCGCCCGGAGCGGTCGAACAGCGGCTGCCCCAATTCGCGTTCCAGCTTGGCCACCTGGGTGCTGACACCGGACTGGCTGACGTGCAGGCGGCGTGCGGCGCCCGTGAACGTGCCCTCCTCCACCACGGCGGCGAAGTAGCGCAGCTGGTGCATCTCCATATCCACCGATGATAGGTCCCATCGTCATCATCTGTTGGACTGATGCCGAGGTGCTCGGGAGGATGGAGGCATGACGACAACGAAGAGCGCGCGACAGCTTGCCGAGGCCTACTTCACCGCCTGGGAGGCGGGTGACTTCGAGACCGTACGGGGGCTGGTGGCCGAGGACGTCGACTTCGTCGGGCCGCTGGGAACGGCATCGGGGGTGGAGGAGGCCCTGGCCGGGCTGAAGGGGGTCGGCCAGGTGCTGGAGAAGATCGAGGTGAAGGCGCGGGTGGCGGAGGGCGACGAGGTGATCACCTGGTTCGAGCTGCACACCACCGTGGCGCCGCCGGCGCCGACGGCGAACTGGATGCACGTGGAGGACGGGAGGATCGCCCGGATCCGGGTCGCCTTCGACCCGCGCGCGGTGCTGGCGGGCCTCGAGGGGCGGGGCTGAGCGGAGCAGGGAGGCCCGCGGTACGTCTTTCCCTGGCGCGGCGTCAGACCCGCACCACCTCGACGCCCGCGTCCCGGAAGGGCCGGGCGGCGGCGTCCGGCAGGGCGGTGTCCGTCACCAGGACGTCCACGGCGGAGGTGGCACAGATCCGGGCGAAGGCGCGCACGCCCAGCTTCGTGGAGTCCGCCGCCACGACCAGGCGGCGGGCCCGTTCGCACAGCAGGGCGTTGACGGCGGCCTCGTCCTCGTGGCGGGTGGCCGCGCCGTCGGCCGGATCGAAGGCGTCGACGCCGACCACGGCCGTGTCGACGGTCAGCTGACCGAGCGTCTGCTGGGCCAGCGGCCCGGTCAGTTCGAAGGACTGCGGCCGGGCCACCCCGCCCGTCAGGACGATCTTGAACTGGGGCCGGACCGCCAGTTCGCCCGCGATGTTGAGCGCGTTGGTGACCACGGTGAGGGCGGGGGAGCCGCCGACGGGCGCGGCGAGGTCGGCGCGGGCCGCGAGGGCGCGGGCGACCTCCGTGGTCGTGGTGCCGCCCGTCAGCCCGATCACCTCCCCCGGCGCGATCAGGGCGGCGACCGCCTCGCTGATCCGGCGCTTCTCGGCGGCCCGGCGCGAGGTGCGGTACCGCAGCGGGAGTTCGTAGGAGACCCCGTGCGGCACCGCCCCGCCGCGCGTGCGGACGAGCAGCTGCTGCTCCGCGAGCTGGTCGAGGTCCCGGCGGATCGTCGCCGCCGACACGCCGAGCGCCTCGGCGGCCGGTTCCACCTCCAGCCCGTGGTGTTCCACCAGCAGGTCCAGCAGTCTCCGCCAGCGTTCCTCGCGGGTCATGGCGCCCCTCCCGTGTCGTCCCCCGGGCCCCCGCCGGGCCCCGCCGTCGAGATTAGCCCAGCGGATCACCGGGGAGATGCTTGAAGTTGCGCGAAACCGCCCGCTACGTTGCAGGAACACGCAGCACAGCCAGGACATCGCAGGAGCACGCAGGGAAGTCCGGCCGGTACGCCTCCCGGCCGGCGCATCCGACCCGCAAGGAGCCCGCATGAGTCACGTCGCGTACGAGCTGGCCACGCAGCCCGACAGCTGGGAACGGGCCGCCGAACTGGCCCCGGCCCACCGGGCGGTGCTGCCCGGGCCCGGCGAGCGTACCGCGGTCGTCGGCTGCGGGACCTCGTACTACATGGCCCAGGCGGCCGCCGCCCTGCGCGAGGAGGCCGGGCACGGGGAGACCGACGCCTTCCCCGCCTCGGAGTTCCCCCGCCACCGCCGCTACGACCGGGTCGTCGCCCTGACCCGGTCGGGGACCACCACCGAGGTGCTGGACCTCCTCGCCGGACTGCGGGAGGCCGGGACCCCGACCACCGCCGTCATCGGCGACCCGGACACCCCGGTGGTGACCCTCGCGGACGACCTCGTCGTACTGGACTTCGCCGACGAACGGTCCGTCGTCCAGACCCGCTTCGCCACCACCGCCCTCACCCTGCTGCGCGCCCACGTCGGCGCCCACACCCCCGCCGTGATCGCCGACGCGCGCACCGCCCTGGAGCTGCCCCTGCCCAACGGTCTCGAGGCGCGCGGCCAGTTCACCTTCCTCGGACGCGGCTGGAGCGTGGGCCTGGCCCACGAGGCCGCCCTCAAGATGCGCGAGGCGTCGCTGTCGTGGGCCGAGGCCTACCCCGCGATGGAATACCGGCACGGGCCCGTCAGCGTCACCGGCCCCGGCTCCGTCACCTGGTCACTGGGCGACACCCCCGAGGGGATCGCCGAGCAGGTCCTGGGCACCGGCGCCCAATGGGTGGACGGGGAACTCGACCCGCTCGCCGAGCTCGTGCGGGCACAGCGCCTCGCCGTCGCCGTCGCCGCGCACCGGGGGCTCGACCCCGACGCGCCCCGCAACCTCACCCGCTCGGTGATCCTGACCGCGGGCGAGGAGGCGGTCCGATGAGCCTCGCCGCCGCCGGTGCCCTCGTCGCCGGGGCCGCCGCGGCCGGCGGCGCCGTCGCCGCCTTCAACGTCATCACCCTGGAACACGCCGAAGCCGTGGTCGAGGGCGCCGAACGGACCGGCCTGCCCGTCATCCTGCAACTCAGCGAGAACGCCGTGAAGTTCCGCGGCGGAGCCCTGCTGCCCATCGCCCGGGCCGCCGCCGCCTGCGCGGAGGCCGCCCGGGTGCCCGTCGGCCTCCACCTCGACCACGTCAAGAGCCCCGACCTGCTGCGGCAGGCCGCGGACGCCGGCTTCGGGTCCGTGATGTACGACGCCGCGCACCTGCCCTACGCCGAGAACCTGGAGGCCACCCGGTCCGCCGCCGACTGGGCCCACGCCAACGGGCTGTGGATCGAGGCGGAGCTGGGCGAGGTCGGCGGCAAGGACGGGGCCGCGCCGCTCGACCCGCACGCGCCGGGCGCCCGTACCGACCCGGACGAGGCCCGGCGGTTCGTCGCCGACTCCGGGGTCGACGCCCTGGCCGTGGCCATCGGCAGCAGCCACGCCATGACCCGCCGCACCGCCTCCCTCGACCACGCGCTGCTGGCGCGGCTCGCCAAGACCCTGGACGTGCCGCTGGTGCTGCACGGCTCCTCCGGCCTGCCCGACGCGGAACTCGCGGCCGCCGTCGCCGGCGGGATCCGCAAGGTCAACATCGGCACGGCCCTCAACCTGGCCATGACCGAGGCCATCCGCACCCACCTCACCCCGGCGGACCCCCGCCCGTACCTCACGGCCGCCCGCACGGCGATGGCGGCGACGGCCGAGGCGATGATCGGGGCGCTGGGCCGGCCCTGACACCGCCGCCGGAGCGCGCATGCGGGCGGGATGCCGCCCCTTCGCGCGGGCGCGGGCCCCGTCAGCCGTCGAGGGCCGCCAGCAGCGCCCGCGCGAACCCGCCCAGCGCCTCCGGCTCGGCCAGCGGGATCCCGCCCAGTTCCGCGAAGCACCAGCCGAAGGGATTGGCGTACCGGGGCGCGCCGTCCGCCCCCGCGCCGATCCTGTCCCGGTCCGGGTCGAAGGTGGCCTCCAGCGCCAGGTACAGCTCGGGGCCGTAGCCGACCGTCGCCCGCACCTCGGTGTAGCCGTCGTCGTAGAGCCGGAAGTCGGGTTCCCCGCCGTCGGCCTCCAGGACGTCCAGGATCCCCAGCGCGAAGTCGCGTACGTCCTGCTCCGGCGCGGTCCCGGCCAGCAGCGGGACCTGGGCGACCGGGGTGCCCACCTCGAAGATCCACGTCCCGTCGGCGGTCCGCCGCCGCAGCCTCAGGGGTACCGGGGTCTCACCCGTGTGGTGGTGGGTGAGCCCCGGGCACTCCACCACGATCTCGCTGCCCGCCACGACCGTCTCCGCGTCCGTCATGGGGCGTGACCCTACCGGCGCGGGCGGACGCCGTGCACCGCCCCGGGCCTTCCCAATTCCTGTAACGGGTTCTACTCTGACCGCCGCCACCGCAGCGACCGGCGCGACCGCGAGACTCCCGGAGGGGCCGTGCACCTCGAATACACGCCTGAGCAGCAGCAGCTGCGCACCGAACTGCGCGCCTACTTCGCCGGGCTCGTGCCGGAAGACGTCCACGGCCGCTACGAGGACCCCGCCGCGCAGAAGCGCTTCTATCGCGAGACGATCCGCCGCCTCGGCGCGGACGGCTGGCTCGGCGTCGGCTGGCCCGAGGAGTACGGCGGCCGCGGCATGTCGGCCATGGAGCAGTTCATCTTCTTCGACGAGGCCGCGCAGGCCGTCGTCCCGCTGCCGCTGATGGCCCTGAACACCGTCGGCCCGACCCTCATGCGCTTCGGCACCGAGGAGCAGAAGGCGTACTTCCTGCCCCGGATCCTCTCGGGGGAGATCGACTTCGCCATCGGCTACAGCGAGCCCGGCGCGGGCACCGACCTGGCCGCCCTGTCCTGCAAGGCCGTCCGCGAGGGCGACGAGGACGGCGGGACCTACGTGGTCAACGGCCAGAAGATCTGGACCACCAACGGCGACACCGCCGACTGGGTCTGGCTCGCGGTCCGCACCGATCCGGACGCCCCCGCGCACAAGGGCATCACCATGCTGCTCGTGCCGACCTCCGACCCCGGCTACTCCTGCACCCTGATCAACACCCTCGCCTCGCACGACACGACCGCCAGCTACTACGAGGACGTCCGCGTACCCGCGAGCCGCCGCGTCGGGCAGGAGAACAAGGGCTGGCGCCTGATCACCAACCAGCTCAACCACGAGCGCGTCACCCTCGCCGCCCACGGCACCATGGCCATCCGCGCCCTGCACGACGTACAGCGCTGGGCCGCCGCGACGAAGCTCGCGGACGGGCGCCGGGTGATCGACCTGGCCTGGGTGCGCGGCCGTCTCGCCCGCACGCACGCCCGCCTCGACGCGATGAAGCTGCTCAACTGGCAGATGGTGGGTGCCGTCGAGTCGGGCACCCTCACCCCGCAGGACGCCTCCGCGGTCAAGGTGTACGGCTCGGAGGCGCGCAGGGACGCGTACGCCTGGCTCATGGAGGTCGTCGGCGCGGCGGGCTCCCTCAAGGACGGCTCCGCGGGCGCCGTCCTGCACGGCGAGCTGGAACGGGGCTACCGCAGCGCCGTGATCTTCACCTTCGGCGGCGGCAACAACGAGATCCAGCGCGAGATCATCTCCTGGATCGGCCTGGGCATGCCGAAGGTCCGCCGCTGACCTCAGACCAGCTCGGGCTGGGGTTCCTGCGAGCGGGGTCCCGGGACGCGCACCTGCGCGGGCCGGCGGTCCCAGAGGCGGGTGGTCCGTACGTAGCCGTAGACGACCGCGGCGGATGCCAGGAGCACCAGGGGACCGAACACCCACGGGTGGGCGGCCATCTGCGTCGACAGGTAGCGGTACGACACCAGCAGCGCGGTGAAGACCGCGGTGCCGGAGCCGACCAGCAGGGTCGCGCGCCGGTCCCAGCCGCGGGCGAGCGCCCGCAGCGCCGCCTCGATCGTGAGGGTGAACACCACGCCCGAGACGATGTCCGCGCCGTAGTGGTAGCCGAAGCCCAGCGTCGCGCCGAGCGTGGCGACCAGCCAGAAGGTGCCGAGGAACCGCAGGGCCCACGGACCCTTGCGGGAGTGGATGAAGATCGCGGTCGCCCACGCCGTGTGCAGGCTGGGCATGCAGTTGCGCGGGGTGATCTCGTCGAAGAGCATCGGCCGCGGGGTCCCGAGGGCGGGAGCCGTGTGCGGCCACAGGTCGGCCACCGCCCACTGGCCGCCGTCGGCGCCGTAGGCGAGGATCGGCCCGACCACCGGGAAGACCATGTAGATGCCCGGTCCGAGCAGGCCGACCACCAGGAACGTGCGCACCAGGTGGTGGGCCGGGAAGCGGCGCCGCACCGCCACGTGGCGCAGCTGGTACAGGGCGACCAGGACCGCGCCGACCGCGAGCTGGATGTAGACCCATTCGAGCACGTGGTGCCCGGCCGGGCCGGTGGCCTCCACGATCCGGCCGGCCACCCAGGAAGGGTTGCCCAGCGCGTGATCGGCGGCCGCCACGTACTGGTCCAGCACCATCGGACGGGTCTTCGCGGTGATCAGCAGCCAGGCGTAGCCGGTCTTGCGGCCGGTGACCAGCAGCAGCGCCAGCCCGGCGCCCTTCAGCAGCAGGGCGCGCTCGGAGCCGGTGCGGCGGGTGACGGCGAGGACGGCACAGCCGAGGGTCACCCACAGGGCGCCGCTGCCGGCCATGTTCTCGGCGCCGAGCGCCCAGCGCACGAGCCAGAGGACCAGGTCGATGCCGACCGCGGCGCCCAGCGCGAGGAACCGCTGCCGCCAGGTGAGCACGACCATCATCAACGCCATGCTCGCGTACAGCACGGTCCCCGACCTCGGGGCGAAGACCACCTCTCGCGCCTGGTCGGTGATCGGACCCGCCACGCCGTAATGGCGCGCGGCCATTTCGAGGGCGACGAGGAATCCGAGGCCCGTCACGCTCACCGCGGCCCACAGAATGATCCGTGGCCGACGCCAAGCCCCGGACTCGATTCCGCCGCCCATGCGCGCAAGCGTGCGCGATACCGCAGATATCATTTTCAGCCGATGTTCATATTTCAACATGGTCATTGTTAGCTCGAACATGTTAGCGGAGTGGTGGCGTTCCGCTCATGAGGTCGGCCAGGCCCCCAGGGTTCGCCGCACCCCCGGTTCTGTGCTGAGCTGGGAGGGTCCTCGGGCCACCGCGCGCCCCAGGGAGGCGCACCATGCCGCACGTCCGTCCCGGCGCACCCGCGCCGAACCGGCCCGCAGTCCTGCTGTCGAGGCGCGAGCTGGCGGTCGGCTGGACGCTGATGGTACTGATCGCCGTACTCGCCTGGGCGGCCACGGCCGGCCAGGCCCGGCGGATGGGGCCGGGGCCGGGCGGCATGGGGCCGGGCGGCATGGGCGTGGCGCTGCCGCTCTTCCTCGCGCTGTGGGTGGTCATGATGGCGGCGATGATGCTGCCCTCGGTGGCGCCCGTCGCCCTCACCTGGGCACGCGGCATCGGCCGCCGCTCGGCGGGCCCCGCCCGCGCGCTGCGCACCGCCGAGTTCGTGAGCGGGTACCTGCTGGCCTGGACCGGTTTCGGGCTGCTGGTGTACGGGGCGCTGACCGTGACCGGGCGCCTGGCGGAGGCCGTCCCGGGGACGGCCCGGTGGATCGGCGCGGGCGCCTTCCTCCTCGCGGGGCTCCAGCAGTTCGGGCCGCTGAAGCGGATCTGCCTGCGGCACTGCCGCAACCCGATGTTCCAGCTCGCCCGGTACGCGCGCTACCGGCGGTGGGCCAAGGACCTGCGGGTCGGCGCGCACCACGGCCTGTACTGCGTCGGCTGCTGCTGGGGCCTGATGATCGTCCTGATCCCGCTCGGGGTGATGAACGTGGCCGCGATGGCGGCCGTCGCCGGGGTGATCTTCCTGGAGAAGCTCTGGCGGCAGGGCCCGTGGCTGGCCTGGGCCGTGGGCCTCGTCTTCCTCGTACTGGCGGCCCTCGCCCCCTTCCAGGACTGGCTGCTGCCGGGACTGGACCACACCCCGCCGATGGGGGAGACGGACATGCGCCGGGCGGGGTGACCGCTTCCCCCGGCACGGCGGCAGGAGGAGAATCGAGCTGATGACCCGTGCCGCCGCACGCGGGCGGCGGTGTCCGCCCCGTGCGTGGCGGGCCCTCCGCGACGCCCGCCCGGCGCGGGGTCACGTGGAGGCGATGAGATGTCCGAGACCACAGCGACCGTCCCGGCCTGGCACGTGGCTGGGGACTGGTTCGACACGTGCAGGTGTGACGTTCCGTGCCCCTGCTCCTTCGCCCAGCCGCCCAGCTACGGCGCGTGCGACGGAGTCCTCGCCTGGCACATCCGCGAGGGCGACTACGGCGGCGTGACGCTCGACGGGCTGAACGTCCTGATGCTCGGTTCCTTCGTCGGGAACGTGTGGGCGGAGCACAGTGACACGTACGCGGCGATCTTCCTCGACGAGCGCGCCGACGAGGCCCAGCGCCAGGCACTCCAGATGATCTTCGGGGGCCGGGCGGGCAGCTGGCCGGCCGAGATGGTGGCCATGATGGACGCCGAGATGCGCGGCCTGGACTTCGCCCCCGTCCACATCGAGGTCGACGAGGACCTCGGCGGCTGGAGGGCCACCGTCCCCGGCCGGGTCGAGGCCGGAGCGGTGGCCCTCACGGGTCCCACGACCCCCGAGGGCGCGCGGGTCCAGTCGACGAACCTGCCGGGCTCGGAGACCGGACCGGGGCAGGTCGCCACCTGGGGCCGCTCGACCGCGGACCGGGCCGACGCCTTCGGCTTCCACTGGAACCGGCAGGGCCAGTCCAGCAAGCACATCACCTTCGACTGGACCGGACCCGACGACACGGGCCCGGGAGGCCAGACCCGGACGGGCTAGTCCCCGATGTCGCGGCTGCGGAAGTCGTCCAGGGTCTCGCGCCTGACCAGGTCCGCGCCGCGCCCCCGCGCACCGCGACCACCGGCGGCCGGCCGACCATGTTGTACCCGGAGGCCATGGACAGCTGGTAGGCCCCGGCCACCGGTACGGCGAGCAGGTCGCCGGGGTGGACGTCGTCCGGCAGGGCCGCCCCGGCGACGAGGACGTCACCGGCCTCGCAGTGCCGGCCCACGACGGTGGCGGTGCGGGGGCCGGCCGTGGAGGCGCGGCCGGCCAGCCGGGCCGCGTACCGCGCTCCGTACAGGGCGGGCCGCGGGTTGTCGCTCATCCCGCCGTCCACGGCCACGAACACGTCGCCCCGGGTGCGTTTCACGGCGAGGACCCCGTACAGCGCGACCCCGGCCGGGCCCACGACGGCCCGTCCCGGCTCCACCGCCAGCCGGGGCACGGGCAGAGCGGCGGCGGCGCAGGCCTCGGCGAGGCCGGTGCGCAGCCCCCGCGCCAGCCCGCCCGGGTCCAGGGCCGGTTCCGGTTCCCCGGGGCGGTACGCGATGCCGTGCCCGCCGCCGAGGTCCAGCTCGGGCAGGGCGACCCCGTGCGCGTCGCGGACCTCGGCCATCAGCTCCACCATGCGCCGCAGCGCCACCAGGTAGGGGCCGACGGCGGTGATCTGGGAGCCGATGTGGCAGTGCAGTCCGGTGAGTTCCAGCCGCGGCTGGGCCAGGATCCGGTCGACGGCCCGCCGGGCGCTGCCGTCGGCGGCGGACAGCCCGAACTTCTGGTCCTCCGTACCGGTACGGATCTTCTCGTGGCCGCCGGCGTGGACACCCGGCACCACCCGCACCAGGACCCTCTGGCGGCCCCCGGGTCCCACGGCGGCGGCGATGCGGGCTATCTCGGAGGGGCTGTCGATGACGATCCTCCCCACGCCGAGCCGCAGCGCGGCCCCGATGTCCGCGGGTGACGTGGCGTTGCCGTGCAGCACGATGCGCTCGGCGGGGAACCCCGAGGTCACGGCGAGTTCCAGTTCCCCGGCGGAGCACACGTCGAGGCCGAGCCCCTCCTCCCGGACCCAGCGCACCAACGCGCGGGAGAGGAACGCCTTGGCGGCGTACAGGATCTCGGCGCCGGGGAAGGCCTCCCGGTAGGCGCGGCAGCGTGCGCGCACCTCGGCCTCGTCCAGTACGTACGCCGGAGTCCCGAACCGCTCGGCGACCTTCGCCAGCGGCACCCCGCCGACGGCCAGGCCGCCGCGGGCGAGCGCGGACGTGGAGGCGGACCAGACGGACAGGTCCCCGGCGCCCGCCGGCACCTCGGGGACGGCTGCGATGGTCATGGCGCCCCCTTCAGGCGGTCCGCGCGGCGGCACCCGAGGCCCGGGGCGCGGGCACCGGCGGGGGCTCGGCGGGCGGCGCCGGGGTGACCCCCGGAGCGGTCAGGACCGGGTCCACGGTGAGCGGGGCCGCCCCGAGCGGTTCGGCCAGCGCGCGCAGCGCCGGCTCCGAGAGCCGGATCCAGGGGTGCCCGGCTCCCAGCGCGGCGGCGAGCCGGTCCGGCCCGGTGAAACCGACGGCGGTACGGGCGCCCAGCGGAGTACGGAACAGGCGTACCACCACCTCCGGGCCTCCCGGCCGGACCGGCACGTACAGGGGTCCGGCCGGGACGCGTTCCTCCGGCTCGGGATCGTCTGCGTACGAGAACACACACATGAGGTCTCCTCCTGGAGGAACCGCGGGACGCCGGAGGGGGCCCCGGGCAGCGGGGAGGCGTCCCGGGGCGCGCCCACCGAGGCTAGGCCCGCACCGGCCCTCCCGGGTCCACCCTCTGACGGGCCGTTGACGCCGCCCGGTCACCTCCTGACGGCCCGTTGACACCGTCCGCGCCCGTCCCGCGGGGGCGGGACGCCCGTCGCCGGGCGCGGTCTGTGCCGCTATGCCCGTAATCAGGCCCGCTGCGCAAACGTGAAACGCACGCTTATGAACCCGTGCGGGGGCTTTGGAGGCCGAAAAACCACCTCGGTGTGGGACAGGATTCAGGAGCGGGAGCCGATGCCCTCCCGAGTCGCCACACCCCAGCTGACCAGGGGTTTAGGCGCGCCTTCCCTGACCCGTGGCCAGGCTTCGCCCTGCCCTGCCGTGCCTCGGCGCGGCCGGGGGAGCGGGGGGCGGGCAGGCCCGAAACCGACCATCCAGGAGACAAGACGTGTCCACCACCGCACCCGAAGCCTTCCTCGCCGACACCCACACCGGTCTGCCGATCCCGGCGGACCCGGTGTTCGCCTCCGCCGAGGAGGAGCGCCGCCACCGCAAGCAGCGACTGGCCGCCGCGATGCGGCTGTTCGGCAAGGCGGGCTACGCCGAGGGGATATCCGGCCACATCTCGGTCCGCGACCCCGAGGACCTCGACACCTTCTGGGTCAACCCCTTCGGCGTCTCCTTCAGCCGCGTCCGCGTGGCCGATCTGATCCGCGTCGACGCGTCGGGCCGCGTCGTCGACGGCACCGGCAAGGTCAACCCCAGCGCCTTCACCATCCACTCGAAGATCCACGAGCGGCCCGGGGCCGACGCCATCGCGCACGGCCACACCGTCCACGCCCGCGCCCTCGGCGCCCTCGAACGGCTCCTGGAGCCCTACGACCAGGAGTCCGCGGCCTTCTACCAGGACCAGGTCCTCTACGGCGACTACGACGGCCCCGCCATCCGGATCGAACACGGCCAGGACATCGCCGACCGCCTCGGCGCCAAGCGAGCCATGCTGCTGCGCCACCACGGCCTGATCACCGTGGGCGGCTCCCTGGAGGAGGCCGTCCACTGGTTCTTCACCTACGAGAGCTGCGCACAGGTCCAGTTGCTGGCCCTGGCCGCGGGCCGCCCCGTCCCCATGTCCCACGAGCAGGCCCTGCTGGCCCGGGACGGCTTCGGCGACGAGCAGCTCGGCCGCTACAGCTTCCAGATCATGTGGGACGAGATCACGGCGGAACAGCCCGACCTGCTCGACGAGTAGCCGCCCGCGCCCGAACGCCCCCGCCGCCTGCCCCGCCCGTCCGCCGGCCGCACCGATCCCAGGAAGCACTCATGAGTTCGACCGCCTCACCACGCGCGGAAGCGCGCACCATCCTCGTCATCGTCGCGATCGTGCAGTTCGTCATCGGCGGCTGGTTCTCCTGGTCGGCGTCCCACGCCGCACCCCGGGACCTGCCCGTCCTGGTCGTCTCCGCACCGGGCGCCCCCCAGAGCGCGGAGCAGCTCGCCGACCGGCTGCGCGAGACCGCCCCCGGCGCCTACGACATCGGGACCGCCTCCGGTGTCGAGGAGGCCGACGCCGCCCTGCGCGACCGCGAGGCGTACGGGGCCCTGCTGCCCACCGCCGGCGGACTGGAACTGCGCCTGGCCTCCGCCGCCTCGCCCGCCGTCGCCCGGACGCTGACCGGGCAGGCGCAGGAACTCGCCGGCGGTCCGGTACGCGTCACCGACGTCGTGCCCGCGGACTCCGACGACCCGAGCGGCGCGGGCCTTTCCATGGGCTTCCTGCCCCTCCTGATCACCGCCGTGATCGCCGCCCTGCTCTTCGTCCTCAAGGTGCGTGCCAACGGCGCCAAGTTCCTCGGCGTCATCGGCTTCGCCCTGGCCTCCGGACTCCTCAGCTCCCTGATGCTGACCCACCTCAGCGGGGTGGCGCCGGGCGGTTACCTCGTCAACGCCGGGATCGTGGCCCTGCTGGAGCTGGCCATGGTCTCCCTGATCACCGGGCTCGGCTCGCTGATCGGCCCGCCCGGCATAGCGGTCGGCGCCGTCCTGATGTTCGTCGTCGGCAACCCGCTCTCCGGACTCGCCTCGGCCCCCGAGATGCTGCCGCAGCCGCTGGGCTCGATCGGCCAGTTCCTCCCGGCGGGCGCCGCCGCGACCCTGCTGCGCACCGCGGGTCCCTTCGACGGCGCCGGTGCCGGCGGCCCGGTCCTGGTGCTCGTCGTCTGGGCGCTGATCGGCCTCGGCCTGCTCTACGCGAGCTCCCGCCGCCGCCCCGCCGCCGCGTCCACGGCCGCCGCCACCGCCGAGCCGCAGCCCGCCCCCGCGCACTGACGGCGCCCCCGCGGGCGCCCCTCCCGCCGACTCCTCTCCACGAAGGGTGACCATGACCATCGACACGAACGACCGCCCGCCGACGCGCATCGGCCTGGTCGGCGGAGGGGCCGCGGCCGTCTGCCTGCTGGACCGGCTCTCCCGCACCCAGGGCCGCGGCCGGGGCTCGATCACCGTCTTCGAACCCTCGGGCAGCCTGTGGCGCGGCCGCGCCTACCAGCACGACGCCGACACGGTCCTCGCCAACATCATCCCGGCGGAGATGAGCGCCCGCACCGGAGACCCCGACGACTTCCTGAACTGGCTGCGCGCCTCCGGACTCCCGTACGGGCAGGGCGACTACGCCGCGGACGGCTACTTCCCGCCCCGCTGGGTGTTCGGCAGCTACCTGGAGCGCACCGCCGAGAACGCCGTCGGCGAGCTCTCCCTCGGCGGCTGGCCCACCGGCATCGTCCGCGACGCGGTCGTCGCGGCCCGCGAGGCGGGGGAGGAGGTGGTGCTGACCACCCGCGACGGCCGTACGCACGCCTTCGACTACGTGGTCTGCGCGGTCGGCGCCGGCCGGCCCGCCGACCACTACGGGCTCGACGGCAGCCCCGGCTACTTCGCCGACCCCTACCCGCTGCGCACCACGGTCGCCGCGATACCCGCGACCGCCGACGTCACCGTCCTCGGCACCGGCCTCGCGGCCGTGGACACCGTCGTCTCCCTCGCCGCCCGCGGCCACCGGGGCCGGATCACCATGGCCTCCCGCAACGGCGCCCTGCCCGCCGTGCGCCAGCGCCCCGTCTTCCCCGAGATCCGGCACTTCACCCCCGCCGCCCTGCACGCCCGCGCCGCCCGGAACCACGACGGCCGGCTCGCGCTGGACGACGTACTGGAGCTCCTGGACCGGGAACTGGCCGCCCACGGCGCCGACCCGTCCGCGGTGGTCGCCGAACTGTCCTCCCTGGCCACGGAACCGCCCCTGGAGCGGCTGCGCCGCCAGTACGACCGCATCGACGAGCCCGACACCGGCATGCGGGTCATGCAGCACGCCGTCCCCGAGAGCGGCCCCGACGCCTGGACGCTGCTGCGCCCCGCCGACCAGGACTTCATCCGGGACCACCACTACCGGGCCGTGATGAGCCTGTGCTGCCCGATGCCCCCGGCCAACGCCCGCAGACTGCTGGAGCTCCACGAGGCGGGCGGCCTGCGCGTCCTGCGCGGCCTGTGGAACGTCAAGCCGCTGGCCGGCGCCGGCTTCCACATCGGGGCCGACGGAGGGGAGTACGAGAGCGACGTCGTCGTCAACGCCGTCAGCGCGCCCTCCCACCGGGTCCCGGCCCAGGCCCGCCCGTTCGTCGACTCGCTCGTCGAGGACGGCATCGGCGAGTACCACCCCTACGGCGGCCTGCACATCGAACCGTCCACCAGCCGGGCCGTCGGCGCCGGCCGGCCCCACCGGCGGATGCACGCGATCGGCGACATGGGCGCCGGGACGCTCTTCTTCACCTCCGGCATGCCCTCCGTCCTCGAACGGGCCGACGACATCGTCCGGGCGGTCCTCGAGGACATCACCGCACCGGCCACCGCCACCCAGGAGCAGCACGCATGAACACGATCACCCGCAGGGACATGATGCGGGCCGCCCTCACCACGGCCGTCGTCGTCGGCACCAGCGCCGCCGTCGCGCCGATCGTCCTGGCCGACCCCGCCCCCGCGCCCGCCGGCACACCCGCCGGGGCCGCCGCCGCGCCGGCCCCGCTCCCCGGCAGCTTCGACGAGGTGTACCGGGGCCGCCGTATCCAGGGCGGACCCACGGCCGTGCGCTACGCCTCCGCCCGGAAGGCCGCGGCCCCGGCCCCCGGCCCGGGCCCCGGCATCGAGGTCAGCATCGACGGCCGTCCGCTGCACGTCATGCGCCGCGCCGACGGCAGCTACCTGAGCCTGGTCAGCCACTACCAGTCCTTCCCCACACCGCTGGAGGTGGCGCGGGCGGCGGTGGACGAGATCGGCACCGCGCAGCTCTCGACGGCCCGGCTGCACCACCACTGACGTCCGACAGAGCGAGGATCAAGCACACGTGTACACGCGCAAGAACCAGAAGGACCTGGACGCCGACGAGCGGGCGAGGTTCGTGGCGGCCCTCCTGGAGGTGAAACGACGCGGCGTCTACGACGAGTTCGTCCGGCTGCACGGGCAGTACTTCGTCTCCGACGGCGAGGGCGGGCAGCGGGTGGGACACATGTCCCCCTCCTTCTTCCCCTGGCACCGCCAGTACCTGCTGGAGTTCGAACGCGCCCTCCAGCAGGTCGACCCGAAGGTCACCCTGCCCTACTGGGACTGGACCACCGACCAGTCGCCCACCTCGGGCCTGTGGGCCGACGACTTCCTCGGCGGCAACGGCCGCCCCGGCGACCGCCGGGTCATGACCGGCCCGTTCGCCTTCGACCGGGGCGACTGGCCGGTGAACGTGGGCGTCACCGAGGAGAAGTACCTGATGCGCGACTTCGGCCGCCCCGCGGACCCGGTCGCGCTGCCCACCCCCGCCGAACTCGCCCGGGCCGTCGACGACCCGGTGTACGACTCCGCCCCCTGGGACTCGACCGCCACCACCGCGGGCTTCCGCAACAAGCTGGAGGGCTGGACCGTCGGGGAGAAGGAGGGCTGGCACAACCACAACCGGGTCCACCTGTGGGTCGGCGGCCAGATGACCGGCGGGACCTCCCCCAACGACCCGGTCTTCTGGCTCCACCACACCTTCATCGACCTCGTCTGGGCCCGCTGGCAGCGCAAGCACCCCGGATCCGGCTACGAGCCGCGCCGGCCCCTGCCCGCCGGCGACCCCCAGCACGGCCGGGTCATCAGCCTCGACGAGCCCATGTCCCCGTGGCAGGTGCGGCCCTCCGAGCTGCTCGACCACACCCGCTTCTACCAGTACGCGCAGTGACGCGCCCCGCGCGCCCGCTGCCCACACCCCGTCACCACCACCGAGAAGGAACCGTCATGCGCCTGCGCACCACCGTCCCGGCCCTCGCCGCCACCGCCCTGATCGCCCTCGCCGCGGCCCCGTCCGCCCACGCGGCGGCCCCGGCCCCGGCTCCCTCCCCGGCCGCGGCCCTCACCGCCCCCGCCGCACGGCCGGCCGCCGCCGTCCCCGCCTTCGCGGGCCACACGTACGTCCTGACCCTCGACAACGGCGCCGTCCTGCGCAACTCCTACTCCGCCGACGGCACGACCCTCGACTGGACCGCCCTGGAAGGCCCGATGGCCGGCCACAGCGGCCAGGAGCGGCTCTCCGTCCGCCAGGTGGGCGAGGGCCTCTACTTCGTCAACTGGGTCGAGACCTCCGGCATGACCGTCAGCCACGTCATGGACCTCGGCCGCTCCACCGTCAGCGTCTACTGGACGTACGCCACCCCCGACGGCGGCCGCGCCGGCGAGCTGCACACCGCGACGCTCGAGCGCGTCTCTTCTTGACCGACACCGTGACGCGGGGCCGGCGCCACGGACGCCGGCCCCGCGCACGTCCGTACCCGGGGGAACCGCACATGTCCGCTCCACTCACCCAGACACCCCGGCCGCCCGCGGCCCGGGCCCCGGCCGACGGGGAACTCGCCGGCGCCCTGCGCCCACGCCACCTGACCATGCTGGCCCTCGGCGGGGTCATCGGCGCCGGGCTCTTCGTCGGCTCCGGAACCGGCCTGCGGGTCGCGGGCCCGGCCATCATCCTGTCGTACGCGCTCGCCGCCGCGCTGGCCCTGCTGGTCATGCGGATGCTCGGCGAGATGGCCGCCGCCATGCCGGCCAGCGGCTCGTTCTCCGTCTACGCCGACCGCGCCCTGGGCCGGTGGGCCGGCTTCACCGCCGGCTGGCTGTACTGGGCCGTGACCGTCATCGCGATCGCCATCGAGCTGATCGCCGCCGCGACCATCCTGCACCAGTGGGTCCCGGCCGTACCGCAGTGGGCGATCGCCCTCGCGGCACTGGCCGTCTTCACCCAGTCCAACATGCTCTCGGTCTCCTCCTTCGGGGAGGCCGAATTCTGGTTCGCGGGCATCAAGGTGGCCGCCATCATCGCCTTCCTCGCCCTCGGCGTGGCCGCCCTGTGCGGCGCGGTGCCCGGAGTCGAGTCGCCCGGCATGACCAACCTGACCGGCCGCGGCGGGTTCCTGCCCCAGGGCTGGGACAGTGTCGTCGCGGGCCTGCTGACCGTGGTGTTCGCCTTCGGCGGCATGGAGGTCATCACCATGGCCGCCGCCGAGTCCGGCGACCCCGCCCGCTCCGTCACCAAGGCGGTCGGCAGCGCCATCTGGCGGATCAGCCTCTTCTACCTCGGCTCGATCGCCGTGATCGTCACCCTGCTTCCGTGGGACGCGGCCACACCCGGCCGCAGCCCCTACGTCGCGGTCCTCGACCGGCTCGGCATCCCCGGCGCGGGGCGGCTGATCGAGGTCGTCGTGCTCATCGCCCTGCTGTCCGCGATGAACGCCAACCTGTACGGCGCCTCGCGCATGGCGCACTCGCTCGCCGCCCGGGGAGAGGCCCCGCGCCTCCTGCTGCGCACCTCCGCCCGGGGCGCGCCGCGTGCGGCCGTCGCGGCGTCGGCGGCCTTCGGCTTCGTCGCGATCGCCCTCGACCACCGCTGGCCGGAACGGATCCTGCCGTTCCTGGCGAAGGCCATGGGCGGCTCCATGCTCTACATGTGGCTGACCGTGGCCGCCGCCCACCTGGTGCTGCGCCGCCGGCTGGAGCGGGACTCCCCGCACCTGCTGGTGGTGCGGATGCGCGGCTTCCCGTACCTGTCCTGGCTCGCGGCGGCCGGCATCGTGGCGGTGCTCGTGCTGATGGCCCTCGACCCCGGGACGCGCGGCCAGCTGGGCTGGTCGACGCTGCTGGTCCTGGTGCTGCTGGCGGCAGCCGGCGTACGGGCGCTGCGCGCGCGCCGTGCCCGGAGCCGGGGGCGGGCCCGGCCGGGGTGTCCGGCCGGGCGCTCGGGTGCTCGACGGGCGGGGATCAGGCCGGCAGCGGGGCGCAGTCCGGCTCGGCGCCTTCGTCCACGGGCAGCAGCCCGCTGGTGGCGATGAGGTAGCCGAGCTGGGCCCGGCTGCGGCTCTGCACGGTGGCGGCGATCCGGCTCACGTGCGCGGCGACGGTCCGCCGGCTGGTGCCGAGCCGGCGGGCGATCGCCTCGTCCGTGTGGCCGGCCACCAGCAGGCGCATCACGGCCCGCTGGATCTCGTCGGCGATGTCGGGCTCCACGGTGCGCGAGGCGCCCGGGTCGATGGTCGCACCCCGTTCCCAGGCCTCCTCGAAGACCCGCACGAGGAAGGAGACGATGGAGGGCTGCCTGATCTCCAGTACCGAGGTCCGGCCCTCGCCGGGGCCCGGGACGTAGGCGACGGCCCGGTCGATGACGATCAGCCGGTCGAAGACGTGGTCGAGGGTGCGGACCTCGCACCCGGCCTCCGTGAGCCGTTCGATGTGGCGCAGCGTGGCCGCGTGGGTCCGGGCCGCGTGCGGGTACAGGGTGCGGTGCCGGACGGCACCGCGTACGTGGTCGAGTTCGTCCAGGTCGTACGAGACGCGCGAGCCCCCCGGCTGCACCGTCATCAGCTCCTCCCGGCACTCGCGGACCGCGTGCGCCAGCGTGGAGTGGACGACCCTCTCCCCGTCGATCGCGGTGGCCCAGCCGGTGTGTTCGCGTTTGGCGGCGGTGTAGATCGCGGCCACCGGTACGAAGCTCCCGGCGATGGCGTGCGCGTCCAGCCGCTGCCGCTCCAGCGACTGCTCGATGGGGCGGACGAGTTCGGCCTTGGCGACGTCCGGTGCCACGGGCACGAGGACGGTCGGGTCGTCCGGCGGAGGGACGAGGAGGCCCATCCGCAGGAGACAGGCGGGCGCGCCTTCCCTGGGCGTGCATCCCTTCACGACGGCCTGGCGGTAGACGGTCAGGCCCTCCCCGCATACGCCGACCCCTGTGTCCGCGGAGCGGTCACGTTCACAACATTCCCCCGGGTACTGCCTTGCATGATCCTGCATGGCCTCATTATGCACTTCGAAAAGTAGCCGGTATCGGTACGTAGGCTGTCAACATGGTGTCTTCATAAGTTATTGACCATGGAACCGGAGGTAACGGGCGCATGTCGAACCGTTATGGGGTACTCGCCGACGTCCTGGAGGAGTGGCGCGCGGCCTTCGGGGAGCGCCGCGTCGACGACGTCGTCGCCCTCTTCGCCGAGGACGCCCTCTTCCAGGGCCTGTCCCCCCGGCTGCTGAACGGCCGGGAGGAGATACGCGCCTACTACGACAACGTCCCGCCCGGCACCACCGCCACCGTGGAGGTCCTGCACTCCCGCCCCGTCGCCGCCGAGGCGCTCGGCGGGTTCGCCACCGTCACCTTCCGGACACCCACCCCGCAGGACCCCGCCGGGACCCCGCTCACCGTCCGCCTCTCCGTCCTCGTCCAGCACGCCGGAGACGGCTGGCGGATCCGCCAGTACCACGTCTCGCGGATGAGCTGAGGCACGTCCGGGCGGGTTTCCCGGCACCCGCCCGGGGCGGTGTCCCTCGTCCCTGGCCGAAATCCGGTGCGCCGCAGGCCGGTTGGCGCCGCCCACGGGTCCCTGCCGCACCGGGCGCACCAGCCGTACGGACACCCCGCACCGGCCTCGGGCGCGGCCACCCGCCGCCTGCGCCCCACAGGCCGCGTGCTGCGCAGCATTCCCGCAGGTCCGCCCCGGCGGCTGCCTCCAGGTCACATCTTGAGAGCGATGCGCCGACTCGGCCCCGGCACCCGCCCCTCCGCGTACACACTGCGAACATCAGCGGCCATACTGGACCGGCCGGGGAGGGCGCGGCACGACGACGGGGGCGGCTTTAAGACATGGCGGAGTCCAGACTGATCCAGGGCCGGTACCGGTCACTCGATCTGATCGGGCGCGGCGGCATGGGTGAGGTGTGGCGTGCCCGCGACGAGTCGCTCGGCCGGCAGGTCGCGGTGAAGTGCCTCAAGCCCCTCGGCCCGGAACAGGACGCCCACTTCACCCAGGTCCTGCGCGAACGCTTCCGCCGCGAAGCGCGCGTCGCCGCCTCGCTCCAGCACCGGGGCGTCACCGTCGTCCACGACTTCGGCGACGACAGCGCCTCCGGCGGCCCCCTCTACCTGGTCATGGAACTCCTCGAGGGACGCAACCTCAGCCAGCTCATGGAGGAGAACGAGGCGCGCCCGCTCCCCGTCGACGTGGTCCTCGACATCGCCGAGCAGATGGCCGCCGCCCTCGGCTACACCCACGACCAGGGCGTCGTCCACCGCGACCTCAAGCCGGCCAACATCATGCGGCTCACCGACGGCACGGTGAAGATCTGCGACTTCGGCATCGCCCGCCTGGCGCACGACATCGGCTTCACCGCCAAGCTCACCGGCGGCGGGATGGCCATGGGCACCCCGCACTACATGTCGCCCGAACAGATCGCGGGCGGCGAGGTCGACCACCGCAGCGACCTCTACTCCCTCGGCTGCGTCCTCTACGAGATCGCCACCGGAGCCCCGCCCTTCGACCTCGGCGACTCCTGGTCCGTGCTGGTCGGCCACCGCGACACCGCGCCCGTACCGCTGCGCGATCACCGCCCCGAGCTGCCGGGCTACTTCGAGCGGCTCGTGCTGGACCTGCTGGCCAAGCGTCCCGAGGACCGGCCCGGCGACGCCCGCCACCTGCACCGGCGCCTGGTCGAGTCCCGCTTCGGCCCCGGCGGGCGGCCCGCCGCCCAGCCCCCGCTGCCCGTCTGGGCGGCGGGGATGACGGCCGGGCGCAAGGCCGGAGCGGACGCCCGACCCGCCAGCGGGGAGTGGGCCCTGCTCACCGGCTCCTGGACGGCGGCCCGTCCGGCCGCGACCGGCCCGGGTTCCGGTTCCGCCGGTCCGGGCTCCGCCTCCTCCGGATCCGGGTCCGGGTCCGGTTCCGCCGGTCCCGGCTCTGCCTCCTCCGGATCCGCGTCCGGTTCCGCCGGTCCGGGCTCTGCCTCCTCCGGTACCAGTACCGGAACCGGTACCGCCGGGCACCGCATCAGCCGGCCCGCCCCCACCGAGGACCCCCGGCTCACCGCCGCCTACGGGCCGGCGCCGGGCACCCCGGCGGCCGGAGAGCCCGACGCCCTCGCCGCCGGCCACACCCGCGCCTTCGCCCTCAGCCGCGCCGGCCGGCCCGAGGAGGCCCTCGCCGTGTACGCGGCCGTGGCGCGGGGCCGGGCCCGGGTGTTCGGCCCCGACCATCCCGAGACCCTCGCCGCCCGCCAGGAGGAGGCGTACGAACTGGGCCGCCTCGGCCGCCACGGAGAGGCCTACGAGGTGTACCGCTCGGTGCTGGCCGCCCGCGTCCGCACCGAGGGCCCGCTCCACCCGGGCACCCTGCGCTGCCGGCACAGCCTGGCCTGCGCCCTGAGCGCCCTCGGCCGGCACGCCGAGGCGCACGCCACCGCCGCCGAGGTGGCGGCCGACCGCGCCGCCGTGCTCGGCGCCGAGCACGCGGAGACCCTGCAGAGCCGCTACGAGGCCGCGTACGCCCTCGGCCGCCTCGGCCGCTGGCAGGAGGCCCTGACCGGCTTCCGCCAGGTCGCCGCCGCCCGGGAACGCGTACTCGGCCGGGACCACCCCGACGCCCTCGCCGCCCGTTACGAGACCGGCATCGCCCTGGGCCGCACCGGCCGCGCCGCCGAGGCCCTCGACCTGTTCCGCTCCCTGGTCCGCGACCGCACCCGGGCCTACGGCGCCGCCGACCCGGAGACCCTGCGCGCCCGCCACGTCCTCGGGGTCAACCTGGGCCGCCTCGAACGCTGGGAGGAGGCCGTCGCCGAGGCCCGCGAGGTCGGCGCGGCGCGCGCCAGGGTCCTCGGCGCGGAACACCCGGACACCCTGGTCAGCCGCCGGGAACTCGCCGTCGGCCTGGGGCGGCTCGGCCGCTGGGACGAGGCGCTGCCCATCTACCGGGACCTGTCCGGCATCCGGGAACGCTCCCTCGGCGACGAGCACCCCGACACGGTCCTCGCCCACGCCGACGAGGCGCACTGCCTGGAGCGGCTCGGCCAGGTGTGCTACCAAGAGCCATGACCGCCAACTCAGGTTCCCCGGGCCTCGCGCAGGACGTGTACGACGCGGTGATCGTGGGAGGCGGCCACAACGGCCTCGTCGCCGCCGCCTACCTGGCCCGCGCCGGCCGCTCGGTGCTGGTCCTCGAACGGCTCGGCCACACCGGCGGGGCGGCCGTCTCCACCCGCCCCTTCGCCGGGGTCGACGCCCGGCTCTCGCGCTACTCCTACCTCGTCTCGCTGCTCCCCGCGAAGATCATCCGTGACCTGGGGCTGCGGTTCGCGGTGCGGCGGCGCACGGTCTCCTCGTACACGCCCTTCGAGCGGGACGGCCGCCCCGGCGGACTCCTCGTCGGCGGCGGCGAGACGCGCACGCGGGAGTCCTTCGCGAAGCTCACCGGCTCGGACCGGGAGTACGAGGCGTGGCGGGCCTTCTACGCGACCACCGGCCGGCTCGCCCGCAAGGTGTTCCCGACCCTCACCGAACCGCTGCCCACCCGTGCGGGGCTGCGGGCCCGGATCGACGACGAGGCGGCCTGGCGGATGCTGTTCGAGGAGCCGCTCGGACGGGCGCTGGAGGAACGCTTCACCGACGACCTGGTCCGGGGCGTGGTCCTCACCGACGGTCTCATCGGCACCTTCGCCGACGCCGACGACCCGTCACTCGTGCAGAACCGCTGCTTCCTCTACCACGTGATCGGGGGCGGGACCGGCGACTGGGACGTGCCCGTCGGCGGCATGGGAGCCCTCACCGACGCCCTGGCCGGGGCCGCCCGGGCGGGCGGCGCCCGGATCGCCACCGGCCACGAGGTCCTGCGCATCCACACCGACGGAACCGCCCCGGCCGAGGTCACCTACCGCACGGCCACGGGCGAGGGCACGGTCGTGGGGCGCACGGTGCTGGTCAACGCCTCCCCCCGGGCGCTGGCCGGACTCCTCGGCGAGGCCCCCGAATCCGCCGGACCGGCCCCGGAAGGCGCCCAGCTCAAGGTCAACATGCTGCTGAGCCGGCTGCCCCGGCTGCGCGACACCTCGGTGGACCCCCGCGAGGCCTTCGGCGGCACCTTCCACGTCGCGGAGGGCTACGAGCAGCTCAGGCGCGCCCACGGCGAGGCCGCGGGAGGGGAACTGCCGTCCGTACCGCCGTCGGAGCTCTACTGCCATTCGCTGGCCGACCCCTCGATCCTCGGGCCGGAACTCGCCGGCCGGGGTTACCAGACGCTCACCCTCTTCGGCCTGCACACTCCGGCGCGCCTCTTCGAGAAGGACAACCGGCAGGCCCGCGAGGTGCTGCTGACCGCCACCCTGGCCCAGTTGGACGCCCACCTGGCCGAGCCGCTCACCGACTGCCTGGCCTTCGACGGCGACGGGCGCCCCTGCATCGAGGCCAAGACCCCGCAGGACCTGGAACGCGAACTGCGGCTGCCGGGCGGGCACATCTTCCACCGGGACCTGTCCTGGCCGTACGGGGAAGACGCGGACGCGGGGCGCTGGGGCGTGGAGACCGCCCACGGCAACGTCCTGCTGTGCGGTGCGGGGGCGGTCCGGGGCGGCGGCGTGAGCGGGATCCCGGGCCACAACGCGGCGATGGCGGTACTGGGCCGCTGACCCGCTTCCACACCGGCCGGAGCCGGGGGGCGGTCTTCATTCCAGGCGGGTCGGCAGGGCCGGGAGGGCCGGGAGCGTGAAGCCGTCGAACAGGTCGTCCAGCGCGCGCCGCGCGGCGCTCGCCGGGGCGGTCCGGAGGGCGAGGTCGCGCGCGGCCACCGCCAGCGGATGGGTGAGGGCGGCCACCCGGCCCATCCGGCGGGCGCGGACCCGGATGGCGTCGGTACGGGCGAGCCTGGCCCGGGTGTAGGCGGCCAGGGCCGCCGGTACGTCCGGACCGCCCAGCAGGTGGGCGAGGACGACGGCGTCCTCGACGGCCTGGCAGCCGCCCTGGCCGAGGTTGGGGGTCATGGCGTGTGCGGCGTCGCCGATCCAGGCGGTGCGGCCGTCGTGGAGCCGGGGGAGCGGCGCGGCCAGGTCGTACAGGCCGTGCTGGAGCACCGCCTCCGGGTCGATCCGCGCGAGCAGGGCGGGGATCGGATCGTGCCACGTGCCGAAGCGCCGCAGCAGTTCGCCGCGCACGTCCGCGGGCCGGTACCCCTCGGGGACGACGGCGGTGGCGTACAGGTAGACCCGCCCGTCGGCGAGCGGGACCGTCCCGAAGCGCTCGCCCCGGCCCCAGGTCTCCGCCGCTTCGGCGGCCGGTCCGGACGGCAGCACGGTCCGCCAGGCGGTCTCCCCGGCGTAGCGCAGGCCCGGGTGGTCCGGGAAGACGCGCCGGCGCAGCGCGCTGTGGATGCCGTCGGCGGCGACCACGGCGTCGGCGGTGAGGTCCCCGGCGGCGGTACGGACCACCGCGCGGCCGCCGTCCCCGTCCACGGAGGTGACCCCGGCCCCGTACACCAGAGCGCCGGCGGGCAGCGCCTGCGCCAGCGCGGCGGTGAGGGCGGTGCGGTGGACGGCGAGCGGGGGCCGGCCGTAGCGGGCGGCCAGCGCGGCGGTGTCGGCGCGGCTGAGCCGGGCACCCCCGGGGCGGCGCACGCCCAGGGACGCCGGGACGGCGCGGCCCGCCGCGCGGGTGGCGTCGAAGCCGATGGCGTCGTAGGCGCGCAGCGCGTTGGGAGCGAGGACGATGCCCGCGCCGACGGCCGCCGGCGCGGCCGCCCGTTCGCAGACGGTGACCCGCCACCCCTGGCGGTGCAGGGCGAGGGCGGCGGTGAGACCGCCGATCCCGGCACCGGCGACGACGGCGTGGCGCGGGGTTCTGGACATGGCACGGCCTCCTGCCTCGACGGACCCTCTACATCCGTAGAGGCTCGCACGTCACTCTACAGCTGTAGAGTGACGCCATGTCCACCCCGGAGAGCCCGCCCCCCGCCGCCGACCGCCGGACGCTGATCGCGGACACGGCCATCGCCCTCGTCGCCGCCGCAGGACTGCGCGGCCTGACCCACCGGGCCGTCGACGGCGCCGCCGCCCTTCCGGCCGGCAGCACCTCGTACTACTTCCGCACCCGGACCGCGCTCATCGGCGCCTGCTACCGGCGCCTCGCCGAGCTGGACCTCGCCGACCTCGACGGCGCCGGCCCGCCGCAGACCCCGCAGG
The DNA here is from genome assembly GCF_055575515.1 of Streptomyces sp. NPDC034086. Classification (NCBI taxonomy): domain Bacteria; kingdom Bacillati; phylum Actinomycetota; class Actinomycetes; order Kitasatosporales; family Streptomycetaceae; genus Streptomyces; species Streptomyces sp. NPDC034086. Next base: position 145,532 of record NZ_JBVISM010000012.1, on the reverse strand, counting down.
ACCGGGACGCCGCCGCGCGGCTGCTCGGGGCGCTGCTGCACCAGTGGCTGACGCGGGGCCGGGAACGGCAGCTGGCCCGCTTCGAGCTGAGCCTGGAGACCGCCCGGAACCCGGAACTGGAACCGGCCCTGCGCCAGGCGGGCCTCGCCGCCCGCGCCCGCGCCGCCGCCGTCCTCGAGGCCCTCGGCGCACCCCGGCCGGGGGAGTCCGCCGAACTGCTGGCCGCCTGGACCGACGGCCTGCTCTACGACCGCCTCGCGGGCGCCCTCGCCCACGCCCGCCCGGCACCGGACCCGGCCGAACTGGCCGCCGTCGCCCGCCGGATGATCGACGCCGCACTCGCCCGGGCCTGAGGGCCCTTAGGATCCGGACATGATCGCCGAATTGCAGTGCGTGGTACTGGACTGTCCGCGACCCCTTGATCTCGCCCGCTTCTACGGGGAGTTGCTCGGAGGGGAGGTCAACCGGCCCGACCGGCGCTGGACCCTGGACGAGCACTGGGCCACGCTCCACACCCCGTCCGGAGCCGTCCTCGCCTTCCAGCAGGTCACCGACCACCGGCCGCCGCGGTGGCCCGACCCCGCCCAGCCCCAGCAGGCCCACCTCGACCTCGCCGTCGCCGACCTCGACCGGGCCCAGGAACGGGTCCTCGCCCTCGGCGCGACCCTCCTCGACGACACCCCCGACGCCCGGGGCTGGCGCGTCTACGCGGACCCCGCCGGACACCCCTTCTGCCTGATCCGGGAGGACCAGTGAGCGCACCCCGCCTGGCGCCGCTGATACGGCAGTTCACCTTCGCGTCCGCACGCCTGTCCGACCGCCTCGCGGGGCCGGTGATGGACAGCGGCGACGGTACGGACACCCGGGTGGTGCCCATGACCGACGAGGAGTACCTCTGGGAGCCGGTGGCCGACTGCTGGTCGGTCCGGCGGCGCACGGACGGCCCGGGGCCGCGCGCGACGTTCCTGGCCGGTGCCCGCACGGGCGAGTGGGGCCGCGACGCCGCGCCCTACCCGCACCCCTGGCCGCCGCCCTTCACCACCCTCGCCTGGCGCCTGAGCCACCTGACGGAGATGCTGACCCTGCGCGCAGACCACACGGCCGGCAGCCGCCGCCTCACCCGCGACGACCACCCCGTCACCGGGGACGCGGCCGGAGCCGTGGCCGCGTTCGCGACCGCCGCCGACGCCTGGCGCACGGCGCTGCTGGGCGTCGACGAGGCCGCGTTCGACACCGTCGGGTACTGCACCTACCCGCACGGCAGCGACGCCGGGGAACCGTTCGTCGACGTCGTGTGGTGGGTCAACCAGGAAGTCCTGCACCACGGCGCCGAGATCGCGCTCCTCCGCGACCTCCACCGCGCCGGCCGCTCCCCGGACGGCGGCCGGGGAGCGGAAAACACCTCGCCCGCACCCGCGACCAGCGCCTAGCCTCGCTCCGCATGAGCACCCTGAGCACCATCCACGACGTGCCCGTCCTGCTGTGCGACCCGGAGGGCGGGCTGATCGGCGGCGAACGGGACGTCCTGGACCTGGTGGGCAACGCCGCCTGGCAGGGCGCCCGGTGGGTCGTCGTCCCGGCCGGACGGTTCGACGAGGGGTTCTTCCGGCTGAACACCCGGATCGCCGGCGACATCGTCCAGAAGTTCGTCAACTACCGCGTCGGCCTCGTCGTCCTCGGCGACATCTCCCGCCACACGGACGACAGCACGGCCCTGCGGGACTTCGTCCGCGAATGCAACCGGGGCGGCCAGACCTGGTTCCTCACCGACCTGGAGGAACTGCGGGAGCGCCTCAAGAGCTAGCCCGCCGTCAAAGCTTCCCCCACCGGCATCTGCCCATCGCCCGCCCGGCTCCCCACAGGCCGCAGTCAGGCCGCAGGCAGGCCGCGGGCCGCCGCCCGGCGCCGTGCCGTCCGTCAGTCCGGCGAACGGGTCCAGCCGGACGCCTCGACGCGGGACGCGTCCGCCGGGCGGTCCTCCGAGAAGAGGAGCCCGGCCGGTTCGGCGACCCGCAGGACGTCCACGTACACCCCGCGCCCCACGTAGCGGCCGGTCGTGGCGTGCCGGAAGCGGATGCGGACCTCGCGGCCGGCCGCCCAGGCGGGCAGGGGGGCTTCGAGGCGGTGCCAGACGCGGCCCGACCAGCCCCCGGCCGAGCCGGTCGGCCACTCTTCGGCGGCGCCGCCCGTCGTGCGGACCGTGCGGAAGGGGAGCGGTTCCCAGACGGCCCCGTCGGCGGAGACCTCCAGGTGGAAGGCCCCCGCGCCGGGCACCGTGTCCCACCACACCGCGCAGCGCAGGCGGGCCCGCGCCGTGGCGGGGGTCAGCGGGGGGAGCGTGAGGGTGCCCGAGCCGCCGGCCTCCATGCCCGAGAACCAGGCGGGGCCGCCGTGCCTCGTACGGACCGGCACGGCCCGGGCGAAGCGGTTGCCGGTCGCGACGCGGGGCGCGCTGCCCGCCCGCCAGGTCCGCACGGGGTGGACGGAGTTGCCGAGCAGGATCAGGAAGGAGTCGGTGGAGGGGTCCAGGACGAGGGAGGTGCCGGTGAAGCCGGTGTGCCCGGCGGAGTGCGGGGTGGCCAGGGCACCCATGTACCAGTGCTGGTAGAGCTCGAAGCCGAGGCCGTGGTCGTCGCCGGGGAAGGCGGTGTTGTAGTCGGTGAAGAGCAGTTCGACGGAGGCGGGGCGCAGGATGCGCCTGCCCGCGTAGACCCCGCCGTCGAGCAGGGCACGGGAGAGGACCGCGAGGTCCCAGGCGGTGCCGAAGACACCGGCGTGACCGGCGACCCCTCCGAGGGCGTACGCGTTCTCGTCGTGGACCTGCCCCCACACCAGTCCCCGGTCCAGACCCGACCAGGGCGGGCGCTGCACCTCGGTGGCGGCGGTGACCCGGCGCCAGGACGGGGGCGGGTTGTAGCGAGTGCGGTGCATCCCGAGCGGAGCGGTGATCTCGTCGTGGAGCAGGGCATCCAACGTGCGGCCGGTGATCCGTTCCAGGAGCAGGTGGAGCGCGATGAGGTTCAGGTCGGAGTAGCGGTACACGGTCCCGGGGGTCTCCTGCGGCCGCACCGACCACAGCAGGCGCAGCTGTCCTTCGCGGGTGGACTCCTGGTAGAAGGGCGCCCACGAGCGCAGCCCCGAGGTGTGGGTGAGCAGCTGCCGGACGGTCACGGCCTCCTTGCCGCCCCCCGTGAACTCCGGCAGGTACCGGTCCACCCGGGCCTCCAGCTCCAGGCGGCCCCGCTCGATCTGCTGCACGGCCAGGATGGAGGTGAACAGCTTGCTGAGGGAAGCCAGGTCGAAGACGGTGTCCTCGGTCATCGCGATCCGCTCGGCCGCCGGGAGCTCCACCGGCCGGTCGGTGCGGCCGTCGTAGTCCGCGTACCGCACCGCGTCCCCCATCGCCCGGTGCAGGGCGATGGTCCGGCCGCGCCCCGCGAGCACCACGGCGCCGGCGTAGTACGGGTGCTCGGGGGAGGGGCCGAGGAAGCGCCCCGCCTCCTCCGCGACCCCTTCCAGGTGCCGCTCCACCAGCCCGGCCTGCCGCGCCGATCCGTAGCGCAGCCGCAGGCCCTGGAGGGCGCGCCGCTCCGCCGCGCCGCCCGCCGCCCCGGCCGCCGGGCCCGGCAGCGCGGCGTGCAGGACCAGCACCCCGCCGAGCGCCAGCAGCCGCGCCCCGAGACGCCGCCGGCCCAGCCCCCGGCCGGCCCCGCCCCCCTCCGGGTTCCCGTCCCCGTCCGGGTTCCCGTCCCCGTCCCGGTTCCCGTCCCCCTCCTGGTTCCCGGCCCCGGCTCCGACGCCGTGACCGGCCTCGCGCTCGTGGCCGGGCTCGGCTTGGGATCCGGTAGCGGCTCCGGTTTCGCCGGTCCGGCCGGCTTCGGGTCCGGACCGAGCCCTGGCGGTTGCCGTCCGTGTCGCGGCGCGGGCCGGTCCGGGCCCGGCCGCGGCTCCAACTCCGGCTGGCGGCACGGCTTCCGCTCGGGCTGCACCGGCCCCGGTGCCGGCCCCGCTCCCGCTCCCGGTTCCGTCCTCCGGCCCGCCGTCGTACCGCGGTCCGCGCGGCGCCGCGGCTTCCGCTCCGGCCCCCGTGACTCCCACCATGATCGGCCCTCCTGTCGGCTCCGAACCGTCCACTGCCCGCCGCGTGTTGCCCGTCCGCCCGTCCGCCCGTCCTGCTCCGCCCTGCGCGGCCCGCCGCCGCCCCGTGCCCGGGGGGCGCGTTCGGACCGCCGCCCCGGGCGCTCCGCACGCTACTGGGTATCTGCCCGCCCGCCGGGGACCCTCCGCACCGGCCCGCCCCCGAGAATCTGACACTGCATCAGAAAACCTCTTCCCTCGGCCGCCGCCCTGCGGCATCCTCACGCCCATGGAGACGGAGCTGAGCAAGGAACTGGGTGTCGAGCACGCCATCTTCGGCTTCACGCCCTTCCCGGCGGTCGCCGCCGCCATCACGCGCGCGGGCGGTTTCGGCGTACTCGGCGCCGTCCGCTACACCGCCCCCGACGACCTCAAGCGCGACCTCGACTGGATGCAGGCGCACACCGACGGCAAGCCCTACGGCCTCGACGTCGTGATGCCGGCCAAGAAGGCCGTCGACGGCGTCGGCGAGGCCGACATCGAGGCGATGATCCCCGCCGGGCACCGCGCCTTCGTCCGCGACACCCTCGCCAGGCACCAGGTCCCCGAACTCCCCGAGGGCGAGGCCTCGGGCTGGCGCATCACCGGCTGGATGGAGCAGGTCGCCCGTAACCAGCTCGACGTCGCCTTCGACTACCCCGTCAAACTCCTGGCGAACGCCCTGGGTTCCCCGCCCGCCGACGTCATCGCCCGCGCCCACGAGAACGGCGTCCTGGTCGCCGCCCTCGCCGGCAGCGCCAAGCACGCCCGCCGCCACGCCGAGGCCGGCATCGACATCGTCGTCGCCCAGGGCTACGAGGCCGGGGGCCACACCGGTGACATCGCCACCATGGTCCTGGTCCCCGAGATCGTGGAAGCCGTCGCCCCGCTCCCCGTCCTCGCCGCCGGCGGCATCGGCAGCGGTGAGCAGATCGCGGCCGGACTGGCCCTCGGCGCCCAGGGCGTCTGGCTCGGCTCCCTCTGGCTCACCACCACCGAGGCCGACCTGCATTCCCGGGCCCTCACCGAGAAGCTCCTCGCCGCCGGCTCCGGCGACACCGTCCGCTCCCGGGCCCTCACCGGCAAACCCGCCCGCCAGCTGCGCACCGAGTGGACCGACGCCTGGGACGACCCGCGGGGGCCCGGCGCCCTCCCGATGCCGCTCCAGGGCCTGCTCGTCGCCGAGGCCGTCTCCCGGATCCAGAAGTACGAGGTCCAGCCACTGCTCGGCACCCCGGTGGGCCAGATCGTCGGCCGGATGAACAGCGAGCGCGACGTCCAGGCCGTCTTCGACGAGCTCACCGGCGGGTTCGAGCGCGCCATCGACCGCATCACCCGTATCGCCGGCCGGTCCTGAGGAGTGAGAAGCAGCATGACCGACACGCAGCAGCTGCCCAACGGATTCTGGGCGCAGGCCGCGGCAGACCCGGGCCGTACCGTCCTGTACACCCCCGAGGGCGAGGAATGGTCCGCCGGCCGGCTGCACGCCGACGTGAACCGCCTGGTCCACGGCCTGCGCGCGGCCGGACTGGAGAAGGGCGACGCCTTCGCGGTCGTCCTGCCCAACGGCGTCGAGTTCTTCACCGCCTACCTCGCCGCCTCCCAGGCGGGCTTCTACCTGGTGCCCGTCAACCACCACCTCGTCGGGCCGGAGATCGCCTGGATCGTCTCCGACTCCGGCGCCAAGGTGCTCATCGCCCACGAGCGGTTCGCCGACGCGGCCACCGCCGCCGCCGAAGAGGCGGGGCTCGACCCCGGCCGCCGCTACGCCGTCGGAACGGTCCCGGGCTTCCGGCCGTACGCCGACCTCCTCGACGGCCACAGCGGCGAGCCGCCCGCCGGCCGCACCCTCGGCTGGGTCATGAACTACACCTCCGGCACCACCGGCCGGCCCCGCGGCATCCGCCGTCCGCTGCCCGGCAAGCCGCCGGAGGAGACGTACCTCGGCGGATTCCTCGGCATCTTCGGCATCCGGCCCTCCGACGGCAACGTCCACCTGGTCTGCTCGCCGCTCTACCACACGGCCGTGCTCCAGTTCGCCGGCGCGTCCCTGCACATCGGGCACCCGCTGGTGCTGATGGACAAGTGGAGCCCGGAGGAGATGCTGCGCCTGATCGACCGCCACGCCTGCACCCACACCCACATGGTCCCCACCCAGTTCCACCGCCTCCTCGCGCTCCCGCAGGAGACCAAGGACGCCTACGACGTCTCCTCGATGCGGCACGCCGTCCACGGCGCCGCCCCCTGCCCCGACCACGTCAAACGGGCGATGATCGACTGGTGGGGCCGGTGCGTGGAGGAGTACTACGCGGCCAGCGAGGGCGGCGGGGCCTTCGCCACCGCCGAGGACTGGCTGAAGAAGCCCGGCACGGTCGGCAAGGCCTGGCCGATCAGCGAACTCGCCGTCTTCGACGACGACGGCAACCGACTGCCCCCCGGAGAACTGGGCACCGTCTACATCAAGATGAACACCGGCGGCTTCAGCTACCACAAGGACGAGGACAAGACCCGCCAGAACCGCATCGGGGAGTTCTTCACCGTCGGTGACCTCGGCTTCCTCGACGAGGAGGGGTACCTCTTCCTCCGTGACCGCAAGATCGACATGATCATCTCGGGCGGGGTGAACATCTACCCGGCGGAGATCGAGTCCGCCCTGCTCACCCACCCGGCCGTCGCCGACGCCGCCGTCTTCGGCGTCCCCCACGCGTCGTGGGGCGAGGAGGTCAAGGCCGTCATCGAACCCGCCGAGGGCTTCGAGGCGGGCGACGCGCTGGCGGCCGAGATCCTGCACCACTGCGAACGGCGGCTGGCCGGCTACAAGCGGCCGAAGTCGGTCGACTTCATCCGGACGATGCCCCGCGACCCGAACGGCAAGCTCTACAAGCGCCGCCTGCGCGCCCCCTACTGGGAGGGCCGCGAGCGCGCCGTGTGACGGTGCAACGCCGCCCCGTGCCCCGGCGGCCCCGCCGGTCCGCTCCCGCGCAGGCCGGCCCGGCCGTCGTGGCGCGCGTACTCCGGACGGGAGCAGCGGCTCCGCCCCACGACGGCCCGTCACACCCCGACATGTCGTGAGAAATGCCACTTCAAGCCCCGGATGCGCGCCCCACGGCGCACCCGGGCTGCAACTCTGGCACCTTGGCTGGCATGAGTACGGCAACGCGCAGGTCCCCCCTGACCGACTGGACCCTCCTGGTCCCCGTGGTGGCGCTCCTCGCGCTCGTCCTCAGCTGGGGACGCGACCTGCCCGGCCCCGCCGTGGCCCTGGTCGCCCTCTGCCTCGCGGGCGCGGTCCTCGCGGCCGTGCACCACGCCGAGGTCGTCGCCCACCGGGTCGGCGAACCCTTCGGCTCGCTCGTCCTCGCCGTCGCCGTCACCGTCATCGAAGTGGCCCTGATCGTCACCCTGATGGCCGACGGCGGCGACAAGACCGCCTCCCTCGCCCGCGACACCGTCTTCGCCGCCGTCATGATCACCTGCAACGGCATCGTCGGTCTTTCCCTGCTGGTCGGCGCCCTGCGCAACCGGGTCGCCGTCTTCAACGCCGAGGGCTCCGGCGCGGCACTGGCCACCGTCGCGACCCTCGCCGTGCTGAGCCTGGTGCTGCCGACCTTCACCACCAGCAGGCCCGGCCCCGAGTTCTCCACCGCGCAGCTGACCTTCGCCGCCGTCGCCTCCCTCGCCCTCTACGGGCTGTTCATCGCCGTCCAGACGGTCCGCCACCGGGACTACTTCCTGCCCGTGGACACCGCGAGCGCCGGCCGGCCCTCCGGCAGCGGCGGCGACGACCACGCCGAACCGCCCACCGCCCGCGCCGCCCTCCTCAGCGTCGGCCTCCTCTTCGCCGCGCTCGTCGCGGTCGTCGGCAACGCCAAGGCCGTCTCCCCGACCATCGAGAAGGGCGTCTCCGACGCCGGACTGCCCCACGCCGTCGTCGGCGTGATCATCGCCCTGCTCGTCCTGCTCCCCGAGACCCTCGCCGCCGTCCGGGCCGCCCGCCGCGACCGCGTGCAGACCAGTCTCAACCTGGCCTACGGCTCCGCGATCGCCAGCATCGGCCTGACCATCCCCGCCATCGCCCTGGCCTCCGCGTGGCTGACCGGGCCGCTGCTGCTCGGCCTGGGGGCGGTCCACATGGTGCTGCTCGCGCTGACCGTGGTGGTCGGGGCCCTGACCATCGTCCCCGGCCGCGCCACCCTCCTGCAGGGCGGCGTGCACCTGGTGCTGCTGGCCGCGTACCTCTTCCTCGCCGTCAGCCCGTAGCACCGGTCCCGGCAGCCCGTCGGCATGCCGGCCGTCCCGGACGGTGCGGCGATGTTGACCCGGCGGTGGGCCCGGGCGAGGATCACGGCCATGACGGCAGTGCGGCACCAGACGGTCGACGGGCTCGTACGGGACAGCGCGCGGCGCGGCCCCGGCCGGGTCGCCCTGCGCTACCGGGAGCGGAGCTGGACGTACGGGGAACTCGACGCGGCCGTCTCCACCGGCGCCGCCGTGCTGCGGCAGCGGTACGGACTGGCCGCGGGGGACCGGGTCGCGGCCTTCGCCCACAACTCCGACGCCTACCTCATCGCCTTCCTCGCCTGCGCCCGCGCCGGGCTCGTCCACGTCCCGGTCAACCAGAACCTCACCGGCGAGGACCTCGCGCACATCCTCGGCGACTGCGCGGGCTCCCTGGTCCTCGCCGACCCGGACCTGGCCGCGCGGGTCCCCGACGGGCACCCCGTACGGGCGCTGCGCGACGCGCCGGGCTCGTTCCTGTCCGAGCTGTCCGAGCCGCTCGCGTACGAGCCGGCCGGGGATCCGGCCGCGGTGGTGCAACTGCTGTACACCTCGGGGACCACCGCGCTCCCCAAGGGCGCGGTGATGACCCACAGGGCGCTGGCCCACGAGTACGAGAGCGCGATCGAGGCCCTGGACCTGGGGGCGGACGACCGGCCCGTCCACTCGCTGCCGCTCTACCACTCGGCCCAGACGCACGTCTTCCTGCTGCCGTACCTGGCGGTGGGAGCCCTGAACACCCTCCTGGACGCGCCCGTCGCCGAGGACCTCTTCGACCTGGTGGAGGCCGGCGCCGACAGCCTCTTCGCGCCGCCCACGGTGTGGATCGCGCTGGCCGGCCACCCCGAGTTCGCCCGGCGCGACCTCGGCGCCCTGCGCAAGGCCTACTACGGGGCCTCGGTCATGCCGGTGCCGGTGCTGGAACGGCTGCGGGCCCGGCTGCCCGGGCTGGGTTTCTACAACTGCTTCGGGCAGAGCGAGATCGGCCCGCTGGCCACCGTCCTGGGTCCCGGTGAGCACGAGGGGCGGATGGAGTCGTGCGGGCGCCCGGTGCGCCACGTGGAGGCGAAGGTCGTCGACGAGGACGGTGCGGACGTCCCCGACGGCACGGCCGGGGAGGTCGTCTACCGCTCCCCGCAGCTGTGCCTGGGCTACTGGAACGACGACGAGGCCACCCGGAAGGCCTTCCGGGACGGCTGGTTCCGGTCCGGCGACCTCGCCGTACGGGACGCCGAGGGGTACTTCACCGTGGTCGACCGGGTGAAGGACGTCATCAACTCGGGCGGCGTCCTCGTGGCGTCCCGGCAGGTGGAGGACGTGCTCTACACCCACCCGGGCGTGGCCGAGACGGCGGTCGTCGGGCTGCCCGACGAGCGGTGGATCGAGGCCGTCACGGCGGTGGTCGTGCCCCGCGGCGAGGTCACCGAGGCGGAGCTGATGGCCTACGCCCGCGAACGGCTCGCGCACTTCAAGGCACCCAAGCGGGTGCTGTTCGTCGAGGCCCTCCCGCGCAACGCCAGCGGGAAGATCCTCAAGCGCGAGCTCCGCGACCGCTTCGGCACCCGCTGAACCGCCCCCGCCGCCGGGGCGTTCCCACCGCCGGGGAGTTCCCGGCGGCGGGGGCGGGCCCGGCCGCCGGGAGGGGACGTCAGGCGTCGAAGTCCGTACCCCGGCTGACCGCCTCCCAGGTACGGGCCTCCTCGCGGGCGTTGTCCGCGTGGGCCAGGATCGCGTCGAGGGCGTCGTTGCCGAGCGCGAGCCGCAGCGGGGTCCGCTCGGCGTCCAGTGCCGCCAGGATCGCGGCGGCGGCCTTCACCGGGTCGCCGGGCTGCTTGCCGTCGCTCCCGGGGAGCCCGGTGCGGATGGGGCCGACCGTGTCCTCGTAGGCCGGGAGCACCGCGGCCGACTGCTGGAGGGCCCCGCCGCCCGCGAACCCCGTACGGAAGGCGCCGGGCTCGACGATCAGCGCCTTGATCCCGAAGGCGGCCACCTCGCCCGCCAGTGCCTCGGTCAGCCCCTCCAGGGCGAACTTCGTCGCCGAGTAGGCTCCGACGCCCGGGAAGGAGAGCCGCCCGCCCATACTGCTCATCTGCACGATCGCCCCGGACTTCTGCGCCCGCATGTGCGGCAGCACGGCGCGGATCAGCGCGGCCGGGCCGAAGAAGTGCAGGTCCATCAGGCTGCGGAGTTCGGCGTCGGAGGTTTCCTCCACCGCTCCGACCATGCCCCGGCCGGCGTTGTTGACCAGGACGTCGATCCGGCCGAACCGGTCCACGGCCTCGGCGACCACCTCCTCCGCGCGCTCCGTGTCCGTCACGTCCGCCGCGACCGGTACGAGCCGCTCCGGATGAGCGGCCGCCAGGTCGCCGAGCGCGGCGGTCCGGCGGGCCGCCGCGACGACGGTGTCCCCGGCGGCGAGCGCGGCCTCCGCCAGAGTCCGGCCGAAGCCCGAGGAGGCTCCGGTGATCAGCCATATCCGTCCGGCGGTGCGAGCCTGCTCTAACATCAATCCCCCTGTGTGCCAGTGGTGTTGTGGGTGGTACGGAAGCGATCCTGCCACGCCGCCGCCCCCGGCCGTCACTCCTGTCCCGGATCATGAGAAGGCCCGGGAGCGGGGGGCAGCACCCCGTCGGCGCGCAGCCGGCGCAGGGTCAGGTGCTCGTGGGCGAGGCGCCCGAGCATGGCCCCGCCGTACACCACGAAGCCGACGCCGACGAGCCAGGACTGGACGACCAGCAGCGTCCCGAACGGCCCGTACGTGACGGCGTTCGAGGCGATCAGCGGGGAGAACACCATCTGCGAGAAGACCCGCAGGCCCAGCAGCCCGAGACTGGTCGCCACCGCGCCGGGCAGCAGCGCCCGCCAGCGGACCCGGCCGCCCAGCAGGAGCCGTCCGGAGCTCCAGAAGAACAGACAGGTGCCGACGGTGTCGCTGAAGGTGCTCACCGCCGTGCCCGCCGTGGTTCCGGACGGGGAGGGGATCCCGACGAGCAGCGCCAGGTAGCAGACCAGCAGCGCCAGCCACACGACGTGGCGCCACATGGTGTGCCAGCGGGCCGTCGGCAGGTCCCACACCTTCTCGTAGCCGGTCTGCACGGCGGAGCCGAAGGTCAGGCCGAACACGGCGAGGGCCGCCAGACCGAAGGCGGTGGTCCGCTCCAGTGCCAGGTCCGCCGCCCCGAACAGCATCTCGACCCGGGACCGCGAGGCCGCCGTCACCCCGAGGGCCTGTCCCAGCCAGCGGCCGAAGTTGGAGCCGCTGCCCGGCGCGGCCGCCGCCACGACCACCAGCAGCGGCACCAGCGTGAGGAACCCGAGAGCGGCGAAGCCCATCGCCCGGTGCATCAGCTCGATCTCCCGGCCCCGGCTCCAGGCCAGCCCGGCCGGTGAGCCCAGGAGCCGGGCGTGGAGGCGCCGGAGGATCGAGGTCACACCTGATCCCCTACCCGTACGGGCCCGGCCGCTCCCGGGAGCGGCACCGAAGTGGGCCCGAACAGGTGGTTTCGGCCGTCCGCCGGTGTGGCCCGGCCTCCTCAGGAGACGTGCGGTTCCCGGAGGTCCTCCACTCGCCTGATCTTGCCGACCGAGCGTTCCAGGCTCTCCGGTTCGACCACGTCGACGGCGACGGACACCCCCACGGACTCCTTGACCGCCCGCACCAGCTCCGCGGCCGCCGCCCGCCGTCTCCCGGCGTCGGCGTCCCGGCGCGCCTCCACGCGCACGGTGAGGGCGTCGAGGCGGCCCTCCCGGGTCAGCCGCAGCCGGAAGTGCGGGGCCAGGCCCGGGATGCGCAGGAGCATCTCCTCGACCTGCGTCGGGTAGAGGTTCACCCCGCGCAGGATGATCATGTCGTCGCTGCGGCCGGTCACCTTCTCCATCCGGCGGAAGGCGGGGCGGGCCGTCCCCGGGAGCAGCCGCGTCAGGTCCCGGGTGCGGTAGCGGATCACCGGCATGGCCTCCTTGGTGAGGGAGGTGAACACCAGCTCCCCCGGTTCACCGTCCGGCAGGACCGCCCCGGTCAGCGGATCGATCACCTCGGGGTAGAAGTGGTCCTCCCAGATGTGCAGGCCGTCCTTGTGCGAGGCGAACTCCTGGGCGACCCCCGGTCCGATGACCTCGGACAGGCCGTAGATGTCCACGGCGTCGATGCCCAGCCGTTCCTCGATCTCCCGTCGCATCCCCTCGGTCCAGGGCTCGGCCCCGAAGATCCCGGTGCGCAGCGAGGTCCGGCGCGGGTCGATGCCCTGGCGCTCCATCTCGTCCAGCAGGGTCAGCATGTAGGAGGGGGTCACCATGATGACCTCCGGGCGGAAGTCCTGGATCAGCCGGACCTGGCGGTCCGTCATGCCGCCCGAGGCGGGGACCACCGTGCACCCCAGCCGCTCCGCGCCGTAGTGCGCGCCCAGGCCGCCGGTGAACAGGCCGTACCCGTACGCGACGTGCACGATCTGCCCCGGCCGGGCGCCCGCCGCGCGCAGCGAGCGGGCGACGACATCGGCCCAGGTGGACAGGTCCCCGTCGGTGTAGCCGACCACCGTGGGGCGGCCCGTGGTGCCGCTGGAGGCGTGGACGCGGCGCACCTCCGCCCGCGGTACGGCGAACATCCCGAACGGGTACTGCTCGCGCAGGTCCGCCTTGGTCGTGAGCGGGAAGAGGGACAGGTCCGCCAGTGAGCGGCAGTCGTCGGGACGGACCCCCGCCTCGTCGAAGGCCCGGCGGTAGAAGGGCACGTGCTCGTACGCCCGGTGGAGGGTCGCCCGCAGCCGCTCCAGCTGGAGCGCCGCCAGGCCGTCGGCGCTCAGCCGCTCGCCTTCGTCCTGGAGATCCCCGAGGTCATCGAGACCCGCACGCGCCGTCATTGCCGCCACCTCATCGCCGAGAGTCGCACCGTCAACCCAACCGAACGTTCATTCGGTAGACTGCCGGACCCCGCCGGGTATATCAATGACTCGAACGAGTGATCGTCTGATCGGGTGGCCGCAGGACCGCCCTCACCGTCTGTGACCACGGCCCACCGGCCCCCCGGCGGCGACCCGGGGTGGTCGCCCGGTCAGCTCCCCGCGTCGGCCTCCGCGGCCACCGCCTTCGCCCACCGGTAGTCCGCCTTGCCGCTCGGGGAGCGCTGCACGGCGGGCGTGATCACCAGCTGGCGAGGGATCTTGTAACCCGCCAGCCTCGTCCGGCAGTGGCGCTGGATCTCCTCCAGCGTCGGCTCCGGCGCGCCCCGCCGCACCTGCACCACCGCGGCCACGTGGTTGCCCCACGTCGGGTCCGGAACCCCCGCCACCAGGGCGTCGTACACGTCCGGATGCGACTTCAGGGCCTGCTCGACCTCCTCCGGATAGACCTTCTCGCCACCGGTGTTGATGCACTGCGAGCCGCGCCCCAGCACCGTGACGATGCCCTCCTCGTCGACGGTCGCCATGTCGCCGAGCAGCACCCAGCGTTCCGCGCCCTTCCGGAAGAAGGTCTCCGCCGTCTTCGCCGGGTCGTTGTAGTAGCCGAGCGGGACGTGTCCGCGCTGCGCGAGACGGCCGGGTACGCCGACCGGCACCGGCTCGTGCGTCACCGGATCGACCACCTGCGTACGGTCGTTGACCTGGAGCCGGAAGCCCTTCTCCGGGCCGGAGTCGTCCGTCGCCCGGCCGTTGGAACCGGACTCGGAGGAGCCGAAGTTGTTCAGGAGCAGCACGTTCGGCACCAGCCGCCGGAACTCGGCGCGGACGGTGTCCGACATGATCGCACCGGAGGAGGAGACGCTGAACAGCGAGGACAGGTCGGTCCCCGCGAGCGGGCCGTTCAGCGCGTCGATGAGCGGGCGCAGCATGGCGTCGCCGACCAGCGACACGCTCGACACCTTCTCCTTCTCTATCGTGCGCAGCACCTCCTCGGGGACGTACTTGCGGTGGATCACCACCCGCTGGCCGTAGTTGAAGGCGATGAACGAGGTCAGCGTGGACGTGCCGTGCATCAGCGGGGGAGCGGGGAAGAAGGTGAGCCCGGCGCCGCGCGCCGCGACCCGCTCGGCCAGTTCCTCGGGCCGCTTCACCGGCTCCCCCGAGGGCTCCCCGCCGAAGAGCCCCGCGAAGAACAGGTCCTCGGCCCGCCACATCACGCCCTTGGGCATGCCGGTCGTACCGCCGGTGTAGATGATGAAGAGGTCGTCGGGGCTGCGCTCCGGGAAGCCGCGCTCCGGGGACCCGGCCGCCTCGGCGTCCGCGTACGCCACCGGCGCGACCGCAGGCTCCGGCGCCCCGGCCGGCGCCCGCCCGACCCGGACCAGGTGCCGCAGCCTCGCCGTCCGCGGCAGCGCTGCGGCCACCCGCTCCGTGAACTCGCCCTCGAAGACGAGGGCGGCGAGGTCGGCGTCGTTGTAGAGGTAGACCAGTTCCTCCTCCACGTACCGGTAGTTCACGTTCACCGGCACCAGGCGGGCCTTGAGGCAGGCCAGGACGGTCTGCAGGTACTCGATCCCGTTGTAGAGGTGCAGCCCCACGTGTTCGCCGGGCCGCAGCCCGCTGTCCAGCAGGTGGTGCCCGACGCGGTTCGCCGCCGCGTCCAGCTCCGCGTACGTCAGGCGGCGCTCGGCGCCGGTGCCGGGGTGGTCGACGTACACCAGCGCCTCGCGGTCCGGGACCACGTCCACGACCGATTCGAACAGGTCGGCAAGGTTGTACTCCACCGTTCCTCCTGACCCGAAGTCTCACGGCTGGTCCGCTCGGCGGTCATTAGAGCGCCGCCCGGTCCAAGGGGGAAGGGCGCCCGCCAAGAAATCTGACTGGGTGTCAGGAAACTATTGAACTGGACCGGACCCTGCTGCAACCTGTTCTAGGTCTTCAGACGGGAGGACGGCAATGGGTGGGACCGAACACCTGACCGTGGAACGCCGCGGCGCCACTCTGGTGCTCACCATGAACAGGCCGGAAGCGAAGAACGCGCTCTCGCTTCCCCTGCTGGTGGGCCTCTACGACGGCTGGCTGGAGGCGGACGCGGACGACACGGTCCGCTCGGTGGTCCTGACGGGCGCCGGCGGCGACTTCTGCGCCGGGATGGACCTCAAGGCGCTGGCCGGCCGGGGCATGGCGGGCGACCAGTACCGGGACCGCCTCAAGGCCGACCCCGACCTGCACTGGAAGGCGATGCTCCGCCACCACCGGCCCCGCAAACCCGTGATCGCGGCGGTCGAGGGCTACTGCGTGGCCGGCGGCACGGAGATCCTCCAGGGCACCGACATCCGGATCGCCGGCGCCGGGGCCACCTTCGGACTGTTCGAGGTCAGGCGGGGGCTCTTCCCGATCGGCGGCTCCACGGTCAGGCTGCCCCGGCAGGTCCCGCGCACGCACGCGCTGGAGATGCTGCTGACGGGGCGCCCGTACGCGGCCGAGGAGGCGGCGCGGATCGGTCTCGTGGGGCGCGTGGTGCCCGACGGGACGGCCCTGGAGGCGGCGCTGGAGACGGCGGAGCTGATCAACGCGTGCGGGCCGCTGGCCGTCGAGGCGGTGAAGGCGTCGGTGTACGAAGCCGCGGAGCTGACGGAGACGCAGGGCCTGGCCGCCGAACTCACCCGCGGCTGGCCCGTCTTCGAGACGGCCGACGCGAAGGAGGGGGCGCGCGCCTTCGCGGAGAAGCGGCCGCCGGTCTACCGCCGGGCCTGAGCGCCGTCCCGCCGGCGCCGTCCCGCGGTCCCCGGCCCCGCCACCCGCCCGGTGGCCGTTCCGGTCGCCCGGCCCCACCGCCCCCGAGAACCGGAGAGACACCCATGACAGCCGCGTCCCCGCCCGAGGTGCTGCGCGCGCCCCTCGTCGTCGAGTTCCCCTTCACCCGGTCCCTCGGGCCCGTCCAGAGTGCCTTCCTCACCGGGCTCCGGCAGCGCGTCGTGCTCGGCGTCAGGACCTCCGACGGGCGGGTCATGGTGCCGCCCGCCGAGTACGACCCCGTCACCGCCGAGGAGATCCGGGAGCTCGTCGAGGTCGCCCCCACCGGCACCGTCACCACCTGGGCCTGGAACGGCCGGCCCCGCCCCCACCAGCCCCTCGGCACCCCCTTCGCCTGGGTCCTGGTGAGGCTCGACGGCGCCGACACCGCGATCCTGCACGCCCTCGACGCCCCCGGCCCCGACGCCGTG
This sequence comes from Streptomyces sp. NPDC034086, assembly GCF_055575515.1. Classification (NCBI taxonomy): domain Bacteria; kingdom Bacillati; phylum Actinomycetota; class Actinomycetes; order Kitasatosporales; family Streptomycetaceae; genus Streptomyces; species Streptomyces sp. NPDC034086. The sequence goes on along the minus strand of NZ_JBVISM010000012.1, from coordinate 129,013 downwards.
TCCACCGGCATGCGGGTGCGGATCCGCTGGGCCGCCGAGCGCACCGGCGCCATCACCGACATCGCCTGCTTCGAGCCGTACGGGGGCCGCGCGGAAGAAGGCGGCGCCGCACCGCACGACGGCGTGTTCGCCGACCCCGTCACCGGCATCGTCGCCGAGGCCCGCCTCGACTACACCTACAGCCCCGGCCGCGCCCAGACCGCCTACATCAACGCGCTCTCCGAGCGCCGCACCGTCGGCGAGCGCTGCCCCTCCTGCCACCAGGTGTACGTCCCCCCGCGCGGGGCGTGCCCCACCTGCGGGGTGGCCACCACCGACCGGGTGGAGGTCGGCCCGGCCGGCACCGTCACCACCTTCTGCATCGTCAACATCAAGGCGCGCAACCTCGACATCGAAGTCCCCTACGTCTACGCCCACATCGCCCTCGACGGCGCCGGCCTCGCCCTCCACGGCCGGATCGGCGGCATCCCGTACGACCAGGTCCGCATGGGCCTGCGCGTCGAACCGGTGTGGACCGACGGCGGCCGCTACCCCGACCACTACCGCCCCACGGGCGAGCCGGACGCGGACTACGACGCGTACAAGGAGCTGCTCTGATGCCCCGCAACCCCCGCCACGCGCGCGAGGTGGCCGTGGTCGCCTTCGCCCAGAGCGACCACCTGCGCCGCACCGACGAACTCAGCGAAGTCGAGATGGTGATGCCCGTCCTGCACCAGGTGCTGGCGGCCACCGGGCTCAGGGCGGGCGGGATCGGCTTCACCTGCTCCGGCTCCAGCGACTACCTCGCCGGGCGGGCCTTCTCCTTCACCATGACCCTCGACGGGGTCGGCGCCTGGCCGCCGATCTCCGAATCGCACGTCGAGACGGACGGCGCCTGGGCGCTCTACGAGGCCTGGGTCCAGCTCCAGACCGGCGACGCCGACACCGCGCTCGTCTACGCGTACGGGAAGTCCTCGCCCGGATCCCTGCGGGACGTCCTCACCCGGCAGCTCGACCCGTACTACATGGCCCCCCTCTGGCCCGACTCGGTGGCCCTGGCCGCCCTCCAGGCACAGGCGCTGATCGACGCGGGCGACACCGACGAGGCCGCGCTCGCCGCGATCGGCGCCCGCAGCCGCGCCTCCGCCGAGGGCAACCCGCACGCCCAGCTCCGCGGCCCCGTCCCGCAGGGCGACTACCAGGTGCGGCCCCTGCGCACGGGCGACTGCCCGCCCGTCGGGGACGGCGCGGCCGCCGTCGTCCTGGCCGCGGGGGACACCGCCCGGCGCCTGTGCGAGCGGCCCGCCTGGATCACCGGCATCGACCACCGCATCGAGGCCCACGGCCTGGGCCTGCGCGACCTCACCGACTCCCCGTCCACCCGGACCGCCGCCGAGAACGCCGGGGTCTTCGACGCCCCCGTCGACACGGCGGAACTGCACGCGCCGTTCTCCTCCCAGGAGGTCGTGCTGCGCAAGGCGCTCGGCCTGGGCGAAGCGGTGGCCGTCAACCCCTCCGGCGGCCCCCTCGCCGCCAACCCGATGATGGCCGCCGGCCTCGTCCGGATCGGCGAGGCGGCCGCCCGCATCCACCGGGGCGAGTCCCACCGGGCCGTCGCGCACGCCACCTCCGGCCCCTGCCTCCAGCAGAACCTGGTCGCCGTCCTGGAAGGGGACCGCACATGAGCACACCGGGCAAGGAGCCCGTGGCCGTCGTCGGGATCGGCCAGACCAAGCACGTCGCCGCCCGGCACGACGTCTCCATCGCCGGCCTGGTCCGCGAGGCGGCGGTCCGCGCCCTCGCCGACGCGGAGCTGACCTGGGCGGACGTCGACGCCGTCGTCATCGGCAAGGCCCCCGACTTCTTCGAGGGCGTGATGATGCCCGAGCTCTACCTGGCCGACGCCCTCGGCGCGGTCGGCAAGCCCATGCTCCGCGTCCACACGGCGGGCTCCGTCGGCGGGTCCACCGCCCTCGTCGCGGCCGGCCTCGTCGCGGCCCGCGTCCACCGCACGGTCCTGACCCTCGCCTTCGAGAAGCAGTCCGAGTCCAACGCCATGTGGGGGCTCTCGCTCCCCGTCCCCTTCCAGCAGCCGCTGCTCGCCGGCGCGGGCGGCTTCTTCGCCCCGCACGTGCGCGCGTACATGCGGCGCACCGGCGCCCCCGACACGGTGGGCTCGCTCGTCGCGTACAAGGACCGGCGCAACGCGCTGAAGAACCCGTACGCGCACCTGCACGAGCACGACATCACCCTCGAGAAGGTCCAGGCCTCGCCGATGCTCTGGGACCCGATCCGGTACTCCGAGACCTGCCCCTCCTCGGACGGCGCCTGCGCGATGGTCCTCACCGACCGCGCGGGCGCGGCCCGTGCGCCGAGGCCCCCCGCCTGGGTGCACGGCGGCGCGATGCGCAGCGAGCCGACGCTCTTCGCGGGCAAGGACTTCGTCTCGCCGCGGGCCGGCAAGGACTGCGCGGCCGACGTCTACCGGCAGGCCGGGATCACCGACCCGCGCCGGGAGATCGACGCGGTCGAGATGTACGTGCCGTTCTCCTGGTACGAGCCGATGTGGCTGGAGAACCTGGGCTTCGCGCAGGAGGGCGAGGGCTGGAAGCTCACCGAGGCGGGCGTCACCGAACTGGACGGCGACCTGCCGGTGAACCCCTCCGGCGGGGTGCTGTCCACCAACCCGATCGGTGCCTCGGGCATGATCCGCTTCGCGGAGGCGGCGCTCCAGGTCAGCGGCCGGGCCGGGGAGCACCAGATCCCCGGGGCGCGCCGGGCCGTGGGGCACGCGTACGGCGGCGGCGCGCAGTTCTTCGCGATGTGGCTCGTGGGCTCGCGGCCGCCCGGTTCCTGACGGGGGAGCGCGGCCGCCGGGTTCCCGGCGGAAGGGCTCCTCCCGATCCGCCGCGACGCGTGACCGTACGTGGCCTGTCCGGCACGCGCCGCCATCGCTACCCTGGGCCACCGACGACGTACCGTACCGGGAGGAGCACGACGTGGCCGAGAGCGCGATTCCGCAGCCGTCCGCCGGCTGGGGCAGGCCCGAGCTCGATCTCAGCGGGGCCGCATGGCAGGGCAGCAGCCGGGGGGTGGGCGACGTGCAGGTCGCCTTCGTGGAGGGGTTCATCGCGATGCGCAACGGCGAGCGCCCCGACGGTCCCTCGCTGGTCTTCGCGCCGCGGGAGTGGCGCAAGTTCGTCCTGGGGGCGCGCGGCGGCCGCTTCGACCTGACCTGAGCCGGGACGCGGGCCGAGCCCCCGGCATCAGGCCGGGCGGGCGGACAGCCGCAGCGCGACCTGGACCTCGTGCTCCCCGGACACCGTACCGAGGTGCTCGCCGGCGAAGGCGTCCTCCAGGACGGCGCGGACCTGGCGCACCGGGTCGGCGGCGCCGTCCAGCTCCACCGTCACCGGTGCGGCCGGCCGGGCCCGGGGGCTCACCCCGGGCGCCCGGTCGCGGACGTCCACCGTCGTCGACCAGATGCTCGTGGCCGCCGCGGGCCCCGCAGCCCCTTGCAGCACCGGCGGGGCCATCCCCGGGAACGCCTCCGCCAGGACGCCGAGCACCGCGTCCGCGCACGACCGGTCGCAGTGACTGACCAGTACGTTCACCTCGGCCTCCGCCGAGCGGCCCGCCCGCGCCCGTGCCTCGTCCACCCGGGCCGCGTCGGCCGCGGGGCCGGAGCCGGTTCCGGTGCGCGAGGGTGAGCCCGGCGCACGGCCGTGCTCGTCCCGCTCGGCCCCCGCGTCCGGGAGCAGCGCGCCGCGCCGCTCCGGGGCGTCGTACCCGCGGTTCGTGTTCATCGATTCGCCTCCGGGTCGGGGTACGGCCCCGCGCGGAGCCCGGGGACGACCGTGGACCGGCACGCCAGGTGCCTCACCTGGCGGCTATCCGCGTACGGCCGCGCCAAACCCGCCGCCGGGCCCCGCCCCGAATCCACTGGCGCCGCCACCCCCCGCGCCCTACGGTCTCGACCGTGGACATCGCCTTCAGGAAACTGCCGGGGAACCGGCACGAGATCACGGTCACCGGCCGCCGCGGCCCCGACGTACGGCTGCCCGCGCAGCCCACCGGCCCGACGCTCCCGCACGACCTGGCCCACGCCGCGGTCGAGGAGGCGCTGGGCATCACCGACGGCTTCTGGGGGGCGGTCGCCGGCGGCGCCACCTTCCAGGGGTTCGAGATGACCCACCCCGGCCGCCACCGCCGGTCGGGCCTCAAGGTGCTGCGCCGCAGGGGCGACGCCGTGATGGCGGCGGAGATGGCCGTCAACTGGGCCTACCGCGCCTGGTCCGGGCTGCCCGTCACGGGACGCGGCGTGGGCCGCCCCGTGCTCGGCGAAGCCGACCTGGAGCGGGCCCGCACCGCCCTCGACGCGGCCTCGGCCCGCTGGACGGCGGTCCCCGAGGACGGCTCCCTGACCTGGCGGTGGCACGGCTGAGCCCCTCGCCCCGAGCCACCCGCGGCCCCGCGCGGTCCGCGCACCGGCCGGGCGCACGCCCCGCTGCGGCGCACGCACCCCGCGCGGGGAACGACGCACCGCGCGCGGGGAACGCGCCTGCCTACCGCCGCAGCGCCGCCACCGCCGCCCGCTCCGCCGGCCCCAGCGGCGGCCCGGTCAGCTGTGCCCGGCGCGGTCCCAGCAGGGCCGCCAGCAGCACCGGCGGGGTGAACAGCCGGGTGGCGGGCCGCTCCAGGGTCATCACGTCGGTCACGGCCCGGGCGACCCGCCCGTTGCCGGTGCTCGTGCGCATCAGCCGCCGTACGTACGCCGCGGCGACCCGCTCGGCCGCGGTCGGCCCGCCCTCGGTGGCACCGGGGTAGAAGACGTCGTTCCCCGTGGACAGGGCCCACGCGGCGGCCACCGGACCGGCGACGGCCTTCTGGGCGCGGGCGGCGAGCCGCGCGTCGGCCCAGCCGTACCGGACGACGGCGTCCCGCAGCGCGAGGGCGCTCTGCGCGGCCACCGACATCCCGTGCCCGTACACCGGGTTGTAGGCGGCGACCGCGTCCCCGAGCACCAGGAACCCGCCGGGCAGCGCGGCCTTCTCGTAATGGTGCCTGCGGTTGACGGTCGTACGGGTGCGCACCACGTCCGTCAGCGGCTCCGCCCCGGCGATCAGCTCGCTGACGATCGGGTGCCGCAGCCCCCGGGCGAAGGCCGCGAAGGCCTCCGGATCGGAGCTGGGTTCGCCGCCCCGCGTCCCCGACAGGGTGACGAGCCAGCGGTCGCCCTCGATCGGGACCAGCGTCGCGGACCGGCCCGGACCGTCCCCGCGGGGATCGGCCTGCACGTTCACCACCAGCGGGAACGTCCTCCCCAGGTCCGCCGGGGCCCGGAAGGTCCGGCTGGCGTAGACGAGTCCGGGGTCGACCGTCCGTACGGCGGGCCCGGCCACTCCCAGCCCGCCCAGCCACCGCGGCGCACGGGAGGCCCGCCCGGAGGCGTCCACCACCAGGTCCGCGTCCAGGACCCGCTCCACGGCGTCCTTCCCGCGCACCCGCACCCCGGTGACGCGCCGGGCGTCGCCCGCCAGCCCCAGTACCTCGGTGCGGTCGGCGACGGTCACGTTCGCCAGCGCCGCCACCGCCCGGCGGACGTGCCAGTCGAGCAGGTCGCGGCTGGCGATCAGCACGTAGTGGGACTCCAGCGCCCAGCGGCGGAACCAGCCCTCGGGGGAGAGGCCCACCATGTTCGTGGGCAGCGCGATCCGGTGGGCCCCGTCGTCCCTGAGCGCCCCGATGGTGCCGGGCAGCAGGGCGTCGATGGCCGTGGCCCCGCCGGACCACAGCAGGTGCGCGTGGTGGGCCTGCGGGAGCCCCTTGCGGGACACCGGCCCGTCGGGCAGCGCGTCCCGCTCGACGACGACGACCTCGCCGGAGCCGGCCCCGGCGAGCGCGGCGGCCGTGAGCATGCCGGCCAGACCGCCCCCGACCACGACCGAGGTGCGCCGGGCGCGCGACGGCGGTGAACTGCTCATGGACTCACGCTCTCTCGGTGGTCTGCGGGGCCGGACCGGGCGCGGAAGGCCGTGACGACGGGGGACCGGCGCAGGGCCCTGGCCACCGCGACGAGGTCCGGTGCCCCCGCCGGGCCGGGCACCGGGCCGTCCTCCGCCTCCGCCCCGGCACCCGCGCGCAGGGCGGCGACCGCCGCGACCACGGCCACCGCGTCGGCGGTCGCCGCCGCCCGCTCGGCGCTCTCGCCCCGGGCGAGGGCCTCGGCGAGGGCCCGTTCGCGGACCGCGGGGTCCATGTACGGCTGGAGCCGCAGCAGCCCGTCGCTGATCCGCGTCCTGCGCTGGACCAGGCGACGGCTGATGGGCGACCGGCGCGGCAGCCGTACCGAACCGGTGTCCACTCCGGCCAGTTCGCGTACGAAGGGGGCCAGGCACCGGTAGTGGTAGTAGTCCGTGCAGATCCCCTGGAGCGCCTGGCCCGCGTGGGGCAGGATGAAGCCGACGGCGATGAACAGGGCGCACACGGAGGCGATGGGCGGGGCCACGTACGTGCTGAGCCAGTCCAGGTCGTGGCCGTTCCAGCGGGCGAACACCGCCGTGAGCTTCACCGTGTCGTAGCAGAGGTTCAGGACGAACCCGATGACCAGCAGCACCAGGCCGGAGCGCAGCCAGCCGGTGACCTCCCGCAGCCAGGACCAGGTCACGACGGCGGTGATCGCGCAGGCGGTGGTGTGGGCCCCCAGGTAGAGCATGATGTGCTCGCGCATCCAGGGGGTGTTGGCGTAGTACGTGTCCAGGTCCCGCAGCCGCTCGACCGGGACGTCGGCGAACGCGAAGGTGATCCACAGTCCGGCCACCACGGTCGAGTAGACGACGCCGATCGTCCAGTTGGTCCGGCGCACCCGGCGGGGATCGCCGCCCCGCCAGTGGATGATCATGATCAGGCAGCAGGCGCAGAACATCGTGAGCAGCGTGTACACCAGCGGCGCCGCGAAGTTGCTGACGCCGGTCGCGCTGTTCAGCAGGACCAGGGTCTTCGGCCGGCCGAAGTAGAAGACGGCCGAGGCCAGCAGGAGCAGGCCGCCGACGGACCGGACGTTGGGGTCGATGCGCCAGAACCTCATCATGACCGGGAGCCGGATCGCGAAGGCCAGGGTGAGGATCGCCGCGGGTATGAGGTACGGGATGTAGTACTTGTCCGAGGTCACCGTCAACCGATCGGTCCACGGTAACCGAGCGCGTTGCCTATCCGGCCGGCGACGTCGCTCCGGCGGGGCGCCCCGGCCGCGTCGCCGCCCGGCAGCCACGCCCTGCACCGGTCGCCGAGCATCAGCCCGAAGGTCTCGGCCTCGATCTCCTGCGTGTCCTCGTAGTGGGACCGCGCGGCGACACTGGCGTACGTCAGGTCCGAGGCGTCGGGCAGCGCCCGGGCCGCGTCGGCCGCCCCGCGCCCGTGGCCGGTGCAGTGACCCGCCTTCATGTGCCACAGCTCGTGCCCCAGGATGACCAGTTGGTGGTCGGGGGTCGTGTACTTCTCCACCACGACGATGTCGTAGTCCTCCATGTTCAGCCACAGGCCCGAGGTGGTCAGCTCCGACGGGAAGCGCTCGAAGCGCAGCACGATCGGGCGGCCGCCCCGGGAGCGGCTCATGGCGTCGCACAGGGCCCGGAAGAGGACCTGCGGCTCCACCGGGGCCTCGAGGTCGAGCGAGGAGGTCAGCGTGGCGCACAGCTTGCGCATCGAACGGGACGGGTTCACCGCGCCACCTCCGAGGAGAGGATCCCGCTGATCACCGCGGGCCCCGGGGCCCGGTACGCCGCCCCGGCCGGGGCGGGGCCGGCGAACGCCGCGCCGCGCCGCGGCGCCGCCACCTCCACGGGAACGCCGGTCCGCCCGGAGAGGGACACCGCGCCGGGGATCTCGTCCACGTCCAGTCGTCTCTCCGCGGCGCGAGCCCGCGGCCGGGCGGGCGTCGTGGTGAGGGAAAGCGGCGGACCGCCAACGGGGACAGTCATCTGTCTGTGCTCCCATACGTCCGAAGGGCAGATCCGTCTGCGCACCGGGGACGACGGTAGCGACGGCAGGTCCCCCCGGGCGACAAGATCCCCAGCACCGAAGCGATCGTTGTCGAATCGAAAACGATCGATGACCGGACGCGGGGACGCACAGCAAGATACAGCCAGTGCGGCGGCCCGTGGCGGGAAAGGTCGCAGGACCGCAGCTCAGCGCGCCGGCCCGCCCCCGGGTAAGGAGTACCCGGCGCGCACACCCCCGTACCCGCAGGTCCACGGCCCCCGCGCGCCCGCCGCCGACCGGGCGCCGCCCGGGGCGGAACCCCTCCCGCACCCCCGCCCCGCACGGCCCCGCGGCACTGCGCCGCCGCGGAGCCCCCGGCGCCGGAAAACCCGCGCGGCCACGTACCATGGCCGCATGTCCTTCCTCCGCCGCCACCGCGCCGCCACACCCGCCGGCCCGGACTTCGACGTCCTGGCCATGGACCCGGGGGACTGGCCGGGCAACCTCGGGGCCGGGCTGCTCCCCGCGCCCGACGGCAGCTGCCAGGGCGTCTTCCTCCGCTACGACCTGTTCGGCGGCCGCGGCCCCGCGATGATCATCGGCAACCTCCCCGAGGGCTCCCCGGCGCGCGAGCTCGCCGACGGCCAGGTCCCCTTCGAGGTGGCCCAGCTCCTCGACGCCCTCGAGAACGACGAGGACGTCGAGGTCACCGGCACCGAGGACTGCCCCGTCATGCAGGGCGACAACCTCCTCATCGTCCGCAAGGTCAAGCTCTCCGAGGGCCGGATCTCCTGCGTGCAGTTCGACCGCAGCGACAACGTCCTCGTGACGATCGCCAGCTGGGACCGCCCGATCACCGACGACCTCTACGCGCTGCTGAAGCCGCTCCCCGCCGAGCTCTTCCAGCAGGGCTGACCGGGGCGGCCCCACACCGGGCCGTCAGAACGGCACCGGCAGAACAGCACCGGCCGGGTGCGACTTCGACGACACGGCTAGCGGCTGTCCGCGATGTCGTTCGCCGCGACGTAACCGAACGTCATCGCGGGCCCGATCGTCGATCCGGCCCCCGCGTAGCTGTGACCCATCACCGCCGCGCTGGCGTTGCCCGCCGCCCACAGGCCCCGGATCACCGACCCGTCCGCCCGCAGCGCCCGCGCCCGGGCGTCGGTGACGATGCCGCCCTTGGTGCCGAGGTCGCCCGGGACGATCCGGAAGGCGTAGAACGGAGGCGCCCACACCGGCGCCAGGCACGAGTTCGGCACCACGTGCGGATCCGTGTAGTAGTGGTCGTACGCCGTGTCGCCCCGGTGGAAGTCGGCGTCGGTCCCGCTCCACGCCTGGGCGTTGAACCGGTTGAGCGTCGCCCGCAGCGCGCCCGCCGGCACCCCGATCTGCCCGGCCAGCGCGTCCCAGGTCCACGCCTTCTTCGCCGCCCCCGACGCGAACCACGCCTCCGGCAGCGGCAGTGCCGGCAGGACGTCCTTGAACAGGTACTTGTTCCGGTAGTTCTGGTCCACGATCAGCCACGCCGGGATGTGCGAGCCCGGGGCGTCCCGGTCCTTGTCGTACATCACGTGCACCACGTCGCTGTACGGCGCCGCCTCGTTCACGAAGCGGGTGCCCGCCCCGTTCACCATCAGACCGCCCGGCAGGGTCCGCTCCGCCAGACAGAAGTACGGCTCCCCGGGCAGCGGGATCGACGGCCCCCACCAGGCGTCCTCCATCAACGCCAGTGCCGCGCCCGCCCGTTCACCGGCCCGGATCCCGTCACCGGTGTTCTCCTTCGCACCCACCGACCACTCGGTGCCGATCGGCTGCCGCTGGTACCGCGCCCGCATCTCCGCGTTGTGCTCGAAGCCCCCGGAGCCGATCACCACGCCCCTGCGGGCCCGCACGACACCCCGTACGCCCTCCCGCTCCACCACGACCCCGGTGACCGCACCGCCGTCCCGCACCAGGTCGACCAGCGGGCTGTCCAGCCACACCGGCACCCCCGCCCGCAGCAGCCCGGCCCGCAGTCCCGCGGCCAGCGCCTGGCCCATCGTCAGCGGCTTCTCCCCGCGCAGCGCGGCACTGGTGCCCCGCGCCAGGCACTCCGCGGACACCGCGAGCCCCTTCGCGCTGACCGCCGCGAGGTTCAGCCACTTGTAGTCCTGGCTGAAGACCACCATCCCGGCGGGCACCGGCATGTACGCCGGGTTCAGGTGCGCGAGCTCGGCGCCCAGGAGGTTGCCGTCGATCTGGTCCGGCTCGATGGAGCGGCCGTTCGGCAGCCCGCCGGGCAGGTGGGGGTAGTAGTCGCTGTAGCCGTCCATGAAACGGAACCGCAGCGGGCTGTTCGCCATGACGAAGTCCAGCATCCGCGGCCCGTTGTCGAGGAACGCCCGCTGCCGGTCGGCCGGCACCTGCGGCCCCACCACCGCCGACAGGTACGCCGCGGCCTTCTCGGGGGTGTCCGGCACACCCGCGGCCAGGATCACCGAGTTGTTCGGCAGCCAGATCCCCGCGCCGGAGCGCGCCGCGGAACCGCCGAAGGTCGGGGCCTTCTCCACCACCAGCACGCTCAGCCCCCGCGCGGCGGCCGTCAGCGCGGCCGTCATGCCCGCCGCACCCGAGCCCACCACGACGACGTCGTACTCGCCGAGCGGGCTCTCGGCGGCCCGCGCGGCCGCACCCGGCAGCACGGCGGCGGCGAGCACCCCGGCCCCCGTCCCGGCGAGGACGGCCCGGCGGGTGGGCGGAACGGCGCGCGGGCGGTCCGGGGTCTCGGTCACGGGCATGGCCTCGGTCATGGGCGGGCTCCAGCGGAGTGGGAGGAAGCGCGGGCGGCAGGGACGGTTCTGATGCCGGGTCAGAGAAACTGTTCCGGGGATCATGGGATGTCAAGGCACGCGCGCGCAACGGTCCCGGCCCCGGACAGGCCGGATCCCGCGCCCCGCACACTGGGTGTGCGGCACACGGGATCCGTGCGGTGCCGGGCGGGCGGGCCGTCTAGCGCGTGCCGACCGCCGCCCGGACCGCTCTGCGCGCCATCCCCGCGTCGTCGTGCAGTCGCCGCAGCAGAAGACGCTGCTCCTCGCCCGAGGAAACCGCCCCCGCCGGCAGCGGCCGGTCCGGAGCGGACGCCAGCATGGAGCGCTGCACCGCCGTCTCGCACATCCGGATCTCCCGCGTCAGCACCAGCATCAGATTGACCAGGAAGGCGTCCCGCGCCGCCGGACCCGCCGACTGCGCCAGCCGGCTGATCTGGCCGCGGGCCGCCGGGGCGTCACCCAGCACGGTCCACAGCGTGGCCAGGTCGTAGCCGGGCAGGTACCAGCCGGCGTGCTCCCAGTCGAGGAGCACCGGCCCCGCCGGGGACAGCAGCAGGTTCGACAGCAGCGCGTCACCGTGGTTGAACTGCCACGGCGTGCTCGCCGGCCGCAGCCCGTGCAGCAGCTTCTGCAGGTCCCCGTAGTCCCGGTCGGTCAGCAGGCCCAGCTCGTGGTCACGCGAGATCCGCCGCGCGTAGTCCACGGGGTGCCCGAACAGATCGGCCGGCGGCCGCCACTGGTTCACCCGGCACACGGCTCCCAGCGCGGCCCGTACGTCGGGCCGCGGCGGCGCCTCCACCGGATGCCGCTGGAGCGCGGCGACCCGGCCCGCCATCCGCTCCACCACCAGGACGCAGTTCTCCGGATCGGCGGCGATCAGCCGGGGCACGCGGACCGGCGGGCGGTGCCGGACGAACGTCCGGTACGCCGCTATTTCGTGCCGGTACCGCTCGCGCCACTCCGGCGAGTGGTCCAGTAAAACCTTCGCGACCGCGGTCATCCGTCCCGTCGTTCCGACCAGCAGGACCGACCGGCCGCTGCGCCGCAGGACCTGCACCGGGGCGAACTCGGGACAGATGCGCTGCACCGACGCGAGCGCGGTGCGCAGCTGCGCCCCCTGCGGTCCCGAAAGGTCGATCCTTCCGCTGAGGGGCTGCGGTCCGCCTCCCGGCATGCGCCGAGCCCGTACGGCGGCGCCCTGCGCCGGTACCGGCTGACGGCCCGGTTCGAGGTAGGAGCCGCCCCCCGCCTGGAGGGTGCGGTGCTGGCGGACCGGGGCGGACACGGAGGACGTTGCTGCGTACATGGCGTTTACGGTTCCCTTCGTGCGCCGACGAGTGCGTACGCCGCCCCGCCGGATCCCGTGCTTCACCCTGGGGAGTTCCGCCGGTGAACCGGGTCGGGGAGGCGCATTCCTACCTGACACCCGCCCGCAGGTGGCGAACCACGGGGCGGCGGGTGGCGAACCCTGGCGAATAGTCGCTGGGCATCTGACGGGCGGCTACTGTCAACTCAGCCGAGAACCTGGGGGCTTGACGTGAGCAAAGGTCCAAACACCCGTCTGAACGACCTGTTCGGCCTGGCCGGCTGGTCGAAGGGCGAACTCGCGAGGATGGTCAACCGGCAGGCGGCCGCGATGGGCCACCACCAACTGGCCACCGACACCTCGCGGGTGCGGCGCTGGATCGACATGGGGGAGACCCCGCGCGAGCCGGTGCCCACGGTACTGGCAGCACTGTTCACCGAGCGGCTCGGTCGTGTCGTGACCATCGAGGACCTCGGGTTCGTACGGCAGCGGCGCACCACCAGACGGCAGCCGGACGCGGTTCAGCAGAACCCCGACGGAGTGCCCTGGGCGCCCGAACGCACAGCCGCGGTCCTCACCGAATTCACGGGAATGGACCTCATGCTCAACCGTCGCGGCCTGATGGGCGCGGGAGCCGCGCTCACCGCCGGCTCAGCCCTCAGCAACGCCATGTACGACTGGCTGCACACCGAGCCCTCCGGTGCCCGGAGCGCGCGGCACTTCGGCGGCCCCCACCAGGCCGACCCGGCGGGCTACGACCGCTACGAGGCGGCGCCCATCGGCTCCCAGGAGATCGAGGCCCTGGAACGTTCCGTCGAGGTCTTCCGGGCCTGGGACGCCTCCAGGGGCGGGGGGCTCCAGCGCAAGGCCGTCGTCGGCCAGCTCAACGAGGTCGGCGGCATGCTGGCCTACCACCACCCCGACCACCTCCAGCGCAGGCTGTGGGGGGTGGCGGCCAACCTGGCGGTGCTGGCCGGCTGGATGTCGCACGACGTGGGCCTCGAACCCACCGCGCAGAAGTACTTCGTCATCGCCGCGCACGCGGCCCGCGAGGGCGGTGACCGGCCGCGCGCCGGCGAGGCCCTCTCCCGGGCCGCCCGCCAGATGGTGCACCTCGGCAAGCCGAACGAGGCCCTGGACCTGATGAAGCTGGCACAGTCCGGCTCCGGCGAGCAGACCCTGCCGCGCACCCGCGCCATGCTGCACACCATCGAGGCCTGGGCGCAGGCCGCCATGGGCAAGGGGCAGGCCATGCGCCGCACCCTGGGCGAGGCCGAGGAGCTCTTCGTCTCCGACAAGGGTGACGTACCGCCGCCCTCCTGGATGCAGCACTTCGACGAGGCCGACCTGCACGGCATGCAGGCCCTGGCCTACCGCACCCTCGCCGACCACGACGCCTCGGCGGCACCCGTCGCGGCGCGGCACGCGCGGGAGGCGCTGCGGCTGCGCGGCGACGGCTACCAGCGCTCGCAGATCTTCGACTACATCTCGATGGCCTCGGCCTGCTTCATCGCGGACGACCCCGAACAGGCCGACCGCTACGCGCGCCTCGCCCTGGTCTCGATGAACGAGACGTCCTCGCACCGGACCTGGGACCGGCTCCGCGAGATGTACCGGCTCACCGGCCAGTACGCCGGCTACGCGGGCATCGAGGAGCTGCGCGAGGAGATCAAGCTGGCCCTCCCGAACAGTCCCGCCCCCGCCGCACGCGGAGCGGCGGTCTAGGGGGCGGATGTCGTCGTGGGAGGGGTACGGCCGGGGTGCGGAAAGCCGGCGGCGGACAGGAGAACGGGAAAACGGGAGGAGGGGAGGACGGGACGGAGGAAGGGCCGCGCCGTACCGGCGCGGCCCCGCGGAAGCCCGTGCGGCGGGGAATCCCCTGCCGTCAGCCGCCGATCCGGGCGACCAGGACGCAGGCGTCGTCCTCGCGCTCGCTCTCGCCGAACTCCTCCGTGACCATCCGTACGCAGTCCCGTGCCGACCGGGCCTCCGAGAAGCGCGGCGCCAGCGCCAGCAACCGCTCGGTCCCGTCCGTCCGGCCGAACTCGATGCCGCGCGGGGTCAGTCCGTCGGTGTGCAGGACGAGCACGTCACCCGGTTCGAGCTGTTCCTCGGCCTGCCCGTACGCGGCTCCGGAGGTGGCCCCCAGCAGCACTCCCTCAGGGGACTGCAGGGGCCGGCCCTCGCCGCGCCGGAAGAGCAGGGGCGCCGGGTGTCCGGCCTGGGCCCAGGAGAGGACGCGGCGCGCGGGGTCGTAGCGGCAGCAGACGGCCGAGCCGAGGGCCGGCTGGACGGAGGTCTCCAACAGCTGGTTGAGCCAGCCCATCAGCGGGCCCGGCTCGATCCCGGCCATGGCCATCCCGCGCAGGGCGCCGAGCATCATGGCCATGCCCGAGGTGGCGGTCACCCCGTGGCCGGTGAGGTCGCCGACTGTCAGGAGGGAGCAGCCGTCGGGCAGTTCGAGCGCGTCGTACCAGTCGCCGCCGATCAGCGCGCTGGTCGCGGAGGGGAGGTAGTGCGCGGCCACGTCCATCGTGCCCGCGTTGCCGTGCGGGAACCGCAGGGATCCGCGCCACGGGGGGAGGACGGCCTCCTGGAGCTCGACCGCGAGCCGGTGTTCGGTCTGGGCGATCTCCCGCTGGCGCTGGAGCGACTCCCGGGACTCGCGCACCGCCCGCTGGCTCCGGCGCAGTTCGCTCACGTCCCGCAGCAGGGCCCACATCGAGGCCGTGCAGCCGTCGGAGTCGAGCACCGGTTCGCCCCTCATGTGCAGGGTCCGGACCCGCCCGTCGGCGCGGACGATGCGGAACTCGCCGTCTATCGGCTTGCCGTCGACCAGGCAGTCCGTGACCATCGAGGTCATCAGGGGCTGGTCCTCGGAGAACAGGGTGGAGCCGAGTTCGTCGAGGGGCAGCGGGCCCGCCTCGGGGGGCCGGCCGAAGATCTGGAAGAGCTCCTCGGACCAGGTGACCTCGTCCGTCAGCAGGTTCCACTCGGCGCTGCCGACGCGGGTCTGGCGGTCCTCCACGGCGGGCTCGGCAGGGACGGCGGGCGGCTCCGGGGGCTCGGGGGCGGGCGGGAGGCCCTCCTTGAGCTGGCCGAGGTGCTGGCCGAGGTCGTCGAGGTGGTGCACGGCGAGGTCGCACAGTGCGCGCTGCCAGCGGCCCTGCGCGTCGTCGTCGTCCACGACGGTGTCGCGGCGCACGGCGTCCACCTCGCCGCGCAGCCGGCGGGTCTGCGAGATCAGTGCGTCCACCGATCCCGGCTCGGGCGGCTGCGCGGGACGGTCCGCGTACAGGTGGGACGGCATGATGACTCCGATACAGGCGCGGCGATACAGACGCTGCTCGGTCGGGTCCCGGAGGGCGACCGGTGACGGCTGTGGACCGACTACGACTGTGGCACAGCCGGAGACTGCCTGTAAGGCGTTTGGCAACATCCGTAACGGTCTTGCTCCGGGCATATGCCGAGGGCCTTCCGGTCCTGTCCCGTCCGTACGAACGTTTCCGGTCAGCCCTGCCGGTGGTTCCCTTTCCGCTTCCGCGCGGCCCCCGCACCGGTCCCGTCGGAGTCCGCCGCTCCGTCACACCATCAGCGGCACCGGGTGGATCTCGTCGGCGGGGTGCCCCGCGCGCTCGTGGATGCGGCGGACGGCGTCGGCCGAGGGCGCCTCGGACAGGCAGTAGACCTCTCCCGAGGCGGGGTCGGCCCAGGCCCGCTCGAACTGCACCTTCTCGTCCGCCTGGATCGCCAGGTCCGCCCGGTGGGCGGCCATCGGCTCGTCCGCCGTGATGCCCTTCATCCCGTGGTGGACGTCCATGTACTTGGCCACCGCGAACACCTCCTCGTGCGTCGCCGTGTACGGGTCTGCTTCCATCGTGCGCCCATGGCCGGAAAAGGGCCCTCCGGGGGGTGGAAGTCGCTCGCACGCTCGAGGTGTACGACGCCGCCGCACCCCCGTTCCCGTCCGCACCCCGGGTCGTCCGCCCGTCAGGGGCACCACTCGAACGAAGGACCCCGTTCCGCACCACGCTTCCCACTTCTCCCCCTGATCGCTACCCTACGTGTCGGTAATGAGCCGGGGGGCGGTCCGTTCTGCGGGCCCTGGGAGGGGCGGGGACACGGCCGGATGAGCGAACAGAGCAGCGCGCCGAAGGGGCGGAGCCGGCGCTCCTTCCTGACCCACCTCGTCGCGGCGCCCACGCTGGCCCTGGTCACCCGGGCCGGAGCCGACCTGCTCGCTCCCCAGGCCGCGCACGCCGTGGTCCCGAGCCTGCCCGCCATCGCCGACGTCGTCGACCTGGGCGACCTGTTCATCCTGGCCGGCGCCCCCACCTCCGCGCTGCTGGCACTCGCCGTGGAGACGGACGGCACCGTCCGCTTCAGGCTGCCGCGCGAGGAGGTCGGCCAGGGCCTCACCACCGCCGTGGCCATGCTGGTCGCGGAGGAGCTGGACGCACCGCTGGACACGGTCCGGGTGGAACTGGACGACGCCCGGCCGGAGCTGCTGTTCAACCAGCTCACCGGGTCCTCCAACTCGATCCGCTCGCTCTACGGGCCGGTCCGCCAGTGCGCCGCCACCGCCCGGGCCCGCCTGGTCGCGGCCGCCGCCGCGCGCTGGAGCCTCTCCGCCTCCGCGCTGACCACCGCGAACGGCACCGTACGGGCCCCCGACGGCCGCACCGCGGGCTACGGCGACCTGTCCGCCGAAGCCGCCTCGCCCGTCCTGCACGTCCCGGGCGCCTCCCCGAAGCCGGCCGCGGAACACGCCCTCATCGGCACCCCGACCCGCCGGATTGACGCCCGCGCCATGGTGACCGGGGCCCAGAAGTACACCCTCGACCTCGACGTACCGGGCGCGAAGCCCTGCGTGGTGCGCCGCCCGCCCTCCGTCGGCGGCACCGTCCGCGCCGTCACCAACCTCGCCGCGGTCCGGGCCATGCCGGGCGTCCTGGACGTGGTGACCGTCAAGACCGGTGTCGCCGTCGTCGCCGAGACGTTCGGGCAGGCCCTCACCGCCAGGGCCGCCCTCACCGTCGACTGGGGACCCGGTCCGGCCGACCGGCTCTCGGACGCGCAGATCCGTACCGAGCTGAGGGCCGCCACCCCGCCGCTGCTCGTACCGCCGCTGCTCACCCCGTACGTGGACGCCGAGTTCGACTTCGCCTTCGTCAGCCACGCCCCGATGGAGACCAACTCGGCCGTCGCCGACGTCCGCGCCGACCGCGCCGAGATCTGGTCGGGGCTCAAGTCCCCCATCGTCGCCCGGCAGTCCATCGCGGCCGAGCTCGGCCTGCCGCTGGACAAGGTGAAGGTGCACGTGGTCCAGGCCGGCGGCTCCTTCGGCCGGCGGCTGTTCTTCGACGCCGCCCTGGAGGCCGCCCGGATCTCCCGGGCCTGCCGCCGCCCGGTCCGCCTGATGTGGACCCGCGTGGACGACACCCGGCACGGCCGCATGCGCCCCGCCACCCACCACCGGATCCGGGCCACCCACCTGCTCGGGGAGGTGCTCAGCTTCGAGCACCGGGTGGCCGCCGCCGAGACGGACTTCCGGCACGGGCTCGGCGAGATCATCACCGCCACCGCCGCGAGCCTGCCCGCCGGCATCGGCAACGCCACCCTCGCGCAGACCCTGTTCCACACCACGGTCAAGTCCCCGTACCACTTCGGGCTCACCACCCAGGCGCTGACCGAGGTCCCCACCGGCATCCCGACCGGGTCCTGGCGGTCGGTGTACTCGGCCAACACCCGGGGCGCCGAGGAGATCATGGTCGACGAGCTGGCCGCGGCCACCGGCAAGGACCCGTACCGCTTCCGGCGCACCTTCCTGAAGACCGACGCCCAGCGCGCCGTGCTCGACAAGGCCGCCGCCGAGGGGCAGTGGGGCCGGGCCCTGCCGGCCGGCTGCGCGCAGGGCATCGCCTTCCACGAGGAGTACAAGTCGCGCACCGCGTGCCTCGTGGAGATCGACGCCCGCGACCGGGAACGCGTCCGCGTCACCAAGGCGGTCATCGCCGTCGACGTGGGCCTGCCCGTCAACCCGCGCGGCCTGGAGGCCCAGATGATCGGCGGCCTCACCGACGCGATCTCCACCACCCTGCGGGCCGGACTGCACCTCGACAAGGGGCTGCCCCTGGAGGGCAGTTACAGCCAGTTCCACTGGGCGCAGCAGCGCGACACCCCCCGTGACGTGCGGGTCTTCGTCCTTCCGGCCACCGGTGCCGAGCCGGGCGGCGCGGGGGAGCTCGGGGTGCCCGCCGCCGTGGGCGCCATCGCCAACGCCTGGGCCCGGGCCACCGGTTCCAAGCCCCGCAGCTTCCCCCTCGACTTCGACGTCGACTTCACCCCCCACCCGCGCTGACCGCTGGAGTACGCCGCCGTGCCTCTGCACACCTTCACCGTCAACGGCCGCAGCGTCACCGTCGACGCCCCGGACGACCTCCCGCTGCTGTGGGTGCTCCGCGACATGCTGGGTGTCACGGGCCCCAAGTACGGTTGCGGGGTGGACGTCTGCAAGGCCTGCACCAGCCACCTCGACGGCGCCGACGTCCGCCCGTGCGTGGTTCCCGTCTCCGCCTGCGCCGGCAGGCAGGTCACCACCATCGAGGGGCTGGCCGACGGCGACCGGCTGCACCCCGTGCAGGAGGCGTGGCTCGAGCAGGACGTCGCCCAGTGCGGCTTCTGCCAGCCGGGGCAGATCATGGCCGCGGTGGCCCTGCTCAAGCGGACGGCCGAGCCCACCGACGAGGACATCGACGCCATCGCCAACATCTGCCGCTGCGGGACCTACTTCCGCATCCGCGAGGCCATCAAGGCCGCGGCCGCCAGGATGTGACGGCCGCCGGGACGTGACGGCCGCCGGGACGTGAGGGCCGCCGGGACGTGAGGGCCGGCCCGCGCGGGCGTCCGGTCCGTCCGTTCCGGCCGCGCGCGGAACCCCTGAGCCCCCGGAACCCCCGCAGGACCGCCACTGGGCCGTTCGGCGCAGCGCTCCGCGCCGGGACACAGCCCCGCGGCACGGGTAACCCCCGATATCCGGCAGAAATGGATGATCATGCCGGAATGAGGCGAATCAATGCGAAACGCGTGCTGGTCGGCGAGCCACTCGACAGCGCGCGCCTGGGCGAGACCCTGCTGCCCAAACGGCTCGCGCTGCCGGTCTTCTGCAGTGACCCGCTCTCCTCCGTGGCCTACGCCACCGAGGAGATCCTGCTGATCCTCGCCCTCGGCGGAGTCGCCCTGCTCCACCTCGCCTGGTACGCGGCAGCCGCCATCGTCTTCCTGCTGGTGGTCGTCGTCGCCTCCTACCGGCAGACCTGCCACGCCTACCCCGGCGGCGGGGGCGCCTACGTCGTCAGCCGCGAGAACCTCGGCCCCACCGCCGCCCTCACGGCCGCCAGCGCCCTGCTCGTCGACTACGTGATGACGGTCGCCGTCTCCGTCGTCTCCGGGGTCGCCGCCATCACCTCGGCGGTCCCCGCCCTCGACGGCCACCGGGTGCTGCTGTCCGTCGGCTTCGTGGCGCTGCTGACGCTGATGAACCTGCGCGGCGTACGGGAGTCGGGGCGCGTCTTCGCCGTACCCACCTACGGGTTCGTCCTGGTCGTCTACCTGATGTTCGCCGTCGCCGCCGTCCGGCTCGCCACCGGCGACACCATCCGGGCCGAGTCCGCCGGCCTCCCGATCACCGCCGCGGGTACCTACACCGGCCTCGCCGTGGTGTTCCTCGCCCTGCGCGCCTTCGCCTCCGGCTGCACGGCCCTCACCGGCGTCGAGGCCATCAGCAACGGCGTCCCCGCCTTCCGGAAGCCCAAGGCCCGGAACGCCGCGACCACCCTGGCCGTCATGGGGGTGCTGTCCGTGACCATGTTCGCCGGGATCACCGCCCTCGCCATGGCGTACCACGTCCACTCCGCCGCCGACCCCACCGAACTGGGCCTGCCCGCCGGGACCCCCATGTCCACGGCGCTGGCCCAGATCGGCCGCGCTACCTTCGGGAGCTGGCACTTCCTCTTCTACCTGCTCCAGGCCGTCACCGCCGGGGTGCTCGTCCTGGCCGCGAACACCGCCTTCAACGGCTTCCCGATGCTGGCCTCGATCCTCGCCCGGGACCGGTACGCGCCCCGTCAGCTCTTCAACCGCGGCGACCGGCTCGTCTACTCCAACGGCGTCGTCCTGCTGGCGCTCGCCGCGATCGCGCTGATCGTCGCCTTCGACGCCGAACTCACCCGCCTCATCCAGCTCTACATCATCGGAGTCTTCGTCTCCTTCACCCTCTCCCAGTCCGGCATGGTCCGGCACTGGCGGCGCGAACTCGCCTCCCCCGCCACACCGCGGCCCGAGCGCGTCCACATCCACCGCCGCCTCGCCATCAACGCCGTGGGCGCGGTCCTCACCGCCCTGGTGCTGGTCATCGTCCTGGTCACCAAGTTCACGCACGGAGCCTGGCTGGTCGTCATCGCGATGCCGGCCCTCTTCCTCGGCATGAAAGGGGTGCGCCGCCACTACGACCAGGTCGCCCGCCAGGTGGCCGTCGCCCCGGGCGCCGGACCCCGCGGGCTCTCCCGCCACCACGTCGTCGTCCTCGTCTCCCAGGTGCACGCCCCGACGCTCAAGGCCCTCGGCTACGCCCAGGGGCTGCGGCCCGACACCCTCGGCGCCCTCTCCGTCGCCGCCGACGAGGAGGACTCCCGGCGCCTGCGCGAGTCCTGGGCGGAACACGCCCCGGGGATCCCGCTCACGGTCCTGCACTCGCCCTACCGGGAGGTGACCGGGCCGGTCATGGAGTACATCGAGGAGGCGGCGGCCGCCGAGGGGACGGACGCGCTGTCGGTGGTGATCCCCGAGTACGTGGTCGGGCACTGGTGGGAGCAGCCCCTGCACAACCAGAACGCGCTGCGGCTGAAGGCGCGGCTGCTGTTCACGCCGGGGGTGGCGGTGATCGACGTGCCGTACCTGCTGGAGTCGGCCCGGCCGGAGCCGCAGGCCCCGGCGGGACGGCCGGAGTAGCCCCGGCGGGGGAGGCGACCTGGGCCGCCGCCGCGTGGGCCAGGGCCAGTTCCACCACGTGGGCCGGGTCCGAGAGCGCGCGGCCGGTGAGGCGCTCCAGCCGGCGCAGCCGGTTGGAGACGGTGTTGCGGTGGCAGTACAGCCGCTGGGCGGCGTGCGTGGTCGACCCCTGGCAGGCCAGCCAGGTGCCCAGCGTGGTCAGCAGCACCCGGGCCTCCTCCGACTCGAGTTCCAGCACCGGCCCCAGCACCACCCGCCGCAGCCGGCCCGCGAGTTCCGGATCGGCCGCCACCAGCGCCGCCGGGAGCCGTTCGTCCAGCAGGGCGGCCCCGGGTGCGGCGGACGGCGGGGCGGCGCGCAGGGCGAGGACCGCCAGCCGGCGGGCCCCGGCCAGTCCGGCCGGGGTCCCCACCACCGGGCTGACCCCGGCACGGACGGCGAGCGGGGCGAGCAGACGGCGCAGGGACTCCAGCGGGTGGTGTCCCAGGTCGGCGAGGCCGGTCTCCCCGTCCGCCCGGATCCGCCAGAGCAGGCGCGGGAAGTCCGGTCCCGCCTCCGGTCCGCCGCCGCCGGGGCGCGCCGGGCCGCCCGCGCCGTCCGGCCCGAGCACGACCACGGCGAACCGCCCCCGCTCCGGCAGCCCCAGCCGCGCGGCCGCCTCCGCCACCGGGCCCGAGCCGTCGAGCAGCGCGTCCAGCAGGGCGGCCCGGCGCTCCCGTTCGCGCTCGCCCCGCCCGGCCTCCGCGGGCCGGTACGCCTCCGAGGCGGCCTCCGTCATCTGGTCCAGTACGTCCCACAGCGCGCCCGCCGCGGGCAGCAGCCGCAGCAGCGCCGCCCGGTCGTGAGCGGTCACCGCCTCGGTCAGGCTCTGCCACAGCAGCCGTCCGCCGTACCGGTAGGCGCGCCGGAGCGAGTCGAGCGGCAGTCCCCGGCCGGCGGCCAGGGCGCCGGTGGCGCGGGCGCCGGACAGCTCGACGGGCAGCCCCCGGGAGCCGCGGACCAGGCCGTCGACGGCCTGGTGGAGGGTGCGGTGGATCAGCTCGCGCAGCTCGGCCCGCCCGGTCGGGGCGGCGCAGGCGGGATCCTCGGCAAGCGTCCGGTCGGTGAGCCGGTCCGCCGCGACGGCGATCCGGCGGCTCAGGTCCTCGCGTATCTCCTCGATGATCCGGTCCATGACGGGCAGGGTGGCACGGGGGAGGGGGCCGTGGGGAGGGTCCGGAGGCCGGTGGTCCGCTAGCGTGTGCTGAGTACTGTGGGTGCAGTGCTCACGAGTGCGCGCCCCGCCACCGCGACACCCGGGAACCGCCATGCGCCAGAATCCGCAGCGCCGAGCCGCGCTCCTCGACGCCGCCATCGAGGTCCTGGCCCGCGAGGGCTCCCGGGGTCTGACCCTGCGTGCCGTGGACGCCGAGGCCGGGGTGCCCACCGGAACCGCCTCCAACTACTTCGCCAACCGGGGCCAGCTGCTGGTGCAGATCCTGCACCGCACCCGCGAACGCCTCACCCCCGGCCCCGACGAGCTGGCCGGCCCCCTCGACACCAAGGTGCTGCTCGGCCGGCTGCTCGGGCGGATCCGCCGCGAGCGCAGCGTGCACACCGCCGTCCTGGAACTGCGTCTGGAAGCCACCCGCAGGCCCGAACTCCAGGCGGAGCTCTCCGCGTTCCTCGCCGCCGAGCTGGAGGAGAACATCGCCTGGCACCTGGACGCGGGCCTGCCCGGCGACCGGGCGGGCGTGGTGCTGCTCTACCTCGCGATGCAGGGCCTGATCGTGGACGACCTCACCATCCCGGCCCTGCTCGAGGCGCACCCCGTCGACGACCTCCTCGGGGTGATGGTGGAGCGGCTGCTGCCGGACGGCTCGGCGGGCTGAGCGGCCCGACCGGCCGGGCGGCCCCGTGCGGCACGCCGCTGGATCCCCGTCTTGATCAAAAACGGACGGGTTCCGGCCAAGCTGCCATGCCCGACCGCGCATGTTCCAGCGGAAAATGCCAGAACGCCCTTTCGCAGTGTGGAACTTGAGTAAGTTCCCTCCTGTCACGCCGTACGACCGTGCGATCAGCACGTCCGGCCGGGAGGGGAGCCCGCGGTGCCTGGGATCGACGAATGCCTGCTCGAAGCCATGGCCCTGCCCGGTGCGCGGGGCGCCGCGCTGGTCGACTGGAGCAGCGGGCTGGCCCTCGGCACCGCCGGAGACTCGCCCGTCGGCGACCATGAGACCACAGCCGCCGAGACCGCGGAACTGGCCCGCGCGGCAGCCGAGTACGAGTCCTTCGCGCCCGGCCCGGACGACGCGGGCGCCCCCGGCCCGCCCGTGGAGGACCTGATCGTCACCACGCGCACCGGCTACCACGTGCTGCGCTTCGTCGAGACGAGCTTCGACAGCAGCGTCTTCCTGCACCTGTGGCTCGACCGCACCGACGGCAACCTCGCCCTCGCCCGGCACCGACTCCGCGCCCTCGCCGAAGGACTGGTCCTGAGATGACCACCGCCACCGCCACCGCCGTCTCCCCGCTGCTCACCCGGCTCGCCGCCGAGCGCGCCACCGGCGCCCTGCTGCGCGACCGGGGCACCCTCTTCCTGGAGGACGGCCGCGTCGTGCACGCCGAGAGCCCCGCCACCCCCGGTCTCGCCGTGCTGCTCACCACCGGCGGGGGCCTCGCCCCCGAGCGCTGGACCGAGGCCGTGAACGAGGCCGGTGCCCGCCGCCAGGTGGGCCGCTTCCTCGTCGACAACCGCCGGCTGGCCGGGGGCGAACTCGAGATCTGCCACCTCGCGGCCATCTACGACGCGGCCTTCTTCGCGCTCTCCCCGGGCAGCGGCCCCTCGCGGTTCCGCCGCGGCGCCACCCACTGGATCGGCCCGGTCCGCTCCGTTCCGGCGGCCGCCGTGGAGCGGGAAACCGCCCGCCGCCGCGAACTGCTG
Source organism: Streptomyces sp. NPDC034086 (assembly GCF_055575515.1). NCBI lineage: Bacteria > Bacillati > Actinomycetota > Actinomycetes > Kitasatosporales > Streptomycetaceae > Streptomyces > Streptomyces sp. NPDC034086. The sequence continues at coordinate 105,003 of NZ_JBVISM010000012.1, read as the reverse complement.
GACGCGGTGTGGCCCTACCCCCTGCTCGACGTCTCCCCGGTGGTGCCCAGGACGGCCGCCCCCGGGCAGACCGTCACCGCCCGGCAGAGGCTCCTGCTCGAGCAGGCGGACGGCGTACGGACCCCCGCCGACCTCGCGTGGGCGCTGGGCCGGCCCGCCTTCCACACCCTGCTCGAGGTACGAAGACTCGCGGCCGCGGGCCTCGTGGAGACCCCGCACCCCACGGCGCCGCCCGCCGCGCCGGTCCCCGTACCCCTGCCCGACTGGATGACCCAGGCCCACCCCCCGGACGTGGCACTGCTCCGCCGGTTACGCGACGCACTGGAGGCAAGCCTGTGAGGCTCCCGCTGCGACCGGTCCTACGAGCCGACCGCTCCGAGCGCAGGCAGTCCGAGGAGAGGCGGCCCGGAGAGAGGAAGGCCGACATGACCCCACCGATGCTGCCCGCCGGGGCCGAAGCCGACGTACTCGCCGAACTCCGGCGGCTGCGGGCCCGCGTACCCCAGCTCACCGGGGTGCTCGCCGCCAGCGCGGACGGCCTGGTGCTCGCCCAGGAGAGTGCCGCCGTCGAGGCCGAGTCCCTCGCGGCGCTGACCGCGGCCGCCCTCGGCGTGGCCCAGCGGCTCAGTGACTGCACCGGGCAGGGCGGCTTCCGGGAACTGCTCGTGCGCGGCGAGCACGGGTACGTCGCCACCTACGCCGCGGGGGACGCGGCCGTCCTCACCCTGATCGCGGAGCCGCGCGTCAACGTCGGCCGCCTCCACCTGGAGGCCCGCCGCTCCACCCTGCGCATCACCGAGCTCATGGACCACGGTCTCGGCCGGCGCGGACCCGAGGCGCCGCCCGCGGCCGCCGCTGAGGCGCCGCCCGCGGCCGCCCTACCCCCGGAGCACGCTCCGGAGCACCACCCCTGACCTTCTCGAGAGCAAACAAGTACGACGCGAAAGCGAATCCCCGGCCCGTCCCGGTGCGGGCGACTGCAGAAAGAGGAAGAACCCCATGATCAATGTGGAGACCGCTCTCAAGGAAGCCGCCGGCATCGAGGGCACCCTCGGCGCGGCCCTGGTCGACTACGGCAGTGGCATGCCCCTCGGCACCGTCGGCGGGAGCAAGGACCTGGACCTGGCGGTGGCCGCCGCGGGCAACACGGACGTGGTCCGGGCCAAGGTCCGCACGATGGAGATGCTCGGCCTGAAGGACGAGATCGAGGACATCCTGATCACGCTCGGCAACCAGTACCACCTGATCAGGCTGCTGAAGGGGCGGGCCGGCGAGGGGTTCTTCCTGTACCTCGCCCTCGACCGCGGCAGGGCCAATCTGGCCATGGCGCGGCTCCAGCTGAAGAAGATCGAAGCGGATCTGGACATCTGACGGAGGCCTCGGGACCGTGACGGCGCGGTGGCGGGCGGCGGAATTCTTTGCTGTCCGCCCCGCGGACCAGGTGATATGTCCGGGATGGGCGGACTTTATCATCCCGTTACAGAGTAAGATGCTGTAATCAACTGATCTTCGAGCCCGTCGATAAAGCCATAAACGCTGGAGAACCCGTCACCCATGCCCCCGCGCCTGAGCATCGTCGTACCCGTCTACAACGTCGAGCTCTATCTCGACGAGTGCCTGGAATCCATAGCAGCTCAGACGTTCGACGACTTCGAGGTCGTGATCGTCGACGACGGGTCCACCGACACCAGTGCGGTGATCGCCAAGGCCTTCGCTGAGCGTGACAAACGGTTCCGGGTGGTCCTCCAGGAGAACGCCGGCCTCGGTGCCGCGCGGAACGTGGGCTTCCGGCACGCGGCGCCGGGCAGCGAGTACATAGCCTTCGTCGACAGCGACGACACCATGCCGCCGTACGCCTACCAGCGGATGATCGACTCCCTGGACGAGACCGGCTCCGACTTCGCGGCCGGCAACGTCACCCGTTTCCGCTCCGTCGGCATGCAGCAGTCCTGGGGCCACCGCGTCGCGTTCGCGAACGACCGCCCCAAGACCCACATCTCGAAGTTCCCGCCGCTGGTCACCGACCGCACCGCGTGGAACAAGGTCTACCGCCGCAGCTTCTGGGAGGAGCACGGCTTCCAGTACCCGGAAGGCATCCTCTACGAGGACGCCCCGGTCAGCATCCCCGCGCACTACTTCGCCAAGAGCGTCGACGTCATCAGCGACGTCGTCTACCACTGGCGGGTCCGCGAGACCGGCGAGCGCTCCATCACCCAGCGCTCCACCGACCCGGTCTCCGTCATCGACCGCGTCACCTCGGTCCGGCTGGTCCGCGAGGCCCTGCTCGCCAAGCCGGGCGAGAAGTACGCCCGCTACCTGCGCGAGTACGACCACAACGTGCTCAGCGAGGAACTGCCCCTCATCTACAAGTACGTCGGCGAGGGCGGCCCCGACTTCCGCGCCGCCTTCGTCAAGGAGGTCGGCGGCCTCATCCGGGAGATCGGCACCGGGCCGTGGAACGACCTGACCGTCGCGGACCGGCTCAAGGCCTACCTGGCCCGCGAGGGCCGCGTCGAGGAGTTCATCGCCCTCACGCACCACCAGCGCGACTTCAGCTACAGCGTGCCCGTCAAGGGACTGGCCCGCCCGCAGGCCGACTACCCCTTCCTCAAGGCACCGGTACCCCCCAAGCTGCTGACCCTCGGCACGCGCGAGCGCCGCGTCGTCAGCCGCCTCGAGCAGGCGGTCTGGAGCGACGGCAAGCTGCTGCTGCGCGGCTACGCCGTGCCCGGGCACCTGGGAGCCGAGAGCCGCCTCGGCTCGCGCAAGATGCTGGTCTTCCGCGAGCAGGGCAAGCGCCGCCGCACCGTCGTCGGCGCCCGCACCGTCGCCTCCCCGATGGCCACCGTGAACACCCCGCACCTCGCCCTGCGGCACGCCGACTGGGCCGGCTTCACCGCCGTCGTCGACCCCACCGCCTTCCAGTCGGGCGGCAAGTGGCACGAGGGCGTGTGGACCACCTCCATCGCCGTCACCGGCGCCGGAGGCCTGCACCGGGCCCGCCTCCGGGGCGGCGAGCACGACAGCGGAATGACCCCGCCCGCCCACTGGGCCACCCCCGACGTCCGCATCCTGCCGACCGTCGCGGGCTCCCTCACCATCCGCGTCGAGATCGTCCGGGCCCGCGTCCTGGACGTCCGCCGCCACGAGGACGACCTCGAACTCGTCGGCGAGCTCGCCGCCGAGGTCGGTGCCGGCGCCACCCTGCACGCCGAGCACGCCCTCACCGGTACGTCCTTCAGCGTCCCGCTGACCACCGGCGCCACCACCGCCGGCGGCCGCACCGCCTTCACCGCGGTCGTGCCGCTCGCCGAGCTGGCCGCCGTGCCGGCCGCCGAGACGCAGCCCGGCGGCTGGAGCCCCGAGCCGTGGAACCTCACCGTCGTCCGCGCCGACGGCACCAGCCACCCCCTGGCCCACGACGAGCGCGGCGGCTTCGCCGGGCTCGCCGTACCGCTCCCCGGCACCGGCGGAGAGCGCGCCGTCTTCGCCAAGCGCGGGATCAGCGGAGAGCTCGTCCTCTCCGTCCAGCCGACCCCGCCGCTGGTCGACTCCGTCACCGCGCGCGACGGTACGCTGACCCTGAGCGGCACCTTCGTCGCCCCGGACGCCGCCGCCGACGAAGCGTACGAACTGGTCTTCCACGACCAGCACGGCACGGAGTTCTGCTACCCCGTCACCCGTGACGGCGACCGCTTCGAGGCCTCCTTCGAGCCCGTGCTGCCCGAGCCCTACGCCGGCCGCACCACCATCCCGCAGGGCCGCTGGTGGCCCACCCTGCGCCCGGTCGCGCAGGGCGGCACCACCGCGGGCCTCCTCGGCGTCGACCGCGGTGCTCCCGTCCAGCTGATCGCGCCCGCCCTGGGCTCCGGCCCGCACGCCGTCACGGTCCTGGGCCGGCGGATGCGCGTCGAAGCCCGCCTGCGCGACCGCATGGTCCTGGTCAGCGACCCGCTGCTGAGCCCGCGCGACCGCTCCCGCCACGCCCAGCGCATCGCCCGCGACGAGACCTACCCGGCCCAGCGCCGGCTGCCGGTCAAGGACATGGTCGTCTACGACACCTTCCAGGGCCACGCCGCCGGCGACTCCCCCCGCGCCATCCACGAGGAACTGCTGCGCCGGGGCGAGAAGCTCGAGCACGTCTGGCTGGTCCGCGACGGCCGGGCCGAGGTCCCGCCGACCGCGCGCGCCGTCCAGTACGACAGCCTGGAGGCCTGGGAGGTGCTGGCCCGCGCCCGGTACTACGTCGTCAACGACAGCGTGCCGTCGCACTTCCTGCGCCGCCCCGGCCAGACCGTCGTACAGACCTGGCACGGCACCCCGATCAAGCAGATCGGCTACGACTACACGCACGACTACTACACCAGCCCCGAGGTGCTGGAGGGCCTGCGGCACGACAGCGCCCAGTGGACGCTGCTCGCCTCCCCGAGCTCCTACGCCACCACCGTCCTCAAGCGGGCGCTCGGCTACGAGGGCGAGGTCGTCGAGTTCGGCAGCCCGCGCACGGACGCCCTCGTACGCCCGGACGCCGAGCGGATCGCGGAGGTCCGGCGGCGCCTCGGCCTGCCGGAGGGCAAGAAAGTCGTCCTGTACATGCCCACCTGGCGCGAGAACCGCGAGGGCTTCAGCGGCGGCTACAAGCTCGACCTGCGCATCGACCTGGACGCGGCACGCCGTGAGCTGGGCGAGGACCACGTCCTGCTGGTCCGCGGCCACTACCGGGTGAACGAGCAGCTCCGCGACGGGGTGCGCGACGGTTTCGCCATCGACGTCTCGCGCTGGCCCGACACCACGGACCTGCTGCTCGTCGCCGACGTCCTGATCTCGGACTACTCCTCCGCGCTCTTCGACTTCGCGCTGACCGACCGGCCGATCCTGCTGTTCACGTACGACCTCGAGCACTACCGCGACACCCTGCGCGGCTTCACCTTCGACCTGGAGGAGAAGGCCCCCGGCCCGCTGCTGGCGGACTCGGCGAGCCTGATCGAGGCCGTGCGCAACGCCGACACGGTGGGCGCCGAGTACGCGGCCGCGCGGGCCGCCTTCCGCGCCGAGTTCTGCGACCTCGACGAGGGCCGGGCGGCCGAGCGGGTCGTCGACCGCATGCTGGAGATGTAGCCCGCACGGGTGAACGTACGGACCGGTCCCGCGCCCACGATGAATTTCGGGCGCGGGACCGGTCTGTAGGTGAGGGACGGCGTTCCAGCCCCCCTCACCCACACGTCCGGAGGCAGTCATGACCACCCAGGGCTTCACCACGTGTCTGTGGTTCGACGGCGAGGCGGAGGCCGCCGCCGCCTACTACCTCTCCGTCTTCAAGGACGGCCGCATCCTGCGCACCTCGCGCTACACCGAGGCGGGCCCGGGGCCCGTCGGTTCGGTGCTGGTCGTCGAGTTCGAGATCAACGGCCAGAAGTTCGTCGCGCTCAACGGCGGACCCGAGTTCCACTTCAGCGAGGCGATCTCCTTCCAGATCCACTGCTCCGACGAAGCGGAAGCGGACTACTACTACGACGCGCTGACCAGGGACGGCGGCCGCGAATCCGCCTGCGGCTGGGTCAAGGACCGGTTCGGGGTCTCCTGGCAGGTCATCCCGCCCGGCGCCATCGACCTGCTGGACGACGCGGACCCGGGCCGCGCCGCCCGCGCCACGGCGGCCATGCTGCGGATGCAGAAGCTGGACGTGGCCGAGATGCGCAGGGCGGCCGACGCGGGTTAGGCACCGCTTCTGTCGCCTGACCGTGCGGGGTCGGTACCGGGTGACCAGCACAGGTTGAAGGCGAGTTCCCTCGTGACAGGGGTGCGGCGGATCGCGGGCGTTGGCCCGCGGTTCCACCCGTCGGAACCGGCCCGCTGTCCGATCCATGGCCTGGTCGGACAACCTCTGCCACGGGATCGGTCCACACCCTGACTCGCGGCCACGGCACGGTCTGCGGGAGTCCGCACAAGCCCCGGGGATCACGACGGGGCATCAGACGCCCGCGACCAGTGTGCCGAGGGCCGTGCGGCGGTGGGTGACCGAGCGGCCTGTGCGGGTCGTCGTCGCCATGCCCGCCGATCTGAGCGCCGCCACTTGGGACGAGGCCGTCGCGTTGCTGCCACCCGTGCGGGCCCGGATCGTGAGCCCTTTTCCCCTGCGCATTCCGGGGCAGCACTCCGGAATCCTGATCGCAAGTCGCCGGGATCCGCGCTCCGGGCCCGGTGCAACGGTGCGTTCCATCGACGGTGGACCGGTCGACGAGGCCCCTCCGCGTCGCCTCCGGACACCGGCTGCCGCCACGGAGGTGCCGGGGCGGGGTCAGCGCAGGCGCGGGACGTGCTGCGTGACGCAGTGGACGCCTCCGCCGCCCCAGGCCAGGGTGCGGGCCGGGGCGCCGACCACCTGGCGGCCCGGGAAGAGGGTGGCGAACTGGGCGAGCGCCGGGGCGTCCGCCGGTTCGCCCGCCGTCGGTACCACGACGTTCCCGCTGGTCTCGTAGTAGTTGGTGTAGCTGAACGTCCGCACCATCAGCCCGTTGTGCCGGAAGTGCGGCTGGTGGTGCAGCTCCACCAGCTGGAAGGGCCGTCCGCACGCGTCCGTCGCGGCGTCCAGCACCGCCTTGTTGGCCGCCATCCGGTCGTGGTTGGGACTGGTGGTGTCCGGCTGGGTGTGCAGCAGCAGCCGGGCGGGCCCGAGGTAGGCGGCGACGAGGTCGACGTGTCCGTTGGTGATGTCGTCGCCGGCCAGGCCGTACGGCAGCCAGATCACCTTGCTCGCACCGTACGAGGACAGCAGCGCGGCCTCGATCTGGGCGCGGGTCATGCCCGGATTGCGGTTGGGGTGGAGCAGGCACTCCTCGGTGGTGATCAGGGTGCCCTGGCCGTCGGTGATGACGGACCCGCCCTCCAGGACCATGTCGACGGGCCGCCGGGGGACGCCCAGGTAGGAGCAGACGCCGACGGGCAGGAAGTCGTCCTTGTCGTACGGGTACTTCTCGCCCCAGCCGTTGAAGCGGAAGTCGAGGCCGGCCGAGCGGGTCCGCGCGTCGTTCACCGTGAAGACGGGACCGGTGTCGCGGGCCCAGCAGTCGTTGACGGGGTACTCGGTCACCGTGACCGAGCTGCCGCAGCGCGCCCGCGCCTGGGCCGCCTGCCCCGGTTCGGCGACCATCACGACCGGTTCGAAACGGGCGACGGCCCGGGCGATGCCGGCGACCTCGTCCTGGACGTCGCCGAGCAGGGCGCCCCATCCGACGGTCCGGTCCCAGGGCCAGGCCATGACGCAGGCGGAGTGGGGCTCCCATTCGGCGGGGGCGTGGTGGAGCTCCTCGTCCTCGGCCCGCGCGTCCGCGGCGGCGAAGGCGGGGACGGGACCGGTGAGGAGCGGGTGGGCGACGGCGGCGAGGGCGGCGGCGCCGAAACCGCGCCGGCTCATGCGTGGCAGGTTCATGACATGTCTCCTTGTGGTGTGTGGGGGGCGAGGGGCCGGGCGGGTGTCCGGCGGCGGTCCGCCGGACACCCGCCGCGGATCAGGAGGTTCCGCCGGCCAGTTCGCCGACGGGCGCGGGCGCGGCCCGCTCCTCGCGCGCCCGGGCCGCCCCGCAGCGTGTCCTGCGGCTTCCTGACGGCGAGGTAGACGAGGCCGGCGGTGATCACCGCTCCGGTGCCGAGCAGGCCGGCCCAGACCTGGTACCAGGGGGCTCCGGGCGGGGCCAGGATCGCCCGTGGCCAGCAGACGTTGACCACCTCGAAGGCGGTCCAGAGGACGGCCAGGACGTTGAGGAAGGTGCCCTTGCGCCCCAGCCGGATGTGTCCCGACGGGACCCACGTGCCGCGCAGCCGGGCGATCAGCGCGGCCAGGCTGACCAGGAAGAACGGGAGGAAGGTGGCGGCCGTGCCGAAGGCGATCAGGCTGCCGATGGCGGTGGCGTTCAGGCCGAGCAGCAGACCGGTGCAGCTGACCAGGGTGGAGGCGATCAGGCCGCCGATGGGGGCCTGGCGCCGGTTGACCCTGCGGACCTGACGGGAGAAGGGGAACACCCCGTCCCGCGCCAGCGAGTACACGCCTCGGGCGGCGCCGCCCTGGGAGGCCATGGCACAGGCGAGGAAGCCGACCAGGACCACCGCCACGAAGGGCTTGTCGGACCAGGAGCCGAACGCGGTGACCACGGCGGTGGTCACCGGGTCGAGGTCCTCGCCGGCGACGACGGCCCGCGGGTCCGGGTGCGCCAGCGCGACCGCCATCGCGTTGAGGACGACGACCAGGCCGACGCTGAGCAGCGCCCACCACATGGCCCGCGGCACCTGGCGCCCGGCGTCCTTGGTCTCCTCGGCGGTCGAGACGCAGGCGTCGAACCCGATGAAGCCCCACCCGGCGACGGCGAGGACGGCCAGGAAAGCCATCGCCGCCGATCCGCCGGACAGCGCTTCGGCGCCGAGGGTCCGCGTGAACATCGAGAAGCCGTGCTCGCGGAAGAACAGCAGCAGGGCGAAGCCGACCAGCACGGAGGCGATGGCCTCGGCGGCGATGCCCAGGGTGACGAACCAGCTGAGGATCCGGATCCCGTAGGCGTTGACCAGCATGCAGGCCACCAGGATGCCGGCGGCGACGGCGACCAGGGCGCCCGGCGAGGGGACGGTCCCGAGGAGGGCGAAGACCCAGGGAGCCGCCAGGTACGCCACGGTGGTGTTGCCGAACATCACCGCGAACTGCCACACCCAGCCGCTCATCCAGCCGAACGAGGGGCCGAGCAGCCGGCGGCCCCACTGGTAGGGGCCGCCGGCCAGCGGCCACTGCGAGGCCAGCTCGGAGTAGACGTTGACCACCAGGCACTGGCCGAGCAGGACGACCGGCAGCGCCCACACCCAGGCGGGCCCGGCGATCATCGTGCCGACCATCGAGACGGCGTAGAGGGCGACCACGGGGGAGACCACGGCGAAGCCCATGGCGATGTTCCCGAGGACCCCGAGGCTGCGGTTGAGCTCCTGCCGGTAGCCCAGGTCGCTCAGGCGGGCGGCGTCGGTGTCCGGCGGGGCGTCCGGGCCGGGGACGAGGGGGGAAAGGTCTGGCATGCGCACCTCTGGGGGAGGGGGGAACGCCGGGCGCCCGCTCCCGGGCGGGCCCGGAGCGCTCCGGAACGTAAATCTAACGGCGTTAGGTATCGGGAATGCGGGGACCATAACCCGGCCCGAACCTCATGGGAACCCCTCCCTACGGGTAACCTGGCGGCGGAAAACGAGGGGGATCACCGTGGGCCGACCCAACCAGCCGCTGCTCAACCGCGGGATCATCGCGCGCGCGGCCCTCGAACTCCTCGACGAGGAAGGCCCGCAGGCCCTGAAGATGCGCACCCTCGCGGACCGCCTCGGAGTGCGCGGGGCCTCGCTCTACCACCACGTCGCCTCCAAGGACGACGTGCTCGACGCGGTCTCGGAACTGATCAACGAGGAGATCGACCTGAGCCCGCTGGACGACCCGCGGTGGCGCGAGGGGATCGCCGCCTACGCCCGCGGCTACCGGCAGGTCTACCTCCGCCACCCGAACGCCATCGCCCCGGCGGCCCGCCGCCAGGTCGAGGCCGACAAGGCGCTGCGCGGCTACGACGCCCTGCTCGCGGCGCTCGTCCGGGCGGGCTGCACCCCGGCCAGGGCGGCCGAGGCGGCGGCCGCCGTCGACTACCTGGTCCTCGGCTCGGCGCTGGAGACCTTCACGGCGGGCTTCAGCCGTACCCCCGCCGACTACCGCCCCGACTACCCGGCACTGGCCGACGCGCTCACCGGCGCGGCGGGCACGGGCTCCGGCCTCGACGCGCTCGACGACCGCGGCTTCGAGCTGGGACTCGGCCTCCTGCTGGACGGCCTCGCCGCCCAGCTGTCGCCGGCCGGGCCCGGACGGCCCTGAGCCGTTCCGTCAGGCCCGGCCCGGCCCGGCCTGAGCCGTGGCGTCCGGCCGGCTACGCGAACCGGGCCAGGAGAGCCGGGAGGGCGGTGCCGATCGGCTCGCGGACCAGCTCGTCGGCCAGCGGGTCGTACGGAGTCTCCTCCGCGTTGACGATGACCAGGCGCGCCCCCGCCTCGGCCGCCATCCCGGCGAGCGAGGCGGCCGGCTGCACCTGGAGGGTGGTCCCGACGGCGATGAAGACCTGGCACCCCTTGGCCACGGCCACCGCCCGCGCGAGCACCTCCGGGTCGAGACGCTCGCCGAACATCACCGTCGCCGCCTTCAGGATCCCGCCGCAGGCGGAACAGGCGGGATCGGGCTCCCCGGCGGCCACCCGGGCCAGCGCCTCCGCCATGCCGGACCGGGCGTGGCAGCGGGTGCAGACCACCTGCCGCGCCGTGCCGTGCAGCTCGAACACCTTGCGCGCCGGCATCCCGGCGAGCTGGTGCAGACCGTCCACGTTCTGCGTGATCACCCGCACCGGGGTGCCGGAGCGCTCCAGCTCGGCCACCGCCAGGTGCGCCGCGTTCGGCCGGGGGTTCAGGGCCCAGAGCTCGGCGCGCATGAGCCAGGACCGACGGCGGATCTCCGGATCGGCCATGTAGTGCGCGTACGTGACGAGCTTCTCGGCCTCCGGATCGCGCCGCCACAGCCCCTGCGGACCCCGGTAGTCCGGAATCCCGGAATCGGTCGACATCCCGGCCCCACTGAACACTGCGACGAGCGGCTTCCCCATGGGCCGACCCTAGGCGGAACCCGCAGGCGCCTGCGACCGGATTAAGCCCCGCTCCGCCCCGCTCCCCGTGCCGCGTTCCCCGCCGCGACTGCCTCCCCGGGGCCGGTCGGCGCATGAGGAGAGTCGTTTCTGCGGTGAATCTCCGCGCCCACCGGAGTGAGCCCGCGCCGCGCCCCTGCACACGGGAGCGGGCGGGCGGCTATAAACCGGACATGACGCTCATCCCGTACCGCCCGGGCGCCGTGCTGCTCGCACTGTCCGCCTCCCTGTTCTCCCTGATCGCGTCGTCGGTTCCGGCGGCCGCCCTCGCCGACCCCGTGCCCGGCTGGTCCCGCCAGCGCCATCACACCGAGGACGAGATCACCAGCTTCCTCACCGCCTTCTACGGGGACCACGGCCCCTCCGCGCGGGACCGCAGCCGGCGGGTCTCGCAGCAGTTGAAGGAGAAGCAGGCCCACAGCCCGGACGCCGACGTCGTGCTCTGTGCCCGGGGCGTCCCGCAGGGCATCGTCATCGGCCCGGCCACGGTCGCCCATGCGGCCGGAGTCGGCTGGGCCACCGTCACCACCACCTGGGACTCCGGCTTCACCGACACCTTCACCGCGTACGTGCGCCTCGACTCCCGGCCGATCGTGCTCGACGACGTGATCTGCGCGGGCTGATCACCATCGTGGCGGAGTGGACGCGGCCACCACCGCCCCGTACCGCCCCGTACCGCCCCGGTGCGCCGCGCGAACGCCGGGCCGGCGCCCCTCTCGTGGCGGGGGCCCGGCGTTCGCGGTCATCCCGCGCGCCTTCGGGGCGGGTCCCCCGCCGAGCCGCCGACGGCCGGATGGCGCTCCTGCGCACATCCCGGCGTTCTGGTACAACACCGGCCATGACGGGATTCGAGATCACCGGCGCGGGCGCCGCCGACATGGAACTGCTGCGCACCTGGGCGGACCTGGAGGGCTGGAACCCGGGGGACAGCGACCGGTTCGCCTTCGCGGTGGCCGACCCGGACGGCTTCCTGGTCGGGCGCCGGGACGGGGAACCGGTGGCGTGCATCTCCGCCGTGCGCTACGGCACCGGGTTCGGCTTCATCGGCTTCTACATCGCCCGTCCCGACGTACGGGGCCGGGGGTACGGCATCCGGCTGTGGCGGGCCGGGATGGAGCGGCTCCACGGCCGGCTCGTCGGACTGGACGGGGTGGTCGAGCAGCAGCCCAACTACCGCAAGTCCGGGTTCCGTTCCGCCTGGACCACCATGCGCTACGAGGGCTCGCCGCGGGCCGGCGCCACCGGCCCGGACGGGGGCGTGGAGATCGTCGACGCGGGCTCGCTGCCCTTCGCCCGGATCGCCGCCTACGACCGGCGCTTCTTCCCGGAACCGCGTGACGCCTTCCTCTCCGCGTGGATCTCGCTGCCGGGGCGGACGGCCCTCGCGGCCGTACGGGACGGCCGGATCGAGGGCCTCGGCGTGGTCCGCCCGTGCAGTGGCGCCTCCCGCATCGGTCCGCTCTACGCCGCCACGCCCGAGGTGGCCGCCGCCCTCGTGCGGCGGCTCGCGGAGCACGCCCCCGCCGGCGCGGTGGCGGTGGACGTGCCGGACGCGAACCCGGCCGCGGCCGCGGTGGCGGCCGGGCTGGGGCTGGAGCCCTCCTTCGAGACGGCCCGCATGTACACCGGCCCGGCGCCGGAGGTGGAGCTGGCCGGCCTGTACGGGATCACCAGCCTCGAACTGGGCTGACCGGCGCCACGTCGGGGAGGGCGGCGCGGGGCCGGACGGCGGCCGGCCGGCGCCGCCCGGCCGGGAGCGGCGGGCGTCAGACGCCGAAGAGCACCCCGGTGGTGCTCCGCAGCCCGCAGGGGTTGCCGAAGGTGTACGTGTAGCTCAGCCGCCGGCCCTGCCACACGCCCTCGGCGGTGACGGTCACCGGGTTCCACTCCCGGGTGCACGCCGTGTCGGGGCGGGGCGCCGCCAGGGCGTCGAGCGAGGCTCCGGTGGCCCGCAGTTCGGCGCAGGCCGCCGCCGGGTCGGGGTGCGTGCCGCCCGGCCGCGGTGCGCACACCAGCGTGGCCGCGCGCAGTACCGTCCCGTTGACGGCGTCCTCCCCGGCCGTGACGCTGACCACGAGCGCGGACGGCGAGTAGGGGCTCTGTGCTCCGGCCGGCGCCGCGTCGGCGGCTCCGGTCCCCGCCAGCGCGGTGAGCGCGGTGAGGGCCACGGCTCCGGAAGCAAGTCCCAGACTCCTGGTGATGGACCGCATTTCGAACACTCCTCGGGGTCGGTGCTTCGGATAGCGGACGCGAGTCTCGCCCATCCGTGGCGGGGACGCCCGTACGCACCGCTGTTTTCCGTCACTGATCGTAAGCGCGCGAGTGCACTCCGCGGCTCCGGCGCCCCGCCCTCCCCGGCGGTGACCTGGGGAGCAAGGAATCCGGGAAACGGCCGAACACCCTCCCCGAAAGGTTCGCCGCGCGCCGTCGGCGGGCCGCCGCCGTCAGCGTCCCGCCGCCGTGCGCGGCGCGTAGAGGTCGAGGAGGCGGGTGCGGGTCTGCTGGAGCCGTACGGCGAGGACCCGGCCGACCCAGTGCCCGATCGCGGAGCCGAAGGCCGGATCGGCGTCCATCAGCATCCGGACCGTCGCCCCGTCGAACTCGTAGGCGCGCACGGGGGTCATGGCCTCGGCGCTGAGCTGCCACACGTACGGCGGGAACAGCCACGACCAGCCGACGAGCTCCCCGGGGCCGAGGCTCTCGACGGCAGCGGGGGTGCGGCGGCCGGGCAGCGGGACCTCCAGGGTCACCGTGCCGGAGCGCACGATCCAGAAGGTCAGCGCCGGGCCGCCCTCCTCGAAGAGCCGGGCCCCTTCGGGAAAGTTGACCTCACGGGCGTGCGACATCAGCCGGCCGCGGTGATCGGCGGGCAGTACGGCGGCGATCCGGACGGGGGAAGGTGTGCTCATGACGGCCTCCGATCACGACCCCCCAGGAGCCTCTGGTCCCCCCAGTGTCGCCGACGCGGGCCCGGATCGGGGCGGGCGGCGGTGCGGGTACCCTCGGTCGTCCGCCGTCCACCGAGGGTGGCGGGCGACCGCCGGGCCGCACCGGAGCGTCGCCCCCGGAAAGCCCCGCCGGCGGCTGTCGCCGCTACTCCTCGGCGTTGGCCTCCAGGCAGGCCAGCTCCATCGCGTCGAGCACCGCCTCGTGGCTGCGCCCGCTCAGTTCCGCGACGTTCTCGATCTGCGCCGTCGCCCAGGCGGCCAGCGTCATCACCAGCACCCGCAGGCCGTCCGTGCCGTGGTCGTCGAGGATCGCGTCGGCGACCGTCATGGCGTCCTCCGGCACCTGCTCGGGCGGCTCCAGCCCGGCGAGACCGCGCAGCATCGCCAGGGTGCGGCGCGATATCTCCGGGGTGATCCTCGCCAGCCGCATGTCTTCGTCGTCGTCCATCAGCCCCGCCCTCCCGTCACCGGCCCTGCCCCTCAGGGCACGGTAGAGGCGCACGGCCCCGCGCGGGGCGGTTTTCGCCAGGTGACCGCGTGTGGAAGGGATGGCCCGCGCTTGCCGGAATTGACGCCTCCGGACGCGGTCCCTCTGCCCGGTGCGCCGCGCGCGTCTCGCACCGCTCCGCCCCAACACCCTTACCGGGGCGGTCCGTTCGGCATCCGATGCGTCAAGTGTGGTGTCCGTGACGGCGATCCGTCCTAGGGTGCGCCCGTACGGAAGAACACCGGTACCTCGCGGTACAGCGGTGCGACGCACGACGAACTGGGGGGTTCATGCGTAGATCCAGAGGCCTGGCGGCCGCTCTCGCCCTGTCACTGGCCGGCACCGGCGCGGTCGTCGGCCTCGGCCTCGCCCCACGGGCGGCGGCCATCACCCCGCCCGTGGCCTTCACCGCCGACCCGCTGCCCACCTGGCAGCCCAACGGGGTGGTCTGGGCCCTCGCCGAGGCGGGCGGCACCGTCTTCGTCGGCGGAACCTTCTCCGCCGTACGCCCGCCGGCCGGAGCGGCCGGCAGCGAGCGTCCCGCCGTCAACTTCGCGGCGCTCGACGCGGCGACGGGCGCCCCGACCTCCTGCGACCTGTCCTTCACCGTCGGCAGCGGCACCGCCACCGTCCGCGCCCTCACCGTGTCACCGGACAAGAAGACGCTCTACGCGGGCGGCTACTTCGGCGCGGTCAACGGCACCCCCGTCTCCAGCATGGCCGCCATCGACGTGGCCACCTGCACCGTGAAGCCGGCCTTCCGCCCGGCGTTCGCGGCCACCGTACGGGCCGTCGCCGTCACCGGCGACACCGTCTACGCGGGCGGCGACTTCCTCACCGTCGCCGGCCAGCCGCGCGGGCGCTTCGCGGCCGTCGCGGCCGCCGACGGTGCGCTGCGCCCCTTCAGGGCCGACGCCGACGAGCCGGGCCGGGCCGTCGAGGTCACCCCGGACGGGAAGAACGTGCTGCTGGGCGGCGACTTCTTCCGGGTCAACGGGACGGACACCCACGCGCTCGCCGTCGTCGACTCCGCCAGCGGCGCCCTCACCAAGTCCTACGCCGGTTTCATCGAGACCAACTCGGTCGTCAAGGACATCGCCGCCGACGCGACCGGCTTCTACACCGCCAACGAGGGCACCGGCGGCGGCGTGTTCGACGGCCGGATCGCCCTCGACCTGGCCGGTTTCGGCCAGCGCTGGCGCGACACCTGCCTCGGCGCCACCCAGGCCGTACTGCCGTACCAGAACGTGCTCTACAGCGCCTCGCACGCGCACGACTGCTCCAGCGTGGGCGAGTTCCCCGACGGGCAGCGCCACCACCTGCTGGCGCAGCCGACCACCAGCACCGGCAAGCTGGGATGGTCCCCCGACACCAACGACGGCATCGGCGAGGGAATCGGCCCGCGCGTGATGGCCGTCGGCACCAAGGCGGGCGTCCCCCACCTGTGGGTGGGCGGCGAGTTCACCACCGTCAACGGGGCGGCGCAGCAGAGCCTGACGCGCTTCTCCTCCGTCAACGACACGGGCGCGCCCACCGTTCCCGTGGCGAGCGCCGCGGCGTTCGGGCCGGCCGAGGTCCAGGTGCGCTGGCGCACCGGGCTCGACCTGGACGACAGCACCCTCACCTACCGGATCTACCGCAACGGCTCGGCGACCCCGGTCGCGACGGTGACCGCCGACTCGCTGTTCTTCAAGCGCCCGCAGGCTTCCTGGACCGACACCACGGCCCAGGCCGGCCAGACGTACACCTACCGGGTGACGGCCACCGACGCGGCGGGCAACGTCAGCGCCCCGTCCGCTCCGGCGAGCGTGACGGTCCCGGCCTCGGCCGAGGCCTACCCGAGCCGGGTCCGCGCGGACGGCGCCCAGTTGTACTGGCGTTACGACGACGCGGTGCTCCCGTACGCGGCCGACTCCTCGGCCGCCGGCAACCAGGCGGGCGTGCACCACAACGGTCCGGCCCTGCGCCAGTCGCCGGGAGCGGTGGGCGGCGCGAGCACCGCCATCGGCTTCGACGGCACGAACGCGCACGTCTACGGCGACCGGCGGCAGAGCGTGGGGAGCACCTACAGCATCGAGACCTGGTTCAGGACCAACACCACCCGCGGCGGCAAGCTCGTCGGTTTCGGCAACCAGCAGACCAGTGGCAGCAATCGGTACGACAAGCACATCTACATGACCAATGACGGCCGGCTGGTCTACGGCGT
Source organism: Streptomyces sp. NPDC034086 (assembly GCF_055575515.1). Taxonomy (NCBI): domain Bacteria; kingdom Bacillati; phylum Actinomycetota; class Actinomycetes; order Kitasatosporales; family Streptomycetaceae; genus Streptomyces; species Streptomyces sp. NPDC034086. The sequence continues at coordinate 88,668 of NZ_JBVISM010000012.1, read as the reverse complement.
CTACACCGGAGCCACCCGCACCATCACCACCGCCGCCGCCTACAACGACGACAAGTGGCACCACGTCGTCGCCACCCAGGGCCCCGGCGGGATGACCCTGTACGTGGACGGCGTCCAGAAGGGCACCCTGAACGTCACCACGCACGAGAACTTCACGGGTTACTGGCGCACCGGCTTCGACGGCCTCGGCGGCTGGCCGGACCGCCCGGCCAGCGAGCACTGGGCGGGCCGGCTGGACGAGACCGCCGTCTACCCGGGCGTCCTGAGCGCGGCGCAGGTGCAGAACCACTACGCCCTGGCCTCCGCCCCGGCCGACTCCGTCGTCCAGCTGACCGCGGCCGAGGACACGTACGCCAACGCGGGCGCCCCCGGCACCAACTACGGGACCTCCGGGTCCCTCGCGGTGCGCGGCACCTCGCTCTACACCAGCTACCTGCGCTTCGACCTGCCCGCCGCGCCCGCCGGGAAGGTCCTCAAGTCGGCCGCGCTGAGCGTGAAGACGAGCACCATGGCCGGCGCCGGGACCACCGACGCCGTCTCGGTCGTCCCCGTCACCGGCGCCTGGTCGGAGGGCGGGACCACGTACGACAACCGCCCGGGCACCGGGGCCCCGGCACTGGGCGGCTTCGCCGGGATCCCGGACGGCTCGGCGGTCCACACCACCGGGCTGAACACGGCCGCCGTCGCGGCCGCCCTGGGCGGTTCCTACGGTCTCGCCCTGACCAGCACCGGGACCGACGCGCTGTGGCTGTGGTCCTCGGAGGCGGCGGCGAACGAGGGGACGCCGCAGCTGCGGCTGACCTTCGGGGCGCCGTAGCCCGCGGGCGCGCTCCACGCCGTCCGGCGCGTACTCCCCGGGCCGCCGCCCGTCACCGGACCGGCGGCGGCCCCTCCGGGGTCAGGCCGACGCCCGTGCCCGCGAGCGCCGCACGTCCCGGACGAGCGCGGACACGGCGCCGAGCAAGAGCAGGACACCGGCCGCGATCCACAGGGGCGACGCCCCGGTCCGGTAGTCGTGAACGGCTCCGACGAGGAGCACCGAACAGGCGAGGACCCCGAAGGCCGAGATCGCGGTACCGGTGTGGCGGGTCATGACGGCATTCTCGCCGACGGCCGGGGCGGCCCCTCACGGGGTGCCCCGGCCGTCCGGCGCCTCCACCTCCAGGAAGCGGCGGCCGCGGGGGCCGCGGTAGAGCAGGCAGTCCCAGCCGTGCCGCTCCAGCTCCGCCGCGCAGGCCTTCAGCCGTTCCTGTTCCTCCAGGGCCGCGCCGCCACCGGGCGGGCCCGCCCAGGTGACCTCCACCCGGTCCGCGCCCGGCACCACCCGGTACCCGGTCCGTACGCGCCGCCCCGCTCCGTCCACCGCCGACGGCGGGAAACCGGCCGCCTCCAGTACCAGGGCCACGGCGCGGGCCGCCGCCCGAAGTTCCCAGGGCGCCGGGACCGCCGTCCCGCCGGCGAGCAGCCGCCGGATCTGCAGCAGCCCCTCGTATGCCGTGCGCACCTCCGCCGCCCGCCCGGTTCCGGACGGCTCGGAGCCGTCGCCGGTCGCCGGCTGGAAGTTCCCGCCCCGCGTTTCCGTCACCTCCGCGCACCCCCGCCCGTCTGAGTACCCATGACCAACGGCCTGAGTATCCGCCCCGATTCCCCGCCGCGCCGTCACTGCTGGAATGACGGCATGAACACTTCGGCTCCCGGACCCGCCCGCCCCCGCCTCGGGCACGTCACCGCCGCCGGCTCCGCGCTGGCCGTCGCGCTGGTCCCGCTCGTCGTCGGCGTTCTGATCGCCAAGGGGGTCGCCGCCGACCCGCACGCCCCCGTCAACGCCCTGATCACCGGCGGCGGCCAGCGTGCCGGCCTGCCCCGCGCCGAGTGGAGCCGGCGCGGTCACGGAGCGGTGCGCAGGCTGCGCACCGCCGGCCGGGGCACCGCCCGGCGCTGCGCGGCCGTCCGCGACCGCCGCCGCGCCCTCAGGGAGCCGGCGGCTCGCTGACGGGTACCCGCCGGCTCCCGGGTCAGCGGCCGTACTGGCGCACGCACAGGTCCACGATGGACGGCGGCACGGTCCCCTCCGCCGCCTCGCACAGCTCCTCCCCGCGCACCGGTCGCGGCACGCGCGGGGCCGGTTTGGGGGGCCGTGCGTGCCGGGGGACGACGGGCTTGGCGGGCCGCTCGGGAGCCGGGCGGGCCCGGCGGGCGGCCGGCGGCACCGGCGGCTCCGGTTCGGGGACGTCGCCCAGGGGCGGGGGAAGCTCGGCAGGCGGGTCATGGGCGTGGTGGGCACCGGTGAACTCCGGGGAGCCGGGAGAGTCCGGGGCGTCCACGGGCGGTACGGAGCCCCGTGCCGGGCCCGGCGCGCCGGGTTCCGGCCCCACGGAGACGCAGCCGGCGCCGGCGAGGAGCGCGAGGAGGGAGAGGGGCAGGGTGGCCCGGCGTAACTGCATCCGACCACCATGCCGTAGTCCGGGCCGCCGGGATCCCGGCGCTCACGCGTCCGGGTGACCCGTGGAGTGGCCGAGGGACGGGCCCGGATGTTGCCGAATCGATCCTTCGGGGGGTGGCCGGGAACGGCCCCGGCGGTCGCAGAATGGGCGGCACCGCGATCGGCACGGTACGGCAGTGCGGGCGACGGGGGAGGCGCGACCCCCGGGGCCCGGTGCCGCCGTGCCCGTCACGTTCCGCCCGCCCGCCGTACGGAGTGCCGAGCATGACCGAACCAGCCGCGTCCAGCGTTCCCGCCCCCAGCCCGACGCCCCGACCGGGCCCCACACCCGAACCGGGCCCCCCACCCGCCCCCGCCCCCGCGCCCGCCCCGGGATCCGAACCCGGCGCGGCGGATCCGCCGCGCCCGGCGGACCCCGGCTCCCCGGCCGCCGGCGGGCGGGCTTCCGTGCGGGGGTGGGCCGCCGTGGGGGCCGTTTCGCTGGGGATCTTCTGCCTGATCACCTCCGAACTCCTGCCGATCGGGCTGCTCACCCCCGTCGGGGCCGCACTGGGGGTGTCCGACGGCACCGCCGGGCTGATGGTCACCGTCCCCGGGCTCGTCGCCGGCCTGTGCGCGCCCCTCGTCACCGTCGGAGCCGCCCGGACCGACCGGCGGCACGTGCTGTGCGTGCTGATCGCCCTGATGGCCCTCGCCAACCTCGCCGCCGCGTACGCCCCCGACTTCACCGTGGTCCTGGCCGCCCGGGTCCTGGTCGGGGTCGGCGTCGGCGGGTTCTGGGCCGTCGCGGGCGGCCTCGCCGTCCGGCTGGTCCCCGCGCACCACGCCGGCCGGGCCACGGCCCTGGTCTTCGCCGGGGTGCCGACCGCCTCGGTCCTCGGCGTCCCCGCGGGCACCGTCCTCGGCGAACTGGGCGGCTGGCGCACGGCCTTCGCCGCCGTGGGCGTCCTCGGCGCCCTCACGGCCGCCGCCCTGTTCCTGCTGCTCCCCCCGCTGCCCCCGGCCGGGCCCGTCACCTTCCGCGAACTGCGCTCCCTCCTGCGCCGCAACCGCGCGGTCCGGGCCGGCGTGATCGTCACCTTCCTGGTGGTGACCGGTCAGTTCGCCGCCTACACCTTCGTGCGCCCGATCCTGCGGGACGTCTCCGGCGTCGGCTCCGGCCTGGTCGGCACCCTGCTCCTCGGCTACGGCCTCGCCGGGGTCGCGGGCAACTTCCTGGCCGGCCCGCGCGACCCCCGCCGTACGCTGCTGATCGTCAGCGCCACCCTCACCGCCGTACTGGCGCTGATCGCCGTGCTGCCCGGGGCCGTCGCCGGCACCGCGCTGCTGCTGGCCTGGGGCCTGGTCTACGGAGGGGTCTCCGTCAGCCTGCAGCGCTGGATGCTCCGGGCCGCGCCGCCGGCCGCCGAGGCGGCCTCGTCCCTGATGGTGGCCATGTTCAACTTCGCCATCGCGGCGGGCGCCCTCACCGGCGGGCTCGTGGTGGACGGCCTCTCCGTCCCGGCGGCCCCGCTCACCGGTGCGGCGCTGATGCTGGCGGCCGCCCTGACGGTGGCGGTCGCCACCCGCCGGGACGGCGACGGGGAGGGAGCGGGAGTCCCACCCGGAGGGAGCCCGGACTGCCGGCCGGCCGCCTCCGCCGCCCCCGCCCCGCCGCCCGAGCAGAACGGACGCATGGGGCGGAACGGACACCCGGCTTGACGAAGCGGCGGCGGACGGCGAGAGTCCGCTCAAGAGCCACCGAATGAGCCGCACTTCGGAGAAGTCCCCCATGCCGATATCCGCCCGCGCCCCGTTCAGCGTGCCGGCCCAGGGGGCGGGCCCGGCCCTCGCCGTCCGGCGGCGCAGGGCCTGACCGGCTGGACGGAGGCCGGTTCCGCACCGCCGCACCGGCCCCCGTCCGCGCCCGGAGACAACCGTGTCCCCACACCCCCATGAGAACGGGCCCGAGCCCGACGACCACCTCTTCGTACGCCCTTACGTCACCGTGCCGGAGGACCCGTCCGGCTCCGCCTACCCCGCCTGGCCGTCCGGCCCGGAGTTCCCGGAGCCGCCCGGGCCGGCGGACACGACGCAGCCCCTGCCGCGGGTGCCGCCCGCGGCCCCGGCCGGTGACGCGCTCGCCGCGCCCCGCCGTCACGCACCGGCGAGGCGGAGGAGCCGGCTCCCGCTGACCGTCCTCGCGCTGCTGGCGCTGGCCGGGGCGGGCGCGCTGGCGTTCCTCGTGAGCGCGCCCGAACCGGAGCCCGCGCCGGCCGCGGCCCGGCCGGACCTGGCACTGCCCGCGCTGCCCGCCCGCAGCCCGGGCGCCGGGGACTCCGACGTGCGGAGCCGGGCGGCCACGGCTGCCCCCTCGGGCTCCGCCTCCCGGCACACCCCCACCGCGTCCGCGTCCTCGGCGAAGCCGACGGGCTCCGCGACCCCGGGGCCCGGCGGCTCCGCGAAGCAGCCGGCCGGGTCCTCCGGGACCCTGCGCCCGGGGGACAAGGGGCCCGAGGTCAGCGCCCTCCAGGAACGGCTGTACGCGCAGGGGTTCACGTACGTGCGGCTGACCGGGGTCTACGACGGGCAGACCAAGCGGGGTGTCGCGCAGCTCCAGCGGGACCGGGACATCAAGGGCGACCCGATCGGCGTCTACGGCCCGGCGACCCGGGCGGCCTTCGGCTGAGGCCGGCAACGGCGGGACAGCCGGCAACGGCGGGACCGCCGCGAGCCGTGGCGGGAGGGCGCCCGGGCGGTGAGCCGGTCCGGCGGCCCGGCCCGGCCCGGCTCACCGTCCGCCCGAGACCCGCAGCACCGCCCCCGACGTGTACGAGGCGTCCTCGGACAGCAGCCAGGCGACGGCCCCGGCGACCTCCTCCGGCTGACCGGGCCGGCCCAACGGGATCCCCGGGGCCGCCTTGGCCGGACGGTCCGGGTCGCCCATCGCCGCGTGCATGCCGGTCTCGATGATGCCCGGAGCGACCCCGTTGACGCGGACGCGGTCCGGACCCAGCTCCTTGGACAGGCCCACGGTGAGCGCGTCGACGGCCGCCTTGGTGGCCGCGTAGTGGACGTACTCCCCGGGGCTGCCCAGCGTCGCGGCCGTCGAGGAGACGTTCACGATGGCGCCGCCGCCCCCGCGCGCCATGTCCCGGGCGGCCCGGCGGCAGCACAGCAGGTACCCGAGCAGGTTCACCTCCACCACCCGCCGCAGGTCCTCGGTCCGGGCCTCGGCGAGCCGGCCCAGGGGCCCGGTCACCGCGGCGTTGTTGACCAGCCCCGTGACCGGGCCCAGTTCCGTCCCGGCGATGTCGAAGAGCCGCTCCACCGCGTCCTCGCGGGAGGTGTCCCCGCGTACGGTCACGCAGCGCGCGCCCGCCGCCCGCACGCGCTCCGCGGTCGCCTCGGCCGCCGCACCGTCTTGCGCGAAGCCGAGCACCAGGTCGTGCCCCTCGGCGGCGAGGCGCACGCAGGTCGCGGCGCCGATGCCACGGCTGCCTCCGGTGACGACCGTGACGGGGCGACGCGGCATGTGAACCTCCGTGCTGCTCAAGGCGGATGGGCTCCGCACGGGCAGGCTAACACCGGGAAGATCCGCTGGACCGGCGGGAACGGCGGCGCCGGAAGCGGCCGGGACGTCCGGACCCGTACCGTCCGCCCCGCCGGCGCTCCCGCGACCGGGCCGAGGCGCTCCGTCTGCGCGGGAACTCTCCCAGGGCCTGGCCGCCGGTTCCCGGACGGCGTCCGCCGGCCCGCGGCTGCCGCCCCGGCCGGGCGGCGGCGTTGCGCTCAGGGGCGCGGGCGGACTCCCGTGATGGGATGGAACCCAGGGGCGATTGCGCCGGTCCGGGTTCGAGGAGAGGCCGTATCCACATGTCGCAGGACACCGACGACACCATGCGGGCGATGGCGTACCAGAGTTACGGCGGGCCGGAGGTGCTCGCCGAGACCCGCCTGCCCGTGCCGAAGGTCGCGCCCGGCGAGGTCCTCGTCCGGGTGCGCTGCGCGGCGGTCAACCCGGTCGACTGGAAGATCATGGCGGGCGGGCTCGACGGCCTGATGGACGCCGTGTTCCCCGTCGTCCCGGGCTGGGACGTGTCCGGCACCGTCGAGCGGGTCGGCATCGACGCCCCCGAGTTCGCGGTCGGCGACGCCGTCATGGGGTACGCCCGCAAGGACTGGGTGCACGGCGGGACCTTCGCCGAGTTCGTCAGCGTCCCCGTACGCTGCCTCGCGGCCAAGCCCGACTCGCTCGACTGGCAGCGGGCGGCGGGCCTGCCCCTGGCCGGACTGACGGCGTACCAGCTGCTCACCCGCCTCGGCACCGGCAAGGACGACACGGTCCTCATCCACGGCGCGGCGGGCGGGGTGGGCTCCCTCGGAGTCCAGATCGCCGCCGCGCTCGGCGCCCGGGTCATCGGCACCGCCTCCCCGCGCAACCACGACCGGCTCCGCGCGCTCGGCTGCGAACCCGTCGCCTACGGGGACGGCCTGACCGAACGCGTCCGCGCCCTCGCCCCCGACGGCGCCACCGTGGTCGCCGACTTCGTCGGGGGCGTCGTCGACGTCACCCGCGCCGTCCTCGCCGAAGGCGGACGCCACGCCTCCATCGCCGACCACGCCGTCCTCGGGGCGGGCGGACAGTGGATGTGGGTCCGCCCCGACCCCGCGGACCTCGCGGCCCTGGGCCGCCTCGCCGACGAGGGCCGTCTGGAGGTCACCGTCGCCCGGACCTTCCCGCTCTCCGAACTCGCGGCGGCCTTCGCCCTCAGCCAGGAGGGCCACACCGCGGGCAAGATCGTCATCGAGGTGTGACGGCGGCCGCCCACGCCACGACGCGCCGGGCCGAAGGAGGCGCCGGGCCGTGTACGCCGTGGGCCGCCCGTCCCGCTCACGGCAGGTCCGGGACCTCCCCCGACGGCCTCCAGGCCACCTCCACGCCCGGCAGGGACGCCGCCCAGGGCCCGGCCAGGGCGGCGAGGGCGGCCGCGTCCGGCGGGGCCGGGCCCAGGCCGACGGCATAACGGGCCAGCGCGGAGGTCCGCTCGAAGGGCCGGGGCCAGGCGTGGGCATCCGGCAGCCCGGCGAGCAGCGCCCGCAGCCGGCCCCTGGCCCGGCCAAGCCGCTCCTCGAACTCCCCGGCCGCCCCGCCCCGTACGGTCACCACCGCCCACGCCGCGTGCCGTCGGTGCAGCGGCGGCGGCGACAGCAGCCGCCCGAGGCCGTCCGGCTCCGCCTCCAGCACCTCCCAGGCCCGGTACAGCTCCCGCACCAGCAGGTCCCGCAGGCCCGGCGTCACCTGCGCGGTGCAGCTGCGGACCGGCGCGCAGGGGGTCAGCACCGTGACCGGGTCAGGGGACCGGCCCGCCCCGCCCGACGGGAGCAGGGACACCGGCTCGTTCCAGTCCCAGGCGGCCCAGGTCCCGAAGAACTCCCGCCGCAGCGCGGCGGGGGAGAGGTCCGGGGCCTCCCGGACGGTCCGGGCCGCGAGGACCGCCCAGGCCAGACCCGGCAGCCCGCCGAAGGGCGCCGAGTCCAGCCCCCGCGCCCGCGCCCAGGCCTTGACCTCCCGCGCCAGCCCCGCGAAGGCGGCGTGCTCCGCGCCCACGGACCCGCGTACCGCGTCGGCGTCGGCGAGGGCGCTCAACGCCACGGCCGCCGCCCCGCCCAGCTCCGCCCGCCGGGCCACCGCGCTCCCCGGATCCAGCTCCCCGGCGCCGACCAGCACCAGGTCCACGTCCAGCCCGGACGCGTGCAGCCGCAGCCCCGGCACCCGTGCGCCCGTCACCTCGCGCAGCCGCCGCGCCCGCGGCAGCGCGGCCGCCACCCGCGCCCGCACCCCCGAGGTGTCCACCGGCCCGGGCAGTACGGCCACCAGGTCCAGGTCGGCCCCCGGCAGCGCGCAGCCCATCCGGCGGGAACCCGCCGTCCGCACGAGCGCCTCGGGCAGCGCCGCCGCGATCCGCGCCGCGAACTCCCCGGCCGCGCCCGGCACCTCGGCGTCCGCCGCCGGTTCCCCGGCCGTGGGCCGCGCCCACCGCACCGCGCCGGTGCCCAGCTCCACCAGCGCGCGGACCCGCATCGGCCCGTCCCCGCGCCGCGACAGCACCGCCAGCTCCCCGACCCGCGCCGTACGCCGGCCGGGCCCGAGCCGCTCCGCGAACTCCCGCTCCGCACGCCGGGGATCCGTGCTGCGGCCCAGGGTCAGGTGCGGGGTCCAGCCCTCCGCGCTGCCCCGGCAGCCCGGGAACCGGTCGGCCAGGGCACGGCGCAGCTCCTGCCACGGCGCGTCGCCGTCCGCGCCCGCCGCCGGATCCAGCCAGAGCGTGGCGTCCTCGCGGTGCCCGAAGGACCGCACCCCCTCCAGCCGGACGGTGAACGGCTCCGCCGCGGCCGCGACCTCCGCCAGCAGCGGCAGCGCCTCCTCGAAGGAGGACTCCGGCACGAAGCCGCACAGCAGGTTCACGTGCGCCGGCCAGCGGTCCGCCCCCGGGTCGTGCGCCCGGCGCAGCTCGGCGACCACCGGGTCGTGGGGGGCCGGCCACGCCACCGCCGTCCGGGCCGTCGCCGGTACGCCGCACCGCGCCGGCCCCGCGTCCGGTGCCGCGTACTCCACGGTGACCTCCACCCCGAAGTGGTCGGAGACGAACAGCCCCTGCGGCCCCGGCGCGTCGCCCCGCAGCGCCGCCTGCCGCACCCGCCCCCCGCCGGAGGGGCGCAGCAGGACGCGGTCCAGCCGGGCGGCCCGGCCCGACAGCGAGCACACCGCCGCCAGCGGGTTGACCCGGGGGTCGAAGGTGGGGGTGTCGTCCCCGGGCCCGTGCACCTCGTTCCACGCGTCCAGCAGCCCCAGCGCGGCGGCCGGCCCCTCGGCCCCGGAGCGGCCGTCGTTGAAGTCGCCGAGCAGCGCGACCCCGGCGTCGATCCCGCCCAGCCCCTCGGCCAGCCGCGCCAGTTCGGCCTCCCGCCGGCCGGCGCCGTTCTCGGTGTGGTCGCTGGTCAGGTGCGTGCCGGCCACGACCAGGGGACCGCCCGCGGTGTCCACGGTCACGGCGGTGACCGCCTTGTGCGGGCCCAGCACGTGCAGCCCCGCCTCCCGCACCGGCAGCCTGCTCAGCACCAGCAGCCCGTGGTCCGGGACGTCCTCGCCCCGCGGATCGGTGCCCAGCGTGTAACCGGCCCGTACCCACGGCTCGGCCAGCAGCAGCGCGAGCAGCGCCGGCTCGACCTCCTGCAGCGCGATCACGTCCGCGTCGGCCACCGCCAGGTCCGCCAGCAGCATCGGCCTGCGCCGGGCGGTGGCGATGCGCGGGGCGTCGTACCGGTCCCACAGGGTGTTCCAGGTCAGCAGCCGCACGCGCGCCGCGGGGTGCGGGCGCGGGCCGCCCGGACCGGCCTGGACCGGCCGCCAGCCGCCGGCCGCCGGATCCCAGGCGTGCGGGGTCCTCGCCGTGAAGAACGGGGCCGCCAGCAGCCGCCGTTCGCGCACCCGCCCGGCCCCCGTCGAGTCGATCCGGTCGACGCCGGTGGCCCGGTCCCACACCAGTTCGCCGTCCGCCTCGACGAACAGCACCCGGTGCCACGGGATGTCGCCGCCGGGCACGAAGGAGGGCAGCGGCACCCGCTTGGGCGCGGCCCCCCGCTGCAGCAGGCCGAGCGTGAACCGCGCCGGGTCGAACCGGGGGTCCCAGCGGACCTGGTGGTAGAGCTGCTCGCTGGTGCGCATCAGAGACCGTCCCCCTCGCCGGCCGGCCCGAGGGAACCGGCGGTGTCCTCGACCGTGCCGCCCGCCCCGACGTACCGGGTCCGGTGCGCCTGGCCCGGGTGGGGCGGGCTGAACCGCCGCAGCTGCGCGGCCAGTACGGGCTCCGGCACCGGATGCGGCCGTACGGCGTTGCGCCGCGCCAGCTCCGCTTCCCCGACCAGCATCACCACCCGCGTGACCAGGGCGTCGCGCCGCCGCGCGACCGCACCGGCCAGGCCGCGCTGCCGCTCGGTCAGGGAGGTGGCGTCCCACACCACCGTACCCCCGGCGGCCAGGGCGCGGTCCAGCCGCTCCAGACCCTCGCGCAGCACCTCCGGATTGGCCCGCTGGTCTGCGCGCGCACCCCGGGCCGCGCGCAGGTCGTCCAGGCAGACGTACGCGTCCACCCCGGGCAGCGTCCGCGCGAAGGTGCTCTTCCCGCTGCCCGACGGCCCGCACAGCTGCACCAGGCGCGGGTACGCGGACCCGTCCCGCCAGCGCCAGGTCGCCGCCACCGCCTCCTGCGCCGAGGAGACCGAGCCCCGTCCGAAGGCCTCGCGGGCCTGCGCCCAGCACCGGTCGGCGGCGTCCGCGTCGAGACCGCCGAGCCGCTGACGCAGTCCGGTGCGCAACGCGCCGAGCGGGTCCGGGCCCAGCAGGCCGGCCTCCTCGGCGCACAGCGCCGACCACTGCGCGCACTCCAGCTCCTCCGCCGTCGCCGGAAGGGCCGACGCCAGCGCGTGCAGCACCCCGAGGTCGGCGGCCGAGGCCAGCCGCACCAGCCCGGCCCGCCGGTCCTCCTCCGGGAACGGCCTGCGCAGCACCGGGTACAGACCCACCAGGTCCGCCACCCGCCGCGCCGTCCGCATCCCGAGCGGTCCCGCGGCGAGCCGCGCCGCGAGGGTGCCGCGGTGCTCGGCGTGCAGGGCGGCGGCCAGGACCCCCGCCAGCCGGGCCTCCCCGGTGCGGCCCGCGCCGTCGAGCCGGGCGGTGACCTCCCGGACCGCCCGCTCCACGTCGGGGCCGCCCGGCGCGGACGCCCCGACGGCGGCGAGCAGCGCGGCCGGATCCGGTTCGGAGCCGGAACGGACCGCCCACAGCGGTGCGGCCGGGCCGAGCCCGTTGGGCACCACCGGCGCGTGCATCCAGTGGGTACCGGTCCGCACGTGGCCGCCCCGCACCCACTTGGCCGCGTACCGCCCGAAGTCCGCCCGGTCGAACCCGGCCGTCGTCCGTACGACGTAGCCCTCCTGGCGGGTGGTGTCGATCCGCAGCCGGCGCAGCGCCCGCTCGTCGTAGGTCCCGCGCCACAGGACGCGCGGCACGGGAACGCCGAGCCGGCCGAGGAAGCGCACCGTGCGGTCCCAGTCGAGGCAGTGGTCGCCGTCCCACACCGAGAACCCGTAGAACCAGCTGTCGAGTTCCTCGTAGGCGAGCGAGTGGCGGGCGTACACGTTCTCCCCGCAGACGCGCCACCCCTGGGGTATCCGGGCGCCGATCCGGCTCTGGAGGCCCTTGACCCAGGCGCGGGAGGGATGGTGGGCGGAGTCGAGCGAGCGGGCGTGCAGACCGTCCGCGTACAGGGTGGTGTTCTCCCCGTCGAGCTTCTCGGTGACGACCACCTCGCGTCCGGCCAGCGCCGAGGTCCCGGTGGCGCGGACGTCGTCCGCGGTGGCACCGGGCGACCACGGCAGGTGGGCCGTGCGGGGGTAGGGCGTACGCATGATCGGCTCCAGCCAGGGCTACGGGTGCCCCGTCACTCTAGGTATCCGGAGCAGGCCCATCCACCGATTTACCACCTCCCCGGTTCGTCCGGGCCCGTACGCGCGCGGTCAGCGGCACAGGGCGACGACGGCCGGATCCACCACCCCGTGGGCCGCCTCGCACAGACGGCTCATGTCGTACGAACGCCCCGGCGCGGGACGGGGCGCGGGGCGTGCGGGCCGTCGCTCGCGCGGCTTCGCGGCGGGGGCGCGGCGCGTCGCGGGGCGGGCGGGCCGGGCGGGGGCGGCCCGGCGGGGCGGGCGGTCGTCGGAGCGGTGTCCGGGGCGGCGCGGGGCGGCGGGCCGCTCGGGGGCACCGGCGGGGGCCGCGGCCCCGGCGGGCGGCGACGGCACCGCCACCGGATCCGGCGCCGGTCCCAGGGGCAGGCCCTCCGCCGCGGGCGGGCGGGGCGCCCACCCGCTCGGAGCGGGCGGTTTCCCGGGTCCCCGTACGGTCACGCACCCGGTGGCCAGCACCAGCAGGGCGAGCACCAGGGGCAGGGACAGGGCGAGGGGCAGGGTCCGGTGCGACGGCATCCGCCCACCCTGCCGCAAGGGGGCGCCGGCGGTCGCGCCCGCTCACACGGACGGGTGAGCGTACGTGGTCGGACCAGCCGCTTTCACACCGCCGGTCCGCAGCACGGACCGTAGCGAGACGGGCGTAACACCGCAATAAGGAGGCACGCCGCGGTGGAACGGTCACCGCGCGTGCCCGGATGCCCGCCGTAACCCCCCGGCCCGGGCCGCTGTTGCACAGGCGGCTGGTCCACCCACGGTGAACGGAGTACCGATGCCGCAGCTGACCGACGACCCCGGACGTGCGGGCACCTGGATGACCCCGGCCGAGTACGGGGCCTCCCGCGCCGCGCTCTGGACCGGGGCGACGGTCCTCGTCACCGACGCCGACGGCCGGGTCCTCGTCCAGACGGTCGACTACCGTACGGACCGGCTGCTGCCGGGCGGCGCCGTGGACGCGGGCGAGGCGCCCTCGGCGGCCGCGGCCCGCGAGGTGCGCGAGGAACTCGGCGTCGACGGCCACTATCCGCGCGGGCTCGCCGTCGACTGGATCCCCGCGGACACCCCCGGCATCCCGCCCGAGATGCGCTTCCCCGGCGAGATCCTGCACGTCTACGACGGCGGCACCTGGACCGCGGAGCGCATCCGCTCCGTACGCCTGCCCGCCCAGGAGATCACCGGCATCGACTTCGCCGAACCCGCCGACCTGCCCGCCCTGATGGACCCGGGCGACGCCCGCCGCGCCCTGTCCGCCCTCCGCGCCCGGATCAACGGGGCCGGCCCCGCCCTGCTGGAGGACGGCCGCCCCACCACCCCCACCGCACTGGACCGCCTCGGGGTCCTGCGCGGCCGGCGCACCCCGCAGCACGGCACCTGGCATCCGGGCCCCGTCCCCGCCCGGCTGCCCGTACGGGACCACGCCGGCTGGCTCTTCGCCCCCGACGGGCGGGTGCTGCTGCTCATCGCCCGCGCGACCGGCGCCGCGCACCTGCCGGCCCCGGACGCGGAGCCCGCCGTCGGGGCGGTGCCGCTCGGCTACCGGTACGCCGACCGGGGCGCCCTGGCCCGCACGGCGGCGCGGCTCACGGGGGTGTCCCCGGCCGCGGACCCGGCGTACGCCCGGCTGCTGGCCACTCCGGAGCAGGTGCGGGAGCTCAGCGACTGGGGCCCGGCCGGGTGGCAGGAGCTCGCCGCCGTGCACGCCGCCCGCGCCCACCTCGGCCTGCCCGCCGCCCTGCGCACGCCGCCCGTGGAACTGCCCGAGCAGGGACTGCGCTGGTGAGGGACCGGGCCCGCCAATGCCGGGCCCGCGGCGGCAGGTCCCGCAGCATGGGGCCATGACCGACAGCGTGATCGACTACACCGTCTACATCCAGGCCGACCCCGACCGGGTCTGGCAGGCCCTCACCGACCCGGCCTACACCCGCCGCTACTGGGGGCTGACCTTCGAGACGGACTGGGCGGTGGGCTCGACGATGGACTGGGTCGAGCGCGGGGCCCGTACCAGCGACCCCGAGCAGGTGGTCCTGGACTGCGTCCCGGACCGCCGGCTCTCCTACACCTGGCACACCTTCAGCGCCGCGTGGGCGGCCTCCGCCGGGATCACCGAGGAGCTGCGGGCCGAGCTGGCGGGCGAGCCGCGCACCAGGGTGACGTACGAGATCGAGCCGGTCGGGGACACCCTCGCCCGGCTCACCGTCCGTCACGAGGGGTTCGCCCCGGGAGGCACCCTCATCGGCATGTGCTCCGCCGCCTGGCCGATGCTCGTCTCCAGCCTCAAGACCCTCCTGGAGACCGGTGCCCCGCTGCCCGAGCCGGAGCCCGGGCCGCCCGGCCCGGGCCGGTGACCGCCGCCGGGGCGGCGCGGCCTGTCGCACGGCCACCGCCGGTGCGACCGTCGCGGACCCGTCGGCCGACCCCCGCCCCGGCCCCGCGCACGGCGGTCGTGTGGAATGTGTGCCATGGGCAGCCCAGAACACCAGATGCGCCGCACGCCGTCGGCCGGCCCGGCGACGACGGCCCGGCCCCCGCAGCAGGCGGTGCCGGCCGACCGATGGCGGTACGCCCGCCACCTCGACGGGCTCGCCGCCGCCGGGGCGGCCGGCGTGGCGGGGGAGGCCGCGGCGGTGGCCGAGGTCCTGCGCGACCGCGACCCGGTGATGGCGCAGAGCGCTGTGGTGACCCACCTGGACCGCCGGGCCGTACGGCTGCGGCCCGGCACCGCCTTCCACGACTGGGCCCGCGCCCTGCACCGCGTGCTCGACGGCCACGCGTTCCCCGCCCGGCGACTGCGCGAGTGGACCCTGCTGAAGGCCATCGAGGCCGGCGGCGAGTGGTCGCGGGCGGAGCTGGCCGCCGCCTCGGACTGGTGCCAGCGCACCGCGGCCCGCTCGCCCGCCCCCGACGAGGCGCTGGCCCTGCTGGCCGCCTCCGGCCGGACCCGTGGCGTACGCAACGCCGCGGCCCGGCGACTGCACCGGCGCGCCACCGCCTGAAGCGGAAACGATCAGCGCGGGAGAAGTCTCGCCATACGCCTGTTCGCGGGTTTATGGTCTGCCTACCTGGCCGGGTATCAGCGCCGAACCGTTGCCATTCCGCTGGAGGATGACTCTCCGTGTCGCACGTTTCACAGGCTCCCGTCACCACCCCCGACGCCGAGCCCGTACCCCCCGTCCCCACCTCCTTCGACGAGGTGAAGGGCTGGTTCTCGGCGCATGACCAGGTCCTCTTCGACTGGTTCCTGACCCGCCAGAACGAGGCCGCGCCCGTGGCCGGCGACCTCCTGGAACTGGGCGCCTTCATGGGCAAGAGCGCGATCTTCCTGGGCGGGTACCTGCGTGACGGGGAGGAGTTCACCGTCTGCGACCTCTTCGACTCGCCCGCCCCCGACGACTTCAACCTGGAGGAGGTGCGGGACTCGTACCCCACCCTCACCCGCCGCGGGTTCGAGACGAACTACCTCGCCTTCCACCGGGCGCTCCCCACGGTCATCCAGGCCCCGACGTCCGTCGTCGCCGAGAAGGTGCGCCCCGGCAGCTGCCGCTTCGTCCACATCGACGCCTCCCACCTGCACGAGCACGTCGTCCAGGACATAGCCTCGTCGCGGATCGTCGCGGCACCGGACGCCGTGGTGGTCTTCGACGACTACCGCTCCGCCCACTGCCCGGGCGTCGCCGCCGCCGTCTGGGCCGCCGTGGCCACCGGCGAGCTGCACCCGATCGCCGTGTCCGCCTCGAAGCTGTACGCGACCTGGGGCGACCCGGAGCCGCAGCGGGCGGCGCTGCTCGGCTGGCTGGAGGGCCGCACCGACCTGTGGCACGGAGTCGACGTCATCCACGGCAAGCCGCTGGTGCGCATCGGCGACGAGGGCGCCCCGGTGGCGCCCGCCCCGAAGCCGCTGAACCCGCCGGTCCCCGGACCGGCCGCCGCCCCTGCCCCGGCCGCCGCGCGGCCCGCACCCCGGCCGGGGGCGCGCTGGCGCAGGCTGGCCAAGGACCTGCTCCCGCCGCTGGTCACCCGCGCCATCGTGGCCCGGCGGCGCCGCGCCCGGGCCTGACGCCCGCGCCGTTCACGGTGTCCGGCGGGCCGCCGCCGGACGTCCCCGTTCTCCGGAGGGCCGCTCAGAGGCCCTTGCGGACCCTGGCCGCCCGGCGGGCCTCGGCGGCCTGACGCGCCTCGATGGTCTTGCGGGACTCCTTGCCCTTGCCCGGGCGGCCCGGGCGGGTGCCGATGCCCCGGAAGCCGAGCTCGGAGCCGCTCGGGCGGCCCTTGGCGTCGGTCGGCAGCGCCCCGGACAGCGGGACTCCGGAAGGCCTGCGCGCGCCGGTGATCCGGCTCAGCGCCGCCTCGCCGGAGCGCACCTGGGTGATGGTGGGCCGGATCTTGGCGTCGGCCATCAGGCGCACCATGTCGCGCCGCTGGTTGGGGGTGACCAGGGTGACCACCCTGCCGGACTCGCCGGCCCGCGCGGTGCGCCCGCCGCGGTGCAGGTAGTCCTTGCTGTCGGCCGGCGGGTCCACGTTGACCACGAGGTCGAGGTCGTCGATGTGGATGCCCCGGGCGGCCACGTTCGTCGCGACGAGGACCGTGACCAGCCCGTCCTTGAACTGGCCGAGGGTCCGGGTGCGCTGCGGCTGGGACTTGCCGCTGTGCAGTCCCTCCGCCCGCACGCCCATCGCCCGCAGGTGCTTCACGAACTGGTCCACGCCGTGCTTGGTGTCCAGGAACATGAGCACCCGGCCTTCTCGGGCGGCGATCTCGGTCGCCGCCGAGACCTTGTCCGCCGCGTGGATGTGCAGCACGTGGTGGTCCATCGTGCCGACCGAGGCCGACTGCGGGTCCACGGAGTGCGAGACCGGGTCCTTCAGGTAGCGGCGCACGAGCTGGTCGACGTTGCGGTCCAGGGTCGCGGAGAACAGCATGCGCTGTCCGGCGTGGTGCACCTGGTCCAGGATCTCCGTGACCTGCGGCATGAACCCCATGTCGCACATCTGGTCGGCCTCGTCCAGCACGGTGATCCGTACCCGCTCCAGGTGCACGTCCCGGCGTCCGACCAGGTCGCTGAGGCGTCCGGGCGTGGCGACCACGACCTCCGCGCCGGTGCGCAGGGCGCTGGTCTGGCGGCCGATGGAGAGCCCGCCGACGACGGTGGCCATGCGCAGCCGCAGGGCCTGCGCGTACGGGGTCAGGGCCTCGGTCACCTGCTGCGCCAGTTCCCGCGTGGGTACGAGGACCAGCGCGAGCGGCCGCTTGGGGTCGGCCTGCCGGCCGGCCGTGCGGGCCAGCAGGGCCAGGCCGAAGGCGAGGGTCTTGCCGGACCCGGTGCGGCCGCGGCCGAGGATGTCCCGGCCCGCGAGGGAGTTGGGCAGGGTGGCCGCCTGGATGGGGAAGGGCTCGCGCACCTCCTGCTCGGCCATGGTCCTCACCAGCTCAGGGGGCAGCCCGAGTTCGTCGAACGAGGCCACCGGGGGCAGGGCCGGGGTGGTGGTCCGCGGCATGGCGAACTCGCCCTGCGGACCGACGGTCCGGGGGGCCTTGCCGCCTGCGGCTCCCGGCTTGGAGCCTGCCTTCGCCCCGGCCTTGATGCCGAAACGCCCGTGAGCTGACGGGTTCTTCATGCAGAACCTTCCGTGAGGAGAGTGAGGCCCTCGGGGTCCGCACCGGATGAACGGCGACGAGCCGGGGTCCGTACCCCTCGGTACGGTCCCCGGCTCGTCGTACGCGTCCGCCCGGGCCGCAAGCGCCCCGCGCCTCAAGTTTCCCGGCCATTTTACCAGCCGGTCACCGGCCCGGCCGGGGGTCGAGCTCCCCGGACCGCACCTGGGCGAGGTGGGCCCGCATCTCGACCGTCGCCCGCGCGAACCAGTCGGCGATCACGGCGGTCTCGTCGGGGGTGTACTCGGCGAACACGGCCGCGAGCCGGTCGTAGAAGGGCTGGTAGGTGGCGATGACCCGGGCGGCGGCCTCGGGGTCGGCCACCACCCGTACCCGCCGGCGGTCGGCCGGATCGGGCTGCCGGCGGGCGTACCCGGCCCGCTCGAGGCGGTTCAGCACGCCGGTGACGGCGCCGGTGGTGAGGTTCACCAGTCCGGCGAGGTCGCCGGCGGAGAGGGGCTCGTCGCAGGCGGCCAGGATGTGGGCGAGGCAGGTCAGGTCGGTGACGTTGATCCCGAGCAGCTGGGCCACCTCCTGCTGGCCGATGAGGCCCAGGGCCACGTACTGGTCCATGCGCGCGATCGCCTCCCCGGCCGTGGCCGCGGGGCGGGGCTTGCCGTGCACCGACACACTCCTTAGTATCTAAGTTACTTAGCTCGTGAGATAAATGATCCTGCTCCGAGCGTACTGCCGCCTGCCCTTCGAAGGGGAATCATGAGCGCCCACGGCGACGTCGACCTCGGCCACACGGTGGCCGGCTGGACCGGTACCACCCTGGCCCTGATGGGCTGCGCCGGAGCGGGCGCCGCCCTGTGCGCGGCCTGGACGCCCGGCATCTGGCTGGGCCTCGGCCTGGTCGTGGCCGCGGGGCCGGCGACCTGGCTCCTGCACCTCGCCGGCTGGGGCAAGCCGAGCGGCCCCCGCCCGCGCGAGGCCCGGGACTGGCGGACCCGGGACACCGCCGCCCGGAACGGGCACGCCGGCTGCCTGGGCTGCCGGGCCGCCGGCGGTCCCCGCCGCGCCGCGGGGGCGTCCGCGCGACGCCCCGCCGTCGCCCGCCCGTCCGCCGCTCCACTGCCCGCCACCGACGGCGACGCCTGACCCGGCCCCCGGTTGGCCGCGCCCGGTTGGCCCCGCCCCGCGTGTGGCCCGCGGGGCGGACGGGCAGGATCGAGACGGCCGCGGGCAAGCGGTCCCAGCGGAACGTTGAGAAGGATCAGTACCGATGGCAACTGGCACCGTGAAGTGGTTCAACTCGGAGAAGGGGTTCGGCTTCATCCAGCAGGACGACGGCGGCCCCGACGTGTTCGTGCACTTCTCCGCGATCGAGGGGACGGGCTTCAAGTCCCTGGAGGAGAACGCCCGCGTCTCGTACGACGTCACCCAGGGGCCGAAGGGCCCGCAGGCGGAGCGCGTCGTACCCGAATAGCGCCGCCGCCCGAGCAGGACCACCGGCCCCGCGGTTCCCGCCGGCCACAGAGCCCCCTCCGGTCGGCCGGAGGGGGCTCACCGCGGGGGAGGCCCGGTTCGCCGGCTCAGCCCCCCGAGGCGTCCTCGGCTCCCCCCGAGGCGCCCCCGCCGTCCGCACGGTCCCTGCCGCCTACGTCGTTCCTGTCGTCCCCGTCGGCCTCCCGCACGGTGATCGCCGAGACCGGACAGGCGCGCGCGGCCTCCCGGACCAGCGGGCTGCCGTGGCCGTCCGCGCGCCCGGGGAGCACCTCGCCGAAACCGTCGTCGTCCTGGGTGAAGACCCCCGGCGCGGTCAGCACGCACTGGCCGGCGCCGATGCACAGGCCCTGGTCGACGGCGACCCGCACCGCGCTCACCACGTCACCGGCAGTTCGATCATGCCCTGGATGGTGTCGCCGGGCTTGAACGGGATCCGGTCGGGATCGGCCGCCAGGCGCAGGCCCGGCAGCCGCTCGAACAGGGTCCCGAGGGCGATCTCCATCTCGGCCCGGGCCAGGTTCTGCCCCAGGCACTGGTGGATGCCGAAACCGAAGGCCAGGTGGTGCCGGGCCGGGCGGTGCCAGTCGAGCCTGTCGGGGTCGGTGAACACCGCCTCGTCACGGTTGATCACCGAGGTGGAGAAGACCACCCCGTCGTCCGGCCGGATCGTCACCCCGCCGATCTCGATCTCCCGCGTGGCCACCCGCAGCATGCCGTCCGCGATCGACAGGTACCGCATCAGCTCCTCCACCGCCTCCGGCATCAGGGAGGGGTCGGACCGCAGCTCGGCCAGCTGCTCCGGGTGCCGCAGCAGGGTGAAGGTGCCGAGCGAGATCATGTTCGCCGTGGTCTCGTGACCCGCGATCAGCAGCACCGCCGCCAGCGACACCAGCTCCTCGACATCGGTCTCGCCCGCCTCCAGCCGGGTCGCGACCAGCTCGTCCAGCAGCCCCTCGCCCGGATCGGCGCGCTTGCGCCGGATCAGGGCCTCCAGATAGGCGTCGAGCCGCCCCCGGGCGTCCTCCACGTCGCTGGTCGCGGGGCCGCGCAGCAGCCGCCGCGACTGCTCCTCGAAGAACTCGTGGTCCGCGTACGGGACCCCGAGCAGCGCACAGATCACCATGGACGGCACCGGCAGCGCGAAGTCGCCCACCAGCTCGGCCCCGGGACCCCGGGCCTCCATCGCGTCGATCAGCCGGTCCACGGTCTCCTGGATCCGGGGCCGCAGGGCGGCCGTCCGCTTGACCGAGAAGCTCGGGATCAGCATCCGGCGCTGCGCGTTGTGCTCGGGATCGTCCACCCCGAGCAGGGCCGTACGCCGGTTCTGCAGCCCCTTGAACCGCGGGGTGGGCGCGGGGAAGGCCTCCCTCGTGCGGTCCGTGGACAACCGCCCGTCGGAGAGCAGCGCCCGCGCCTCGGCGTGACCGGTGACCACCCATACGGAGCGGCCGTCGAAGAGGGTGACCCGGGAGAGCGGCCGCCCCTCCCGGAGCGGCCGGTAGGCGGCCGGCGGGTGGTAGGGGCAGGTTCGGTCCTGCGGGAAGGCAACGGCATCGGACATGGAAAGCAACACCTCGCAAGCGATGGTTCCGTCTCGCCGGACTCCATTACATGCCTGAGGCACCTATCCCACCTATGCCACTTTCGGCCAGCCTGCCCGCGTTCACCCGTCGGCGCGGCCGGGGGCCGCCGGTCCCGGCCTCCCCGCCCCGCCCGGAAGCCGGACCGAGGGGTGCGCGGACTACAGGTGTGTGTCCAGGAAGGCGCGGAGTTCCGCCCTCCCCATCGGGCCCTCATGCGTCGCCACCGCCTCGCCGGACCGCAGCAGGACCACGGTCGGGGCCCCCGTCACCCCGTAACGCCGCACCGTTCCGGGACAGCGCGTGATGTCGGCGCGCACGGCCGTGAACCGCGCCCCGTACTCCTGGCCCCCCGCCAGCTCCGCGACGACGGACTCCAGCTCCCGGCAGGCCTCGACGGCCTTGGGCCAGGTGCCCGTGAAGCAGGCGAGGACCGGGCCCGGCGCCATGGCGGCGATGAAGTCGAATTCCTGGTCCTCCAGCGGCCGGTGTACCCGACTGGCCATGGGCGGTGCTCCTCGGTTCGCGTCTGACGGGACCGCCAGCCTAGGCCCTGCGCCCGGACCGCCCGTTGTCAGTGGCGGCTGTGAAGCTGGGCGCATGGACGACAGGATGCCGCGCCGCCGCGTCTACGGCGCCGACCACGAAGACCCCGACCCGGGCCCGCGCCCCGGCCACGTCTACGGCGAGCTCGTGGGCGGTCCCCTCGACGGGCTCCTCCTCGACGTCACCGGCTGGAGCGCCCGGCGGCTCGCCGAAGAGGCCCGGCTGCCCACCGAGATAGGCCGCTACGGCCCCGGGGGCCGCGCCCACTACCGCCGCCGTCCTTCGGACCCCGGGCGCTGGGACTGGTCGGGGGACAGCCGGTAGCGCCGCCCGCGCCTCCCGCCGCGGCCCGGCGAGACGGCGCAGGCGAGCCCCCGGACCGCCGACGTGTGCCCGGGGGCTCTGCCCCTTCCTTCGGCCGCCGGAGCGCGACCGGATGCGGAGGGGAGGCACCCGGTGGCCGGTTCCGCGGAATCTCCGAAGAATTCTCCGGAGGGCTGTCGATCCGGGCGCCTCCCGTTCGACGCAGAGGTGAGGGACGGGGAAGGCCCCCGCCCCACGACCGAGGAGCCACCATGCCGCGCTTCCTGACGCTGATCCGCATCGACGAGCGGTCCCTGACCCCCGACACCCCCTTCCCGCCGGACTTCGAGCAGCGCATGGGCGCCCTCATGGAGGAGATCACCAAGGCCGGGGTGATGCTCGACACCGCCGGTCTCCTCCCCACCTCCGAGGGGACCCGGGTCACCTGGTCCGGCGGGAGGACCAGCTTCACCGACGGCCCCTTCACCGAGACCAAGGAGGTCATCGGCGGATACGCCTTCCTCCAGTGCGGGGACAAGGCGGAGGCCCTCGAGTGGACCAGGCGGTTCCTGGAGACCCACCCGGCGGAATGGACCGTCGGCGCCGAGGTCCGCGAGGTCCGGGAGATGTGACCCGGCCGCGGCCCGCGCCCCCGCCCGCCCGACGCCGCGTTTGCCCCGCCCCGTCACGGCTGCTCTGATGGGTGGCCGTGACGGCAGTGAGCGCGGCCCGGGCGGTCGAGACGGTGTTCAGGATCGAGTCCGCGCGGATCATCGCCGGCGTCACCCGCATCGTGCGGGACGTCGGGATCGCCGAGGAGATCGCACAGGACGCGCTGGTCGCCGCCCTGGAGCAGTGGCCGCTCTCCGGGATCCCCGACCGGCCCGGCGCCTGGCTCATGGCCACCGCCCGGCACCGGGCCGTCGACCTCGTCCGCCGCAGGGAGACCTACGCGCGCAAGCTCGCGGAGGTCGGCCGGACCCTGGAGGACGTACCGCCCCCCGACGAGCCCGCGGGACCCGACGACATCGACGACGACCTGCTGCGCCTGGTCTTCACCGCCTGCCACCCGGTGCTGGGCACCGACGCCCGCGTCGCGCTCACCCTGCGCCTGGTGGCCGGTCTGACCACCCAGGAGATCGCCCGGGCCTTCCTGACCTCCGAGCCGACGGTCGCCCAGCGCCTCGTCCGCGCCAAGCGGGCCCTCGCCAAGGCCCGGGTGCCCTTCGAAGTCCCCTACGGCGCCGACCGGGAGCAGCGGCTCGCCTCCGTGCTCGAGGTCATCTACCTCGTCTTCAACGAGGGGTACTCGGCCACCGCCGGCGACGGCCTGCTGCGTCCCGCCCTCTGCGAGGACGCCCTGCGCCTGGCCCGCGTACTCGCCGCGCTGATGCCCGGCGAACCCGAGGTCCACGGACTCGCCGCGCTGCTGGAGTTCCAGTCCTCCCGCACGGCCACCCGTACCGGCCCCGACGGCGAGCCGGTGCTGCTCGCCGACCAGAACCGCGCCGGATGGAACCGGCTGCTCATCCGGCGCGGGGTGGAGGCCCTGCACCGGGCGGGCAGCGGCCCCTACTCCCTCCAGGCCGCCATCGCCGGCTGCCACGCGGCGGCCGCGCGCTACGAGGACACCGACTGGCGGTCCATCGCCGCCCTCTACGGGAGACTCGCCGAGCTGGTCCCCTCCCCGGTGGTCGAGCTGAACCGGGCGGTCGCCGTCTCCATGGCCGACGGCCCCGCCGCCGCCCTGCCGCTGGTCGACGCGCTCGCCGGCGAACCGGCCCTGCGCTCCTACCACCTGCTGCCGAGCGTACGGGGAGACCTGCTGGAGCGGCTCGGGCGCGGCCCGGAGGCCCGCGCCGAGTTCGAGAGGGCGGCCGCCCTCACCCGCAACGCCCGCGAGCGGGAGCTCCTGCTGGGCCGTGCCGCCGCCCTCCGGGAGGTCAGCCCCTGACGCGGACCGCCTGCGGTTCGGGCCGCCGGGGCGCCGTGAGCGCGACGGGCCTGCGGAACCCGCCGGTGCGCGCCACGCTCTGCACGGTCAGCCGCAGCGCCTCCTGGAAGTCGCCCATCGTGCGGCGGGCGGCCGGGGTGTCCACGTACAGCGAGTTCATGTGGAGCCCGTCCGCGTCGCGCTGGAACCACGAGCAGGTGCCGTTGGCCCGTGCCGACCACACGTGCGCGGCGGGCCGCCACTCGTCGTGCCGGTCGGCGCCCCGGCAGCGGCGCATGTCGATGTACGAGAAGAAGTTCACCGGGTACGGCCACGAGCGGCCCGCGAACTCCTCCGGCGCCAGCAGCTGCCACGCCCGTACGAACGGCACGTCGAGGTGGCGCATCATCTCGGTGAACCCCGCCCGGACCTCGCCCATGACCTGGACGAAGTCCTTGCCGGGCGAGGCGTCGAACTCGATCGGCAGGGTGTTGACGAACCAGCCCACCGAGTTGTTCCAGTCCTCCCGACCCCGCTCGCTGACGGGCATGAACCCCCGGTACACCCCGGGCCCGCCCGCCTCCCTCAGACACACGCCCACCGAGCCGAGCAGACCCATGAAGGGCTTGCCGCCGGCCCCGCGGCACACCTTCTCGAACACCTCGGTCTCGGCGGCGTCCAGCAGCGTGGACGCCTCGTTGACGATCGGGTACATCCGGTCCGGCTCCACGCCCAGGTCCAGCGGGAAACGGGGGAAGAACTCCCCGCCGCGGGCCGTGAACGACTTCCAGTAGTCCAGGCGCGCGTCGTCCGCGTCGATCGACAGGTAGCGGCGGCGCTGCGCGTCGGCGAAGTCCAGATAGCTCGGCGCGGGCGGCAGCGCGGCCCGCTCCCCGCGGCGCAGCGCCTCGTAGGAGGTCAGCACGTCGTGGACGACCACGGGCATCGACATGCCGTCGCAGACGATGTGGTCGAAGGCGAGGTACACCGTGGCGGAGTCCGGGCGCAGCACCGCGCCCATCGTGAACAGCGGCCACGACAGGGTGTCGATGCTCCGGGTGAACCGTTCCGAGAGGAACTCGCGCATCGGCTCCGCGGAGTCGAAGGTGGCGACGTGACGCGCCTCCAGGGAGAGGGCGCCGGCCGCCAGCGGTTCGCAGGACAGCTCCCCGGCGAGCCGGCGGAACTCGCAGCGGAGCACCTCGTGCCGCCGTACGAAGTCCAGCAGGGCCCCGGCCAGCGCCGCTTCGTCGAGGGCGCCCTCGATCTCGAAGGTGACGGCCACCCAGGACGCCATGGGATCGTCGTCCGCGCGGCTCTCCTCGGCGACGGTGAAGTGCTTGTCCTGGTTGAAGGACGCCTTCTTGCCCCCCTCGTCACCCCGGTCCGGGCCCTGTGGTCCGGCCGTGGCCCGCAACCGCCACTCGACCAGGCGCCCCGGCTCCATGTGGTGCATCTGCAGAGGAAACTGCCGCATACGTCATCCCTTCGCCCCCCGGTTCAGCCCCGAGCCCCTAACGAGACCCGGGCCGGTGAAGTGACGCCCGAACCCGGCGCGCGCCGGAACGGCGGAGCCGTCCGGCCCGGTCGCGGAGCTCTCGCCGGCGGAGGGGCCGGCGCGGACCGTGCCGGGCTGCTGGTAGAACCGGCGCATGGCATACAGATTCACAGCCCGCTCGGTGGCTGCCGAGACCGACGTCGACGGCGAGATGCAGGCGGGGGTCGCGGAGGCGGACGAGGACGAGGGATTCTTCCTCCTGGTCACGTGCCCTGTCGGTGAGCCGTCCGCACAGGACGTCGCGCTCGGGCACGACACCTACCGCGTGATGACCCCCGACGCGTGCACGGCCTACGGCTGTGTCCGCGAGGTGATCCTGACGGACGGCCTGCTCACGGTGTCGCTGGATCCCGACTGCCTGGACGACCTGGAGCTGGACGAGGCGGAGATCGAGGCGGTGCTCGACGTGCCGACAGAGGGCATCGACGCCATGCGCGAGGTCCTCGCGAGGGTGCTGGCCTTCGGACGCGAGGAGGACCGGCCCCGGCTCATCGGTCTCCCGGGCTGATCCGCCGTGGACCGGGCATGGCCGGACCACCGGACCGGCGGCCTCCGGCTCCCCTCCGCCTGAGGCGGCCGCTTCCTCCGGCGGTGCGGAGCCGGCCCTGCCCGGCGAGCCGGGACACGGTGCTGCCGGCCACCCGCCGCACCGGGCTCAAGGGGCTTCCCGCCGCCCGGTGGCGGTCCCGGCGGGGTCGTCCGCGTCGTCGCGGCGGACCTCGATGCGGTCGGCGGCCAGGTCGACCGCCACGCGGTGCTCCATGCCCAACGCCTCCAGGAACTTCTGGGGGAGCTGCACCCGGCCGGTGCGGTCCAGCATCACGTACTCGCGCTCGCTGACGGACTCCGTGCCGTGCTCGTCGGTGACCGTGCGCCGCAGCACCTTGCTGCTGGTGCGGCCGTCGCGGATGGCCACGGTACGGCGGACCTCGCCCGCCACCATCGGGTCGTGGGTCACGATGACCACGGTCGCGCCCAGTTCCCGGTTCACGGTGCGGAAGGCCTCGAAGACGGCGGCCCCCGTCTCGGAGTCCAGCTCGCCGGTCGGCTCGTCGGCGAGCAGCACCGCCGGGTCGTTGGCCATGGCCACGGCGATGGCCACCCGCTGCTGCTGGCCGCCGGACAGCTCGGCGGGCCGCCGGCCGCCGAGGCCGCCGATCCCCAGGGCCTCCAGCAGCTCCGCGACCCGGACCGCCTGCCGTGCCCGCGCCCTCCGGCCGCCGCCGCGCAACTGCATGGGCAGCGCGACGTTCTGGGCGGCCGTCAGGAACGGCAGCAGGTTGCGGGCCGTCTGCTGCCAGACGAAGCCCACCGTCTCGCGCCGGTACCGCAGCCGGTCGCGGGCGGACATCTCCAGCAGGTCGTAGCCGCCGACGGTGGCGGTGCCCGCCGTCGGCACGTCCAGCCCCGCCAGGATGTTCAGCAGGGTGGACTTGCCGCTGCCGGAGGCCCCGACCAGGGCCACCAGGTCGCCCTGGTCCACCGTCAGCTCCAGCCCCTGCAAGGCCTGCACCTCGACGCCGTCGCTCGTGAAGATCCGGACGAGGCGGTCGCAGACGATGGCGGTCCCGGCCGCGTGCCGGCGCGGCTCGGCGGCGGCCAGGGCCTGGTGCCGCAGTTCCTCGTACGTGGGCGCTTCGGTGTTCAACGTCGGTCTCCCGCTCTCAACTCGGTGGTGATCTGACGCCGGCCGTTCACCGCCGCCTCCGCGAGCACGGCCACGATCACCAGCCCCGCCAGGCCCAGCGCCTGCACGAACACCGGCCGCAGGCCGAGCCCCAGACCGGCCGGCACGGGCGCGCCGACCAGCGTCGTCAGGTCGAGCGACGGCCCCAGCAGGACGATCGCGGCGACCGCCGTCAGAGCGCCGCCCAGCGGGGCCGCCAGCACCTGCGGCAGCGACTCCGTCAGCAGGAGCACCACCCCCTGCCGGGGCCGCAGGCCCATGGTCCGCAGCCGGGCCAGCAGCGCGGCCCGCTCCGGGGCGGCCCGGACCAGGGTCAGCAGCACGGACAGCAGGGCGAAGCCCGCCGCCGCGGCCAGGGAGGTCCAGAACAGCCGCCCGGCCGCCTTCTGGAGGGGGTCGCCGGCGAACTTCGCCGCCACCGCGGAGCTGGTCCGTACGAAGGTCCGCTCGGCGTCCGCCGCCGGGGCGTGGGCGCGGACCAGTTCCCGCAGCCGGTCCTCGTCCACCGTGCCCAGGGCGAACCAGTGGTTGGGGCGCGCCGCCCCGGGCACCCGCGCGGTGACCGGCCCGGCCGGCATCACGACGACCGCCGCCTCCACGGACGGCTCCGCCGGGGTCCCCTCGACCAGACCGACCGGCCGCGCCCGCAGCTCCGCACCGTCCGCGACGCGGATCCGGAACTCGCCCCCGGAACCCTTCCCGGCGAGGTTCGCGCTGACCAGTACCGGGACGGGAGCGTCCGCTGCGCCGCCGGCCAGCCGGGCCGGGTCGAAGCGGCCCCGTCCCGCGGCCGCGGACAGCGCCGCGTAGGCCGCCGGGTCGGCGACCACCGCCCTGACCCGCGTGCCGATCAGGTCCTCCGACATCAGCAGGGCGTCCCGGTCGGTCCACACCCCGAGCGAGGTGCGCACCCCGGGCAGCGCGTCCGCCGCCCGCAGGAACTCCGGCGTCAGCTGCTC
Source organism: Streptomyces sp. NPDC034086 (assembly GCF_055575515.1). NCBI lineage: Bacteria > Bacillati > Actinomycetota > Actinomycetes > Kitasatosporales > Streptomycetaceae > Streptomyces > Streptomyces sp. NPDC034086. The sequence goes on along the minus strand of NZ_JBVISM010000012.1, from coordinate 61,051 downwards.
CCGGGGCGGCGCCGCCACGTGGGCGTCGCCCCCGACGTCGCCCCGCGCCGCCTGGAGGCGGGCCCCGTCCACGGAGGCCAGTACGGCCGACCCGAACCCGCCCGTGGTCACCGCCAGCAGCAGCGCGATCAGGGGCAGTACGGAGGGACGCGCGCCCGTCGCGTTCCCCCGGGCGGCGCGCGCGAGCCCGAGGAAGCCGGTCAGGCCGCGCCCGCGCCCCGCCGCCCGGGCCGCCAGCCGCGCCAGCGGGGGCTGGATCCGGGCCAGCAGCAGGCCCCCGCACAGCGCCAGCAGCAGCGGCGCGGCGACGAGCAGCGGGTCCAGCCCGGCTCCGGCGGGGGCGACCCCGCGCCGGCGGACCTCGGCCACGGCGGCGGCGGTGGCGGCCGGCACCAGCAGCTCCGCCACCAGCCTGCGCCGCGGTGCGGCCGGGCGCGGGCCCGACAGGAGCACGAAGGCCCGTACCGGAAAGGCCAGCAGGGCCGCGAGCGCGACGGCCCCGGCCGAGAGCAGGCCGGGCGCCGGCCGGGGGGTCGGCTGCAGCAGCATCCCGAGGGCGGCGGCGAGGACGGCGGCGGGCAGCACGGTGACGGCGCCCTCGCCCAGCAGCCGGCGCAGGACACCCCGGCGGGAGCCGCCCCGCGCGAGCAGCAGGGCCAGTTCGGCCCGCCGCCGGTCACCGGTGAGCCCGGCGGCCAGGCAGAACACCACGAGGGCGACGCCCGCCACCCCGGCGGGCCCGATCGCGGCGAGCGGGGCGGCGGCCTGCCGGCGGGCCTCGGCGGCGGCGAGCAGTTCCGGCAGCTCGGAGGTGATCCGCAGGTCGGGGTGGCCGGTCTCGGTGATCAGGCGGTTGGCGGTGGGACCGGCCACGTACGAGGCGATCTGCTCGGCGGCCCCGGACTGCCGGTCGGCGCGCAGGGCGCCGGTGTCCACCGGCAGCCGCCAGAAGTCCGTCGCGCGCGTGCCCCAGCCCGCCAGCCGGCCGATCCCCTCGGGGCCGACCAGGGCGGACGTCTCCCACCAGGACTTCTCCTGCTTCTCGTCCCACTTGAGGCAGGCTTCCAGGAGGCAGCTGGTGGCGGTGTCGCTCCAGTAGACGCCGGCCGGGTCGTCCGGGGCGAACAGGCCGACGACCTCGATGCTCATCGGCGAGGCGATGCCCGAGGAGCCCTCCAGCACCGATCCCACCCTGGCGCCGATGCTGTCGGCGGCACTCTTGGACAGGACGACCGGGACGGTTCCCTCGCCGCCGCCTCCGGAGGGCCAGCGCCCCTCGACCAGCCGGCTGTGGGAGGCGATCTGCGGCAGGTGCAGCAGGCCCAGGCCAGGTGCGATGTCCGAGGGGCGGGCGAGCCCGGGGCCCGTCAGGGAGCGCGGGTCCTTCGCGCGCACCCCGTACACGGGACCGGAGTCCGCCAGACGGTAACCCGGCCCGACGGCGGCGCGCAGGGCGGCCAGCGAGGAGTCCAGGAAGGCCGGGAGGTCCCCGCTCCGCGCGGTCTGGGCGTTGGCGACCAGGCTGGTCGCGGCCGGGCCCTGCTCGGCCAGGTAGGCGCGCAGGGCCTGGTCGGCGCCCCGGTCGAGGGCCCGCGGCAGCGCGGTGGCCAGCAGGACGGAGACGAAGACCAGCACGGCCGACAGGAGCGTGGCCAGCGGGGCGGCGCGCAGCCGGATCCGCACCCAGCCCGCCCCGCCGCCCCGCCCGGGCGCGGCGGGGCGGCGGTCGGTGGTCGGGCCGGTCATATCTCCTCCACGTGGCGCAGGCGGGCGGCGGCGCCCCGGGACGTGCGGTCGCCGCGGCCGCCGAGCACCGCCGACAGCAGCGGCACCGCCGCGATGGCGGCGGCCAGCAACAGGGTCCGCAGGGCCGGCAGATCGGCCAGGACCTGCGGTACCGGGCGCTGCGCGGCGGGGGTGAGCACCATCAGCGGCACCGTCAGGTGCACGATGGCCGTGCCCACCGCCAGCCCCACCCCGGTCCCGAGCGCGACGAGGACCAGGCCCTCGGCCGAAGCGGCCCGGGCCAGGCCCCGGCGGGGCGCCCCGAGGGCCAGGAGGATCGCGGACTCCCGGGCCCGCTGTCGCGCGGCGGCCGCCGCGGCGGCGGCGAAACCGATGGCGGCCAGCACCGCGCAGGACAGGGCGAGGGCGGCCAGCGCCAGGCGGGGGCCGGCGCTCAGCGGGTCGTCCAGCAGCCCGGCGGCCACTTCCTCGCGCAGCAGCAACCGGTGCGAGCCGGCGCCCGCGCGCAGTTCGGCGGCGGCCCGGCCGGGCGCGGGGTCCGACGCGGAGGCCGCGGGCAGCCACCACTCGTCGGCGCCGGGCAGGGACCGCCCGTCGGTCGCGGCGAGCAGCCGGCCCGCGGCGGCGACGTCGACGGCCACCGCGCGGTCGCCGGACGCGGGCAGGGCTCCGACGGCCGCGGTGATCCGTACGGGGACGGTGGCCGAGCCCAGCGGCACCGGGACCCGGTCGCCGACCCGGGCCCCGACGGCGGTGAGATAGGCGCGGGTGGCGACGCCCGGCACCTCGGCGGCGGCCCGCCCGCCGGTGGTGACGCCGAAGGCGTGACTGCCCACGGCGGCACCCGTGTACCGCAGCCGCAGCAGGTCCCCCTCGGCCGGCAGCAGCCGGGCGGCCGGGTTCCCGTCCGCCGCCGGGACCACCAGGTTCCAGGCGGGTGCGGCGGCCTGGACGGGGACGGCGGGGCCGCCCGCCGTCTCCGTGACCGAGATCCGGCGCAACGCCACCTCCGCGTCGACCGGCGACCCGGCGTCCGGCCGGCTGGACCAGCCGGTCTCGGTGCCGTACGACAGGGCGAGCCCCGCGACGGACAGGGGTGCGGCGGCCGCGCCGAGCGGGGCCCCGGCCAGCGCCGCGACGTCCACGGACAGGGTGCCCCCGCCGGTATCCGGCAGCGCCTGGACCGGCGCCCGGTAGGTGAGCCCGAACCGGTCGCGCAGCAGTACGCCCAGCCGGGCGCCGCCGCTCGCGCCGAAGGCCCGTACCGACACGTCCAGGTCGATCCGCTGCGGCCGGCCCGGCAGCACGATGCCGGTGCCGCCCGGGGCGCCGGCCGCCAGCGGGGCGAACAGTTCCGCCATCGGGCGCCCGTCCCGCAGGTCGGCGCGCAGCGGCACCCGCCGGGCGACGGCGGCGGCGTCCAGCGCGAGCAGTTCCCCCTCGGTGCCGCCCGGCAGCCCGTGGGCCGAGCGCACCACCGGGATCGCCCGGTCGCCGCCCGGCAGGGACGCGTACCGGCCCGCCCGGCCGGGGGCGGGCAGCTCGCTGCCGGTGACGCGCAGTCCGCCGGCGGTGGCGAACTCCGCCTGGTCGCGCTGCGAGGCGGACCAGGCGGTGTGCTGGCCGAGGGCGAGGACCCCGCTGGACACCGAGAGCACCAGCAGCAGCACCGGCCCGGTGGCCCGTCCGGGGCGCCGGGCGAGCTGCCAGCCCACGAGCGCCGGGCCGAGCCCGCGGCCCCGGGCGGCGATCCGGCCGCCGAGGCGTGCCGCGAACGGCAGCAGCCGCAGCACGAGCAGCGTGCCCGCGCACAGCGCCAGGGTGGGCGCGGCCACCAGGACGGGATCGACACCGAGTGCGCCGCCCGGCCCGGTGCCGGCGCCGCTGTAGCGGTCGAGCTGGCGGTACGCGAGCACGGCCAGCGCCACCGTGGCGAGGTCCAGGCCGGAACGCGCCGCCCCCGACACCACGGCCGCACGGCGCCCGGCCCGCCGCAGCACCGCGGCCGTGGCCCCGCGCAGCACGGCGGGCAGGGAGGTCAGCAGGACGCAGGCGAGGGCGCAGCCCGCCGCGGCCGGCCACAGCAGCCATGCCCCGCCGGTCTCGACGGGGGCCTTGGCCAGCGGTCCGTACCGGCCCGCCAGCCGCAGCAGCGGCGGGGTGAGCAGCGGGGCCAGGACCGCCGAGGGCAGGGCGAGCAGCAGCGCCTCGGCGGCCGACAGCGCCCCGAGCCGGCGGCGGGAGGCGCCGCGCGCGGTGAGCAGGACGCGCTCGGGCTCCTGGCGGTCCGTCAGCAGGTGCGCGACCAGCAGCAGGGCGGCCCCGGCGAGCACGGCCAGCTGGAGCGCCCCGACCAGCAGGGTCGAGCGGGCCACCAGCCGTCCCGTCTCCAGCGCGGCGGTGAAGTCCCGCAGGTCCGTGGTGACGGTCAGGCCGGCGGGGCCCTTGGTGCCGCTCTCAGGTGCCAGGGGGCGCAGGCGGTCGAGGTCGGCGGCCCGGGCGGCGCGGAAGTCGGGGGTCAGCAGCGTGGCGCGGCTGTTCTGCACCAGCGCGGCGCCGGTGAAGGCGGAGTCGTCGACGAGGAGCGGGCCGTAGCTGGTGAAGGAGCCGACCTGCACCCCGCGTCCGCCGAGCGGATCGAGCCGCCAGTACGGCGAGTCCGGCTCGGCCGCCCGGTAGACGCCGGTGACGAGGGCGGTCAGCGGCGCCCCGCCGTAGCGGTCCTCCAGGCGGACCTCGGCCGGCAGTGCCGGGGCGGTCAGCCCGAGCCGGTTCAGCGCGGCCTCGGGCGCGGCCACCGGGACGCGCCCGGGGCGGTCCCCGACCGGCTCGGGCCACTGGCCCGCGAGGAGCCGTACGCGGTCGCGGCCGAGGGAGGCCAGGAGGGTCAGGTCGGGTTCCCGGCCGGGGGTGCGGGGGCCGGGCAGCCCGTAGGAACGGCTGCGCGCCACGCTCTCGGCGCCGACGGGAAGGCCGGCGAACAGGGCGTCCGCGAAACTCCGTACGGCGGCGTCGTCGCCGGCTCGGGCGGCCAGCGCGTGCTCTCCGGTGAGGACGACGGCGGTGCTCGACCTGCCGGCGGGGCCGGTCAGTGCCTGCCGCAGGCCGGAGTCCCCGACGCCGCGGGTGAAGGCCAGCAGCGCGGTCAGCGTGGTCGTGGTGATGAGCGCGGTGAGCAAGACGGCGGCGGCGAGCGGCAGTCGGCCGCGCAACCGGCGCACGACAAAGCCGATCATGTGCCTGTTCCTTCCCCCGAACCGGACCAAGGGCACCGGATAGCGGACGATGCTGTCAGATGCGGTCGAGGAGAGGAAGGGACTTGCGTGATGGATGTGACAGATGAGCAAATTCGGACGCGAAGGTAGGACAGTGCCTGGCCGAGGGGGAGCCCACGATGACGCAGCGACCGCACCGACAGGACACCGGGGCCGCCCCCGCCACCGCGTCTCCCGCACCGCCCATGATGGCGGTGCGCGACCTGGGCAAGAGCTTCGGCGGCGGGACGAACGCCGTACACGCCCTGCGCGGCGTCTCGTTCGAGGCGCGGCGCGGCGAACTCACCGCGCTCAAGGGCCGGTCGGGCTCGGGCAAGACCACCCTGCTCAACCTGGTGGGCGGCCTCGACACCCCGAGCGGCGGCACCGTCGAGATCGACGGCACCGACCTGTCCACCCTGGACGAGAGCGGCCTGCTCGCGCTGCGCCGCGACCGGATCGGCTTCGTCTTCCAGTCGTTCGGACTGATCCCGGTCCTCACCGCCGCCGAGAACGTCGGCGTCCCGATGCGCATGCGCAAGGTCCCGGCACAGCGGCGCGAGGAACGCGTCCGCACCCTGCTGGCCCTGGTCGGCCTCGCCGAACACGCCGGACAGCGCCCCGGGGAACTCTCCGGCGGTCAGCAGCAGCGCGTCGCACTCGCCCGCGCCCTGGCCAACGAACCCGCACTGATCATCGCCGACGAGCCCACCGGCCAGCTGGACTCGGAGACCGGCCGTTCCATCATGCGGCTGCTGCGCGCGGTGGTCCGCAGCGAGGGCGTCACGGCCCTGGTCGCCACCCACGATCCGCAGCTGATGGAACTCGCCGACAGAGTCGTGGAGTTGCGCGACGGCCGGATCGTGGAGCCGGCCGGGCCGGACCGCTGACCGGCGGCGGCACCCCCGCCCCGGCCCGGAGGCCCGTCGAGGGCCGGGGCGGGAACCGGCGCCCCGGCGCCATTCACCCGCGTGGCCGTGGGGCGCGCACGCCCCGGGCGGGCGGACATGACGGACAGTGGGGCGCGTGGATGCCGATGCGGAAATGGATCTGGACGAGATCGTCGACGCGCTGTACCGGCCGCACCCCGCCGGGTTCACGGCGGCGCGGGACGCGGCCGCGGCACGCGTGAAGGAGGCCGGGGACCCTGCGGCGGCCAAGCGGATCGCGGCACTGCGGCGGCCGACGCTCGCGGCCTGGGCGTCCAACACGCTGGTACGCGCGAAACCCGACGAGACCGAGCAGTTCCTCCAGCTCGGACAGACCCTGCGCGCCGCGCACCACTCCCTGGACGGGGAACGGCTGCGGGACCTGTCGCACCAGCAGCACGTGGTGATCGGCGCCCTGGCGCGGGAGGCCGCACGGCTGGCCGAGGAGGCGGGGACCCCGGTGTCCGAGGCCGTGGTGCGGGAGCTGGAGCAGATCCTGCGCGCCGTCCTCGCCGACCCGGTGGCGGCCGGGGAATGGGCCTCGGGGCGGCTCGTACGGGCCCCCGCGCCGGTGTCGGAGTTCCCGGCGGTCGACCCGCACGCGGTGCCGCCGTCCGCGGTGCCGGAGCCGTCGCCGGGGGCGCCGGAGCCCGCCGCGCCGGACACCGCCGGCGGTGCCGCTGCCGGTACGGCCGCCGGACCGGCAGCCGGTACCGCCGCCGAGCCCGTCGACCGCGCCCGCGCGGCCCGGATCGACGCGGCCCGGGCCGCCGCCGAGGACGCGGCATGGGCCGCCTCCGCCCGGGAGGAGGAACTGCGGATGGCCGAGCAGGCCCGGCAGCACGCCCTGGCCCGCGCGGCGGAGGCCGACGCCGTGGTCGAGCGGCTGCTGGAGGAGACCGGGCAGGCGCGGGCCGCGCGCGACCTGGCGTACGAGGCCGTGTCCGAGGCGGAGGTCCACCACCGCCAGGCCGAACGGGCGGCCCGCGAGGCCCGTCACGCGGCGGCGTCCGCCCAACGCCGCCTGCGCCGGACGTAACCGTCCCTCCGGGGTCACGCGGGAGGCGGAACGGCCGCGCCGGTGGCCCGGGCCGCGCCTACGGCACGGGCCGCGGCGCCGCCGCACGGGCTACGGGCCGGGCCTCGACGCGGAGCGCCCGGCGCCCGGGCGCTGCTGGGGCGGCACGGGGGCCCGCGCGGCGCCGCGGCCCGCCACCGGCATCAGCTGGCCGGTGGCCGCGAGGGCGAGACGGGAGAACAGGGTGCCCGAGAAGCCGAACAGGAGGGCGATGGCCAGGGAGATCGGCCGGGCGGGCGCACCCCAGGAGTTGTCCAGGAAGACCTGGCCCAACAGGTTCAGCTCCGGGTCGGCGAGCATCCGGACCAGCAGCAGGCCGCCGGGCGCGGCCAGCGCGCCGCCGACCGGCGCCAGCACCAGAACGCCCCAGGAGGCGGGGCGCTGCGCGCGCATCACGCCGATCAGCGGCGACAGGAACCCGCCCAGCCCCCCGAGGAGCAGCGACAGACGGTGGTCGAGCACCAGGCCGACCAGCAGCACCGCGCCGAGACCGGTCAGGGCCAGCCACAGGGCGATCCGCTGGAGCTCGTACTCCCGCTCGAAATCACCGTCCTCCTGCCAGGACAGCTGCTCGGTGACGGCGATCAGCAGGGCCCGCTCGGCCGGGGGATCGCCCGCCCGGGCGGCGAGTTCCGCCACGAGGGAGTCGTTCGCCGGGTCCTGGTCCGAGGCGAGGCGCAGCCGCAGGGCGCGGCCGCGTACGGTGATCTCCTCGGCACCCTCCAGGCGCAGCAGCTGGCTCTCGGCCTCGTGCAGCACCCGCCAGGCGGAAGCGAGTTTGGAGAGCGGGATGGCGACCACCCAGTGCCCGGGCAGCAGGCGCCAGGCCACCTGGCCGTTCCTCTCCAGCCGGTCCAGCCGGCCGGTGACCGCCTCGAGGGCCGCGGACGGGCCCGCCGGGCCGGCCGCCAGCACGCCGACGCGGGCACGGCAGTCGTGGATGCGGGCCTGGAGCAGCCGGTAGCGGGGAGCGGCGATCAGACCCCGGCTGGTGATGTACACCACCACCAGGTAGCAGCCGCAGACCAGCCACAGCGCCCAGCGCCCGTCCCGGAAAAGGTGCTCCACCACGCCAGTCCCCCTTCGGCGCCCGCCCGTAGCCGACGGCGGGAACAGGGGCATCCTCCTACGCGGGACCGGCTCCTGTCAGGGTTTCAGGACCGGCGCCGGCCGCCGGTCCCGCCGACGGCCGGGGTTCACCGGGCCGGCCCCTCCCCGGGCCCCGCCGCACGCCGCAGGGCCTCCGTCAGCGACGCGGCGTACGGCTGGGGGTCGGGGCGCCGCGGCCGGGCGACGCCGATCCGGCGGGCGGGGCGGGGCGGCGCCAGGGGCACCACCGCCGAACCCTCGGGCGGGGCCAGGGAGATGTGCGGGATCAGGGTGACGCCGACACCCGCGCCGACCAGGGTCTGCGCGAAGAAGTAGTCGGTGGTGGAAGCGGCGACCCGCAGCTCGAACCCGGCCCGGTCCGCGTACCGGCGCAGGAAGGCCTCCGTCTTGAGGCAGCCCAGCACCCAGCGGTCCCCGGCCAGCTCCGCCGGCTCGAGCCGGTCCCGCCCCGCCAGCCGGTGGCCGCGCGGCAGGACCGCGTACAGCGGGTCCTCCAGCAGCGGCAGCCACTCCAGCCGCGCACTGGACGCCACCGGTCCCGAGGACGGCAGCGGCCCGTCGAAGCCGTACGCCAGCGCGAGGTCCGCCGCCCCGCCGCGCACCATCGCCAGCGAGGCCTCCGGCTCGGCCTCCAGCACCGTCAGCTCCACCTCCGGATGGGCGGCCACGAACTCCGGCAGGGCGCGGGGCAGCAGGTGGCGGCCGCCGCTGGTGAAGGTGGCGACCGTCAGCCGGGGCCGGCCGGCGGCGATCCGGTCGATCCGGGCGCGGACCTGGTCCAGCTCGGCGGTGATCGTCTCGGCCGTCTCCACCAGCAGCCGTCCCGCCTCGGTGAGGGTGACGCCGCGCGTGCTGCGCACCGCCACCGGGTGGCCGAGGCCGCGCTCCAGCGAGGCGATGTGCTGGGAGACGGCCGAGGGGGTCAGCCGCAGGGCGGAGGCGGCGCGGTTGAAGCTGCCGTGTTCCGAGACGGCCCGCAGGACGCGCAGCCGGTGCACATCGATCAACAGTTTTCCTTGTGGTCCGTTCAGTGGGTCATCGGTTCTGCTGGGGACCCTACAGCGGCAGAGTCGGAGGCATGGAAAAGGTTCTGGTCATCGGCGGCAGCCGGTACTTCGGCAGACATCTGGTCACACGGCTGCGCGACGCGGGCAGCGCGGTCACCGTCCTCAACCGGGGCTCCTGCGCCCCTCCGCCCGGCACCGCCCACCTGGTCGCCGACCGCGACGACGAGCACGCCCTGCGCGCGGCGCTCGGGGCGCGCGCCTTCGACGTGGTCGTGGACCAGGTCTGCTACACCCCGCGCCAGGCGGCCGTCGCCCGCCGCGTCTTCGGCGGCGGACGGGCCGGGCGCTACGTGATGACCTCGACGATGGAGGTGTACGACCCCGCGACCTTCCGCAGCCCGCCCCCGCCACCGGACGGGGCCGCCGCCCGCCCGGTGGCGGAGGACGCGTGCGACCCGCTGGACCTGCCGCCCGGTCTCCCCGGCTACGCCGAGGGGAAGCGGCGGGCCGAGGAGGTGTTCCTGCGGGACGCGGCCTTCCCGTACGTCAGCGTCCGCTCCGCGCACGTCCTGGGCGGGGGCGGGGCCGACTTCACGGGACGGCTGGCGCACTACGCCGGGCGGATCGCCGCCGGGCTGCCGGTCGCCGTGCACGGGGACGCGTACGAGACCTCCTTCGTCCACCACCGGGAGATCGCGGAGTTCCTGGCCTGGGCGGCCGCCGGGACCTTCACCGGGCCGGTCAACGCGGCCTCCCACGGCGCGCTCGACGTCACGGCCCTCACCGGTCTGGTGGCCGCCCGGCTCGGACGGCCGGCCCTCCACCGGGTCGTGGCCGCGGGGGAGGAGGCGTCCCCCTTCTCCTTCGACCGGGCCTACGCCCTCGACAACACCCGCGCCACCCGTCTCGGATTCACCTTCCGCCACACCCGTGACTGGCTGCCCGAAGCCGTCGACGAGGCGGTCCGCGAGACCACCGTCCTGCGCGGCCCCGCCGGACGGGACGGCGCCGGACGGGACGGCGCCGGGCGGGATGACGTCGGGCGGGACGGTGCCGGGCGGGACGGCGGCCTCAGGCGCACAGCGCGATGAGGTCCGCGATGCCGTCCGCGTAGGCCGCCGACACCGAACCGGGCCGCCCCGCCCGGCCGCCGCGCAGCAGCGGCAGGCCGGCCCGGACGTGCGCGGCGCACTGGCCGTAGAGCCCCGCCTCGTACGGGGTCCCGTCGTCCTCGGAGTTCAGCACCGCCAGCAGCGTCCACAGCAGGGCCTCGCGGGTCGCCAGCCGGGGCGGGCCGGCCGCCCAGACGGCCATCAGCACGGCGCAGGCCGCCGGGGCCGGGGGCCACAGCCGCGACCGGGCGAAGACGTGCCCCTCCAGCGCGTGGTACGCCGCCGGGTGCCCCTCGGCCGCGTCCCACAGGGTGGCCGCGAGATGCCCCGCCGAGCGGCCGCAGCCGCAGACGAAGGACTCCCAGTCGTACCGCGCGATGGTCTCCCGTACGCCGTCGGGCACCAGCGGGCTGCCGAGCGGCTGTTCCTTCCCTCTCATGGGGCCCAAGTATGTAAGCGGGCCCCGGCCCGGTCGAGGAGGCTGACCGGGGGCCGGACGGGCGGGCCGCGCCGCGGGCGGAACCGGCCGGCGGCCGGCCGCGTCTGAGAGCCCGTGTGGAGGAAGAGAAGGATCCCGGCGCTGCTGTCCGCCCTGCTCGCGGTCCAGATCGGATCGCTGGTCAGCCCCGCCCACGCGTGCGGCTGCGGGGCGATGGTGCCCGACGGCGCCGCGCGGATCGGGGTCGACCGGGAGAGCTCCGTCGTGCGCTGGGACGGCAGGACGGAAGAGATCGTGATGCGCTTCACCGTCGGCGGTGACGCCCGCCGCGCGGCCTGGATCATGCCGGTCCCCGGCCGGGCCACCGTGGAACTCGGCGACCCGGCCCTCTTCCGCCAGCTGACCGAGCTCACCAGGCCCGAGCGCAGGACCCGCACGTACTTCTGGCCGCGTGAGCGGGACTGGCCCTTCTCCTCCGGCAGCGGGGACTCCGCGGGAGCCGCCCTGCCCGGAGCCGGCAGCCCGGTCGGCGTGGTCGGCCGCGAGCGGCTCGGCGACTTCGACGTGGCCCGGCTGACCGCGACCGACCCCGGGGCCCTGCGCACCTGGCTGCACGACAACGGCTTCGAGCTGCCCGAGCGGCTCGCCGCCGAACTGAAGCCGTACGTCGACCAGAAGTGGGAGTACGTCGCCGTCCGCCTCGCCCCCCGCGAGCCCGGCCGGACCCTGCGCGGCGAACTCGAACCGCTGCGCGTCCGCTTCGACAGCGCCCGCCTGGTGTACCCGATGCGGCTCTCCCGGCTGGCCCGCACCCCGCAGTCCCTCGGCCTCTACGTCCTCGCCGACCACCGGATGGAACCCGGCTCGGCGATCGGGGGCGCCGCCCCCGAGGTGACCTTCGCCGGGACCGTCCCGCCGAAGGGCGCCCTGGGCGAGCTGACCGGCGGCAAACCGGTGTTCCTGACCGCGATCGACCAGCGGTTCCCCGTCCCCTCCCGCATCGACGGGGACCACGAACTGCGCGCCACCGCCGAGGACACGCCCTACCGGCGGGCCGTCTACCGCGACGAACTCCTCACCGCGGGCGGGGTCCCCGTCTGGCTGCTGACGGTGGGCGGCGTGCTGCTGGCGGCGACGGCCGCGGCCGTGTTCCTGGCCGTGCGCGTGCGCCGCACGTCCCGCTCGCCCGCTCCCGGGAAACCGCTTGACCTGCCCGGACGCGCCTGACACCGTCCCGACGGGTGATCACATTTCCCGCGTACGACGGAACCCGCCTCGCCTGCCACACCAGCGGCGAGGGGGCTTCGCTGATCTGCCTCCCCGGCGGCCCCATGCAGGAGTCCCTCTACCTCAGCGGCCTCGACGGACTGCTCCCGCACCGCCGCCCCGTCCGGCTCGACCTGCGCGGCACCGGCGGCTCGGAGGCCTGCGAGGACCCCGCCGGCTACCGCTGCGACCGGCTCGTCGACGACGTGGAGGCCCTGCGCGAACACCTCGGCCTGGAGACGGTGGACCTGCTGGCGCACTCCGCCGGCGCCAACCTGGCCGCCCTGTACGCCGCCCGCCACCCCCGACGCGTCGGCCGGCTCGTGCTGGTCACGCCCAGCGTCTTCGCCGTCGGCATCCCCGTCGCCGGGGAGGACCGGCTGGAGGCCGCCCGGCTGCACGCCGCGGCGCCCTGGTTCGCCGCGGCCTACGCGGCGCTCGAGGAACTCGTCGCGGGCCGGCCCACGGCCGCCACCACGGAGGCCGTCGCCCCCTTCTGGTACGGCCGCTGGGACGACGCGGCCCGCGCCCACCGGGCCGCCGAGGCCGGGCAGAAGAACCACCAGGCCGCCGCCGCGTACGGAGCCGAGGGCGCCTTCGACCCGGACGCCACCCGCGAGGCACTCGCCGGACTGGCCGCACCGGTCCTGCTGCTCGCCGGCGAGGCCGACCTGGCGGCCCCGCCGCGCGCCATGGCCGCGTACGCCGCACTGTTCCCGGACGCCCGCCTCACCGTCCTGCCCGGAGCCGGCCACTTCCCGTGGCTCGACGACCCGGCCGCCTTCAGCGGCGCCGTGGCGGAGTTCCTCGCGGTGTGAGGACGACCCTCCGCCGTGCGGTGCACCGCGTCTGCCACCGTGCACGGACAGCGCACCGCGCTGCTGACCGAACTGCGCCGCGCGGACCTGCTGGACCCGGACGACCGATCCGTGGACGGTTCGCACGTCCGGGCCGACGCGCCGGCCTCCACCAGGGCCTGCGGCATCATCCGCCTCCGGCGCCTGCGAAAGTCCCTCTGGTGCGACCGGGGCGGCCGGCGGAGCCCTCAGCGGAGATGCTCCGGTGACCAGGCGTCGCTGACGACATGGCCTTCGCTGTTGTCGCAGCACGTCACCTCTGCCTTCAGGGCCGTTCTGCGAGGGCCTGCCGGAGGTCGTGGCGGAGTCCGTCGAGGAAGGCCCACAGGTCAGGGGCGACGACGCGGTAGCCGTTCTCGCTCACGTCGAGGCTGGTCCCGTCCCAGGCCCCTCCGATGAGGTGGCATACGGATCCGGTGGAGGGGCTGACCGCGTACAGGTTCCCGCCGCCGTCGGTGGCGAACACCGTCACCGTGTCGTCGACCGCTCCGGTCACCGGCATGAGGGCGCCGGCGAGGACGCCCTCGGCGACCCGCTCGGCGTCGGCGATCCAGATGCCGATGTGCAGGTCCGGCAGCTCGACGGCGCCGAGTGCCGCGTAGTACTCCAGGAGCGCACCGGTGACGCCTTCCCCGGCGAGCAGCGCGACGGCCCGGGAGCCGTCCTGCGCCGTGACGGTCTCCACCCTGTACTCGCCCGGCGCATACGCATGCACCTCCTCGAAGCCGTCGGCGAATGCGACGGCCAGCGGTGCCATCTCCTCGCCCCATGCGCGAATGTCGAAGGCGGAGTCGTTCATGTCGGACTTTCTGACGAGGACGTGTGCGTTCCCCGCCATTGTCCCCGGTGGGAGATGAAGGGTGCGCCTTGCGAGCGCCGCAGAGCCGTGCCCGCCGGCCGACACCGTCGAGACGGTCGGTTACCGGACGAGCGCGGGGTGCCGGATCCGGCGGGCCGTCCGCCGCCAGGCAGACTTCCTCCACACCTACAACCACCACCGCTGCCACACCGCACTCGACGGACACCCACCCATCAGCCGCGTCAACAACCCTGCGGGTCAATACACCTAGGCCGCGGTGAGGCCGTCGAGCCAGGAGGGCGGCAGTTCGGCGGCGTCCCATTCCTCCCGCAGCGCCGTGGGCGCCGCGGCGAGCCGTTCCAGCACGGCGATGCTGGTGGGGGAGTGCAGCAGGGAGTAGCGGCCGTGGAGCGCGATGGTGCTGCCGGGGCCGTACCGGGCGTACAGCCGTTCCAGGCGGGCGCGGTGGTCGGCGGCGAACCGCGTGAGGCGCCCCGCGTACGCGGCCCGCTGCCGGGGGCCCATGGTCGCGAGGACGGCGGTGAGCACCTGCTCGGAGACTTCCGGGTCGAGGTCGGAGGCGGTGCTGAAGGACAGGTAGAGGGGTGTCACCGCCACCTTCGCCCGCTCCACCTCCATCCTCCGGACGGGGGTGCGGGCGTCCCGCGAGGCTTCCGACGCGTCGGCGCCGACGGCCCGGCCCAGGGCTCGTTCGGCGACGTCGCCGAGTGCGTCGGTGAGGGCGCGGGCACCGTCGAGCCAGCCCGACGCGTACGGTTCGCCCTTCTCCCCGGGGACGGTACCGGCGCTCGCGCCGATCTCCCGGTGGGCGGCGGCGAGCACTCCGGCCTCGACGAGCCCGATCAGCTCGTCGGCGGCGTCGGAGGGAACCCCCGCCCGGCCCAGGAGCTGGACGAGTGTCGTCCTCGCGTTGTGGAGACTGGCCGGGTCCAGCTGTTGCGGGTCTTCGTCGGCGGGGTTCATGGAATCCTCGTCGTCATGGGTCGCGCCGGAGGCGAGTCTACGCACATCGCCCGCCGGGTCCGCCACCCGGACGTGTCCCGGCCCGCCGCGCGGGCTACCGGGCCCGGCGCAGGGCCAGGGCGGCGAGGGCCTCGGGGGCGCCGGTCTGGCCGCGGACGCCGGGGAAGGCGTTGACGTCCACGATGAGGGGTGCGCCGTCGTCCGTGGTGATGACGTCCACGCCGTAGACCTCCAGAGCGAAGACCGCACCGACCCGCAGGGCCAGTTCGCGCGTCCCGTCGGGCGGCCGGCCGGGGGACCGGCCCGGCTCCTCGCGTCCGGTGGCCAGTTCCGAACGGCGCAGCCCGGTGAAGACCCGGTCGCCTATCACCCACAGCTTGTGGTCCCAGCCGCTGTTGGGGGCGAACGGCTGTACCACGACCGGCTCCCGTTCCCAGCCCGCGGCGGCCAGTTCGCGCAGGCCCTCCGGGCCGTCGACGCGGGCGACGAGGTCGTGCTTGCGGCTGTGCCGGCTCTTGACCACCACGGGCCAGGCGGGCTGTTCCGAGGCCCCCGGCTCCACCGGCGAGCCGAAGGTGCGGGTGGCGGCGAAGGGGAGTCCGGCCCGCCGGGCCAGATCGGCCATGCCGGTGCGGTCCTGGCAGCGCGCGGTGGCCGCCGCCGAGTTCAGTACCGGCGCCCCGCGCCGCTCCAGTTCCCGCGCCAGCGCCAGGGCCGAGGGGGTGCGCGCCTTCAGCAGGTACACGTCGGCCCGGGCCCCGGCAGCGGCGGCCTCCCCGGCCTCCGGGTCCAGTACCCGCACCTCGTGCTCCGGTGCGAGCAGGGCGGCGGTGGCCGCCAGCAGCGGGTGCCCGGCGTCCGGGGTGATCAGACCGACCCTCACGCGCCGTCCCCCGCCGCCGCCTGCGCGGCAACGGCCACCGGCCGGGCGTACGGCCGCACCGGCGGGCGGGGCACGGCGGCCGGACGCGCGCCGCCCGAGCGGGCCAGGTCCAGCACGGCGCGCGCGACCCGCGCGGCCGCGTCCGGTACCTGGCGGAAACTCGGGAAGTCGTTCACGTCGACCACGACCGGCCCGTCGGGGCCCAGCAGCACGTCGACCCCGTACAGGTCCAGCCCGTACACCTCACCCACCCGGGCGGCGATCCGGGCCACCTCGGCGGGCAGCCGCACCCGGCGCTCGCGGACGGGGGCGTCCGGGTGCAGCGGGGAGCGGCGCTCGGTGGCGTACGACTCCCCGCCGACGCAGTACACCTTGAGGTCGGTGCCGGAGTTCGGGACGTAGGGCTGCGCGATGAGCATCCCCTCGCCGGCGAGTGCGGGCAGCAGGCCGGCGAGCCGGTCGGGCGAGGGCAGCAGGTGGACGCCCCGGCCGGAACTGCCGTCGGCGGGCTTGACCACCAGCGGGTACGCGGAGTCCGGCAGGGCCGACAGGAGTTCCGGCCGGGCGAAGGCGTAGGTGGGCGGCATCGGCAGGCCCCGGGCGCTGCCGAGCGCGGCGGCCAGGGCCTTGTCCCGTACCCCGCGGATCGAGCGGGCGTCGTTGACGGTGGTGGTCCCGGCGGCGGCAGCGGCTTCCAGCAGGGTGAGCCCCGGGCCGCCGGACACCGTCTTGAGCACCCAGGCGTCGTGTGCGCCGGCCCGGACCAGGCCGTCCATGCGCAGCAGGGAGCCGCCCGGCCGGACGACGTCCACCCGGTGGCCCCAGGCGGTCAGTTGCCGGACGACCTCGTTGGGCATGCCGTCGTGGCGG
Organism: Streptomyces sp. NPDC034086; assembly: GCF_055575515.1. Classification (NCBI taxonomy): domain Bacteria; kingdom Bacillati; phylum Actinomycetota; class Actinomycetes; order Kitasatosporales; family Streptomycetaceae; genus Streptomyces; species Streptomyces sp. NPDC034086. Next base: position 44,717 of record NZ_JBVISM010000012.1, on the reverse strand, counting down.
TAGTGCTCCTCCACCAGGAAGCAGAGCCTCATGGACCTTCCCCGTTTTCCGGACGTCCGCCGATTCCGTCCGGCGTGTGATGACGTCACAGGATGCCACGGCATAGCCCCGAAACCGCTCCAGAAGGATCCTAATTGGGCACTACTCAACGTAATGTTTGTCAAGACCTTTCCTAAACGATCACCAATCCTCTTATAGTTGGGGCTCGTTGCCACAGGAACCCTCTCTTCCATTTACGCCCGGTTTGAGGCTTTGATTGATGACGGCGTCGCCCACCCCCCTCCGCCCCTCCGCGCTCGCCCTGCTGGTGACAGCAGCGGCCGCGGGCGCTCTGTCCACGGCGGCGGTGGCCGCGGCCCCGTCGGCCGTCCAAGTCCCGCTCGCCTGGTTCTCCTTCTCCGGTTCGCTGCTGCTCGCCGTCGCCGCCTGCGCCGTCACCTGGTGGGCGCGCACCGCCCGGCAGCTGCGGGGCCGGCTCTCCCACCTCGCCGGCGAACTCTCCGCCCGGGACGCCCACATCGCCCGGCTGACGGCCGACGGGGCCCGCGAGGCGGCGGCCCGCACGGCCGAACGCACCCGGCTCACGACGGCCCACGCCGCCGAGGTGGAGCACCTGACGGCGGCCCACGCCGCGGAACAGCACCACCTCACCACCGCCCACGCCGCCGAACTGGACCGGATCAACGCCGCCCACGCCCTCGAACTGGACCGGATCACCGCCGCCCAGCTCGCCACCCGTGAGCGGCTCGGCGACGAACTGCGCCGCGCCCAGTCGGGCCGCGCCGCCGCGATGGCCGCCGCCGCCAACGCGGCCGGCCGGATGCAGGCGCTCGCCACCGGAATGCTGGCCGACCTGCGGGACATGGAGCACCGGCACGCCGACGAGGCGGTCCTGGGCGACCTGCTCCACCTCGACCACCGCACCGCCCAGGCCGGCCGCCTCGCCGACTCCATCGCCGTCCTCACCGGAGCCCGCTCCGGCCGCCGCTGGGCCAGGCCCATCGTCATGGAGTCCATCCTGCGCGGCGCGATGGGCCGCATCGGCGGCTACCAGCGGATCCGGCTGCACTCCACCAGCGAGGCGGCCGTCGCCGGACACGCCGCCGAGGGCGTCATGCACGCCCTCGCCGAACTCCTCGACAACGCGGCCAACTTCTCGCCGCCCACCGCCGAGGTCCACGTCTACGTGGAGGAGGTGCCGGCCGGGATCATCATCACCGTCGAGGACAGCGGACTCGTCATGAGCGGGGTCCAGCTGCGCCGCGCCGAACAGGCCGTGTCCGCGGGCTCCCCGGACCTCGCCGGGCTCTCCGGCACCCGCCTCGGCCTCGCCGTCGTCGGCCGCCTCGCCCGCAAGCACGGGCTGACCGTCTCCTTCCGCCCCTCCGCGCGCGGCGGCACCGGCGCGCTGATGATGATCCCCGAGGAACTCGTCAGCCACGCGCCGGCCGAACCGGTGCCCGCCCCGGCCCTGCTGGCGGCCCCCGCGCCCGCCGCCCTGCCGGCGTCCGTACCGGCACGGCGCACCGAGCCGGAGCCCGCCGGGCCCGCACCGGCCCCGCGGACCGGGGCGGAACCCGCCCGCGAGACCCCCGTAGACTCCGCCGGGTCCGGCACCACCGGCCGCGACCCGGTGCTCGGAGAGAGCGGACTGCCCCAGCGGCGGCGCGGCCGGACCCTGGCCGCCGCCCACCCCGAGGGGGCCGACGCCACGGGTGCCGCGGCCCGCACCCAGGCCGCCCCCGGCGGCGCGTCCCGGTCCGCCGCCCGCTTCGGCAGCTTCCGCCAAGCCGTACGCGGCACCGCGGCACCGGCGCAGCAGCAGCCCACGAACCCCCCGCACCCGGAAGGCAACGACACCCCATGACCGGCTCCACCACCGACGAGACGCTCAGCTGGCTCCTGGAAGGACTCCTGGAGCGCACCCCCGGCGCCCGGCACGCCCTCGTGCTCTCCCGCGACGGCCTCAAGCTGTGCCGCACCCCCGAGCTGTCCGTCGACCAGGCCGACCAGCTCGCCGCGATCGCCGCCGGCATCCAGAGCCTGTCCCACGGGGCGTCCATCGAGTTCGGCGACGGCACCGGAGGAGTCCGCTCCGCCATGGCCGAGTTCTACGGCGGAATCCTCTTCATCGTCGAGGCCGGCGAGGGCGCGCACCTCGCGCTCGTCGCCGCCGAGGACGCCGACGCCGGCCTCGTCGGGCACAACATGTCCGAGCTGGTGGAGCAGCTGAGCGAGCATCTGATCGCCAGGCCCCGGGGATGAGCCGCGTCAGGCCGGGCCGGGACGACTCCCCGGACCGGCTGTACACCCTCACCGGCGGCCGCAGCAGCTCCGGCAGCGACGCCTTCGACCTGGTGACCCTGATCGTCGCCGAGTGCGACCCGGTCCCCGGCATCCAGTCCGAGCACGCGGCGATCCTGCGGATGTGCCGCTTCCCGACGGCCGTGGTGGAGGTGGCGGCCGAACTGGGCCTGCCCGTCTCGATCGTACGGATCCTCCTGGCCGACCTCCTCGCGGCCGGGCGGATCAGCGCGCGGCACCCGCGCCTCACGACGTACCGCCTTCCCGACCCCGACATCCTGGAGCAGGTGCTCGTTGGACTCCGCAACATCTGACCGGGCCGAACCCCGGCAGGCCCTCAGCAGCACCGCCGACAACGGCCTCAAGATCGTGATCGTGGGCGGCTTCGGCGTGGGCAAGACCACCATGGTCCGCTCGGTCAGCGAGATCCGCCCGCTGAACACCGAGGAGACGATGACCAAGGCGGGCGAGGCCGTCGACGACACCGACGGCGTGGGCACCAAGACCGCCACCACCGTCGCGTTCGACTTCGGCCGCATCACCCTCGACGCCCACAACGTGCTCTACCTCTTCGGCGCCCCCGGCCAGGAGCGGTTCTGGTTCCTGTGGGACCGGCTCTTCTCCGGCACCCTCGGCGCGGTCGTCCTCGTCGACACCCGCCGGCTCGCGGACTCCTGGTACGCCATCGACCGCCTCGAACACCACGGCACGCCCTTCGTCGTCGCCTGCAACGACTTCGGCGGGCCGGCCCACACCACCGAGCAGATCCGCACCGCGCTCGACCTCCCGCCCGAGGTGCCCCTGCTGTTCTGCGACGCCCGCTCCCGCGCATCCAGCAAGCAGGTGCTGATCTCCCTCGTCGAGCACCTCCAGCACCGCCACAGCCACCGGCCCGACCAGCCGGCCGTCGTCCCGCACACCCTCCCGGAGCCCACCCCGTGACCACCCCCGAGCCACAGCCCGTCTACCTGGGCGGCCCCCGCTTCCAGAGCGACCCCGCCGAGCTGTACCGGGAGATGCGCCGCGACCACGGCCCCGTCGCCCCGGTCGTCCTCGACGGCGACGTCCCGGCCTGGCTGGTCCTCGGCTACCGCGAACTGCACCAGGTCACCAGCGACCCGCAGCTCTTCTCCCGCGACTCCGACCTGTGGAACCAGTGGGACCGCATCCCGGCCGACTGGCCGCTGCTCCCGATGATCGGGCGCAAGCAGCCGTCCATCCTGTACACCGTCGGAGAGCGCCACCGCGAGCGCGCCGCCGTCATCTCCGACGCGCTGGAGTCCGTCGACCCCTTCGAACTCAGGGGCCACGCCGAACGCTTCGCCGACGAGCTCATCGACGGGCTGTGCGGCAAGGGGCGGTGCGACATCGTCGGCGAGTACGCCATGCTCCTGCCCCTGCGCGTCCTCGCCCGCATCTACGGGTTCTCCGACGAGCAGGGCCCGGGCCTCGTCACCGCCATGAACGACATGATCAACGGCCGGGAGGGCGCCCTGGAGGGCCAGCGCCACCTCGGCGAGTCCATGTACGCGCTGCTCGCGGCGAAGGCCGCCGCCCCCGGACCCGACGTGGCCTCCCGGATGCTGGCCAACACGGCCGGGTTCACCGTCGACGAGATCGCCCAGGACCTGATGGTGATGATGGCCGCCGGCCACCAGCCCACCGCCGACTGGATCGGCAACTCGCTGCGCCTGATGCTCACCGACGACCGCTTCGCCGCCTCCCTGGCGGGCGGCCGGCACAGCGTTGGCGAGGCCATGAACGAAGTGCTCTGGGAGGACACCCCGACCCAGAACGTCGCCGGCCGCTGGACCACCCGCGACACCCACCTCGGCGGCCGCCGCATCGGCAGCGGCGACCTGGTCCTGCTCGGCCTGGCCGCCGCCAACGCCGACCCCCACGTACGCACCGACGCGGGCGCCCTCACCGGCGGCAACAACGCCTTCTTCTCCTTCGGCCACGGCGAGCACCGCTGCCCCTTCCCGGCGCAGGAGGTCGCCGAGGCCATCGCCCGCACCGGCATCGAGGTCCTCCTCGACCGGCTCCCGGACGTCGACCTCGCCGAGCCCGCCGCCGAACTCACCCGGCGGCCCTCGCCCTGGCTGCGCGGCCTCACCGCCCTCCCCGTGACCTACACCCCGACCCCCGCGCTTGGAGCCACCCCGTGACCTGCCCGATCGACCACACCGGCCCCGCCCCCCTCACCCTGGACCCCTTCGTCGCCGACCTCGACGCCGAGAGCGCCGCGCTGCGCGCCGCCGGCCCGCTGGCCCGCGTCGTCCTCCCCGGCGGTGTCGCCGTGTACGCCGTCACGCACCACGCCGAGGCGCGCAAGCTGCTCACCGACCCCCGGGTCGTGAAGGACATCAACGTGTGGGGCGCCTGGCAGCGAGGCGAGATCCCCCTCGACTGGCCGCTCATAGGCCTGGCCAACCCCGGCCGCTCCATGCTGACCGTCGACGGCGACGAGCACCGCCGGCTGCGCACCCTCGTCGCCCAGGCCCTGACCGCCCGCCGGGTGGAGAAGCTGCGCGCCGGCATCGAGGCCCTCACGGCCGGCTCGCTCGACCGGCTGGCGGCCCTCGCGGACGACGGGCCCGTCGACCTGAAGGCGCACTTCGCCTACCCGCTGCCGATGAACGTCATCAGCGAGCTGATGGGCGTCGACGCGGCCGAACACCCGCGCCTGAAGGCCCTCTTCGAGAAGTTCTTCTCCACGCAGACCCTCCCCGAGGAGGTCCCCCAGATGATGGCGGACCTCGGCGCGCTCTTCTCCCGGATCGTGGAGTCCAAGCGGGAGAACCCGGGGGACGACCTCACCAGCGCGCTGATCGCCGCCTCCGAGGACGGTGACCGCCTCAGCACCGAGGAGATCACCAACACCCTCCAGCTGATGGTCGCCGCCGGGCACGAGACCACCATCAGCCTGATCGTCAACGCCGTCGTCGCCCTGGAGACCCACCCCGAGCAGCGGGCCCTCGTCCTCAAGGGGGAGGTGCCCTGGGAGAACGTCATCGAGGAGACCCTGCGCTGGTCCACCCCCACCTCCCACGTCCTCATCCGGTTCGCCACCGAGGACATCGAGGTCGGCGACCGCGTCCTGCCCAAGGGCGAGGGGCTGATCGTCTCCTTCGGCGCGCTCGGCCGCGACGAGGCCCAGCACGGCGAGGACGCGGGCGAGTTCGACGTCACCCGCACCCCCATCCGCCACATCGCCTTCGGCCACGGCCCCCACGTCTGCCCCGGCGCGGCCCTGTCCCGCCTGGAGGCCCTGGTGGCCCTTCCGGCGCTCTACGCCCGCTTCCCGGACCTCACGCTGGCCGTCGCCCGCGAGGAACTGCGCAACAAGCCGGTCCTCACCCAGAACGACCTGTACGACCTCCCGGTGCGGCTGCGCGGCTGAGCACACGGGCCGGACACGGGACCGGAACAGGGGACCGGAACACGGGGCGGGCGCGCGCCGCAGTCCCGGTTCCGACCCCGGGCCGGAAAAGAAATGGCAGTCGTACCGGGGCCGTTGCTAGGTTGCTCACGTGCCGAAGCTGAATCAGATCATCGCAGTCGAAAAGGGCGTCAAGTCCAAGTCGCTCCAGGAGCTCACCCAGGCCCACCACGACGTGCAGAAGCCCGCCCTGCTGGCCGGCATCTCGCGTACGTACCAGCCCAAGGACGAGGAGGGCGAGCAGCTGCCGCCCGAGTCCACCCGGGTCCAGGTCAAGGCGGAGGACGTGCTGCGGGCGACGGCCAACACCCTGACCCGCCTGTTCGACGTGACGGCGACCAAGGACTGGGCGAACCGCACCGCGGCCGCCGACGTGGTCGTCGACGGCAACGTACTGCTCGCCCAGGTCCCGGTTCCCTACCTGCTCTTCCTCGAGAAGCAGCTCACCGACCTGCACACCTTCGTGCGCAAGCTGCCCGTCCTGGACGCCTCGGAGTCCTGGAACCTGGACCCCTCCACGGACTCCTGGAAGACGGAACCGGTGCGCACGATCCGCACCAAGAAGGTGCCGCGCAACCACGTCAAGGCCGAGGCCACGGAGAAGCACCCGGCGCAGGTGGAGGTGTACTACGAGGACGTCGCGGTCGGCTACTGGACGACCGTGAAGTTCTCCGGCGCCCTCCCGGCCCGCCGGGTCAACGAACTCCTCGACCGGGTGGAACGGCTCCAGCAGGCCGTGAAGTTCGCCCGCGAGGAGGCCAACGGCACCGAAGTCACCGACCAGCGGGTCGGGGACGCCGTGTTCGGCTACCTCTTCGGGTAGCCCCGTGAACGCCCCCTGCGTGACAGGGGGTGCGCGAGAGCGCAAGCTGAAACTGACGTCGAAGCTGAAACAGGGGTGTCACTGGGGGTTCGAATCCCTCCCCCGGCACACGTGCCGGGGTGGCCCAAGCCGGTAGAGGCGGCCCCTTGAACCTCAGATTATCGCTCCAGTCTCAGCATTCGCCGCCGAACACCGGATCGACCGAGCGGGGACGATCACCGACGGATGGGGGTTCAAGTCCCTCCTGCGCCTCTTCGCGGCGCGGTAGTTCAAAGGTAGAACACGTCGGCCTCAGAATGATCCCCGCTCTTAAATGGCGCCGGTGTGCGCAATTGGGTGGCACCGAGGGGCCCGGGAACTGGACATGTTCCCGGGCCCCGTCACGTTCCCCGCCCCGCCGGTCCCCGGAGCCCTGTCCCGTTTGCCCCGCCGTGTACGGCGCGCCGTACGAGGACACGAGCGCCAATGGACACCCCGTGCGCCCTCCCGGACCCCACGGGTCACGGAAATGATGAGCGCATCGCACATGAACCAGGTGATCCGCGGTCCCCGGCCCCCGGCCGGGCGGACCGGCGGCGAAAGGAGTTCACGGTGTTGCTTCTCATCTCCCCGGACGGCGTCGAGGAGGCCCTCGACTGCGCGAAGGCGGCGGAGCACCTCGACATCGTCGACGTCAAGAAGCCCGACGAGGGCTCCCTCGGCGCGAACTTCCCCTGGGTCATCCGGGAGGTCCGCGACGCCGTACCGGCGGACAAGCCGGTCTCCGCGACCGTGGGCGACGTCCCGTACAAGCCCGGCACGGTGGCGCAGGCCGCGCTCGGCGCGGTCGTCTCCGGCGCCACGTACATCAAGGTCGGCCTCTACGGATGCACCACGCCCGACCAGGGGATCGACGTCATGCGCGCGGTCGTCCGGGCGGTGAAGGACCACCGCCCCGAGGCGCTGGTCGTCGCCTCCGGCTACGCCGACGCCCACCGGATCGGCTGCGTCAACCCGCTCTCCCTGCCCGACATCGCCGCCCGCTCCGGTGCCGACGCCGCCATGCTCGACACCGCCGTCAAGGACGGGACGCGGCTGTTCGACCACGTACCGCCCGACGTGTGCGCCGAGTTCGTGCGGCGGGCCCACGCCGCGGGCCTGCGGGCCGCCCTGGCGGGCAGTGTCAGGCAGTCCGACATCGGGCCGCTGACCCGGATCGGCACGGACATCGTCGGGGTGCGCGGAGCGGTCTGCGAGGGCGGCGACCGCAACGCCGGACGGATCCGGCCGCACCTGGTGGCCGCCTTCCGGGCGGAGATGGACCGGCAGGCCCGGGAGCACGCGGCCGGCGTCACCTCCGGGAGCTGACCACCGGCATGCCGACCTCCGAGCCCGAGCGCGTACCCCGAGTCCGGCCCCCGTTCCTCGCCGTCGTCGACCCGTCCACCGGGGAGGTCTTCGACGAGGCCCCCGACCAGCAGCCGGACGCACTGGACGCCGTCGTCGACCGGTCCCGCCGGGCCTGGCACGGCTGGCGCGCCGATCCCGCCGCCCGCACCACCGCCCTGCGCGCGGCCGCCGACGCCGTCGAGGCGGCCGCCGACGACCTCGCCCGGCTGCTCACCCGGGAACAGGGAAAGCCCCTGGCCGAGTCGTACGCGGAGACCGCCCGTACGGCGGCCCGACTGCGCTACTTCTCCGACCTGGCCCCCGGGACCCGGCGGATCAGCGACGGCCGGCCCGTCCACAGCGAGGTCCGCTGGCGCCCCCTGGGACCCGTCGCCGCGATCGTGCCGTGGAACTTCCCCCTCCAGCTGGCGGCGGCGAAGTTCGCGCCCGCCCTCGCCGCGGGCAACACCGTGGTCCTCAAACCGTCTCCCTTCACCCCGCTCGCCACCCGGCTGCTCGGCTCCGTCCTCGCCACCGTCCTGCCCGAGGACGTGCTGACCGTCGTCACCGGCCGCGAACCCCTCGGTGCCCGCCTCGCCTCCCACCCCGGCATCCGCCACGTCACCTTCACCGGCTCGGTGCCCACCGGGCGGGCCGTCGCCGGGGCGGCGGCGGCCTCGCTGGCCCGGGTCACCCTCGAGCTGGGCGGCAACGACGCCGCCGTCCTGCTGGACGACGTCGAGGTGGATCGGATCGCGGACCGGCTGTTCTGGGCGGCCTTCCGCAACTGCGGGCAGGTCTGCATGGCGGTCAAACGCGTGTACGCACCGGCCCGGATCCACGCCCAGGTCGTCGAAGCCCTCGCCGAGCGCGCCGAGGCCGTCCCCGTCGGGCCCGGCCTGGACCCGGCCACCCGGCTGGGACCGGTCAGCAACGCCCCCCAGCTGGCCCGGGTCGAGCGGATCACGCGGCGGGCCCTGGCCGACGGTGCCCGGGCGGCGGCCGGTGGCCACCGGCCGGCCGGGCCCGGTTACTTCTTCGCCCCCACGATCCTCACCGGCGTTCCCCCCGACAGCCCGGTGGTGACCGAGGAGCAGTTCGGGCCGGTCCTGCCGGTGCTGCCCTACCGGAACCTCGACGAAGCCGTCGACGCCGCCAACGGCACCGGCTTCGGACTGGGCGGCTCCGTGTGGGGCGCCGACCCCGACCGGGCCGCGGCGGTGGCCGAGCGGCTCGAATGCGGCACGGCCTGGATCAACCACCACGCCGAACTGTCGCTCGCCCAGCCCTTCACGGGCGTCAAGGACAGCGGCGTCGGCGTGGCCGGCGGACCGTGGGGGCTGTACGGCAACCTGCGGCCGTTCGTCGTCCACCGCCCGCTGGAGGCGTGATGGTGAGGTTCCGGGCGGCCGTCCTGCGCGCGTACGGGGACCCGTTCACGGTCGAGGACGTCACCCTGCGGACGGAACCCGCCGTCGGCGAGGTCCTGGTCGAGATCGCCGGATGCGGGATGTGCCGGACCGATCTCGCGGTCCGGCGATCGGCAGGCCGCAGCCCGCTGCCGGCGGTGCTCGGCCACGAAGGGTCCGGGACCGTGGTGCGGACGGGCGGCGGCCCGGACACCGCGATCGGCGTCGGTGACCACGTCGTGCTGAGCTTCGACTCCTGCGGGCACTGCCCCAACTGCCGTGCCGCGGCCCCCGCCTACTGCGACTCCTTCGCCTCCCTCAACCTCTTCGGGGGACGCGAGGAGGCCGCCCCGCGGCTCACCGACGCGGCCGGGGGAGCGCTGTCCCCCCGGTGGTTCGGCCAGTCCTCCTTCGCCGAGTACGCGCTCGTCCCGGCCCGCAACGCCGTGCGGGTCGACCCCGCGCTCCCCGTCGAACTGCTCGGGCCGCTCGGCTGCGGCTTCCTCACCGGCGCCGGAGCCGTGCTGAACACCTTCGCCGCCGGTCCGGGCGACACCCTCGTCGTCCTCGGCGCGGGGGCCGTGGGCCTGGCCGCCGTGATGGCGGCCACCGCCGCCGGTGCGCTGACCGTGGCCGTCGACCGGCACCCCCGACGGCTGGCCCTGGCCGAACGGTTCGGCGCGATCCCCCTGCCCGCCGGAACGCCCGCACGAGCCGGACGGATCCGGCGGCTCACCGGCGGCGGCGCCCAGTACGCGCTCGACACCACGGCCTCCGCCCCGCTGATCAACGACGCGCTCCGGGCCCTGCGCCCCACCGGCACCCTCGGCCTGGTGGCACGGCTCCACACCGCGCTGCCGCTCGAACCGGGCACGCTCGACGGGGGCCGCGGCATCCGCCACATCTGCGAAGGGGACGCCGTCCCCGCACTGCTGATCCCGCTGCTGACCCGGCTCTGGCAGGCCGGACGCTTCCCCTTCGACCAGCTCATCCGCACCTACCCGCTGACCGACATCAACGAGGCCGAGCGCGACTGCGACGCCGGCCGCGTGGTCAAACCGGTCCTGCTCCCGGCCGCGGGACGGTGAGCGCGGTACGCGGCACCGTGGACCCACCACCCCCGACGAGCGGGAAGCTCGAGGTCCCCGCCCCTGACCATGGAGGAGACATGACCGGCACGGCGCCGCAGCACACGGACGTGGAAGGCGTGGACGGAGGTGTGGGCCTGACCGCCCTCCTGGTCGCCGCGGCACGGGCGATCGAGACCCACCGCGACGACAGCCTGGCCCAGGACCCCTACGCGGAACACTTCGTGCGCGCCGCCCCGGCGTGCGCCGACTGGCCGGTGCGCATCCAGCAGGTCCCGGACGGGGACGGCGACCCGCTGTGGGGGCGGTTCACCCGGTACTTCGGCCTGCGGACCAGGGTCCTCGACGACTTCCTGCTGCGGTCGGTGCGGACGGGCCCCCGGCAGGCGGTCCTGCTGGGAGCGGGGCTGGACACCCGCGCCTTCCGGCTGGACTGGCCGTCCGGCTGCGCGGTCTTCGAGATCGACCGGGCGGGCGTGCTGGAGTTCAAGCACCAGGTGCTCACGGGCCTGGCGGCCACGCCGAAGGCGGAGCGCGTCCCCGTCCCGGTCGACCTGCGCGCGGATTGGGCCGGCGCGCTGACCGCCGCCGGCTTCGACCCGGCCGCACCGAGCGTCTGGCTGGCCGAGGGACTGCTCTTCTACCTGCCGGGCCCCGCCGAGACGTGCCTCTTCGACACGGTGGACGGGCTGGCCGCCGGGGGCAGCGCCCTGGCCTTCGAGGCCAAGCTGGAGAAGGACCTGCTGATGTACCGCGACAGCCCGATCTACACGGCGACGCGGGAACGGGCCGGCATCGACCTGCTCGACCTCTTCGCCAAGGGGCCGCGGCCCGACTCCGCGGGCGCCCTGACGGCCAAGGGCTGGTCCGCCTCCACGTACACGCCCTTCGCGTTCACCCGCCGGCACGGACGCGGCCCCCTCCCCGAGCCGAACGACGCGCTGGAGGGGAACCGGTGGGTGTTCGCGCACAAGACCCGGCCATGACCTTCCGCGGCGCTCGGCGGCCGCCGTTCCCGCCCGGTGACGCCCCTGGGAGGGGGTGTCAGACGGCCCGGGCGGTCACGAGCCGGTCGCCCGGGATCCCGGCCCTGTCCGGCGCGTAGTAGTCCTCGATGCCGGCGGCCCACGTGGCCACGGTGACGCGGTCGTCGGCGTCCGGGCCGAAGGCGTCGAAGAGGGCGTGGATGTTCGCCTCCTGGAAGCCGATCGCCGTCATGAGCGACACGAAGAGGGGGCGCTCGATCAGACCGTCCCCGTCGGGGTCGCCGAGCGCGGAGAGCGCCCCGGCGAACTCGGTGATCGTGGGACCGAAACGCTCGGGGTCGAGCACGAACGGACGGAACTCGTCCAGCGTGACCACGCCGTCACCATTGGCGTCCAGTTCCGTGGCCAGCGTCGTCCAGTAGCGGCGGAACGCGGCCCGGACGGCGGCCTTGGCGCCGTCGTCCGACGCGGCCGCCGCCTCCAGAACACGTTCCGTCATCAGGTCGAAGTCCCCGGAGTCGATGACGCCGTTGTCATTGGCGTCGAAGAGGGAGAAGACCAGTTCGACCCGCTGGGCGGCTTCGGTCCGCATGTTCCATCACCTGTCCTTCGTGACCCGGCGATTCCGGGCCGTGCCCCATGGAACCGCCCTGAAGAGCCACGGACTGTCGATCTTCGCTTGTGGTCACAGAAGGACTGCCGGACGACCGTGTCCGACACGTCCGATGCCCCGCCTGCCAGAAAAACCGGACCTCTTGACCGCTCCCGTTCATCGGCTCGGACGACCCCGCCGACGAGCCCTGCCGGGCTCCGCCCCCTCCGTGAGGCCCGGGCGCGTGTGAGGCCGGTGGCGTGTGATGGATGGCCGGACTTCGTCGCCCTGACCCGCCGGGAGCCCGCCTTGACGCACGCGTACTCGTCCCTGACTCACGCACTGGCCGAGGCTCTGGTCGATGTCCTGTGCTTCATCGAGGGCTGTGAGGACGAGCAGATGGATCCGGACGACGCGGTCAAGGTCCTGGAGGGCGTGGGCCACGTGGTCGGCGGGCTGTCGCGCGGGCAGCGCAGCGAGTTCGTCGACCTGCTGGGGACCCTGGCCGAAGCCGAGTCCGATCCGGCACGGCGCGCGTTCCTGGAAGGGTTCCCCGAAGGCTTCGGGCTCCTCGACGGCGCGGCCCGGCCCAGGGCCCCCGAGGAGAGCGGGCCGGCGTCGGCGCGACGGGCCCTGCCCGGTCCCCGTCCGGCCGCAGGCGCCCCGGGAGCCGCTTCCACGGCCCCCGGGACCGGTACGGGGACCCGCGCGGCCGGGCCCCGTACCGCGCCCGGCGCGGGTCACACCGGCACGGACACGTAGGTCCGGCCCGCCTCGTTCACCACCTGGACCTCCCGCACGTCCGAGGGGTCCACGGCCGCGGAGCCGTCCAGGGCGGCGCCCTTGCCCTCCCCGTGCTCCGCCGTGCCCACCACCCAGCCGCCGGCCACGGAGCGCGTACCGTCCCGGGAGACCACCACCAGCCGGCACCGCTCGCCCGCCGGCACCCCGGTCACCGCCGCGCGCAGCCGCACCCACTTGGCCGCCGGCGTCAGCTGTACGGTCATCCGCGCGCCGGTGCCCGCGTCGGTCGCGGAGGCCACCCGGGTCCCCGCCACCGGAGGCGAGGGCACCGCCGACGCGGACGGCGACGGCGGCGGGGGCAGCGCCCCGGCGTCACCCGGGTCCGCGCCCATCCGGGCCCCGGCCCAGAACACCGCCGCCAGCGAGGCCGCCGCGGCCAGGCCCGCGACCGCGGCCCTCCACCGCGCGGCCGCCGCCCGCTCCCCGCGCACCTGCCGCAGGGTCCGCTGGAGCAGCAGGTCACCGCCCTGCGGCGGCCCGTCCAGGAAGGCCTCCTCGGGCACCTCGCCCAGCGCCCTCTCCATCTCCCGCAACGCGGCCACCTCCTCCCGGCACCGCACGCAGTCGCCGAGGTGCTCCTCGACGCGCCGTGCGTCCTGTCCGTCCAGGACGCCGAGCACGTACGGGCCGAGCAGTTCCACGTCCTCCTCGTGCCGCTGCCGGTTCACGCCACCACCTCCCGCAGTCCGCCGGGCTGCTGGGGCGGCCGGCCGGTCCCTCTCCTGTGCCCGCCGTCGGCGGTACCGTCCCCGAACACCTCGCGCAGCGCCTTGAGGGCGTAGTGCGAACGCGACTTGACCGTCCCCGCGGGGATGCCGAGGCGGTCGGCGGCCTCGGCGACGCTGTGCTGGCGGTAGTACAACTCCGTCAGGACGTCCCGGTGTTCCGGCGACAGCCGGTCCAGGGCACCGAGCACCGTCATGGCGTCCACCACCGCGTCCGCGTGGTCCCCCTCCACCGGGGGAGCGGCCGCCGACCCGGAGACCTCCGGCGGCCGCGCGGCCTTGGCCCGGTACCGGTCCGTGATGATGTTCCGCGTCACGGTGAGCAGCCAGCCGCGCACCGAGCCCTTCCCGTTGACCAGGACCTCGGAATGCCTCCAGGCCCGGATCAGGGTCTCCTGGACGACGTCCTCGGCGGCGGCGCGGTCGCCGGTCAGCCGGGTGGCGTAGGCGAGCAGGGCGTTGCCGTGTTCCTCGTACACCGCCCTGATCAGCGCCTCGTCGGTCGAGCCCCGCCGAGTGCGGGGCCACAGTGGTCCGGGCATGGCACCCTCCGTCCGCCTCCGTGTTGCGTCGTGCGGTCGGAACACGCCCCGAAGGGCCCCCCGGTTCATGTGACCCGCGTCACTCACATCCGGCAGGTGCGGCCTTCGTTGAGGCAGCCGACGAGCTCGGCCATCCGCGCGTCGGTCATCACGTCCACGAACATCGCGTGGTCCGTCCGCGGGCTGTGCCGCTGCTCCGGGAAGGAGTCGAGCGCGACGGGCACCCCCGGCGGCACCGCGTAGGCCAGCGACAGCCGCAGCTCGGGCACCGGGAACGTGCCCTGCGGGCACACCCCGCTCGCGGAGGGGAACGCGAGGTGCGAGCGGTGGTCGGCGGCGGCCGTGTCCAGCCCGTTCCAGCAGCTGGGGAAGACGAGCGTACGGGTCACCAGCCGGCCGGCCGGGCAGCGCGGGTAGCCGGTGGTCGACCGGTCGGGGAAGCCCGAACAGCCCCAGCGGGCCCGGACGCCCGCGCCGGTCCCCGCCGTGGCGGCCACGGCGTCCCCCGTGACGGCCCGCAGGAAGCGGGGCATCGGCACCACCTTGCTCACGGGGCTGCCCCGGAACTCCACCCGCACCGAGGCCTCGGCGAGGATCTCCCCCGTGTTGCCGTGCCCCGCCGCCCGCTCGTGGGGCCGCCCTCCCGGCCGGTCGGTGCGCCGCAGGACGGGCCAGTAGTACGCGGAACGGTCGCCGCCGGCGCAGCTCGTGCCGGCGGCGGCCAGCGAGGCGTCGGTGGACAGGGCGTCCGTGGACAGATTGCCCACGTACGCGTGGGTGTGGTGGGCGCCCGCCCGCAGGCCCGGTGACACCACCACGTTGTCCTGGTTCCAGTGCCCTTGTTCGTTGCGGCCGCATTCCACCGTCACCGTTCCCGTCGAGGCGTCGGGCCCGGCCGGGGGCGGGAGGGGCCCGGGCGGGACGTCACCGATGTCCACCCGGTCACCGGACGCGGGGGCGGCGTGCCGCGGCGTCGCCGCCGTCCGGGCGGCCCCCAGCGCGGCCGCGGCCGGCCCGGCACCGAGCAGGAGGCACACGAGCAGCGCCGGCAGGCGGTTTCCGTTCCCCATGACGGTCACGGTCACCGGTGGCGCGCCGGGCCGTCAACCGGGCGTCCGTACGAGGCGGTCCCCGCGGTTTCGTAGGTGTCGCGGGGATGCGCGGACGGGCGAGGTTGGCCCGTCCGGTGCTTGTCCGGCCGCGGACCCGGCCGCGAGAGTTCTCCGTATGACACCGGAAGAGCTCCTGCACGCCTTCGCCCGCACCCGTGCCTCCCTCGACGGCGAGGAGACGGTCTTCTGGTGGACCGGCGACGTCCACTCCTGGGCGCCCGGTGAGCCCTACCGCCGCCTCTTCGGCTTCGAGGGCCTCAACGCCGCCCGGCTGGAGGCCGACGAGGAGGGCGGGGGCTACCGGATGCTGTCCCGCGAGGCCGCCTTCTACCTCGACCCCGTGACCCGGGAGATCCTCGAGACCTGGCAGGGCAAGCCCGTCGTCCACGTCTGGAACGATCCGGCCAACCAGCGGTTGCGGCCCTTCCCCGTCCCGCGCACCGAACTGGGCGACCAGGTCTGCTTCAGCCTGGAGATCCCCCTCGCCTACCCCTCTCCGCTGCCGGTCGCCGACTACCCGCTGAACTCGGCCGACGACACCTACCGGGCCCTGGAGCTCTTCCAGTTCTTCACCTCCGCGGCCGCCCTCGCCGGTGACGCCCCGGGCGTCCCCGCCACCATGTCGTGGATGCGGATGTCCCCCTGGCTGCCCTGGATGGAACAGGGGCAGCGGCCCGGCGGACTGACCTTCCACTGCCGGGGCGTCAAGCTCGGCTCGTACACCGAGGTGCCCGAGCGCACCCGCGCGTACATCGCCGCCCACCACCCGCAGTTCGCCCGCGCCCCGGAGAAGTGGGCCGAACCCAACGAGTCCAGCTGGACCTACTTCCGCCGGCTCCACCCGCGCTGACCTGGCCGGCCGCCGCCAACCCCCGGAGGGGGAGGGGCCCCACAGGGTCCGGACAAGGGTTTTCCCCGTATCGGGTTCACCCCCGCGTTGCCTACTGTCTGCCCACCGGCGATCTTCCGCGTCCCGGGCGGACCCCGCACCAACCCCACATGGTGTGAAACGACCGCGGACGCGCTGATCGCCGGGTACGCCGTCGCCCTGCCCCGCCGTCGCGGCCGGGCGACGTGGCGCGCGGCGGCGGCCGGGGCGGGATCGACCAGCCCGCCCAGGCCCCGCTCCGCCGGTTCCACCTCCCACACTGCACCCACCGGCCGCTCCGGCCTGCCCGGATCCGGCCCGTAAAAGGGGAACAACGTGCACGCACCCAGACGTCGGCTCATATCCGTCGTGGCCATGTCCGTCACCCTGCTCGCCGGCTCCGCCACGGCCGCGGTGGCCGTGACCCCCGCGAACGACCCGGCCTCCACCCTGCCGGCCGCCGCGGCCCCCGCCGCCCCCGCCGCCGCCCCGGTCGAGAACCTGATCGTCGGCTACAAGTCCTCGGCCTCCGAGGCCAGCTCGAACGACGCGGCCGCCGACGACGCCGCCGCCAAGGGCAAGAAGGCCGGCAAGAAGGCCACGTTCGACCGCCGTCTCGGCACCGGAGCGGCCCTCGTCAAGCTCGGCGGTGCGACCGCCCCGGCCGACGCCGCCGCCCTCATGGACCAGTTCCGCGCCGACCCGGACGTCGCCTACGTCGAGCCGGACTCCCGCGCCTACGCGATGGCCACGCCGAACGACACCGACTACGCCAAGCAGTGGGACCTCTTCGAGCCCACCGCCGGCATGAACGTGCCCGCCGCCTGGGACAAGACCACCGGTTCCGGCGTCACCGTCGCCGTGATCGACACCGGTTACGTGGCGCACTCCGACGTCGCCGCCAACGTGGTCGCCGGCTACGACTTCATCAGCAGCTCCACCGCCGCCCGCGACGGCAACGGCCGCGACAGCAACCCGGCCGACCAGGGCGACTGGAGCGCGGCCGGCGAGTGCGGCACCGGCTCCAAGGCCAGCGACTCCTCCTGGCACGGCACCCACGTCGCCGGCACCATCGGTGCCGCGACCAACAACGCCAAGGGTGTCGCCGGCATCGCGTACAACGCCAAGATCCAGCCCGTCCGCGTGCTCGGCAAGTGCGGCGGCGCCACCTCGGACATCGTCGACGCCATCACCTGGGCCTCCGGCGGCACCGTCGCGGGCGTCCCGGCGAACGCCACCCCCGCCAAGGTCATCAACATGAGCCTGGGCGGCTCCGGCGCCTGCACCGCGACCTACCAGAACGCCATCAACGCGGCCGTCGCCCGCGGCACCACCGTCGTGGTCGCCGCCGGCAACAGCAACGCGGACGCGGCCGGCTTCTCGCCCGCCAGCTGCAACAACGTGATCAACGTCGCCGCCAGCAACCGCACCGGCGACCGCTCCTTCTACTCCAACTACGGCACGATCATCGACGTCGCCGCCCCGGGCGGTGAGACCCGCCGCGCCACCGACACGCCCGGCACCGTCACCACCCCCGAGAACGGCATCCTCTCCACGCTGAACGCGGGCACCACCACCCCCGGCGCCGAGATCTACAAGCCGTACCAGGGCACCAGCATGGCCGCCCCGCACGTCGCGGGCCTCGCCGCCCTCCTCGTCGCGGCCAAGCCCTCGCTGACCCCGGCGCAGATCGAGTCCGCGATCAAGGCCAACGCCCGCCCGCTGGCCGGCACCTGCACCGGCGGCTGCGGCTCCGGCCTCGCCGACGCCACCGCGACCGTCAACGCCGTGACCTCGACCCAGCCCACCCCGGCCTTCGAGAACACCACGGACTTCGCCATCGGCGACAACACCACGGTCGAGAGCCCGATCACCGTCTCCGGCGTGACCGGCAACGCCCCGGCCGCCCTCCAGGTCGGCGTGAACATCGCGCACACCTACATCGGTGACCTGAAGGTCGACCTGGTCGCCCCCGACGGCACCGTCTACACCCTGCACAACCGGGCCGGCGGCAGCGCGGACAACATCAACCAGACCTACACCGTCAACGCCTCCTCCGAGGTCGCGAACGGCACCTGGAAGCTGCGCGTCAACGACAACGCGGGCGGCGACACCGGCAAGATCGACTCCTGGAGCCTCGGCTTCTGACCCGGTTCGCACCGGTCCCGGCGGAGCCCCCCAACTCCGTCCTGACGGGCCGATAGTACGGACCAACCCAGTGCGCTGGCCTGCCGGTACCTCCCGTACCGGCAGGCCGGCGGCGCTTTCCTGTCACCTGACTGAATTCTGCGTCACAATCCGGGTCCGTCGGGGGGCTGACCTCGTATTGTCGCGTCTCACAGGAAGGGCACAGGAGCAGGGGCGCGAAAGGCTGGTGGCTGTGCGTGGCGGCGACGGGGAACGCTGACACCAACGTCGGACACGGCGCACTCATCGAGGCGGTCGACCGGGCGCTGGCCGCGCACGGCCGCGCCGTCCTCACGGGCGTGGCCGGCTCGGGAAAGACCGAGGTGGCGCGCGCCGTCGCGGCCGCCGCCGCCAGGCGGCGCGAGACCGTCCTGCGCCTCGCCCCCGAGGCCGTCGACCGGGAGATACCCGAGGCCTCGGCCGCGGCCCTCCTCGCCTCCGTGCCCCGCACCGCCCTGGACCGCCTCGCCGGCCCCCAGCGCACGGCCGTCGCCTTGCTCCGCCGCGAGGCCGACGCCCCCCGCGCGGGCCGCGACCACGTCGCCCTGCGCCTGGCCGTCGTCGAAGTGCTCCGCACCCTCGCCGCCTCCGGGCCCGTCCTCCTCGTCCTCGACAACGCCCAGTGGCTCGACCCCGAGAGCACCGACCTGCTCCGCTTCGTCCTGCGCCTCACCCCGCCGCGCGTACGGGTCCTCGCCGCCGAATGCGTCCAGGACACACCCGTCGCCGAATCCCTCTGCGGCCCCGGCACCCCCGTCGTCCACGTCCCCGCCCTCGGCGCCGACGAGGTCGCCGAGCTGCTGCTGCGCCACGGCCTGCCCGCCCGCCTCGCCGGCCGCATCCACCAGGCCAGCGGCGGCAACCCCCGCCTCGCCCTGGCGCTCGGCCACTCCCTCGCCGAAGCCGCCGCCGGACAGGGCGGCGGTGCCCACCACGCCGACACCCTGCCCGTCACCGGCCAGGCCCGCGACGTCGCCCGCAGGCTCCTCGCCGCCGCCCCCGGCCGGGCCCGACCGACCCTGCTCCTCGCCGCACTCGCCGCCCGCCCCACCACCGCCCTGCTGCGCCGGGCCGGACGCCCCGACGCCGAGGCGGAACTCGCGCAGGCCGAACGGGCCGCGCTGGTCACCGTCGGCGAGGACGGCACCGTCACCTTCACCGCCGGCGCCCTGCCGACCGCCCTGGCCGCCGACGCCGGCTGGCCCGAGCGGGCCGCCGGGCACGCCGCGCTCGCCGCCGCCGTGGACGACCCCGTCCAGGCCGTACGCCACCGCGCGCTCGCCGTCGACACCCCCGACGCGGACCTCGCCGCCGAGATCACCCGGGCCGCCGACGCCTGCCGCCGCCGGGGCCAGCGGGCCCTGGCCGCCGAACTCGGCCTGCTCGCCGCCGAACGCACCCCCGCCGCCTTCCCGCAGGAGGAACTCGCCCGCCTCGTCGCCGCCGCCGAGGACGCCGGCTGGGCCGGCCGCGCCGACCTGGCCCGCCGCGCCACCCGCGCCGTGCTCGCCCGCGACGCCTCGCCCGCCCAGCGGGTACGGGCCCGGCTCGCGGTCATCGACGCCGCCGGGCAGGCCCTGGCCGACCTCGACGAGACCATCGCCCACGCCGTGGCCGACGCCGCCGGAGACCCCTCCCTCCAGGCCGCCGTCCAGCTGCGGATCGCCTGGAAGCACAACATCGGCGACGGCGACCCGGTGCGCGCCCGCGACGCCGCGGCCGAGGCCGGAGCGCTCGCGAAGGCCGGGGGAGACCAGGTCGCCGAAGCCATGGCCCTGACCGTCCGCGCCCGGATGGGCCGCATCCTCGGCGACCCCGACGCCGAGGACATCCTGGCCGAGGCCCTCGCCCTGCCCGCCCCCGAGGTCCCCCTCGGCATGCGCAACGCCCCCCAGTTCCTCGCCGTCCGCCACGCCCTCTTCGACGACCGGCTCGCCGACGCCCACCGCCAGCTCCTCGCCCTGCTGCCCGCCGTCCAGCGCACCGGCTCCGCCGAGGACGTCTTCGAGGTGCTGCGCAGCATGACCGAGGCCGAGCTGCGCCGGGGCCACTGCGCCCGCGCCACGGCCCATGCCCGCCGCGCCCTGGAACTCACCATCGAAGCGGGCCTCTCACCCGGCCCGGCCTGGTACGTGGCCGCCACCGCCGAGGCCGCCGGCGGCGGTTTCGCCCGGGCCGCCGCCTACGCCCGCCGGGGCATCCGGGCCTCCGAGGAGGAGGGCGACCAGGTCTTCCTGTCCCGGGGGCTGTACGCGCTCGGCACGGTGGAACTGGCCACCGGGGACGCCGCGAAGGCCGTGGCCACCCTGCGCCGGGTCGCCGCCCTCGAGGAGGCCCAGCAGGTGGTGGACCCCTCCGTCCTGCGCTGGCACGGGGAACTCGCCGAGGCGCTGGTCGCCGCCGACGCCCCGCACGAGGCGCTCGTACTGCTGGACCGGGTCACGCCCGTCGCCCGCTCCCTCGGCCGGACCACCGTGCTCGCGGCCCTGGACCGGGCCCGGGGCCTGTGCCTGTCCGCGCAGGGCGAGCCGGAGCGGGCGGTCGCCCTGCTCGAGGCGACCGCCGAGCGGTTCGGCGCGCTCGGGCTGCCCCTCGAACACGGCCGTACGCTGCTGGCGCTGGCCCGTGTGGAACGCCGGCGCCGCCGCCGCGCCCCGGCCCGGGACGCGCTGCGGGCCGCGGCCGGGCTGTTCGAGGCCGCCGGAGCCGTGCCCTGGCTGGAACTCGCCCGGGACAACGCGCCCGAGAGCTGCGGACCGCACCCCGGGGTGGAGGCCCTGACCGAGGCGGAGGCCCGGCTCGCCCTCCTCGTCGCCGGGGGCGCCAGCAACCAGGAGGCGGCGGCGAAGCTCTTCCTGAGCGTCAAGACGGTGGAGGCCCGGCTCACCCGGATCTACCAGAAACTGGACGTCCGGTCCCGCGCCCAGCTCGCCACGGCGCTGCGCGGCCAGTGAGCCGGCCCCCACCGCCCCCCCGTCAGCAGCTCAGGTTGTTCCCCGGGGTGACGCCCAGCAGCTGGGTGAAGGCGCGGTACTTGTCGATCCGGCTCTGCACCTGCGCCGGGTTGCCGCCGTTGCACTCCAGGGCCCCGTTGATGGAGCGGATCGTCTCGCCGAAGCCCGCGCCGTTGACCATGGCGGCGTGCGCGGTCATCGTGCCGGGGCCGTTCTGGGTGTTCCAGTACCAGAGCGCCGTCTTCATCGCGACGGCCGGGTCCCGCTCCACCAGGTAGGGGTCGGCGAGCAGGTTGATGCCGAGGGCGTCGCCCGCCGCCTTGTAGTTGAAGTTCCAGCTGAGCTGGATGGGGCCGCGTCCGTAGTACGCGGCCTGGCCGGCGGGGCAGCCGTACGGCTGGGTGGCGTCGCAGTAGTGCGGGTAGTTGGCGGTGTTCTGCTCCACTATGTGCACCAGCCCGCCCGTCTCGTGCGAGACGTTCGCGAGGAACGCGGCCGCCTCGCGGCGCTTGACGGTGTCGTCGCCGGTGTGGGCGAACCCGGGGTACGCGGAGAGCGCCGCCACCAGGCCGTTGTAGGTGTAGAAGGGGTTGCGGTCCGGGAACATCTGGTTGAACTGGGCCTCGCTGACCACGAAGCCGGACGGGTCGCCGGTGCCCGGGTCGGGCTCCTGGCCCCCGCCGCCACAGACGCCCTGGTCCGACCAGACGCCCCACTGGCCGGTGGCGCCGGGCGTCTCACCCTGCGTCCACCACTTCGCCTGCCAGTTGTGGCCGCCGTACGAGGCGCTCGTACCGCCCGTGTAGACGGCGGAAGAGCTCCAGGCGCCGGCGCAGGCGGGCGCCGCGGCGGCGGGGGAGGCGGGCAGGGCGACGGCCAGGCCGAAGGTCGCGGCGGCGGCCGCGGCGAGGGACAGGGCGCGGCGGCGTAGCGTACGTATCACGTAACTGCTCCTGGAATGGGGGGAATCGTCGCCGTCGTGTGGGGAGACGACTACCGCCACTGAACCGAAAGTGGTCTGGACCTGTCAAGGTCTAGACCAGGGCCGTTGCGTGAGGGGACGGAACGGGCCGGAACGCGCCGGAGCGGGGGGGGGGGGGGGAAAGGAGACCGGGGCCTTTTTTCTCAATCGGTGCCCCGTTCGCGAGGATTCCGGTCAGGGAGGGAGGGTTTTTTTTTTTTTTTTTCGGGGGGTGTTTTTCCTTTCC